>DATFNP010000080.1:0-44005 GCA_035266345.1 Candidatus Sulfotelmatobacter sp.
AGCGAACATCGCTCCCCAAGAGTGCGGATGGAAGGGTGGCGACAGTGGCGGCTCGGCTAGGAAGAAACAACGTGACCAACCAAAACCAAGAAGAACCCACTTGACTCCGACCGGCCTTCTCATGGAAGGCCATTACACTCAAAACCCCGGTCAAAGGTGTTCATAACTGTGGAAAACCGAGATGGGCTTTGCGGGTAGCCAGGGGACCCGCAAGCATTAGGCCGCTTCCAAGGCGAGGCGCAGGCGGCCTCTGCGCTGAAACCCATGAAGGGCGGTGAATGGGGTCCCTTTGTTGCTACGGTTTGAGGATCTCCTGCTCGGCGCGGAGCCAGTCCTGTTCGTCTTGGCCGGGTTTACGACCACGGCTTTCATACAGTTCATAGGCCCGCTCTCTTATCTTGTGGTGTGGTGGGTGCACGTCTGGCATCACTGTCACGTTGCCGGGAGAGCCTTTCGGGGTAACAACCGCGTTTTGCTTCGGTTGTTTGGGAGCTTTGGGAGCGATCATTAGGAACCTCCGGGTGCTACAAACTAAGAGGGGGGTACTTCAGATGAACTGACTTAGTTCAGGGAACCTGAAAGAGGAGAGGAACCGCTCACTCACTTCTAAGATTACGCTGAACTCCCGCACATGTCCAATCTGGAGGGGCCGCTTGCGGCAACTCTGATTGCCTACGGACACGACTTGGGATGTTCCCCCGTAAAATGCGTTTTCGTCGGGAAACTGACCCGGAAGTCGGTGGTTTGACAATCCCACCGCATAGGACTAGGGTTCGGATTGAGCGATCTTAACTTCCGCTCCGTCAGATCTCCTGAGCTAAGTCAGTCTTTCTGAAGTACTCCCCTCTTAGTGCGACAACAACCTTTAGGAGGTTGACATGCGTCTTCCCAAGTCCATACTTGTGGTTCTCACAGTAGTCTTTGCAGTCTCAGCATTCACGATAGGGGCAATTGGCAAGAAAGCCAGCGCCCCCAGTAGCGATGCCGTAGCCGTAGCTGCGATTACGCAGATGGAGAATGCCTCCGTAAAAGCCGACATTGCCGGAGACTCCTCATATATCGAGAAGAACTACGTGGAGAACTTCACAGGCGGATCAAGTTGGGGAAACTGGGAAACAAAGCAGGCGATCCTCGCAGACATGAAGGACAGCAAGAACAACAAAACCAATAGCGAAGTGATCTCCGATCTCAATGTGCGCGTCTACGGCGACACCGCGGTAGCCACGTACACGAGCACCTACGATAACCTGTACCATGGCGGTCACCGCGCCAGAACGATTCTGACGACCGATACCTTTGCGCGGCAGAGCGGGTCATGGCAGGAAGTGGCCAGTCACAGCTCTGAGCTAGCCAAGTAAGGTTATACGAGATGCATTCGATGAATCTTCCCCGGCATTCCTTGCCGGGTTTTTTGTTTTGGCGCGGAGGAGGCACGTCATAGATGACGAGACATCGCCTTATCACTCGCTGACGGGTCGTCACCTGCGCTGAAGTTGCAGTGCTATTGGTACCATGGTACATTGGTACACATGACCGACGACCCCAAACTCGAAATCGAGCGCGTCCAGACCGGAGTGCGCATCGAGAAACGAATCCTCAAAGTCCTGAAAGCCTTCGCCGAGTATCACGACATGACCCTGGGCGACGTGCTCGAAGGCATCGTGCTGCACGCCTTCGACGGCAAAACTCCGTTCAGCCCGGCGTCGCTCGAACGCATCCGCGAGCTGAAGAAGTTCTACGAACTCGATCTGGACTCCAGCGCCAGCCACCGCCTGAAGGAAATCAAGGCCAGGTCTCCGCGCAAGCGGGCCGCGGAGAAATAAACCCAGACAAGAGGAGCGCACATGAGCGCCGAACGAACGAAGATTGCCTTAACCGTTTTGCAGTGGGTGCTGGGCGTCGTGATTCTGGCTGAGGCCGTGCTCTTTGTCATGCCCAGCGCTGCCCACGACTTTGCGCGAACGCACATGCCCGGTTTCGTGCGCCTGGTTCTGGGATGGGGCGAGATCGTCGGTTGTGTCCTGCTGCTGATTCCACCCACGGCGATCCGGGGCGCGTGGTTCCTGGTCGGCGTGTTCACGCTGGCTATCGTGGTTCACCTGCTGCACGGTAGCTACAACGTCGGCAATGTTGTGATCTACACCGCCGCGGCTTGGGTGATCGCGGTGGGCAAGAAAGGCTAACTGCCCAGCCGTTTCGCAGTTCATGGAGGGATACACTCATGATCGCGTTCAGCATGATGCTGGCAAGTTGTTTCGTCGCCTTGGCAGGTGGCGCGTTCGCGCCGGGGACGGCGCAGCAGGTGAGCCGTACGGGCAGCTTCGATCTGCCTTGCGACGCCGATACCGCTTTTCCGTTCTTCAGTCCCGAGGGCGAGCGGGAATGGGTGCAGGGATGGGATCCCAGGCCGGTGTTCCCGAGCAAGATCGAATTCGCCCGCGACACTGTGTTCCGGGAGGGCCGGGGCGACGAGGAGGCCACCTGGACCATCCTCGATACCGATTGGCAAGCGCACCGGGCCGAGTATGTGCGGGTGGCGCCTCATTCTCATGCTGCACACATCGTGGTGAAGGTCGAAGCGCTCAGCGGCGGGCGCAGCAAGGTAGTCGTGAGCTACACGATCACCGCATTTGGAAAGAGCCCCGAGGGTCTGGTGGCGGCGTTTTCCGAAGAGGCATATGCCGCGAAAATGCGCGACTGGCAGCAGCGAATCAGCGCGTGTCTCAAGGGTCGCAAGGCGTGAATGCCTAAGGTCGGACGCTTACCGTTCTCGACCCGCCAACTTGCGGTGTGCCGCGTTTGTCTGGGTCCTCCCCCGCTCGAAGTCTTCCAGCGGTAGAATAGGGCCGTAACTTCCACTCCACCGCAATCCAAGGGAGTGCCCTATGATTCATTTCAAGGTAAACGGAAACGCCCAAACCTTCGACGGCGACCCCGAGATGCCGCTGCTGTGGTACCTGCGCGACATCCTCGGACTCACCGGAACAAAATTCGGCTGCGGCATGGCGCTGTGCGGAACCTGCACCGTGCTGCAGAACGGCAAAGCCATCCGGTCGTGTTCGAAACCGATGGGGACGGTTGAGGGTCTCGAGATCACGACCATTGAAGCGATTTCAACGCACGGGCCGCGCGCGGTGCAGAGAGCCTGGGCGGAAGTGAACGTTCCGCAATGCGGATACTGCCAGCCGGGGCAGATCATGCAGGCGGTATCGCTGCTGGCGACGAAGCCGAAACCCAGCGACGACGACATTGACTCCGCGATGTCGGGCAACATCTGCCGATGCGGGACGTACCAGCGCATCCGGGCCGCGATCAAGGAAGCGGCGAAGGAGACGGCATGATCAGCGAAGAGAAGGTCAGCGAAGAAATCATCGCCATCGAAAATGTGAGCCGCCGCAGTTTTCTTCAGGGCATGTTCTCGGCGGGCGCGTTTGTGCTGTGCGTGCGCATGGCGCCTGGCCGGCTGTGGGCGGAAACGAGCGCTTCCGGCCCTTCCGTCGAGGCGACCGCGTTTCATCCCAGTCTGTTCGTCGGCATTCAGACGGACGGGACGGTGATCATCGTTGCCCACCGCTCAGAAATGGGCAACGGCGTGCGTACCAGCCTGCCGCGCATACTCGCCGACGAGCTCAATGCCGACTGGAGCCGCGTCAGGGTTATTCAGGGCGATGGCGACGAGCGCTACGGCTCGCAGGATACCGACGGGTCGCACTCCGTGCGCGAATTCTTCGATCCGCTGCGAGAGGCTGGGGCCACGGCGCGGCTGATGCTGGTGCGTGCGGCCGCGCAACAGTGGGGAATTCCGGAATCGCAGTGCGTCACGGATGCCGTGCACACGGTTGCGGACAAGAACTCCAACCGCAAGCTCGGCTACGGAGAGCTGGCCTCGCTCGCCGCGAAGCTTCCGATTCCAAAGAAAGAAGAAGTGCGGCTGAAGCCGCCGCAGGAATGGCGCTACATCGGCAAGCCTGCGCCGGGCTTCGACGTGGAAGACATTTGTTCCGGCAAGCCGCTATTTGGCATGGACTTGCGCGTGGATGGCATGCTCTATGCCGCCGTGGCTCACCCACCGGTTCTGGGAGGCAAGGTCAAATCGCTCGACGACTCGGCCGCCCTCAAAGTGATGGGCGTTAAGAAAACCATCGCCCTCGATCCATTCACGCCGCCGCACGCAGCTCAGCCTCTGGGCGGCGTTGCCGTAATCGCCGACAACACGTGGGCCGCGTTCAAAGGCCGCAACCGGCTGAAAATCGAATGGGACAACGGCAGCCACGCCGTTTACAACTCCACCGAGTACAAGAAACAACTGCAGCAGACGGCGCGGCAGCCGGGGAAGGTAGTGCACTCGGTGGGCGATCCGGACGCGGAATTCGCCAAGGGCGGCAAGATTGTCGAAGCTGAGTACTTCGCTCCACACCTGGCACACGCTTCCATGGAACCTCCGGTCGCGGTAGCCGACGTTCAGGCGGACAAAGTTACGGTGTGGTCGCCGACGCAGAATCCGCAAGGCGTGCAGGAGCAGGTGGCGCGGGCGCTGGGCATCAAGAAAGAGAATGTGGTTTGTCACGTGACTTTTCTGGGCGGCGCCTTCGGGCGCAAGTCGCTGCCGGATTATGCGGTGGAGGCGGCGTTGCTCTCGAAGAAGGCGGGCAAGCCGGTCAAAGTTGTCTGGAGCCGCGAGGACGACATCAAGTTCGACTATTTCCACTCCGTTGCCGCCATGTATCTGAAGGCTGCGCTCGATGACACGGGCAAGCCGAAGGCGTGGTTGCAACGCTCCGTATTTCCATCCATCTCATCCACGTTCGACACGAGCGCGGTGTATGGAAGCGCCGGCGAAATGTCATTGGGCTGGAATGTGATTCCCTTTGATGTTCCCAATTTCCGCTCGGAGAACGGACCGGCTACGGCGCACGTGCGCATCGGCTGGCTGCGGTCGGTGGCGAATATCTATCACGCGTTTGCGGTGCAGTCGTTCGCCAACGAACTCGCCTACGCTGCCAACCGCGATCCCTACGACTACCTGCTGGCCTTGATCGGCTCTGGGCACATCATTGATGCGGGCGCTCAAGGGCCCCCGGGCACGGCGGAAAAATATCCCTACGACACGACCCGCCTGCGCCGCGTGGCTGAACTGGCCGCCGAAAAGGCGAACTGGGGCAAGAAGAAACTGGGGAAGGGAAGCGGCATGGGCATCGCCGTCCACCGCAGCTTCTTTACTTATGTCGCCACGGTGGTCGAGGTCGAAGTGGACAACAGAGGCGCTATTCGCATCCCGCACATCTATACCGCGGTGGATGCGGGAATCGTTGCCAATCCGGAGATGGTGCGGCAACAGTTTGAGGGCGCGGCGGTTTTCGGCACCAGCATCGCGCGCACCGGCGAAATCACGGCGACGGACGGCGCCGTGGACCAGTCCAATTTCAACGATTACCCGGTGGCCCGCATGGACGAAGCCCCTTACCAGGTTGACGTGCATCTGGTCGAGAGCACAGCCGCGCCCGCAGGAGTGGGAGAACCCGGTGTGCCTCCGGTAGTCCCGGCCATCTGTAATGCTGTATTCGCTGCGACGGGCAAGCGCGTGCGGGAGTTGCCGCTGGCGCGGAATGGATTCTCGTAGGTGAGAGCAGTCTTAACCACACAGGGTACGGAGGATCACAGGGGAAATCCTGCGCTTGAACCTGCGCGCTATCCGCGCTAGGATGGCCTGCTCCGCCAATTGAGGAGCCAACCGCATGCCGCAAAACTACGTCCCCATTTTCATCTTTATTGCGATCGTCGGCACTCTGCTGCCGATCACGCTGCTGCTGGCCAAGCTGGTGCGTCCGGCGAATCCCAACAAGACCAAGCTCATGCCGTACGAATGCGGCATTGATCCGGTGGACAGCGCGCGCGGGCGCTATACCGTGCGCTATTACATCATCGCTATTCTTTTTGTGGTGTTCGACGTGGAAACGATTTTTCTTTTTCCCTGGGCGGTGAAGTTCAAGGCTTTCGGCCTGTTCGGCCTGATCGAGATGATGATTTTCCTCGTGATCCTCATCGTGGGTTACATCTGGGTATGGAAAAAGGGCGCGCTGGAGTGGGTGTAGGGAGATTCAACAGCTCACGTAAGCGAGATTCGGGCAACGAAATCAGGCGTCCCTAACGGGACGCTGCTCTTGATGGGCTGCAACACCCGGCGTTGAAACGCCGGGCTATTTTCAGTCGTCCCGGAGGACGGCACGACTTCTCACACCGACGCGAAACGCCATGTCCACGATACCCACCAATTCCATGGACTCTTCCCCCGCCGAGACTTTCAGCGCCAGCCGTTGGACGCAGGGGAACTTCCTGTTTCCTACCAAACTCGTCATTAGCCCGCAGCGGGTCAGCCGCGTCAAGGGACGACTGTTCGGCAGCAACGAAGAGAGCATCGCCATGTCGAAAATCGCGTCGGTGCACATTTCGACCGGAGTGTTCTGGGCGGAAATCGTCATCGAATCTACCGGCGGGACCGATCCCATCACCAGCCACGGCCACCGCAAAGCGGACGCGCAACGCATCCGGGACCTGATTGAGACCTATCAGGCGCAATCGCGCTAGAGTCGCGGGATGAACGGCGAATTTTATGCCTACCCGGACGACCAGTCGGGATTGCTAGCAAGATACGCGGCCTGACGAGCGCCCTCGTTGACACCATTCCCTCAAGCTGATAAAAGTTAACGTTCTTCCAAACGCAGCCTCTGCAGTAGGTTCGTGCCTTCGCAAGCTATGCCGGACGAAACGAAATCCCCTGTACCACCGCCGCCGGAAGGCGAGCCGAAGCCGGCGGCGGATCAGCCCGCTACTCCGGGCGGGGTGAAAGCTGCTCCTTCCGGCTCGGCTCCATCTGAAGCGAAACCGGCCGACAAGCCCGCTGCTGCGACTCCGGCCAAGCCTGCTGCCGCCGCACCTGCGGCTCCTTCGCCGGCTACGCCCGCCGCCAAACCGGCCGCTGCTCCCCCGAAACCCGCGGCTCCCGTGCCGACCCCGTGGGATTCGCCCATGGTCGCCAAGTTCAAGCGGGAGTACGGTTCCGGTGTCGAGCCGCTGACTCATCTCGGGCAGAACTACATGGTGGTGGACCGCTCGCTGATTCCGGAGATTCTGCAGGTTCTGCGCAACGAGGAAGAGTTCGACTACTGCGTGGACATCACCGCCGTGCACTATCCCAAGCGCGAGAAACAGTTTGACGTGGTCTGGGTGCTTTATTCGTTCCCGCGCAACGAACGCATTCGGGTCAAGACGCAAATTGCCGATGGCGAGAGCCTGCCGAGTTCCGTCCCGATCTGGGCGACCGCCAACTGGCTGGAGCGCGAAGTGTTTGACATGTTCGGCATCAAGTTCGACGGACATCCCGATCTGAAACGAATTCTTCTGCCCGACGGTTGGAAGGGACATCCCTTGCGCAAGGATTACGGGATCCTGCAGCAGGATAATGAATGGGTGCAGATCAACCTGGGGATTGAGAGCGGCCAATGAAGACCGAGCTGAAGGCGAGTTTTACGGGGCCGCATCGGCATCGCGGTTTTTCTTTCGCCCCTTCGGGGCTGGTTCCTCGTATCGTGTTTCACCCACGGCTTGCGCCGTGGGCTGTACTCTGCCGCCGCTTCGCGGCTGGGCCCGCTTTGGTTCCGGCTGAACCCGATTCGGCACGCGATATCGTAGCGATCGAAAAATCTTGGCAATGACCGACTCCACTCCACTCTCGCCGCTCGATCTGGAAACGCCCGATAAGACTTTTCTGGACGCGAACGAACTCGTCATCAACATGGGGCCGCAGCATCCTGCGACCCATGGGGTGCTGCGGGTCATTCTGCGGCTTGACGGCGAAAAGGTCATGGGCCTCGAGTGCGTGATCGGCTACCTGCACCGAGGTGTGGAAAAGATCGGCGAGAACCGCACTTACACGATGTTCAATCCCTATGTGGACCGCATGGATTACGTCGCCGCGGTCTCGAACGGCCTGGGATACTGCGAAGCGGTCGAAAAACTGCTCAGCGTGGAAGCTCCGCCCCGCGCGCAATACGTGCGCGTCATTCTTACGGAGCTGAACCGCATTGCCAGCCACCAGCTCTGGCTGGGCACGCATGCGCTCGACATCGGGGCGATCACGCCGCTCTTTTACACTTTCCGCGACCGGGAAGAAATCCTCAAGATTTTCGAGAAATATTGCGGCGCCCGCCTGACTACGCACGCTTTCCGTATCGGCGGCCTGCAATACGAGGTCTATGACGGTTTCGAAAGGGACGTGAAGAACTTCATTTCTTTCTTCAAGCCGAAAATTGACGAATACGAAGGGCTGCTGACCACCAACCGTATCTGGCTGGAACGCACGAAGGGTGTGGGGGTTATTTCAGGCAAGGACTGCATCGCGCTGGGCGTGACCGGACCCGTGCTACGCGCCAGCGGCGTCAAGTGGGACATCCGCAAGGCTCAACCCTACGCGAACTATAAGAATTTCGATTTCGAAATTCCGATCGGCCTGAACGGCGACACGTATGACCGGTATCTGGTGCGCATGGTGGAGATGCGGCAATCGTTGCGCATCATTGAGCAGGCGGTGGCAGGCATCCCGGAAGGGCCGATCATGGCCAAGGTGCCCAAGGTGATGAAGCCTCCGGTGGGCGAGGTTTATCACTCGATTGAAGCGCCGAAGGGCGAGCTCGGATACTTCATTGTCAGCGACGGTTCCACGCAGCCGTACCGCATGCGGGTGCGGCCGCCCTCGTTCGTGAACCTGCAGGCGCTCGACCTGATGTGCCGCGGCCAGCTTGTGGCCGACGTGATCGCCGTCATCGGCACGCTCGATATCGTTTTGGGCGAGGTGGACCGCTGATGGGGGCGTTGGTGCAATACATTCAGTCTTATCTTTCCAGCGATCTAACGCCCGGCGCCGCAGGAAACTGGTTCTGGGCGACAGTCTACGTGTTGCTGGTGTTTGCCGGGCTCTCTGTCGCGGTCATCTGCATGAACTGGCTGGAGCGCAAGATCCTGGCTCACATGCAGGTGCGCCTGGGACCCATGCGCGTAGGGCCGCACGGACTGCTCCAGCCCATCGCCGACGCGTTGAAGCTGCTTCTCAAAGAAGACATCATTCCTGCCGAAGCTGACGCGGTGGTTTTCTGGGTCGCGCCGTTTATCGTCGTTCTCGCCGCATTCACAGTTTTCGTTGTCGTCCCCTTCGGCCCGACGCACGCCATCACTGACATGAATATCGGCATCCTGTTCATGCTGGGCGTGTCGTCGCTCAGCGTGCTGGGCATTGTGACCGCGGGCTGGGCCTCGAACTCGCACTATCCGCTGATCGGGGCGCTGCGATCGAGCGCGCAGATGGTGTCGTATGAAGTGGCTATGGGACTGGCTGTGGTGTCGGTCATCCTGATGACCAGCCTTAACGCCGAGGGCACGGGCACGCTGAGCATGATTGGAATCGTGCGGGCGCAGCAGGCCCAAGGCACATGGTTCATCTTCAAGTTCTTTCCCCTGGGCCTGGTCGCATTCGCGATTTTCGCGGTCGCCATGATTGCCGAGACTAACCGCGCGCCCTTCGATTTGCCTGAGGCGGAATCGGAGTTGACCGCGGGATTCCACACCGAGTATAGCGGTTTCCGCTGGTCGCTTTTCTTTCTCGCGGAATACTCGGCGATGATCGCCGTCTCTTCGATCGCGGTGACGCTTTGGCTGGGTGGATGGCTTAGGCCGTTTCCGAGTTTGCACGGGCCGGAAGTTGCCATACCGCACGTCTGGCCGCCAGTGGACCCATCTGCTTCAAGAGGCGCACTGGACTTGGTTTTCGCACTCTGTCCTGGGATCGCGTTCCTGTTTTTGGCGGGCATGTGCTTGTTCAACGTGGTCCGCATGCCCAAGCATCCGTTGTTCAAGATTCAGACGATGGGCCTCGCGGCATTCGGTGCGGTGCTCGGCCTGATCGGTCTGGTCCTGTTCGTTCCGCTCGTGCGGGATCGGGTTAACGACATTTTCTGGTTTTCGGCGAAAGTTGCCGCGTTTATGTACCTGTATATCTGGTATCGTGGCACGTTCCCGCGTTACCGCTTTGACCAGCTCATGAAAGTGGGATGGAAGGTTCTGTTGCCCACGGGATTGGCGGTTCTGATACTGACGGCGGCAACCGCATTCCTTGAGCCGTCAGTTGAGCAATGGCTGAGACACATTTTATGAAGCCGGTAGCCACACCGTTTTTCTTTTACCTGCTGGCCGCGACGATGATCATCGGCGGCATCCTGGTGATCACGCGCAAGAACGCGGTGCACTCGGCCATGGCGCTGATTACCACGCTGCTGGCCCAGGCCGGACTCTACCTGATGCTTTACGCCCCGTTCGTGGCCGGCGTGCAAATCATTCTGTATGCCGGCGGCATCATGGTGCTGTTCCTGTTCGTGATCATGCTGATCAATATTGAGCGCACCATGAAGGAGCGGCAGTTTAACAAGCAGTGGCTGGTGGGAATCGCCGCGGCTGCGGCGCTGGGCGGACTGTTCATCGCGGTCTACACGAAAGGGAAGTTGCTGTTCCCCGAAGGCAGTTCGTCGTACCCGGAGGCGCAGAACACGCAGGCGGTTGCGGGTCTGCTGTTTGACCGGCACACGGGCATGTACATGTTTCCCTTCGAGATTGCCTCGCTGCTGCTGCTGGTGGCGATCATCGGAGCGGTGGTGATGGCGAAGAAGAGGATTTAGTTGCGAGTACCGGGTACCGAGTACCGAGAGGCTAAGAGCTGAGAGCCGATGGACGCAGTGCTCCACATTTCGACCTTGCATTACCTGGTGCTGGGGGCTGCCCTGTTCCTGCTGGGCGTGATCGGCGTGTTGACGCGGCGCAATGTGATCATCGTGCTGATGTCCATCGAATTGATTTTGAACGCGGTCAACTTGAACCTGGTTGCGTTTTCCCGCATGTGGGGAGGACTGCACGGGCAGGTGTTCGCAATTTTTGTGATTACCGACGCCGCCGCGGAAGCCGCGGTCGGCCTCGGCATCCTGATCGCCTTCTTCCGTAATAAGGAGACGGTCAACGTGGACGAAATTAATTTGTTGAAGTGGTAGAAAACCGCTCTTGGCTGTTGGCTCTTGGCTTTTAGCTGAGCGACAAAGGGTTTGAGCTAAGAGCTAAAGGCTAAGAGCCAAAAGCTCAAGAACTGAGAACGAATGTTTCTCTCCCACATCTACCTCATTCCGCTGCTGCCGGCTTTCGGGGCGGCGCTCATGTTTTTTTTCGGGCGCAAGCTGCAGAAGGCGACGGTGAGCGCGGTCTGCGTTGGCGTAGTCGTGCTGGCGTTTGTCATGGCGTGCGGTGCGGTGTGGGAGTACACCAATTGGGCCGCCGCCAACGACCACAAGCCCTACGAAAAGATTCTCTATACCTGGCTCGGCCCCGACACCGGCCACATCGCGTACCTGAAATCCGACGGCTCGCAGGCCGCCTTCCAGGCCGATGCCGGATTTCTTCTCGACCCGCTCTCCAGCATCTGGCTGCTGTTCGTTACCGGCGTCGGCATGCTGATCCACATTTATTCGATTGGCTACATGGGGCATGAAGGCGGATACTACCGCTTTTTCGGATATCTCAACCTCTTCATGTTCTCGATGCTGACGTTGATCCTCGCCAACAACTATGCGCTCATGTTCGTGGGCTGGGAAGGCGTGGGCCTGTGCTCGTATCTGCTGATCGGTTTCTATTTTCATCGCAAGTCGGCGAGCGATGCGGCCAACAAGGCATTCATCGTCAACCGCATCGGAGACGCCGGATTCATCCTCGGCATGTTCTTCATCGCGTGGATTTGCGGCTCGCTGCGCTTCATTGACGTGACTGGATTCGCCCGGGAGCATGCCACCAGCTTGATGGGGAATCCCATCATCACCGCCGCCACGCTGTTGCTTTTTGTCGGAGCCTGCGGCAAATCGGCGCAACTGCCGCTCTACGTCTGGCTGCCCGACGCGATGGAAGGCCCGACGCCGGTTTCTGCTCTGATCCACGCCGCGACCATGGTCACGGCGGGCGTGTACATGGTGGCGCGGTCTAATGCTCTGTTTGTGCTGGCGCCAACGTCCATGATGGTGGTTGCCATCGTCGGTGCGCTGACCGCCATCTTTGCCGCGTCCATCGGCCTGGTGCAAAACGACATCAAGCGCGTTCTGGCATATTCCACCGTGTCGCAGCTCGGCTATATGTTCCTCGCGCTCGGTGTGGGAGCCTTCGCGGCCGGCGTGTTCCACGTCTTCACCCATGCTTTTTTCAAAGCGCTGCTGTTCCTTGGGGCGGGCTCGGTGATTCACGCCATGAGCGGCGAGCAGGACATGCGCAACATGGGCAACCTCGCCGGAAAGATTCCCGTCACCTATCGCACCATGCTCATCGCGACCCTCGCCATCGCCGGAATCCCAGGTCTGGCAGGCTTTTTCTCGAAAGACGAAATTCTGTGGCAGGCGTGGAAATACAGCCATGTGCTCTGGGGGATCACCTTCGTTACGGCGCTGATGACCGCCTTCTACATGTTCCGGCTGATCTATCTGACGTTCTGGAGCCCGTCGCGCGTGGCCAGCCACGAAGTCGAGCATCATATTCACGAATCGCCGAAGTCCATGACCGTGCCGCTGGTGATCCTGGCCTTCTTCTCGATCACGGCGGGGTATCTGGGCGTCTCGCCGAGCCTTGGCGGTTCGAATCGGTTCGAGAAGTTCCTGGAGCCAGTGTTCGCCAATCATGTGGAGGCCGAAGCGCCCGCGCCTGAAGAGGGCCCCCGCGGCACCGAATATCTGCTCATGTTTCTCTCGGTCGCGGCTGCCGGTGCGGGGTGGTATATGGCTTCGCGCGCGTACGGCAACGCCAACAAAGGGTTCACTGAGCCCATCGCTGCCGCCGCTCCGCCGGTTTACGACACGCTGCTCAACAAGTATTACGTGGACGAAGGCTATGACTACGTGTTCACAGGGCGACGCAAAGTGCGCGACGTACGCTTAGGCGTCATGGGCCTCGGCGAGGCAAGTTCCTGGTTCGACGCCAACATCGTGGATGGAGCGGTGAATGGGGCCGGCTGGATTACGCGCCTAACCGCGACCATTTCCAGTTGGTGGGACAAGTGGATCATTGACGGAATCGGCGTCAACGGCCCGGCGATTCTGGCGCGCATGCTGAGTTATCCCGCGCGCATGTTCGAATGGGGCCTGGTGCAATGGTATGCCCTGGTTATGACCGCAGGGTTAGCAGGCTTTTTGTTTTATTACGTGTACCACTGAGCTGTGAGCATCGAGCTATGAGCTTTGAGCGAGCAAAATCAGGGTCGCTCACAGCTCATTGCTCATCGCTCACAGCTAGAAGCTGACTATGCAAAACCACATTCTGTCCATCATCCTCTTCACGCCGCTGGTGGGCGCGATCCTGCTCTTGTTCGTCCCCAAGGAGAACAAGGAAGCTATTCGCTGGATCGCCAATATTTTCGCGCTCGCCGGCTTCCTGATCTCGATTCCGCTGGTGCCGTGGTTCTGGGCGCAGCGTTTCGAGCCCGGCTTCAAGTTCATTGAGGGCACGGCCAACAACTGGATCCCCTCGATCGGCGCGGGCTACGTGCTGGGCATTGACGGCATTTCGTTCCTGCTCATCATGCTCACGACACTGTTGGGTTGGGTCTCGATCCTGTCGTCGTGGACGGCCATCGAGAATCGCGTCAAGGAATACTACATCTGGTTTCTCATACTGCAGACGGGCATGCTGGGCGTCTTCATGGCGCTGGATTTCTTCCTCTTCTTCGTTTTCTGGGAAGCCATGCTGGTACCGATGTATTTGCTGATCGGCATCTGGGGAGGCCCGCGGAAGCTCTACGCCGCCATCAAGTTCTTCCTTTACACCCTGGCGGGATCGGTGCTGATGCTGCTTGGCATTCTGTTTCTCTACTTCCACCATCACAGCGCGTCACTCGATCATCTTTACACGTTCAGCATCCCTGAGCTCTATAAGACCGCGCCGCAGATTTACACCGACTACGGCCCCTACGCCGCTACGCTGCTGTTCCTGAGCTTCTTCTTCGCCTTCGCCATCAAGGTTCCGATGTTCCCCTTTCACACCTGGCTGCCCGATGCGCACGTGGAAGCGCCGACCGCGGGCTCCGTGATCCTGGCGGGCGTCCTGCTGAAGATGGGCACGTACGGATTCATTCGCTTCTCACTGCCATTCTTCCCAGACGTTCTCATGCACACCCGAGTTCGCTTCTGGGTGATGGTGCTCTCCATCATCGCGATCATCTACGGCGCGTTGGTCTCGCTAATGCAGAAGGACATGAAGAAGCTGGTGGCATACTCTTCCGTCAGCCATCTCGGCTTCTGCACGCTGGGGATTTTCGCGCTCACGCCGCTGGGACTGAGCGGCTCTGTCCTGCAGCAGATTAATCACGGCATCTCCACCGGCGCGCTGTTCTTGATCGTCGGCATCCTGTACGAACGGCGGCACACGCGCGAAATCTCCGAATACGGCGGCATCTCCAACGTGATGCCCGTGTATGCCACGATCACGATGATCATGTTCCTGTCTTCGATGGGACTGCCGCTGCTCAACGGCTTCGTCGGCGAGTTCACCATTCTGGGAGGGACGTTCCTGGAGAAGGACATCGCCGGTCACCCCGGCTGGTTCTGGACCGCGTGGGCTGTGCCCGGGGTTGTGCTCGCGGCCGCGTATCTGCTGTGGCTTTATCAGCGCGTGTTCTTCGGGACGGTCACCAATCCCAAGAACGAGAAGCTGCACGACCTGACGCCGCGCGAAGTGGCCACGTTCGTGCCGCTACTCATCATGGCCTTCTGGATCGGACTGTATCCCAAGCCGTTTTTCCAGATTCTGGAGCAACCGGTGAACCATCTCGTGGCTACCGTTCACCGTGACGCTTCGACGCCCGAGACCGTCGCCAACGCCGCGGCGCAAACGCCGGCGGCCGTCGTGCCCGTGGCCGTTGCGTCACCCGCAAAGCGACCACCCGCAATTCGACCGGCGGCAACCGCAACTGCGAAAGGGAAGAACTAGTGGGCGCGCTTCCCCAATTTTCGGCGACGGATTACCTGCTGGCCCTGCCCATCATTCTGCTCACGCTGTTTGCGCTGGGCATCCTGCTGATTGATCTGATGCTGCCGAAAGAGCAGAAGTGGGCCAACGCGGTCACAGCGCTGATCGGCGTGATGTTTTCGGCAAAGGCGGTTTACAACATTCAGCACTGGCTGGGGCCCGCGCCGTATTCCTACGGGCTGATGTACACGGTGCTCATGGACCGCGCGGCGATTTACTTTTTTTACCTGTTCCTGGCGGGCACGGCCGTCGCCATCCTGATGTCGGTCAGCTATCTGGAAACGGAAAACGAAAACCACGGCGAGTATTACGCGCTCATGCTGCTTTCGGTCGCGGGCATGATGTGCATGGCCGCCGGCGCCGACATCGTGCTCATCTTTATTGGCCTCGAACTGATGGCGATCTCCACTTACGTGCTGGTCGGATTCCTGCGGCGCGACCGGCGGTCGAACGAAGCGGCGCTGAAATATTTTCTGCTGGGCGCATTTTCCTCGGGCATTTTTGCTTACGGACTGTCGCTGCTCTATGGCCTGACCGGCAGCACGAACCTGATGGTCATCGGAAGCAAAATGTCCGGCATCATGCAGAACGAGTACCGGTTCGTGGCGATCATCGCGCTGCTGACGACGCTCACCGGACTGCTGTTCAAGATCGCCGCCATCCCGTTCCACCAGTGGGCGCCAGACGCCTACGAAGGCGCGCCCACCAGCATCACCGGATTCATGTCGGTTGCGGTGAAGGCCGCGGGATGGGCTATGCTGCTGCGAATTTTGATCGGCAGCCCATTTCGTTTGAGTGGACTGATTGCTCTTAGGCCAATATGGGCTCCGGTGCTGGTGTTTGTCTCCATCGCGACCATGACCGGGGCGAACCTGGCGGCTCTAACCCAGACCAACACCAAGCGCCTGCTGGCTTATTCTTCCATTGCGCATGTGGGCTACATGCTGCTCGGCCTGATCGCCGGAACCGCCGCGATGCTCAACGCCGACGGGATCAAGGGTATCCTCATCTACCTGCTGGTATACACGTTTATGAATCTGGGCGCGTTTGGCGTGATTACGTCGCTGCGCCACAAGAAGATCATCGGGGACGAACTCGACGATCTGAACGGTCTCTATTCGCGCGCTCCAGTGGAAGCCGTACTCATGCTGGTCTTCCTGCTTTCGCTGGCGGGAATTCCGCCGCTGGCCGGATTCTGGGGCAAGTATTTCATTTTCCTCAGCCTGATCGAAACCCAGCACTACGTTCTGGCCGCGCTGGGCGTGCTCTACTCCGTCTTCGGCCTGTACTACTATTTGAAGATTGCCAACGCGATGTTCATGGGGCAGGTCGAAGCTGGCGAAGAGAAGCTTGCAGTGAGCTACACCATGCGCGCGGGGATTGGCATTGCCGCGTTCGCCACGATTTTCATCGGCATCCTGCCCAACCGGTTTATCGAAGTGGTGAACTGGGCGCTGGGGATCGTGCAGAGCCCGGCGGTGGCGAAGCTGGTCCGCTAAGATGCCTATGTGGGGACAGCCGCCCTCGGCTGTCCGGCCGGGCGAAGCCCGGCAGCAATTCAAATGTCAGCCGCCCCCACTCCCGATGATCAGCACGAAGACCAGCACGACAACCAGAATGCTGAGCAGAAGAAGAATTTCTGGCTGCAGTTCGCCCGCTATAGTCAGCTGGCCTTTGTCCTCCCCGCGGCTCTCGTGGTGGGATGGCTGGTGGGGGCCGCTCTCGACCGCTGGCTGCATACGACCTGGTTGTACCTGGCGGGGATACTGCTGGGCATCGCTGCCGGCTTCATCGAATTGATCCGCACGGCGATGCGCGACACGAAGTGAATCTCCCCTCTGGCGTACCATGTCTGGTTGCCGACCCTGATGCCCGATCAACCACAGAACGAACTCAGCCCGGATCCCGCCGCGGAGCGCTTCTACTCCGGGGCCCTCGACCGCATTCGACACTTTATGGCGGGGCTCGCCCCTTTGCTGATAGCGGCCGCCTGGTGGAGGTTTGGCGTGCGCCCGGCTTTGGGTTTTGCCTTCGGGTGCGTGATCGCTTACGTCAATTTCTACTGGCTGAAGCGCGTCATCAGCGGCTTTGCCGACCGTGCGACCGGCGCGGCAACGTCCACGTCGGGGCAGGGAATTGTTTCCCGATTTCT
Source organism: Candidatus Sulfotelmatobacter sp. (assembly GCA_035266345.1). Taxonomy (GTDB): domain Bacteria; phylum Acidobacteriota; class Terriglobia; order Terriglobales; family Acidobacteriaceae; genus Sulfotelmatobacter. The sequence goes on from DATFNP010000080.1 coordinate 17,240, forward strand.
CCTGCGCTACGTTTTGATGGCCGCCGGCGCCTATGTTATATTGACTGTTTCTCCCGCGAGCCTGAATGGCCTCCTGGTGGGCTTATTTTTGCCCGTGGCGGCCATCGCCTGCGAAGCAGCTTACGAACTGTACGCAGCGCTGGTCCGCGGGGTTTAGCGCGGAGGCCGGCATCACCGCGGCCAAGCTAAGGGCTAATAGCAAAGAGCCAAAAGCTGTCATATGCCTGAACAACTCTGGTTTACGGAAATCCTGAACCGCCTGTTCGCCAGTCCGGTCACGTCGCTATTGAGGGCGTTGCACATTGAGCCCAAGCATGCGGAAGCGCCCATCACCAACGCTTTTGCCATGGAGTTTCTGGTCTTTACCTTCCTGCTGATCCTGTTCCTGCTGGTGCGTTCGCGCCTGTCGGTGGATAATCCCGGCGGGTTGCAGCACGCATTCGAAGGCGTGGAGGGATTCATCAAAGGCCAGAGCCACGAAATCATCGGGCATCACAGCGAAGGGTACACGCCATTTCTGGCTACGCTTGTATTCTTTATTCTGATCTGTAATTTGATCGGCGTCATACCCGGTTTTGAGTCGCCTACCGCCAATCCCGTCGTACCGCTGGGATGCGCGATCTGCGCGTTTGTCTACTATCAGAGCCAGGGTTTTAAGCACGCGGGCATCGCCTATTTGAAGCATTTCGCCGGACCTATGCCGGCACTGGCACCCTTGATGCTTCCGATCGAGCTGATCAGTCATTTTGCAAGGATGCTGTCGCTGACCATCCGTCTCTATGCGAACATGTTTGCGGGCGACTTGGTCACTCTGGTTTTCTTTTCGCTCGTGCCCCTCGGCGTGCCGATTCTTTTCCTGGGATTGCACATCGGGGTGTCGCTGCTGCAGACCTATATTTTCGTGCTGCTGACGACGGTCTATCTGCAGGGTGCAGTGGCCGACGAGCACTGAGAAGAGTCGTCAGTTCTCAGTTTTCTGAGGGTGAGAAGTGAGAAATGACCAGCCGCAAGCGTGAGGACGCCTGTACGGGATGGCGTCAACCACCCACTGGCGGCAATTCATACAAGGAGAAACACAATGGGTAAACTGAGCAAGCTGTTCCTGGTACTTTCCGTACTCTCGTTCGCCGTCCCGGCCTTCGCACAGGGCGGAGCTTCGAGCGAAGTCAACTGGGTCGCCATCTCCGCCGGATTCTCGATGGCCTTCGCTTCCGGCATCTGCGCCCTGGCGCAGGGCAAGGCAACCGCCGCCGCGGCCGAAGGGCTGGCGCGCAATCCGGCTGCCCGTCCCGGCATTCAGCTGGCGCTGATTCTGGGCCTGGCGCTGATCGAATCGCTCGCGCTGTATACCCTGGTTATTATCTTTGCCAAGGTAAAGTAGCAAGGGAATGCGCGGGCGAGACGCCCGCTCGACAGCCGGCGGGGACGCCGGCGCTACAAAGCGAAAGCCTCTGCCCGCGAGCAGAGGCTTTCGTATTTTGAACTTTAAGAGCTAGAAGCTAGACGCTGTTCTACACTTTCCGTTCGCCGCTCCACTCCTGTCCCTTGTTCTGGGGCACGCGGTTGAGTGCGTCAATCAGGAGGCGGCGCAGGCGGTAGCGGCTCTCCAGGTCGGTCTCGACGATTTCAAATCCCACTTCGTTGACGCGTGCGCGGCGCAACAGCACGTGAGCGCGAATCTTCGAGCGCATCCCCAGCGAGATCTCAAGATCTGCTTCCGTGCCGACGCGGAGGTTGTCTTCCTTGGTCCCCATGCCGCCGCCCAGGCTGAGTTCGTGGATCATGATCCTCGACTTGCCCCACGAACTGCCAATGGTAGCCGGGACAGTCTTGGAGAGCACCATGCGCTCGTAGCGGCGCTGCCGGACCCAGGGGCAGGCCGGGGCCATATCGAGCGCAGCGATGGCCAGTTCCGCCGGCTCCAGTCCGGTGTCGGAGACGACCTGGGAACTGTATCTGGGGTCGGTCTTCGACAGAGCCTGCGCGGCGGCAATGCGCAGCTCCCGATGATGCACCCAGCCGAAGGTTTTCTTGGCTTCCAGAATTTCGCGCAGGGTCGGCACGGCCTCGGGATCACGCAGCCGGCCCAGCGACTCTACCGCTTTCAGTTGCACGAACGGAGAGCGGGAAGCCGCGTCTCCCGGCCGGGCCATGGCAATCAGCGGCGGGACCGCAGTTATGTCGCCGCTCATCCCGATTTCGTCCACGGCTTCGGGCAGCACGAAAGGATCGAGAATTTCCGCCAGTTCCAGCAGGGTGCGGCCGCGGTCGGAAGCGTTGCCGTAGGCGATCTGGCGCACCACCACGTCGTGATAGAAGCGGTTCCACTCGGGCAGACGCATCGGCAAAAGCTCCAGCAGGGTGCGTACGTCGAGGCGGCTGACCAGCCCGACAGCGGTCGAAGCCTGCCGCGGCTGGCCAGTGCGCAGGATTTCGCGCAGTTGGGTCAAAGCCGGCGACCCCAGTTGCGTGACCAATTCGATCATGCGGTCGCACTCATCGCGGCGCATGCAACGGAAGAAACGGTCGGCCAGATGCTCGGCGCCCGACTGGCAGGTGCGCCGCAAAACGGCCAGCAGGTCGGCCGGCATCGAGTCCAGACGCAGCGCTTCTTCAATGAACTCCGGCAGCCGGTTTTCCACTCCCACGCGCGGACGCAGTTCGTTCATCAGCACCGGACGCTGCACTCCGACCAGTTCCATGCCGACGCAGACCTCGTTCACCGCGGCGTAGTTCTTCGAGGCGCTGGATTCCTGGCTCAGACGGACAAATGCTGCGCTGAGCAGGCTCTGCAGTTCGGGATCTTTGTCGGCAACCAGTTGCTCGCTCAGCCGGCGGATGGCCAGTCCCAAAGCCTGTCCGCCCAGACGCGAGTACAAGTCCGCCAGCTGGCTGATGCCGATCGCGGTCCTGCGCCGCGATTCGATATCCTTGGCGGTAAGGCAGCTGGAATAATTGTTCAGGACTTCTTCGGCCGACTGGTTATCTTCGCGGTCCAGCAGAACTTCCACGAACTGGCGTATGTTGCGGGGGGGGACGCAGGGCGCTTCGTGCGACATGAGCACGCTCTTTTTGCCCGACTCCGGCACTTCCGCCCAGAACATGCGGTCCAGGATGTCGGCGTGCGACTCCACCAGGATGCCGGCCTTGCTCATCTTCTCTTCCTGCAGCTTCAGAATCTGGCGCAATGAGTCCATTTGCCGGCTCATGTGCTCCATCATCTGGTGCACGGCATTGACCTTAATTTCGCCCTTCTGATACCGCTCCAGCGCGAAGCGGATGGCCATGTGCTCGGCCGCCTTCATGAGCAGCGGTGTATCTTCCTCGTCTGTCGCCGCCTTGGCCGCCAGGCTGCCCAGCAGTTGCTGCAGGTTCAGCCGGGTGTTGGGATCAGTGTCGGTGAGCTCTTTTTGCAGATCTTGTTCTTTGATGTTGGGATCCTGCGACACCTGCCCGAACCGGGTCAGCAGCCGGATCGCCTGAATGACTTCCTGTTCCTGCAAGGGAACGGTTTGACCAGTCCAGGCCGGAGCCACGCCCGTGCCTGTGCCGGTTCCCGTGCCTCCGCCTCCGCCTTTACCGCCACTGGGTGCGCTTCCCAGCGGGACCATGGGAACGCCATCGGCGTTGGTGGCGCCTCCGCCGGCGTTCGCTCCTTCGGCGGCGGCGATCAATTGCAGCAACTTCTGGGGATCGTTGAGCCACTGCTTGAATTCGGGTCCCAGAGTTTGCGCCGCAATCTGGGCCGCAATGCTGACGTCTCCGGTCAGCGGGTCGGCGGCCACGAACTTCACTTCATTAATCTTGATGGTGCTGTCTTTGTTTTCGCCCAGCGCGTCTTTAATCTGCTTGGCTACGTCCGTGGCCTTCGATCCCGCCACGGTGAAGGCGCGCACCAGGCGCGTGAAGTCTGCAACCGTGACGTCTTTGGAGAAGTGCAGGCTGGCCAGTCCGGCGGTATTCAGCAATTGCGCGAAGCTGCGTTCGGCGTTGCCGGTTTCCAGCGGGATGCCGTCGAGCAGCAGCTTGTTGTCGGAAACGCCCAGCAGGAAGCCGCTGTCACCGGTGGTGGGCAAACCCTGCTGCAACTCGTTCCACGTGGTTTCGAACTGGCCTTCGGTGCGTTTGTGGTCATAGCCGTACATCCGCGCGTACTTAATGAGGATGTTCAGACTGTGCACAAACGCGCGCGCCGAGGCCGAGCGGGCACCTTGCGATGTATTTGTGGCAGAGATGGCAGACTCCTCTGAAACGCAACTATGCAGTCCAAGGGTAAAGGGAAACAGTAAGGGCTAAAACGTTACGGAAGTAATTGGAAAGGGCTTGTCCACTGGTTCCACTCGAAGGTCGCTGGTTGGGTTGGGTGGCAGGCGAGGATTGGGTGGTCAGCGTTGCGGAAGGGATACAAACGATGGTTTCATTCGAATTTGGACCGGTTCTTCCACTAAGATACAGAGGAAGCGTGAAGACCGCTACCAAGACGACCGGACTGCGCTACTGGATGGCGCGCGTGCTCGAGGAGTGCGACCACATTGCGGCCGACTTCAGCGCCGATCCGGTGCACGATCTGCGGGTGGCGCTGCGGCGCTGCCGATCCATGGCTGACGGAATGATGGCCATGGATCCCGATCCCGGCTGGAAGGCGATGAAAAAAGCCGGCAAGCGGCTGTTCCAGCGACTGGGCGATCTGCGCGACGTGCAGATCATGATGGAGTGGATAGATAAACTCCACCCGGCAAGTGTGGCGGGGGCCCCCTCGCACGCATCTCTCCAGGCAGAAGGAACCCCGGCACAAACCGCGACCCCGGACGCGGAGCAAGCGGTAAATCCAAACGATTATCCCCAGCCAGTTCGCGATCCGGCGGCTCAGGCCCTGCTCGAAATTCTCAAGCACCGCGAGGGCCAGCAGAAACACGAGGCTCGGGCGGCACTGGAAGAATTCGACCGCAAGCAATGGCGCCAGTGGAGCAAGTCTCTGCCCCTGCGCGCGGCGCGCGTCCGGCCGGGAAGCGCGGTGTTCAAGCACCTGGCCCTGGAGCGCTGGACGGCCGCGCGCGACCTGCACAACCGCGCCACGCGCAACCGGTCGCAGGTGGCGTTCCACACCTTGCGCATCGGCATCAAGCGCTTTCGCTATATTGTGGAGAATTTTCTGCCTGCCGAGCACAAAGCCTGGAGCAATGATTTGAAACACATGCAGGACCTGCTCGGTGAAGTGCACGATCTGGACGTGCTGTGGGCGACCGCGCTTTCCTGCCACGTGTTTCCCGATGTTGCGGAACACGACGATTCGCGCAAAGCCTGGCACGCGCGCATTGTGGAGGAACGGACGAAGCGGCTGGAAGAGTACCGGCAGAAGATGGTCGGGCCTGGCTCACTGTGGAACGCGTGGCGCGCCGGGCTGCCGCAAGGCAAGCAGATTCAAGAGGTTGCGACCCGACGCATGAAGTTGTGGGCGAAGGCGCTCGATCCCGATTTTGCGCATTCCGAACGCGTGGCTCGTCTGGCGCTGGAACTCTATGACGGACTGGAAGCTGCAGGGCTGCTCACGTTCAACGGCAACGGATTGAACGGCGACGGGTTGAGCGGTAAAGGATCGAAGGGTAAAGGATCGGATGGGCGCGACACCCTGTACGTGGCCGCGCTGTTGCACGATGTGGGCCGGTCCAAGGAAAAGAAAGGGCATCACAAGGCGTCGCTGGAACTGATCCGGGCGCACGGCACGCCGTTGGGATGGAAAGCGGAAAATATGCAGCGAGCCGCGGTCGTGGCGCGCTTTCATGCCGGGGCTCTGCCCACGCGTAGCCACAAAGCCCTGCGCGATTTGCTTCCCGATGAGCAGAAGGCCGTCATTCGGCTGGTGGCCATCTTGCGGCTGGCGAATGCGATGGACGCCGCGCACGACGGGCACATCCGGCGCGTGCAGATCGAAAATGCGGACGCCGGCAAGCGGCGGACGAATGGGTTTCTGCGCAAGCCGGCAAGGTTGGGGAAGAATGAAGCCCTTATCATCTCCGCTGAGGGATATACGCCGGGAAGTCCCACCGCGCAGACTATCGCCGCGGAAAGATATCTACTGGAAACCGTGCTGCGCAGGCCGGTGGTGGTGAAGGCGGCTTCCGGCTTGCGGCGCCCGGCTTCGGGCATACGCACAGGTTCGGCTGCGTAAGCGCACGCTCACGGCGAAGCCAGCCAGTTACTTCCTTCTGCTTCTCCTGCGGCGTAAGAATGTCGTTGATTCTGCGATCTGGTGTTCGTAAGCCGGATGCTAGGAAGTCCTCATGACTCACGCACAACTGGTGGAGAAAGCGGTCCGGTGGCTGCGGTCTTATCGCTGCGGGGTGGTGCTGTCGGAGCAGGCCTGCGTCAGCGGCGAGATGCCCGACGCGATTGGATGGAAGCGTGCCTGCCATTCGGTGCTGGTCGAGTGCAAGGTCACGCGAGCCGATTTTCTCGCCGATCGCGATAAGCCTTTCCGGCAGAAGGCCGAGCAGGGCGTGGGCTGCGAGCGCTTCTACCTGACGCCGCCCGCTCTGGTGAAGGTTGAAGAATTACCCGCGGCATGGGGACTGCTGGAGTTTAGGCGCGGGCGCATCGAGATGATGCGGGCCTCGGTCAAGAACCTACGCACCGCCACGGGATTCCGGTACGAGATGAACCTGCTGCTGGCCAGCCTGCGGCGGGTGGAGGTGCGCATCGAGCCGCAAAGCATCACCGAGTTTCTCAAATGGAAGAACCGCATGGCGGAATACAATCGCGGAACTCCGCCTGAGGGCTTAACGACGGCCGAGGAAGAGATGAACGTCTTCCTCGAGCCCGAGGTTCCCGTTTAGTGGACATTGTCTGCATTCAGGCTATCGCCGGTCTGATGCTCGTTAATTTGAAAACGCAGGAAGTCATGTATAGCCGCCACCGCAACCGGGTCCGTTGACTCGATGTGCATGCGTCCCCCGGAAGGATTCTCTTCGTAGTGATAGCGGATAGCGGTTTTCAACAGCTGCATCGTAGTCACGCCAGGTGGAACGCCATCATGTACGAACATGGGCGTGGAAAAGTCTCCATTCGTGAACATGACCGCAATGTGCGAAAGGTGAGAACGAATGGCCTCGATGCTTGACTTGTCCGTGGGATCGTTCGCTGTGACTTCGATGGCGCCTCCCGCAGCCGCAAGACGAAAGTGGTGCGTGGTTCTGTCGTGGGAGAAGCCCATGGCTTGATCGCCATGCTTCTCGACCGTGGCGTGGTGAGAATCTGCCTTTGCGTGCTGCTGATGCATCGGGCAGTTTTGCATGGAGTCGTCCTTCTTGTTGTCCTGCGCTGTATCTTGCGCAGCGATCAATCCGACAAAGAACAAAAAGAAACTGGTCAGAAAAGCGGCGGTAAGATTTCTCACGTTTGTTTTCTCCTTTTGAAATTGTGCGCTCCGGGCCTGGCAGCTGGCATGGGTTTGTCAGCCAGGGAGTGCAATAGCATGGCTTTCTTGCCTGGCGGTAGTTGCGTCAATTGAAGGCGCCATTGGCGAACGAGTTGACGCATGTAGCGCTGGGTCCGGCGGAGTTCCTGAATTTGTTCCTCAAGGGAGCGGAGCTTCGCTTCGGTCAAGTCGAGTACGCGCTGGCAAGGCGCTCCACCACGGTCGCGGGTTTGGAGGATTTCCGCCAGTTCCGTCAACGTGAATCCGATCTGCAGGGCTCTCCTCACCAGCCGGACACGTTCAGCAGCGTCATGAGAGTACATGCGATAGCCGGACGAGGTGCGCAGCGCTTCCGGCAGGATCCCGATCCGTTCGTAGTGGCGGACGGTATCAGAGCTTACGCCGGCTAAGCGGGCAAGATCTCCCGAACGCAAGGCTTTGTCGGTCGCACTCATTCCCGGTCAGTATGAACCCTGGAACCGATCCCAAGGTCAAGCTTTTTCTGCGCAGCCCTCACTCGGCACAAATGTCGTGTCGGCGTGAGGCGCAGCAGATGATGTTTCTATGAATGGATTGTCTTAGAGCCGGCAGATCGCGCCGGCCTTCCGTGGCTTTCAGCATGGTGGCTCGCGGGATCTCAGCGTATCCCCGCGAGGTTGCAAGAAATTGCACACGATTACGCGCATTCCGCGTTGACCCCAAGATACACGCGTACTATAGTGTTTTCTCCCCCCAAGTGAGATCGCCTCTCACCTGTAGCTATTAAGTGCCCCGTTCTGCGGCCCCCAATTAAAGAAACCGGGCAGACCAACGACTCGTCGCGCCGAAACTCAAGGAGGATTCCTCAATGCAAGGCAAGAAATTATCTCTCGGATCAATTGTGGTATTGGCGATCTTTGCCCTAACCCCGCTCCTGACGAGCACATGCGCGGCCGCACAAAAGGAAAAGGTGCTGCACAATTTCAATCAAGCCGTCGGGGGCGGCCCCCTTGCGAGCCTGACTTCCGATTCCGCCGGGAATCTTTATGGCACCACATTGGACGGTGGTGCGTATAAGCAAGGAACAGTGTTTGAGCTGATGCCCAAGGCCGGGGGCGGATGGGCCTACAAGATTCTGCACACATTTCGCTACACCAGCACTGACCACAGGGATGGCTACAATCCGGCGTCGCGCCTCGTCTTCGATGGATTCGGCAATCTCTATGGGACAACGACCATCGGCGGCACAGACGGCAATGGAGTATTGTACAGACTCTCGCCGAATGCAGACGGAACCTGGGCAGAGACGGTCCTGCTAGCCAGTGGCCTCGAGAATCCGATCTTTGATTTGGCTTTCGATCCTGCCGGGAATCTGTATAGCGAGGCTGGCAATTGCAATTATTGCGGCGGCGGCGGGGTCATCGAGATGAGCCCTGGTTCCAGCGGTTGGACGGTCAAGATCCAGCACGTCTTCCAGGACAACGGTACGGACGGCTGGAATCCCTCGGGCGGTCTGGTCATGGATGCGGCGGGCAATCTCTATGGAACGACGGCCAGCGGCGGTACAAGCTGCGACCTTAACTGTGGCGTTATTTTCAAGCTGATTCCGCGAAAGGATGGCATTTGGGCAGAGGAGATCGTGCACAACTTCCCAAGCGACAGCTCGGATGGGTCATATCCGCTGCATCTTGTAGTTGGCCCACACGGCAGTCTATATGGCACCGCTAATGACGGAGGCAACTCTTGTCCGAACCTGGGCTGCGGAATCGTATACGAACTGTCGCCGCAGCCCGGAGGGCAGTGGACCGAAAAGATATTGTACGCGTTTAGTGGCCCCGATGGCGCAAAGCCCGATGGCCTCACGATAGTTTCCAACAAGATCTATGGCACCACGAACGTTGGCGGCGGAGGATCATGTTATGGAGGCCAGGGCTGCGGCGTAGTGTTTGAGTTGTCTCGCGACAGCCAGGGACAATGGCAGGAGACAGTGCTGCACAGCTTTGACCTCGCCGACGGTGAGGGGCCCATTGGCGACCCGATTGTCAATTTGGCGGGCGATGTCTTCGGAGCCACCGGATACGGGGGATTCTACAACGGTGGGACGGTGTTCGAGATCACGAAGTAGGCCGCGTGATCTTCACTTCGTAACCTGGTTATGGAAGGGCGGGCGCGATCTTTGCCGATCGCGCCCGTAATTCTTTTACATATCTCTTCGGCCTTCCATGGCCTTCAGCATGGTGATCTCGTCGGTGTATTCGATGTCGCTGCCGACGGGGATGCCCATGGCGATGCGGGTGATTTTGACTCCGGCACGCTTGAGTTGCTGCGAGAGATAGACGGCGGTGGCTTCGCCTTCCACCGTGGGATTGGTGGCAAGGATGACTTCGTCCACGTTGCCGGCTTCGACGCGGGTGATCAGGTTCGAGATGCGCAACTGTTCGGGGCCGATGCCCTGCAGCGGCGAGATGGCGCCGTGCAGGACGTGGAAGACGCCGTTGAAGTGCTTGGTCTTTTCGATGGCGGCGATGTTGGTGGGTTCCTCGACCACGCAGACCAGGCGCTGGTTGCGGGTGGGGCTGGTGCAGTAGGCGCAGGGGTCCACGTCGGTGATGTTGTTGCATACGGAGCAGAGGCGCAGGTTGGCCTTGACGTCGCGCACGGCGGCGGCGAGGGCTTCGGCATCTTCGTCGCTGGAGCGCAAGATGTAGAAGGCCAGCCGCTGCGCGCTTTTCGCGCCGACGCCGGGGAGCTTTTTCAGCTCGTCAATCAGGCGGGACATGGGTTCGGCGAATCGGTTCATTGGGGAATTGGATAATTTTGTAATTGAGTAATTGTGCAATTGAGTAATTGTGTAATTGAAAAACCAGCTAAGACATTGTAACTGCCGGCCGAATTCCACCGATCAAAATTACACAATTACCAAATTTCCCAATTACTCAATCTGTTTTGGGGAGCGTGTATTCGAAATCGTAGGAATGCTTTCCGCCGACGATATTGATTGTCATCTTTCCGGCGATTCCTGCCAACTGGCCGGTGCCGGAATCGGGGACCACGGTGATGTTTTGTGTGGGCGCCCCGCGGGTCAAAGTGCCCCTGTGCTGGAGCACGAAACTGCCGGTGCGGCCGTTCAGGGTTCCAGTGACGCGCTCGATGGCGACGTATCCGGCCGAGCCTTTGACGCTGGTTCCAGCGGTCAGCATCTGGCCTTTGCCGGTGGCTTCGAGATCGCCGTGGTATTGCTTGTCGAGCGCCATGCGGCCTAGCAGCGGCTCGCCGGTTTTATCGTCCTGGGGAGTGAGCTTCACGTCGAATGGTCCGGTGGCGTGATTGGTCATGGGGGTGTCTTTCGGAGATGGATTGGTTTGTGCTGTTAGTGTTGCGGCGGCAAGGATCAGCGTGGCGACAGTTATTAGGTGTGTGGAGTGGGGTTTGTTGATCGGCATGGATTCTTAGGCAGCGTATCTTTCGCCCCTTCGGGGCTTGGTAAATTTTTCTTCAGATACCCACGGCTTGCGCGTGGGCTGCATTCTTTCGCCGCTTCGCGGCTGGAAGCTTCGCGCGATGATTTCCGGAGTACGGAATCGCCGTACCGCTTACAGTCCTGGGAGGCCGAGGCCGCCTAGCATGCCGCCTACGGTGGATTGCATCTGCGCGTCAACTTTGCGGGCGGCTTCGTTGATGGCGGCGAGGACCAGGTCCTGCAGCATCTCGACGTCGCCGGACTTCACGGCTTCGGGATCAATGCGCAAGCTGAGCAATTGTTTGCGGCCGTCCATTTTGGCGGTGACGGTGCCGCCGCCGGAGGTGGCTTCGACCACGGTCTCCTGCATTTTCTTCTGCAGGGCGTCGTACTGCGACTTGGCTTTGGACATCAGGTCTTGCAGGTTGAATCCGCCCATAAAGCTCCAGGTTTCGAGGTTTCAGAGTTTCAAGGTTTCAACGCTTCGAGGTTCCTTGTTTTGAAACTTTGCAACCTTGAAACGTTGAAACCTGAGTGTTAACGCTTTTCCCTGTAATCAATCACCGTCCGAATTTCGGCGCCGAACTTTTCCTGCATGCGGCGCACGACTGGGTCCTGCTGGGCGCGGCTGCGGCCGCCGGGTCCGGGCGCGAGGCTTGCGCCATTGCGTTTGTTTTCCTGCGGAGCCACTGTGGCGCCGGAGATGAGTTTCAGTTTGATCGCGCGGCCCAGCACGCCGCTGGCGGACGCGACGACCAGGCGCCTGGCGTCGGGGCCGAGCGACATGTCTACCAAGGCCTCCGACCCGGCGACTTTGATGACCAGTTCGTTCCCCTGCACGCTCCATTCGCCGCCGGAGAGCATGGAGGCGAGGACGTGCTGGTTGCCGTCGGAGAGGGCCTGGAGAACGGCGGCTTGCAAGTTTTCCGGTTGGGTTGTCGGTGGGGCTGTAGCCGCCGGTTGCACTGGTTCTGGCTGCGGCTGCGCGTCGGGAGACGACGGCTTGGCGGCGTCGGCAGATACGTAGCTAGCTACGTCTCTATGATCGGAAATCGGATCGGGGATCGGCTCGGCTATGGGTTCCCGCCGCGGTGCAGGGGCTGCGGAACCCATGATTACTGGTTCGGACGGGCTGGCTGCGGCGACGATGCGCGGGCCGGGTGCTGGCGTGACACCGGGCGAAGCTTCCTGCCGGGGCGTGCCTTTGCGGGCGGAGTCGGCGGCGAAAGGGGAGACAAAATTTGGGCGAGCTGCGGGAGTTGCATCCGTGCGGCGCGATTCCGAGGCCGACGAACTGCCGACGATTGCCGGTCGCGCCGGAGGTCTCTGGGCGCTGGCTGCGGGCGACGCTGCGACATCGCTCAGCAGTTGCTCAAGCGGCAGCAGCCTTTGCGCGTGGGCCATCTTCAGCAAGCCGAGTTCGAGGTGGAAGCGCTGTTCCTGTTTGTATCCCAGTTCGCCGTGGGTGCGGAGCATGATCTGCAGATGGCGGGTGAGATCTTCCTCGCCGAACATTTCGGCGACGCGGGCCACACGGCCGCGCTCTTCGCTCGAAATCTGGAGCAGGGAAGAATCTTTGCCTGCGATTTTCGCGACGGTCGCATTGCGCAGGAAACGAACCATCTGGCGTGCGAAGTGCGTGGGGCTGTGGCCTTCGCCGATCAAGTGGTCCACCTGGCGGAGAATCTCTTCACTCTTGCCTTCGGAGACGGCCTGCATTACTTGTTCCAGGATGTGGGCAGGGGCGGCGCCGACCAGATCACGCACGGAGTCGGCGGTGAGCTTGCCGCTGGCGGAGGCGATGGCCTGGTCCAGAATGGACAGCGCGTCGCGCATGGAGCCGTCTCCGGCTTCGGCGAGCAGCGCGAGAGCGTCGTCATCGGCCTCGATTTGTTCGCGGGTGACCAAGTCGCGCAACTGGGCGACGATGTCGTCGAACTTGACGGCGCGGAAGCTGAAATGCTGGCAGCGCGAGCGAATGGTCTGCGGAATGTCTTCGGGCTGGGTAGTGGCCAGCATGAAGACGATGTGGTCGGGCGGCTCTTCCAGTGTCTTCAGCAGTGCATTGAAGGCGGCGTCGGTGATCTGGTGAGCTTCGTCGAGGATATAAATCTTGAAACGGTCGCGGGCGGGGCGATAGCGCGCGGCCTCGCGCAGTTCGCGGATTTCGTCAATGCCGCGGTTGGTGGCGGCGTCAATTTCGATCACATCCACCGCGTTGCCGGCGCGAATTTCGGTGCAGGATTCGCAGACACCGCAAGGTTCGGGGACAGGCTGGTTTTTTGACCGGCAGTTGAGCGCCATGGCCAGGATGCGGGCGACGGTGGTTTTGCCGATGCCGCGGTGGCCGCTGAAAATGTATCCGTGGGCGGTGCGTCCCTGCTCGATGGCGTTTTGCAGGGTGCGGGTGACGTGCTCTTGTCCGATCACCTCGGAGAACTTCTGGGGACGGTATTTGCGGGCCAGGACGGTATAGCTCATGAGCGGAAGAGACGATTATACGTGATGGGAGAAGAAGGCGGCGGGATGTGGCTGGCAATCCCGGGTTATCGGTTCGGGGCTCTTGAGTCATGGAGAAGCTGATCAAGCCGGGTGCGGTCCAAGTACTCCCCGTTCACCACAACAGACTCAATCTTCAGCGTGTTCGAGATGTCCGCCAGAGGATCAGCAGTCAGCAAAACGAAGTTGGCCGAGTATCCGGGCCCGACACGGCCCCACGTTTTCGACAATCCCAGGAAAAGGGCAGGGTTGGTGGTGGCGGTTTCGAGGGCCTGCATCGGAGTCAGACCGGCTTCAACAAACAATTTGAGTTCATCATGCAGACTGAAGCCCGGATAGGTGTACGGGATCGTAATGTCGGTTCCGGCCAGGAGCCGCACACCGAGCGTCTGCGCCCGATGGACCTCTTCCAGCATCTTTGCATACTCCCGCTTTCTCATCGCGATGTACTCCGGCGTCCGGTATTTCGTCAGCATGCCGTTCTCTGGTTTCCACCATTGCAACTCCTCCGCCGAGACATACTGCATTCTGGGATCGGGCCTTGCGTTGAGATCATCAATGAACGTTAGTGAGCGCTCGGTCACCAGCGTAGGAGTGATGAATGTATTGTTCTTGGCCAGCAGCCGATAGGTCGCATCCGCGCGCTCCTGGCTGAAAGTGTCCAGCATCATGGTGTTATCGCGCGCAATCTTTGCCGGGATCAGCGCGAAGTTCTTGGTTCGGAGAGCTTCCTGAAAGGCGGACAGATCCAAGCCGCGTTTAATGTACTCGTTCTCCGCGGTTGATCCGCCCGCCAGCGCAATCCCGTGTTCCAGAGACCGCTGCCCGGCATTGGATGCTTCCGCGAGGCTAATTCCCCTGGGGAGGTGCCCGACGACCGGTAGGCCCAGCTTCTTCGCTTCATCAAGAATGGCGAAGTACGAATCCCGTGACAGGCCGTCGTACACCTTGATGCAGTCTGTGCCCTGCTGCTTCAGCGAAACCACGGCAGCCCGCGCTTCATCCACAGTAGTCACAGAGATGGTGAATTGCGGATTGGACCAGGAGTCAGGACCATCGAGAATGGGTCCGCAGGCGACTATTTTCGGTCCGAGTTGCTGGCCACGCGCTATGGCATCGCGGAGAGGAAATACCTCTTTGGCGACTCCGCCCATGTTGCGAGTCCCCAGCACCCCGTTGGCAATGTCCATCTTTAGATCACGGGAGGCATCGCGGAAGTGAGAATGCATGTCCCATAGGCCGGGGATGACGAACTTACCGGTAGCATCGATCACCTGGGCGGAGGGAGGTATCGTGACGTGCTTCGCTGGGCCGAGAGCGGCAATGTCGTGTCCGCGGATAAGAATTGTCCTGTCCGGTTGCGGCTTGCCGGCGCCTGGATTGATGATGGTGACGTGCGTGATTGCAAGGTCAACAGACTGTCCGGAAGCTACTCGGGCAAACCCTGCCAGTACGCTGAACAACAATACAGAGCGCAAAATCCAGTGAAATTGATTTGGCCGCATAGCGCACTTAGACACCGACCCGGCGCAATTGGTTCCACCCAGTTCTGAACGTTCTTCCTTGTCAGGCCGCATCGGGACAGGACCGGCTCCGGCTGGGTTTCGGGGCTTGCTAAGGATCGCGGCAAGCGCTACGCTGGTGCGTCAAGAATGTGTGCGGGTGCGGCTGGGGCAAAGCAGGTTTATGGCGGCCGCAAAGGAGCCTTGAAATGCAACTGAAACTTACGAAACGAACGGTGGATGGGATTCTGGCCATCGAGTGCAACGGACGGATTGTGTTTGGCGAAGAGTCGGCGGCGCTGCGGGACGAGGTGAAGAAGGCGATTGCCGAAAACATTAAGCGCATCGTGCTCAATCTGGGCGAAGTGAACTACATTGATTCGGGCGGGTTAGGGACGCTGGTGGCGCTGCACACGACGGCGCACAACGCCGGCGGCACAATCAAGCTGGCCAACCTGACCAAGCGCGTGGGCGACCTGCTACAGGTCACCAAGCTGCTGACCGTCTTTGAAGTACACAACTCGGAGTATGAGGCGCTCGAGGCTTTCCGCAAGGTGGCGTAGCGAAAATCCTCACCCCCTTCGACTGCGCTCAGGGCAGGCGCTTTGCCGCACAGAGCGCCACAAAGAGCGCGGCAAAGAAGGAGCACGCGGGAAAAAGCGCGACAAGGGTGCGCACCACTTCTTCCTCCGGGTAGGGATCCTTCGACTTCACAGACCGGCTCGCGGAGTGCGAGCCGGTCTGTTTCGCTCAGGATGACAAAATCCAAGACGAAATCTGACAAACCGGGCGAGATGCGGCTGCGCATCGAGCGGGCTATCCGCTCGATCCCGAGGGGCAAAGTGTCCACCTACGGCGGAGTGGCGTGGGCGGCCGGATTTCCGGGGGCGGCGCGGCAGGTGGCGGTGGTGCTGCGGCGCGGCTTCGAACTGCCCTGGCAGCGAGTGCTGGGAGCGGGCGGCGAGATCAAGCTGCGGGGCGATTCGGCGATTGAGCAGCGGTTAAGGCTGGAGGCCGAGGGCGTGCGTTTTCGCGGTCGGCGGGTGGACATGAAGGCCCACGAGTACAAATTGAAACGGGGTGGCCGCTAATCCAGCGGACTCAGAAGACGGGGCGAGATGCCAACAAAGCCAAAGTCCCCACCCTGTCGCAAAGAGCGCGACAAGCGTTGGGCGCCCAGATGTCTCCACATAATCGCTTCCACCATCACTTCTTAAACTCTTCGTCTATTTCGACCTGATATCCCGTGACCATTTTGTTGGTTTCGTTGGCCATGCCGACCACCGCCATCAGTTCCTGGAACATGGCGTCGGTCATGCCTTTCTTCTGCGCCGAGACGGTGTGCGCCGCGATGCAATAATTGCACTGGTTGGTGACGCTGACGGCTACGTAGATGAGTTCTTTGGTGAGCGGGTCGAGCGCGCCGGGGGCCATGATCTGCTTGATGTCTTCCCAGGTGCGCTTGAGCGTGGCGGGATCGTGCGCGATGGCCTTCCAGAAATTATTGATCCAGTCGGTGTTGCGCGTGGCCATGATGTCGTCGTAGACGGCGCGGACTTCGGGGCTGGCGTTTTTGTATTCGATGAGGCCGAGGGTGGACATGAAAATCTCCAGGTTTCAAGGTGGCAAAGTTTCAAGGTTTCAAAGTTACCGATCGCACGAGAACATCCTTGAAACCTTGCAACCTTGAAACATTGAAACCTTTGTTATTTCGGCAACTCCCCGCTCAGCAGCTTCTCCAGTGACGCTGCCGGAACGCGGACGCCTACGTAGAACTGGCCGAACAGGGCGTAGACGGCGCTGACGTGGTCGAAGCGCATTTCGTAGATCAGCTTCTTGAAGACCAGGGGATCGTCGGCGAACAGGTCCACGCCCCACTCCCAGTCGTCGAATCCGATCGAACCGCTGATGATCTGCTTGACCTCGCCCGCGTAGCGGCGGCCGACCAGACCGTGCTCGTTCATCTGGCGGGCGCGCTCTTCGATGGGCAGCGTGTACCAGTTCTTATCTTCGCCGCGGCGGCGGTCCATGGGATAGAAGCAGGCGTAGCGATTCGGCGGAATCTCGGGGTAAAGGCGCGGGTGCATGGCTTCGCGGTGCCGGTTGAGTTTGCACTCGATTTCCGCCTTCCACTGGTCCGAGTGCGGCACAATGCCCTGATCGGCGAGTTCCTTATAGATTTTCAGGGTCGAGTCGTACAGTCCCAGTTCGATGATCGAGAGATACGAAGTCGTGGGTTCGAGGTAATCGCTCAGGCGCAGGTTGGCCAGCTTAAGTTCGACTTGGTTCAGATCGGCGAAGGACTCGCGGAAGTGGACGAGCATGAGGTCGCCCTTGTGGCCGATGAGAGAAAAGAGGGCGGACTGGCCAGCGGAATTTTTCTCCATGGCAGAGAGGGCGTCGGAGGCTTCTCTGGCGATGGCCGACTTTTCCGCCTCGGGCAGGGCACGCCAAGCCGGCCGGCGGAAGCGCATCATCTGGTGCAGGACGCTGTAGCCTTCGGTGGTGAGCGGGACGGCGGGAATCTCGGTCGCGGCCTGGGGGCGGGGATGGTGGGTGGTGGTCATAGAGTCCCTCTTTCGATGTTTTGATATTGTACGCGGAGAAATATCAAATACCCCAGCCTTCGACTTTCGCTCAGGCCAGGCTTTCTCGCGCAAAAGGCCCGCGAGAAATGGAGCACCCGCGGGTCTGTGCCGCTGCCGGCAAGACGTTGCAAGCAACGTCTCTACGGTATAACTAATGCTTATGCGGAAAGTGTTGCTGGTGGTTTGCATCGTTACCTTAGCCGTGGCGCCCTTGCTGGGGCAGGGGAAGCGGCTTTGGATGTTGCGGGCGCCGGGGGAGATGGTCGAATACGATCCGGCGACGTTTGCGGCGAAGCAGACGGTCAAAGTTCCCGCCGACGCCGTACCGTCGCCGCAGAGCCTGGCGGTGAACCATCTGGGGCAGATGCTGTTTGCGCTGCCGGTGTCGCTGCCGCTCGCGGAAAGCGAGGTTGAGTCCGCACACAAGGTGTGGTTTTGGAATGGGCAGGCCGCGTCTACGCTGGATGCGGGCGTGAAACGCGAGACGGCCACGACCGGCTCGAATCAGGCCGTGACGGAGTCGGCGCCGGCGGTATTTCTCTCCGCGGACGGCGGGCATCTGTTCTGGTTCGCCAACCAGGCGCGGCGCCTGCAGCGGGAAGACATGGACCTTTCCACCGCGACCAGTTGGCAGGCCTGGCGCACGGATTTAAGCGGTGGGAATCGCGAGGAGCTGGCGGCGGCGAAGCTACCGGATTGCCGCTGCTCCGGGGCGTGCGAAGAGAGTTGTCCCTATGGCGTGGTCTTTGTGCCGGAGGGAGGATGGGAGAAGTTTTTTCTGGTGACGCAGTTTGTCGCGGGAAAAACCGAGCCGGTTTACAAAGAGAGTGTGCTCTATCAGGCGCAGGGCGGGAAGTGGACGGCCGCTCCGCTGGCCGAGCCTTTGCGGCGTGTGCTGGACGCGGATTCCGGCGGGAACGTGATCGCGGAAGCGATTCCAGACACGGGCTGCTGCGGATGGTCGAACCAGAGCAACGATCAGACGCTGGTCCGGAATCACGGAAAAGCCCTGACCGTGTTCGACGAGCTGGCGACCTACAAAAATGCCGACTACGACGTGAGTTTCTATACGCCCAACGCGCGGCTTTCTCCCGATCTTGGCTCGGTGGCCATGACCATTGCCTCGACCGCGCAGGCGGGCAAGGCGATTCAGTTGGCGGAGCAGGGGCAGGCGAATCCGGAAGAATCGAAGCAGATTCGCGCGGCCCTGGCGGAGTTGCCGGCGGTGGAAGTGAAGAGCCTGGGGGATGCTCCGCGGCGGGTGGCGTTTGTGCCGCATGCGACGCTGGTGGGCTGGATCAGCGAGAAGGAAATTCTGATTGTCGAGGACCACTTGCTGGTGGCTTACAACGTGGGGACGGGGGCGCGGCGGAAGTCGAGTGTGCGAGTGGAGGATGCGGGGAGAGTGTTTCTACGGTAGATCGTTTGCTTTCTTCCGCTGACCGGCGCGGTAGATCACCCAGCCGAGAAGATTTGCTCCCAGCACGACTCCGGCGATTTTCAGGGAATAGCGGGACTCGCTCTCGACGCGAATGACTGGGAAGATCGAGAGCGTGACGAACAACAAGGTCACAAGAAAGCCGGACGCGGCCGCCACACGCAGGCCGAGGCGGGGACGGATTCCGCTGGCCTTCGGCGCGAGCAGCGGAATGGCGAATAGCGCCAGATACGCGACGCCGTAAAAGGTAAATCCCCAGGTCAGGAGAAGCTCGTAGGCCTCCTGCTCGCCGACGCCCATCAAGGCGGCGATGCCGGCGGCCAGAGTTGCGCCTCCGAGAAAAACGATCGAGTTCACGGGCGTTTTGTAGCGGGCGTGCAGACGCGAGAACCATGCGGGCAGAAGATGGTCCCATCCGGCCGCCATGGGCAGGCGGGCGCTGCCGCTGAAATAGAGGCTGAAAGTAGAAAGGTAGTTCGCCAGCAGAAGAAAGATGGCCACCGGGACGATGACCGCGCCGAAAGTGCCGAAGCCAAGGCGCAGCGCTTGCGGGATGGGACCGATAACGTCCACGGCATCGGGCGAAACGTAGGCCAGAATCGCGCTGGTCGCGAAGATGTAGATCAGGGCGATGACCGGGGCCGTGATCAGGATGGAGCGTCCGATGTTGCGGGCGGGGTTGCGCGATTCTCCGGCGAAGATGGCGACGTATTCAAATCCGCTGAGCGCGCCGAAGGTCATCTTGCTGAAGACGCTGAGGGTGAAAACCGTGAGCGGCGGAGCGACCAGGCGCAGGGGATGGAACGCGGCCAGCGTTCCGCGATGCGCGTTCACCAGCGGGAGACCTACGAGTACGGCGACGGTGATGAGTACGGCGATGCTGCCTGCATTGTTAAACCACTTGCCGACTGCGAGCCCGATGCCAGCCAGCAGCATTTGCAGCGCGATCAAAGCCACGGAGGCCGCTAGCACCGCCCACTTGTTGGCGGCTATCCAGGCCAGCGAGGGCACCGCATAGGCCACGAAGGTTGTGGTCACCAGGCCGATCACGGCAACGTACAGCATGATGAAGAGCCAGAGATTCCATGCCACCAGGAAGCCGATCTGATCGTTGAAAGCCAGGCGGGCCCATTCGTAGAGTCCGCCTTCGAGTGGCATCAGCCGGTTGAGATGGGCGACGATCAGCGCGAGGGGGATGAAGAACAGCAACATGGCGGCGAGCCAGAGAACAACGTGTGCCGGGCCGGCCTTGACCGCCGTGCCGAAAAAATCGGGGACGACCACGAGCAGGATCTGGGCGAGGATGAGATCGAAGAGGCCGAGTTCGCGGCGGAGGCCGGCGCTGTGAGCCTGGACGGCGGCCTCGGCGGACTGCAGAGATGAGTTCGGAGTCGAGGTCAAGATTTTCTCAAGATGGTAGGACGATCGAAGTCAAAAGCCCCACTTCTCGCAAAGAACGCGAGAAATGGGGCACCCTGTTCTATATGTCTGCTCCGCATTTCGGAGTTACTTCTTTTCTGTGGGTTTCAGGAGCAAATCCTGATAGTCGAAGCTAAAGTCGGCGAGCGGAGAGACCGCTGCCATCTTCGCGCTGTCGATTGAGCCGTCTGGGTTCAGCGAAAAAGTCACGAAGGCGTCTTCGATCGTACGCACGCGCCAGTGCGCCTTGAAGGTGTCGTATTGCCAGTGCTGCAGATCGCCGATCATGCCCGGGGTGTGGTCGAAGTTGATGACTAGGACGCCGTTTTCCATGCGAATGGTTACGGGGCCGTACCAGGCGTCGGCATACGCGCCGGAATATTTTTCGAGCGGCAGAGAAGGCTTGGAGTCGGCGGCACGCGCGCCCTCGGCTTTCTTCATGGCCTCTGCAGCATCTGCGTCTTCTTTATCCTCCACGGCTTTAAAAGCAGCGATCCAGTCGGTGGGTGGCAGGTGAAAGTAGTGATCGAGCACGTGGTAGAGGATAGAATCGAAAGCGCCGCCTTCCTCAGCATTGGTCAGCACAACCACGCCGAGATTCTCTTCGGGGACGAGCATGACGCGCGAGACGAATCCGCCGACTCCCCCAGTGTGTCCGACCATTTTTCGACCGTGGTAGTCGCGCAGTCCCCAGCCCAGGGCGTAGTCGGCGAAGTTGGCTTTGAGTCCGGCGAGCGCGGGCGGAGGATCGCGGGTCGGAAGAATGGTTTGCGGAGACCACATTTCCTGGGAACGCTGCTCGGCGAAGAGATGGCCGTCGCGGTCGGCGAACTTGCCGCGGTTGAGCTGCAACTGCACCCATTTGGCCATGTCGGCGGCGCCGGAATTGATGGAGCCAGCAGGCCCGGCGTTGTCGAGCACTTCGAAGGGAATGACTTGCAACTTGCCGTCCACGCGCGAATGGGGGTAGGCGTAGTCGTCGCCGGGCTTGTAGGCGGTGGTGCTGACGTTGGAGTGGTTCATACCCAGCGGCGCGAAGATACGCTGGCGAATGTAGTCGTCCCAAGAAGTGCCGGTCACGGCGGGGATGATCTGGCCGGCCGTCATGTAAAGGAGATTGTCGTAGGCGTAGTGGCTGCGGAAGCTGGAAGCGGGCTTCATGAAACGCAGCTTATAGATGATTTCCTCGCGAGTGTAAGTCGAGTGCGGCCAGAACAGGAGATCGCCTTCACCGAGTCCCATGCCGCTGCGGTGGGTGAGCAGGTCGCGGATGGTCATCTCGTGCGAAACGTAGGGGTCGTACATGACGAAGCCGGGCAGCCGCTGGTAGACGGGATCGTCCCAGGTGAGCTTGCCCTCGTCCATCAGCGTGGCTAGCGCGGCGGTGGTAAAGGCCTTGGTGTTCGACCCGATGCCGAACATGGTGAATTCGTCCACCGGTGTGGGGTCGCCGAGCTTGCGGACACCATAGCCCTTGGCAACGACGATCTTGCCGTCTTTCACAATGGCGACGGCCATGCCGGGGACGTCGAACGTCTTCATGGAGGCGGCGACGTAGGCATCCAGGTCGGCGGGGGGAGCGGTAGAGGGAGCGGCGGCAGATGGAGCGGGCGTCTGCGCGCACAGGGAACTTACAATGGTTAGAACTACGAAACTGAATGCAAAGTGTCTTACTGCGTAGGTTGCGCGGATATGGGGCATGCAGCTCTCCGGATGATGGAACGATGTGAGAATTACGACGCGGAGATTAGAACACAAAAGATGCGCTCTCTAAAGGACCGTAGAAAAAATCATCGGCTGCCAGGTGCGCGCATGAGAAAGGAAAAGTCGTCCACCTTGTATAGGACTTTGCCGGGCGAGTCTGGCTCTGGCAGGACTTTCCCCGCGCGTACCTGATCGAACGCCGCCACGAGCCGCGGGAGCACGGCTGGTGGCGCGACTGGAATGTTGTGTGCGCCCAGCACCAGCTTGATCTGCGGCGCAAGGGCAGCCAGCCGGCGAATGGACGCTGCGTATGCCTCGAGGTCGGTTTCCGGGCGGAAGAGCCAGATCGGCGCGGGATAGTAAGTATCGCCCGTGAAAAGCAAACCGCTGGCGCGGTCTATCAGAGTAATGGCATCGGGCGTGTGACCGGGCGTCGCGATCACTTCCAGCGTGCGGCCGCCCAGATCGAAACGGTCTCCATCATGGGTGAAAGCCGCGATTTTCCATGGTCGCGTGGCGTAAGCCGGCGCGTCGAATCCCTTGGGCAGCACGCCGCAAACCTGCTTGGCAGTGATTTCCGCCTGAGCGTCCGCGCGAGAGCCGCGTGCATTCTCACGCGTAAACTCCGTGTCCATGGCGTAGATCGTATCGAATTCCCAGTTGCCGCCAACGTGATCGTTGTGAGTATGGGAGTTCAGCACAACGATGGGCAAGGTTGTCAGCTCCGCCGTAACTTTCTTGATGTCGCTGATGCCCATCCCAGTGTCGAACAGCAGCGCCCGCTTCTGGCCGATGATCAAGTAGCTGATGACCTCTTCGGCCTGATGTGGTTCATAGATGGCAAAGACGTTCGGCGCCGGTTTATAGACTTCAAACCATGGGTCGCTGATCGCCACGCGTTCGAGCGTCTTATATTCCGGACGAGGAAGGGCGCGGCACCATTTCGGGGTGGGAGCTTGCCCGAACGATGGGGAGGCGACCGCCAGGGAAATCGCGAGCAGGATGACACATCTATCCACGGATCACCTCCGGAACGCGGCGAACCTACGAATCATACGCGACGCTTCTTCTTCTCCGCTGAAGCGGTGCGATGGGCAATCCGCAGCAGATCGGGTAGCGCGTCGGGATGAACCTTGGACAGGCTGACCAGGATCCAGGGGTAGTCGCGATAATGGTCGGTGATGAAGTAGGTCTCAGGATCGGCGGCCATCATTTCTTCGCGGCGGTCGAAGGGCATTCTGACGACGAGCTTGTCCAGGTCCTGGTGCAGGCGGACAAAAAGGTTTCCGTTGACCTTCAAGGCCGGAGTACCGTACGACGTGCCTTCCTCGACGTCGGGAAGAACAAGGCCGAGGCGGCGGACGGCGTCGTAGGTAACGGGTTGTTTCTTCATGGATGGTCCCCGTAGATTAGGGGAGAAGCTTAGCGCATAAGGCTGGATGCACGCCATCTGCGCGTGATCGGCGTTCATTGGTGAAGGAGATTCATGGTTTCGTCTGACTACATACTCTGGGAAGTGGATGTGCAGGCTGATTTCATGCTGCCGGGAGGCAAGCTGTACGTGCCCGGAGCGGAAAAGCTGCTGCCCAACATTCAGCGGCTCACCGATGCGGCACGGCAGGGACGGGTGTTCCTGGTATCGCATGGAGATTTTCATACGCCCGACGATCCTGAGTTCAAGATGTTTCCGCCGCACTGCGTGAAGGGAACTCCCGGGGCGGAGTTGGTCCCGGAAGCCCTGACCGCGAAAGTTGCGCGAGTGCCCAACGACCCCGCAGCCAAGTTGCCCGAGGACCTGTCGAAGTACCAGCAGATCCTGCTGGAAAAGCAGACGCTGAACATTTTTGAAAGCCGCCACGCGGACGCCCTGGTGCAGCGGCTGGGCAGCCGCGCGGAATTCGTCGTATTCGGCGTGGTGACCGAATACTGCGTGAACTTTGCCGTCAAAGGATTGCTGGAGCGCGGCCGGCGCGTGGCCGTGGTGCGGGACGCGATCGAAACCCTGAAGCGGGAAGACGGAGAGACAACGGTTGCGGCGTTGGAACGACTAGGTGCGCGGCTGACCACGACGGACCAGGCTCTCAGGGCCATTGAAGGCCGGTGAGAGCCCGGCCGGGCCGCTAGCGATGGTCTTTGTCGTGATCGTGGTCGCCGTGGTTGTGGCGCCAGGTCCAGTATTCTTTCTGCTCCTCGGGGCGAAGCTTGCGGAAGTCGCGATTGCGGTCGCGATGGTTCTCCTCGGCCCAGCGGTGGTAGTACACGATCTCGTCGTCGTTCCACACGTGATAGTCGGTGTAGTAGGGATCGTAGACGCGATAGTAGTGATGTTCACATGCGATCCCGCTCAGCGACGACGCCAGCGCCGCCGCCAGAAGCAGCGAACTCAGGGGGTGCGAACCACGGCTCATAGGTATTTCTCCTTCAAGGAAAATAACACCGATCGGGAAGCTTGGTTGCCGCGTGCTTGTGGAAAACCCGCGGTAACGTTTACTTGCGAACCGTCTTTCTTTTTCTTTCGAATGCTTTTCAACAGAGTCGTATTGTAATAGACTACAGTGTCTCGACTGGAGGAGATTCTACGGTGGCAGACCCGTTGCGCACGCTGCTGGACTTGCCGCAGCAGGAGAAAGCCGAGCGCGGGCTGGAGCACACGCCGCGGGAAATCTGGCAGCAGCCCGCTACCTGGCGCAAGACGTACGAACGCTGCCGGGAGCGGCACGCCGATCTGAATGAGATCCTCGGCCATGCCGGGATCGGCCGCGGCGCGACGGCCTCGCCGAACGTCTATCTGGTCGGCGCCGGAACCTCCGACTACACCGGGCGTGCCTTGGCGCCACTTCTGCGGCGGCGGTGGGGATGCGACGTGTGGGCGCTGCCCAGCACCACGCTGCTGACCGACTTCGACGATTTCCATCTGGCGGGCAGAGACTATGTCTGGATCTCGTTTTCCCGCTCGGGCGACAGTCCGGAAGGCGTGGCCCTGCTGGAACGGGCTCTCCATCAGCATCGCGGCATCCGCCACATTGTGATTACGTGCAACCCGCAGGGGCAGATGGCGGAGCTTTGTGCGCGCCACGCCGGACGGGCGCTGGTTCTGCTTCTGGACGATGCGGTCAACGACCGCGGCCTGGCCATGACCAGTTCCTTCACCAACATGCTTCTGGCGGGGCAGTGCGTGGCGCATCTGGAAGACTTCGTCATGTTCGGGGACGTGGTCGGGCAACTGGCCGAAGCGGGCAGCGCATTCCTTCCCGACGCCGCCGAGGTGGCCGCAGCCATTACCACTTTGGGCTGCACGCGCGCTTGTTTTGTGGGCTCGGGAGCGCTGCGTGCGGTGTCGGATGAGTCATCGCTGAAGGTGGTCGAGCTCAGCGCCGGGAGAGTGACCACTCTGGCTGAGACGCCGCTGGGGCTGCGTCACGGGCCCCTGTCGAGTGTGGACAACCAGACTGTGTTTGTGGCCTTTCTGTCGAGCGAGGCGCGCCGGCGCGGCTACGAACTCGACTTGCTGCGGGAGATTGATCGAAAGCGCCTGGGACGCGTGCGCGCCGTGGTTACGGCGCAGGGCCTGGACGACGTTGCTTCGCTGGCAGACTTCTGTTTGCCGCTGAATTGTGCCGCGGATTTTCCCGATCTGTATCGCCCGGTGCTCGATGTAATGTTCGGGCAGTTGATTGGCTTGTTCGCCTCGATGCGCTGCGGGCTGAAGCCGGACCAGCCCAGCCCGAACGGGGCCATCACGCGGGTGGTCCAGCCCATCAAACTCTATTCCTGAGCTCTATTCCTGACAGTCGTGCTACGCCGTCGCGGGCCGTGTGGACCCCGGTTCGTACGGGCAGAAGGGGTCGGTGCCCAGGGCATCGCCGGTGTAGGCGAAGGCGCGGGCGCGTGATCCGCCGCAGATGTGGGTGTATTCGCAATTGCCGCATTTTCCGTGGAACTGATCGGGGGAGTGCAGGGCGCGGAAAATTTTGGAGTTGCGGTACACCTCCACCAGCGAACCGGTGCGGACGCTGCCGCAGGGCAGCGGCAGGAATCCGGAGGGATAAATCTCGCCGAGGTTGGAGACGAACACGATGCCGTGCCCGTCGCGAATCTGGAATCCCTTGTACACCGAAGTGGTCTTCATCTCCGGTGTGGCCATTCCGGAAGACTTCATCATGTCAATGGCGATGCGGCGGTAGGAAGGCGCTTCCGTGGTCTTCACCTGGAATGGTGAGTGCATGGAGAGGTCAAACACCCAGCGCATGATGCGCTCGCCTTCTTCGGGTGAGACTTCGTTCAGGGCTTTGCCGCGGCCGACTGAGATCAGGAAGAACAGGCTCCAGCGCATCACCGGGAAGCTGGTGCGCAGCAGTTCGTAGATGGCGGGCAGATCGTCGGCAGTTTCTTCGGCGACCAGAGTATTGACCTGGATGGGAATTCCCAGGTGTCCGCAATGGCGGGCCGCTTCCATGGTGCGCTCAAACGTGCCCGGAACGGCGCGGATAGCGTCGTGCTTTTCGACGCAGGAGCCGTCAAGGCTGAGTCCCAGGCTCTGGATGCCGTGTTCTTTCAGCTTGGTGATGGCTTCGTTGGTCAGTTCGGGAGTGGCGCTGGGGGTGATGGAAACTTCCAGGCCCAATCCGGTCGCGAAGTCAATCAGCGGATAGATGTCTTTGCGGCTCAGCGGATCGCCACCGGTCAAAATCAAGTGCGGCAGCGGATTACCGAAATCCACCAGTTGCTTCAAGAAGCGTTTGCTCTCTTCGGTGTTGAGTTCC
>DATFNP010000081.1:0-41791 GCA_035266345.1 Candidatus Sulfotelmatobacter sp.
CGGCGGGCAGGGCAGCCAGACGGCGTTCGGACCCCGGGGCGCGGCCAGCGCCCTGTCTCGGGCCACCACTTGGTCGGCCGTGGCTTTCATGATTACGTCCATCACGCTTTCAATCTGGGCCTCCAAGCGCGGCGGCCCGTCGTCCGTGTTGCAGGGACTCAAGTCGCAACCAGTCAAGACGCAGCCCGCACCGGCCCAGAAGCCCGCGACCCCACCTGCCCAGCAGAAATAAGGTCTTCGGCAAAGTTCCTGTGCGCTTTGCCGGGGATGTTTGCATTTCAACGACCTCCTGCGCACCCAACATCGGCCAGAACTGCCCGAAGTATCCCTTCATTGTGTTTCCTTAACCTTGGGTGCTACCATCGCTGTAAGTCGTTCATTGTCTGGAGGCAGCGATATGTCGGATCGTGACAGCAATAGCTTCGTATGGTTTCTGGCAGGATTAGGCCTGGGAGCCCTGGCCGGCGTGTTGTATGCGCCCCGGTCGGGGAGCGAGACGCGGGAAGCGTTGCGCCAGCGCGCCGAGGAAGGCCGTGACTATGTGCGCAGCCGTGCCCGTGATGCGCGTGATCAAGCTTCGCAATGGGCCGACCGCGGCCGCGAGGTGATCGGTCAGCAGAAAGAACAGTTCCGCGCCGCTTATGAAGCGGGTCGCCAGGCATATCAGGAGCACACGACGGAGACCGGCGCGCCCAAGAATCTGTAACGTAGTGGGCGCCGGCTCTTCTCTCCCGAGTGCGAGGGTTCGTGCGGTGGAGGCACAGTTATGGACAAGCTGAATCTGTTCATCGCCCTGACAGGCCTTGCGGTCATGCTGCAGGCGGGCATTCTGCTGGCCATGTATCTCGCCATGCGCAAGAGCAGCGCCCGCATCGAAGCCATAGCCACGGAAGTGAAGACCAAGGTCTTGCCCACCATCGAGCAGGCTCAAACGATGCTGACGGAAGTCCGGCCCCGGCTGCAGGTGATCGCCGCCAATCTGGAGCATACCTCCACGACGGTTCGCTCCCAGGTTGAGCGCATGGATGCAACCGTCAATGATGTGGTGGACCGCGCCCGCTTGCAGGTCATCCGCGCCGACGAACTGCTCAGCCGCACGCTGGATCGCGTGGAACAAACCTCTGATTTAGTGCATAACACAGTGATCTCGCCCGTGCGCCAGCTCTCGGGGATCATGCAGGGGATCACGGTGGGGCTGGAATTTCTGTTCAGCGGACGCGGCCGCAAGAATGGCCGCGGACGCGAAGAACGGCGCCCCGTGCCGCAGGACGAGATGTTCATCTGAGCTTCTCCGCGCGGACTGAGGCTCACCCAGATTGCTTTTCTCACCCCTAGGACAAACACGCTCATGCGCTCTCTTAGCCGCACTGCTGTCGTCGCCAATATCGTGTTGGGGACGCTTCTTCTTCTTTGTATTTCGCTAACCGCCCAGGACAAGATCGTTTGGAGCGATCAGGAAAAACCGATCGTCGAACAGATTCGCGGCCTGCGCAAACTCGACGACAATGTGCGCGCCCGCACCACCAGGGATCTGGCATTGCAGATCCGGCAGTTGCCGTCCGTCCCGAACAAGCTGCGGCTGGCGGGGGCGCTGGCGAATCTTTCCACCGAAGGCGACTTTGGGCGCGACACCTTGCAGGAGGTCACCACCACGCTGGCCGATGCGCTGCGCGAGCTGCTACCGGCGGCCAAACAGGGCGAACTCAATCCTCTTTATGTCGAATTAGCCTCACTGGTGCGCTACGAACATATGCGGGCCACCTCGGATGATCCGCAGTTCACCCAAGCCATGACCAGTCTGGAAGACGCGGATGCGGTGCGCGAGAAGGCGGACTTCGCGCTCTCCAACCTGCAAGGCAAGACCTGGCATCTGCGGGAGCTGCGCGGAAAGACCGTACTGGTCAACTTCTGGGCAACCTGGTGCCCGCCATGCCGCAAGGAAATGCCGGATTTACAGGCTCTCTACGACAGATACAAGGATCAGGGGTTTGTCGTGCTGGCCATATCCAACGAAGAAGCCGCCAAGGTGGCTCCGTTTATTGCGGAGAGAAACATCACGTATCCCGTATTGCTGGACCCCGGAGGAAAGGCGGCGCAACTGTTCCAGGTGGATGGGATTCCGAAAAGCTTTGTCTATGATCGCAACGGCAAACTGGCCGCGCAGTCCATTGATATGCGCACCAGAAGTCAGTTTCTGGATATGCTGAAGCAGGCTGGCCTGCAGTAGGAGCATCGGATGCGATATCTCGTACGAGCGCGGGTGAAACCCGGCCGCGAGAGAGATCTGCTTGAAGGCATCGAGCAGGAAACGCTGGGCCGCGGCTCGGTCGCCGAAGGCGAGTATCTGCGCAACATGCAGGAGGCGCGTCTGTGCGCCGATCAGACCGCGCGCTGGGTGGAAGTCTGCTACTGTCCCACGCCGCTGCTGGAAGAGCGTCCCTACTGGGAACAATATTTCGACCTGACGCGGGTGCAGGATGCGCACGACCGCCGCAAATGCCGCGACGAAAACGGTTCTGAGCCATGGGCATGCGGCGACTGCGACTGCACCGCACGGCTGGAAGAAAAGTTGAAAGCATCAGGGACGCCGTTTCTCGAGTCGCTCCGAAACAACACTCCGGCCTGCCCCGGCAAACAGCGGCGCGGATGATCCCGCCCTTTCCGCCACAGATGACAAGGTTCCCCCGACGGTTTAACGTGTTCCGGTGAGTCGTTTGCGTCCGTTGGCGTTGTTTGTTGCTATCGGAGTCTTTGGATTTACTCTTACGGCCCAACCTCGCCCGACGGGGACCGAGCCATACCAGTCTGCCGGCACCAAGAAAATGGCGGCGCTGCTCGAACAAATCTACCGCGAGCAAGACTGGAAAACAGACCCCAATAAAGATGCCGAACGCGCCCAGCACCTGCGCGAGGATCTCGCGAGCAATCCCAGCCTGCTGGATGAGTTGAAGCTCCGCGAGGTGCTGGCGGAAAACCTGCTGCGGGCGGGCGACAGCGCCGGGGCAGTCGAGCAACTGGAGAAGATCCGCACCCTGTGCACGCAATACGGGGCCGTCCTGACTCCCGCCTTCGACAAGCTGGTCCGCGACAAGCTGGCCCTGTCTTACCTGCGGCTGGGTGAGCAGGAGAACTGCGTCCACTACCACGGCCAGGACTCGTGCCTCTACCCCATCAAAGGAGGAGGCGTACACGTGGCGCGCAGAGGGGCCGAAGGCGCCTTCCGCGAGCTGACGGCTGCGCTCGAAAAAGATCCCAATGACCTGAAATCGCGCTGGCTGCTGAACATTGCCGCCATGACCCTGGGCAAATATCCGGACGACGTTCCGGAAAAATGGCGCGTCCCGCCGAGCGCCTTCGCGCCGGAGTACGACATTGGCCGCTTCTACGACGTGGCCACCGACGCGGGCCTGATGATCAACAACCACTCCGGCGGCGTGATCATGGAAGACTTCGACGGCGATGGCCTGCTCGATCTGATGGTGTCCGGCTCCGGGCCGCGCGACCAGTTGCGATTCTTCCACAACAACGGCGACGGCACGTTTTCCGACCGGACGCGCGAGGCAGGCCTGACCGGCGAGACCGGAGGCCTCAACATTGTCGTCACCGATTACAACAACGATGGGCATCCGGACGTGCTGGTTCTCCGCGGCGGCTGGTGGGGACAGAACGGGAAATATCCCATGTCGCTGCTGCGCAATAACGGCAATGGCACATTCGACGACGTGACCGAAGAAGCCGGCCTGCTCTCCCTGCACCCGACTCAGACCGCGGCGTGGGCCGACTACGACAACGATGGCTGGCTCGACCTGTATGTAGGCCACGAGGCGAACACCACGGAGAACCACCCGTCGCAGCTGTTCCACAACAATCACGACGGAACGTTCACCGAAGTGGCCGCGGCCAACGGGCTGGCCGATATGGGCTTCGTGAAGGGCGTCGCCTGGGGTGACTTCAACAACGACGGGCGCCCCGATTTATATGTATCGGTCAAGGGCAAGGGAAATCACCTGTTCCGTAATGACGGGCCGATGGACCCGGCGAATCCGCGGCCGGATCGCTGGAAGTTTACCGACGTCACGGCGCAGGCGGGAGTAGCTGAGCCCATTCACAGTTTCGCCACGTGGTTTTTCGACTATGACAATGACGGCTGGCCCGACCTGTTCGTGGCCGGCTTCTACGTGGAGATGCTCAATGACATGGCTGCATTTCAAATGGGTCTGCCGTACAAGGCGGAAGTTCCGCGGCTCTACCACAACAATCACGACGGCACATTTACCGACGTGACCCGGCAGATGAAGCTCGACCGTGCGATTCTGGTGATGGGATCGAATTTCGGCGACCTCGATAACGACGGCTGGCTCGACGTGTACCTGGGTACGGGCGATGTGCCCTACGAAGCGCTGCTGCCCAATCGCATGTTCCGCAACAACGAGGGCAAAGTGTTCCAGGATGTGACCACCTCCGGGGATTTCGGACATCTGCAGAAAGGTCACGCCGTTGCCTTTGGCGACCTTACCAATAACGGCAACGAAGACGTGTTCGAGGAAATGGGCGGAGCGGCCAGCGGAGACGCATATCCCAGCGTGCTGTACGAAAATCCCGGCCACGGCAACCATTGGGTCACGCTCGAACTGGAGGGCGTGAAGACGAATCGCGCGGCCTTCGGGGCACGGGTGAATGTCACGGTGAAGACTGTAAGCGGCATGCGGCACATCTACCGGACGGTGGGTTACGGATCGAGCTTCGGCGGCAATCCGCTGCGCCAGCATATTGGCGTGGGCAAGGCCGAGCGTATCGCCGAGATCGAGGTGTCGTGGCCAACCTCAAAGCTGGTGCAGAAATTCCACGACCTGCCCGTGGATCGGGCTTTTCATTTGCGCGAAGGAGACGCCGCGCTCAAGCCGGTGGAGTACAAACAGTTCCAGCTGAGACATTTACCGGCAACGACACAGCATCACCACTAGAACTGGTCTCACAAATTGCTTGGGTAGGGCACGGCTTCAAGAGCCTGCCCTGAGCGAAGTCGAAGGGTGCCATTCAGGACAGACAAGAACGCGGGCTTTAGCCCCTGAGGCCTGGACGGTCCGCTCGGAACACTAGTCCCGCCCATTGGCCGCGCTCGCGGCTGCGAGCTGCGGCAGAGTTGTTCCCAGCTCCTTCAAGTCCTGCGCCACTTCCTTCAAATTGAAAACCAGTGCCCAGAACGGCAGCATGCGATCGAGGGCAAAAGGAGCAGTTGCGCGCTGGGCTCGGAGTTTGGCCAAGTCGGCGTCGAGATCGCGGATCGCGGCGTCGAGTTCCGTCGAGTTCAGCGGCTTGCCGGGATGGCGCACCGCTTCCGCCAGCGATGCGAAGCTTTCCGCCGTTTTTTCCGCCAGCACCGGCAGCGAGGGCACCAGCCCGGGGTCGACCTGCGCGCGCACGTAGAGCGAACTGTCTTCCGCCATGGCCGTCAAACGGCGCCTGATCTGGTCCGCTAACTCCACCACCCGCTGGTGGGCGCTCTGGTTGAAACGCGAGAAGGCCAGCTCGCTGCGCGCTTCGTCCATTTGCTGCGTAATACCGCGCCGCAGATCGTGCAACTGGCGGTCGAGTTGGCGAACCTGCTCTTCGTTGGCGACTCCCTGCAGCGCCGCAGCCGTGACCGCTCGGTAGAGCGCTCCCGCTCCGTCGAGGATGTTGGCAATCTTGCGGCGCAGAATCTCGCGCGCATGCACCGGCCAGATCAGCGCGCCCACGGCGAAAGCCACGAACGCTCCCAACAGCGTGTAGAGCACGCGCAGCCAGGCCATGTGCCAGGGCTCTCCCTGGCCGCCGAAGACCAGGATCAGGGCAGCAGTAAATCCCGCGGCCGTGAAGCTGGGGTGGAGCGCCGTCAGATAGCCGAAGAAGGTTGCCAGCAAGAACAGCGCAACGCCCGCCCGCGCAGGCGTGTCTCCCAGCATGGGCATCAGCAGCGCCGCGGCGAGCGCGCCGCAGGTCGAACCGATGGTGCGGTAGAGTGCCGCTTTCCACGAAGCACCCAGGTTGGCCTGGGTCACGACCAGCGCCGCGAAGACCGCCCAGTAGCCCTGCGGCAGATGGAATCCGGTGTAGATGGCGTAAGTGATGGTGCCCGCCAGTCCAGTCTTGATTCCCTGCTTGAGCGACGCGGATTCACGGCTCCAGAAGGAGGGGGGAGTAGAAGACATTGAACTTTCAGGAAGGGGCAGTGAAGGATTTGCAGATGCCATGCGGGGATTATATTCGCGCGCGGTGAGCTATCTGCGAGGTGTAGGGATGATTTGCGACTTCGCCATCCGATGTGGCGCCTACGCGATCCAGCCACCGCCGACCACAATCTCTCCATCGTAGAAGACGGCAGCCTGGCCGGGGGTGATGGCGCGCTGGGGCTGGTCGAAGGTGACGAGAATTTCGTCTTCACCCACACGCTCGATCATGGCCGCAGCGGGCTCGTGGCGGTGCCGAATCTTCACGGCCACGCGCATCGGCTCTCCGAGATCAGCAACCGAGATGGGGTTCACGCGCTTAGCGCGCAGGGTGCGGGAATAGAGATGCTCGTCGCCACCCACGACCACCTGCTTGTTGGCTCCGCTGATCTGGATGACATAGAGCGGCGACCCGGTGGCCACGCCGAGTCCCTTGCGCTGGCCGACGGTGAAGTTGTGAATGCCCGCGTGCTCGCCGATGACCTCGCCGCCCGTGGTGACGAGTTCGCCGGCCGTGTCGGGCAAGGACTCGCCCTGCTCGGCAAGATAGGCGTCAATAAAGCGCTTGTAGTCACCGCCGGGGACAAAGCAGATCTCCTGCGAGTCGGGCTTCTCGGCCAGCGCGAGGCCGTGCTGGCGGGCAAGTTCGCGGACCTGCGGCTTGGTCATGTCGCCCAGCGGGAACATTGTGCGGCTGAGCTGCTCCTGCGTGAGGCCGAAGAGAAAGTAGGTCTGGTCCTTGCTCAAATCGGCGGGACGCTTGAGCAGCCAGCGCCGGCGGGACTCGTCATAGGCCACGCGGGCGTAATGGCCGGTGGCAACGCGCTCCGCTCCAATCTGTTGCGCCACAACCAGTAGCTGGTCAAACTTCAAGTGATTGTTGCACAGGCTGCAGGGGATCGGCGTGCGCCCGGAAAGATATTCTTCCACGAACGGACGCACCACGTCGCGCTCGAAGCGCTCCTCGTGATTGACCACGTAGTAGGGGATGCCGATCTGCTGCGCGACCCGGCGCGCGTCATAAACGTCGTCGAGCGAGCAGCAGCGCCCCTGCACGGACTCGGGCATGCCCTCGCGTCCGGCCAAGCGGCGCTGGTTCCAGAGTTGCATGGTCAGGCCGATGACGTTGTGCCCCTCGGCGCGCAGCATGGCCGCGACGGTGGAAGAATCCACACCGCCCGACATGGCTACGGCGATGGTGTCGGTATTCGGCATAAAACGCCTTTGGCCCTTGGCTTTTAGCTCTTGGCTTGAGAACTCTCCGATGGCCGCCGTTAGCCAGGAGCCAAAGGCTAAGAGCTAAGCGCCGCCTTTCGATACAGCGGTGACAATTCCCGCAACCGGGCCACGGTTTCGAGCACGATCGCCAGTGCGAAATCAATATCCTCCGCAGTCGTCTGCTTGCCCAGACTGAAGCGGATGCTTGACCGCCCCCGATCCGCCGGCAGGCCCATGGCGGTCAACACATGGGAAGGTTCCGTCGCGCCCGAGGAACAGGCCGCGCCGCCGGAAACCGCCAACCCCTTCAGGTCCGCGGCAATCACGAGAGACTCACCCTCGATGTGGTTGAAGTAGATGTTCGTCGTGTTGGGCACGCGCGGGGCTTTGTCGCCGTTCAAACCGGCGCCGTTCACGCCCGCTTCCTCAACGTGGGCGAGAATTCCCTGCTCAAGGCGGTCGCGCAACGCGGCCATTTTCTGGTCGTCGCCGCGATCGAGCCATTCCTTCGCCAGTTGTGCGGCCTTGCCCAGGGCGACTATTCCTGGGACATTCTCCGTTCCCGCGCGGCGCGAGCGCTCGTGCCCGCCCCCGCGAAACAGCGGCTGGAGGCGAGTTCCCTTCTTCACAAAAAGCGCCCCCACACCCTGCGGAGCGTGCATCTTGTGGCCCGAAATCGAAAGCGCATGACAGCCGATGCGGTTCACATCAAGCGCCGCCTTGCCCGCCGCCTGCACCGCATCGGTATGAAACTTCACTCCCGCCTCAGCCGCGATCTTTCCGATTTCTTCTACCGGTTGCAGCACTCCGGTCTCGTTGTTCGCCATCATGACCGAGATCAGCTGGGTATTCGCGCGCAGGGCGCGGCGCACATCGGCAGGGTCCACCAGGCCGCGGCCATCCACCGGGAGCACCGTCACTTCGCAGCCAATCTCCTCCAAATGCTTGCAGGCATGCAGCACGGCGTGATGCTCGACGCTCGATGTGATCACATGATCGCCCGCAGCGACCAGACCCGCAACGGCGAGGTTGTCGGCCTCCGTGCCTCCGCTGGTGAAAACGATCTCCGAAGTGTGACAGCCCAGCAGTCCAGCGACAGACTCGCGGGCATTTTCGACGGCGGCACGCGCCTCCTGCCCATGGTGGTGAATGGACGAGGCATTGCCGAAATGCTCCCCAAAATAGGGGCGCATGGCCTCGAACACCTCGGGCAGAACCGGGGTGGTGGCGTTATTGTCAAGGTAGACGCGGCGCATACAGAACCCGCTTCTATTCTACCTAATCGGGGATCGTAGAGACGTAGCTTGCTACGTCTTGCTGGTGGCATTCCAGAACGATGGTGAGAGACACGTTGCAAGCAACGTCTCTACGACCGCATTACAGGAGCCGCTGCGCCTGCGCCATGCCTGAACAGCCGAGGCGGCTGTTCCCACATGGTCTATCGTTGGTCTATCGGCACGTACCGCGCCGGGTAGTCCGGCCCCAGGTAGTCGGCGCGCGGGCGGATTAACCGGTTGTCGTCGAGTTGCTCGATCACGTGCGCGGCCCAGCCGCTGATGCGGGACACCGCGAAGATGGGGGTGAACAGGTCAACGTCAATGCCCAGCGTGTGATACGTGGAAGCCGAATAGAAGTCCACATTGGCGTTCAGTTTCTTCTCGGCCTTCACCAGTTCCTCGATCTGCTGCGACATCTCGTACCACTTAGCCTGCCCGCTGGAGTGGCCCAGATCGCGTGACATCACGCGCAGGTGCGTGGCGCGGGGATCTTCGGTGTGATACACGCGATGGCCGAAACCGGGAACTTTCTTTTTCTGGGCCAGCATGTCTTTGATGTAGGCGACCGGATCCGCGCCCTTGGCGTCAATCGCTTCCAGAATGCGAAACACCGCTTCGTTGGCCCCACCGTGCAGCGGCCCTTTGAGGGCGCCGATGGCCGAAGTAATCGCGGAATGCATATCGGAGAGCGTGGCCGCGGTGACGCGCGCGGCGAAAGTGGAGGCGTTGAGTTCGTGGTCGGCGTGCAGAATCAGGGCGATATCCAAAGCGCGTTCCGCTGTTGCAGAAGGACGCTCGCCATTGAGCAGCAGCAGG
The DNA here is from genome assembly GCA_035266345.1 of Candidatus Sulfotelmatobacter sp. Classification (GTDB taxonomy): domain Bacteria; phylum Acidobacteriota; class Terriglobia; order Terriglobales; family Acidobacteriaceae; genus Sulfotelmatobacter. The sequence continues at coordinate 9,521 of DATFNP010000081.1, forward strand.
AAATTGGCAGCATGCGAGAGCGTGCGGTCGGACTCAACCACCGGCTTTCCCTTGCGGATTCGGTCGTAGGCCGCGACGATCATCGCGATCTGCGAGGTCAGGCGGATCGCCTTGTTCACGTTTGCGTCGTGGTCGTTTTTCTTGTCTTCGGGATCGTAGAACGACAGGGCCGAAACGGCCGTCCGCAGCACGTCCATGGGCAAGGCCTGACGGGGTGCGTTGCGCAGCAGCGTGATGATAGCCGGGTCCAGTTTGCGCTCGGCCGAGAGGCGCTCGTGCAATCCGCGCAACTCAGCGCGCGCGGGAAGGTTTCCAAACCAGAGCAAGTAGCAGGTCTCTTCAAAATTCGAGTGCTCCGCTAGTTCGTGGATGTCAATGCCGCGATAGGCGAGCACGCCGCGATCGCCGTCGATGTAGCAGATCTTGGACGTGGTGGCAACGATGCCCTCGAGTCCTTTCGGGGCCTGAGTTGTGGTCACACTGGACATTCGTATCTCGCTTGGTTCGTTGGATTTTCGTTGCCGGACCGCGTGGGAAGGGACGCGGGAAACGCAACCTTTGTTCTTATACCTGAAACCGGGCAGACTTTCCAAGCAGCCAAAAGTAACGTCGAAATCCGGCCCTCGGGGAACCGGTGACCCGCTCTATTTGAACTGAATCCCGAAAGGCTGCTGCTTTGCCACCCTCCCAAAGCAAGGCGTATAGTAGAGAGTACTCCTGCAGTTCCACCTAGTTCGCTGTTGCTCTTCATATTCCTCGTGGAGGATCCCCAAGCATGAAACGATCTTTTGCAACACTGCTCGCCTTTGCCTTCCTGTTCTCGACCATGGCCCCGGCCGACGAGGGCATGTGGCTCTACAACGCCCCTCCGAAGGACCGGATCAAAGCTAAGTATGGCTTCGAACTCACCCAGGAATGGTTGGACCATGTGCGCCTGTCTTCGGTGCGGTTCAACAACGGCGGCTCCGGCTCGTTCGTTTCAGCCGACGGCCTGGCTTTCACCAACCATCATGTGGGCGCCGGTTGCGTGCAGCAGCTCTCGACCGAGGGTCACGACTATATCAAGACCGGCTTTTACGCCAAGACCCAGGCGGAGGAAACCAAGTGCCCGAACCTTGAACTCAACCAGTTGGTGGGGATTGAAGACGTAACCGACAAGATCAATGCAGGTGTGAAGCCGGAGATGTCGGCCGCCGACGCCGGTCAGGCCCAACGCGCCGCCATGTCGCAGGTCGAGAAAGACTGTGCCACCGCGACCGGTCTGCGCTGTGACGTAGTCATCTTTTATTCCGGCCAGGTTTACAACCTCTACAAATACAAAAAGTACACCGATGTTCGGCTGGTGTTCGCGCCGGAGTTTGAGATGGCCTTCTTTGGCGGTGATCCCGACAATTTCACTTATCCCCGCTACGATCTGGACATTACTTTCTTCCGCGTGTACGAGAATGGCAAGCCGGCACACCTCGACCACTACCTGCAATGGTCGCGAACCGGCGTGAAAGACGGTGACCTGATTTTTGTCTCGGGACATCCGGGAAACACCGGCCGCCTGGCGACCATGTCGCAAATGGAATTTATGCGGGACGTGCAGTATCCCGCCGCCCTGAAGTTGTTCCAGCGGCGCGTTGCCCTGCTGCAGGATTTCAGTAAGCAGTCCGAAGAAAACGCCCGCATTGCCAAGGAAGACATCTTCGGCCTGCAGAACTCGCAGAAAGCGATCACCGGCTACCAATCGGGCCTGCTCGACAAAACCATCATGGACGCCAAGGCCGCCGATGAAGCCAAGCTGCGCGCCGCCTTCAAGGCCGATCCCAAGAATGCCGGGGCTGCCGATCCTTGGGATGAAATCGCACAGGCGATCAAATTGCAGCAATCCATCTATTTCGACCTCACCTATCTGGAGCGCATGCGCGGGTTCAACAGCCACTTGGCCCAGCTGGCGCGAGCGCTGTTCCGCGCCGGAGCGGAAAAACCGAAGCCGAATGCCGATCGCATGCGGGAGTTCCGCGACTCCAACCTGCCCTCGTTTGAGCAGCAGTTGTTCTCGACCGAGCCAATCTATAAGAATCTGGAAACGATTCTGCTCTCCGACTCTCTGACCGAGATGCAGGATGCACTGGGCAAAGACAACTCTAACGTCCAGAAGGTTCTGCAGGGCAAGTCTCCTGCCGATGCGGCCAAGGACATGATTGCCAACACCAAACTGGATGACGTGGCCGTGCGCAAACAACTTTACGAAGGCGGGCAGGCTGCCATTGACGCCAGCACCGATCCGCTCATCGCGGCGATCCGAACGATTGACCCCACGGCCCGCGCGGTCCGCAAGCAGTTCGAAGACAGTGTTGACTCGGTGGTGCGCCGGGACGGCACGCTGATCGCCAAGGCACGATTTGCCCAAAACGGGTTCAGTCAGCCGCCGGACGCGACCTTCACCTTGCGCCTGAGCTATGGCGCGGTAAAGGGCTACCAGGAGAATGGGAAAGCCATTCCCTTTGCCACCAACATGGGCGGCGCCTACGAGCACGCCGCCGAACACAACAACCTGTTCCCCTACAAGCTTCCCGAAAGCTGGAACAAAGCGAGGGCCAGTCTCGATCTGAAGACTCCGCTGAACTTTGTTTCCACCGCGGACATTATCGGCGGCAACTCAGGATCTCCGACCGTAAACCAAAAAGGAGAAGTGGTGGGCATCATCTTCGACGGCAACATTGAATCGCTGCCCTGGAACTTCGCCTTCAGCGACGTGCAGGGGCGCGCCGTTTCCGTTGATTCCCGCGGCATTCAGGAAGCTCTGCGCAAGGTCTACGGCGCAACTGCCCTGGCTGACGAACTGCTCGGGGGGAAGGCAGAGGCGGCGAAGACAGGAAAATAGCTTTTCTGATTGCTGCAGGTTCAGGGCCCGCATCCCGGTGCGGGCCTTCCTATTTGCGAGTCTTCATTTCCTCTCAGCAATTCACAGCTCATTGACATCGTCACCTACTCCCCAATGATATGATTGCCGGCATTTTGTGGAAGGAGAAACCGCAATGGGTCAGCCCGTAGTTCATTTCGAAATCGGCTGCCGCGACAACGCCAAGACTGCCGATTTCTTTACTCGGCTTTTTGGCTGGCAGATGCAGGCCATGGGGCCGGCGACCATGATCAACACCGGGGCAGGCAGCGGCATTCAGGGCCACATCAGCTCTTTAGGCCACGAACCGCATCATTACACCACGTTCTACGTGCAGGTAGACGATGTGCAGGCCTACCTCGACAAGGCTACGGCGCTGGGTGGCAAGACCGTTGTGCCGCCAGTGGAGATTCCAACCGGAACCTTCGCATGGTTTGCCGATCTGGATGGAAATACGATCGGCTTGTGGAAGCCCAAATAAGCCGCCGTCAGGCGGGCCAGATGCTCAGGGCGGTCTCGCTCAGGACTTGCTGCTGGATTTCCAGGCTGAGCGGCAGTGCGCGAAATTCGTCAAGATTCTTCTTGATATCGGGCACGCCGGGTCCCGGCCAATCCGTTCCAAACAGTGTTTTGTGCGCGATCTCTTCGAGGCGCGGGAAATACTTGAGCAGTGTCTTAGGCGGAATTCCGCTGATGTCGAGATAAACGTTGGGGTGGCGGCGAACCAGAAAAAAGGCCGTCTGCATCCACAGCGGGCGCCCGCCATGGGCCAGCAGAATTTTCAGCCTGGGGAAATCCACGGCAACATCGTCAATATAGATTGGATCGCCGTATTTGTTGCGCGCTCCAGGAAAAACGGACGTCCCTGTGTGGAACATCACCGGAACGCCGTTGGCCTCGGCCGCGCGGTAAATGATTTCGAGTTCCTTGACGCCGCTCAGGTAGTCGTTGGGAAACAGCAACTGGTGCGGCGGGTGAATCTTGATCATCTTCAGTCCCAGCCGCAGAATCTGCTCGACGTCGGCCAGCACGTTTGTGGTGTGCCGCGGATGCAGGCTACCGCAGGAAAGCAACCGCCTGGGATCTTCCCTCACATACTCGGCGACAAACTGGTTCACTCCGCTGGTAAAACCGATCACTTCCGGGGCCACGTAGTTGATGAGCATGGCGCGGTCAATGCCGCAGGCATCGAGGTGGTTGAGGAAGGATTTCGGCGACCGGCAGAACTCGACAATCTGGTCGAAGTTCGGCCGCTTCTTTTTCATCAGCTCCAGCGCATGGGGCTTGAACATTTCCATGGGCTGGATGTGGATGTGGCAGTCGGTGATCATCAGTGATGAGTCTGAGCCGCTGACTCCAAGTACGATCGCCAGCAGAATATCAGACGCGCTAGGTAGCCGCCGCGGCCAGCACCGCCCGCTTCGTAAAGACCCGAATCATTTCACGGCGGTACTCCGGAGTCAGTGCGGAAGTGGTCAGCGGCTTCGCCGTTCTTGCCGCCAGGTCGCCAACGGCTTCGGCGAGAGCTTCGTCCACAGCCTTGCCATTCAGCAGTCCGCCGGCCCCTTCCACCAGCAGTGGCGCCGGATTCACGGCCGTAATGCCCACGCGCGCGTCGGCGACGTGTCCATTGAAGCGTTTCATCACAACCGCAACGCCTGCTAGCGGATAGTCAATGGATCCGCGGACGCGCAGCTTGCGGTACACGCCACGGTAATCGGCGGAGGCGGCCGGCAGGAATATGCGCGTCACGAGTTCGTCCGGCTGCAGCCGGCGGTAGTTGTCGCCGAGACCGGTGTAAAAGGCGTGCAGGGGTATCCGGCGGGTTCCGCCTGCGCTCACGATTTCGATTTCCGCCTGCAGGCATAACAGTGCCGGCGGCGTGTCGCCCGAAAATGCTGCCCAGCACTTGGATCCACCGGGCGCTACGTGGCACAGGTCGCCGTCTTTCTTGATGCAGAATCCGCAGCCCTTACGCCAGGTAAGCGACTGGTTGTACCACAGGCAGCGCGTGTCGAGGCAGATGTTGCCGCCGATCGTGCCCATGTTGCGCAGCACGGGCGAGGCGACAGTGGCCGCAGCTTCACTTAGTACGGGATAGTGTCGCCGCACAACTTCTGAGCGCTCAATCGCGCGCAGAGTAGTCAGGGTCCCGATTTCAGCGCCGCCGTCAGGATCCGATCTGATTCCGCGCAGCGCTGCGATTCCACGCAGGTCGAGAACATGCTCCGGCTCAAAGAGTTTCTGCCGCATGGAAGGGATGAGATCGGTTCCCCCGGCTAGCACGCGAATGTTGCCCTTGTGTTTGCCGAGGTAGGCGACAGCCTCTTCGAGGACGCTCGGGCGTAGCAGTTTGAACTGAGGAAGGCTCAATCCGCACCCCTTGCAGCGACTTCGCGTCGTGATGGGTCCAGCGCATGCCGCTCCGGTCCCTTCCCTTTGAACCAGAGCGAGCCGCCATGCTCGCGGAAGCGAGCGGGCGAGGTTGGATCGACACCCTCCGTGAGGTTCAAAGCCTTGGCATTCTTCTTCGCGCGCAGCGCCGCGAGTACTCTTTCGGGAGTGAACGGCGACTCATGCAAACGCACGCCGACCGCATCGTAGATAGCGTTCGCAATTGCCGGAATTGTCGCTGCCAGCGATCCCTCGCTGCACTCCTTCGCGCCGAACGGACCCTCCGGATCAACGCTCTCGACGATAATCGGCTCGACCGCAGGCGATTCCACTGCCGACGGGCTGCGATATTCCAGCAGCCCGGGGTTCATCAGCATGCCGTCTTTCCAGACCATTTCTTCACTGAGCGCCTGCCCCATGCCCATCCACACCGAACCGATGATCTGGCCCTCGACGGCAACCGGATTCAATGCGCGCCCGCAATCGTGCGCCGCCCACACTTTGTGCACTGTGACTTCGCCGGTTTCCTCGTCCACGCTGACTTCAGCGACCTGCGCGGAATAGGAATAGGCAGGTGACGGCCCCACCCCTGCGCCCTTATGTTTGCCTCCGCGCGCTTCCTGCGGGGGTGCGTAGGAACCAGTTCCGGTCAGCGCTCCGTGGAAATCAATGGCCGCGACCACGGCTTCTTCAAAGGTCATCCGGTCCTTCGGGCCTTCTTCCTTGCGCTTCTGCTGCAGCGAGCCGCGAAGAATCTGCCCTTCCACCCGTCCGCTGACGGAGGCCGAGCTTTGCTCGGCCGGACGGCCGGGGGCGGCCGTCCCCACATGGACTTTCTTTAGAACTTCGTCATTCCGAAAGATCAAATCCTCCACCGTACACCCCATCTTCTTCGCCGCCGCCGCCGCAATGAGCTTCTTCACTTCGCCCGCAGCCCGCAGCGTCGCGTTTCCTGCCATAAAGGTCACGCGACTCGAATAAGAGCCAATATCAATGGGCGTCAGGTCAGTATCGGCGGCGATCACTCGCACCCTAGAAAGCGAGCAACCCAGAGTCTCGGCCGCAACTTGCGCGGTCATGGTGTCCGAGCCCTGACCGATTTCCGAAGCGCCCGTATACACCACTACGCCGCCATCGCGATCAATCTTGATGTTGACGGTCGAGTGCGGCATATCGGAGCGAATAATGGAATTGGCCGCGCCGCTGACGTAGTGGCTGCAGGCAATGCCCAAGCCGCGTCCCTTGGGCAGTTTGCCGCGTCGGGCCTTCCAGCCGGAGCGCTCCACTGTTTTCTCGATACACTCGGGCAATCCATAGCTCTGCACGCGCAGGCCGTTGACGGTAATGCACGGCGGCTGCAGCAGATTGCGCCGGCGAATTTCCGCCGGGTCCATGCCAAGCTTCGCCGCCAGTTCGTCGAGTTGCGATTCGAAGGCGAAGCGCACATTCACCGTGCCATGCCCCCGCATCGCTCCGCAGGCCGGCTTGTTAGTGAGCACGCGGTAGCCGTCGTACTGAATATTAGGGATGTCGTACAGCGCGCCCAGCAGCGCCCCGGAGTACAGAATCGTAACCACTCCATACGAGCAGTACGCGCCGCCATCCTGCACCACGCGCGCGCTCACGGCGGTAATCCGGCCGTCGTTTGTGACTCCAGTCTTCAGATCAATGATGGTGCGCGGCCGACCGCGATGCGCCCAGAACACCTCCTCGCGCGTGTACGTGATCTTCACCGGAGCCTTGGCCTTGCGCGCGGCCACGGCAGCCGTGATTTCGAGCGGAATCACTTCGCTCTTGCCGCCGAACCCTCCGCCGACCAGCGGCTTGATCACGCGAATCTGCGCCATGGGCATTTCGAGCACCAGGGACAGCTTGTGCTGCAGGTAATACGGCACCTGGGTCGAAGACCAGACCGTGAGGCGCCCCAGATTCCCCGTGTGCGGATCGAGTTCGAACGAAGCCAGCGTGGAGTGCGGTTCCATGGCGGCATGGGTCACTTCATTCGCGATGAAGCGCGCCTCGGCCACCTGATCGGCCTCGGCAAAACCTTTTTCAGGATCGCCGAAAACGTGGTGATAATCCTTTTCCAGATTTCCCGGCTTGTTGTCGTGGATGAGATCGGTCTGGGCCTTCATCGATTCTTCGGGATCGAAGTAGGCGGGTAATACCTCATAATCAACGTTAATCAGTTCGAGAGCCTTCTCGGCAATGGCCTCAGAGACTGCGACCACGCAGGCAACGTTGTCGCCAACGTAGCGGACTTTGTCGAGCGCCAGCGCATGTTCGTCGTGGCCCACTGGAAGAATGCCGTAAGGGTTGGGCGCGTCTTTGCCGGTCACTACGGCGACAACGCCCTCGAGTTGCTCGGCGCGCCTGGTGTCAATGCGCTTGATTCGCGCGTGAGGATAGGGCGAATGCAGAATCTTGCCCACGAGCATGCCGGGAACACTGAGGTCGTCGGTATACTTGCCCGCGCCGGTAGTCTTCTCCGCCGCGTCAACCATGGCGGTGGGCTTGCCGATGATGGAGAAATTATCCATTGCTAAAGCGTGTGCATTGCTTCAAAACCAGTACTCACACATTTGGTGCAAAAACGCTGTGTCGATTGGAAACCCTGAAGCCGATCCGATGACGGAGTCGATTCCACACTTCGGGCAGAGCGCAGTCTGCTGATCGTCTACCCAATCAACGATTTCGTGCGGTCCAAAAGTCTTCTCGCAATAGAAACATCCACACAGGTCGCTCGCCAGGATTTCAGCGCGATGTTTGGCGCTATGTTGATGCGCGTCGCGTACGCGTTCCGGCATCTTGGACTTTGCAATTTCAAGATGAGCCCGCAATCTGTCGAAACCGCCCTGATCGTTGAAACACTTTGCCAATGGTCGCCTTCCTACGTGCGTGACGCGCTTGCTTCGGGTTGAGTTGTTGAGCCCTCTCTTTCCGCCGCAATCGCTTCGCGGATCGCCTCATACATCTGGTTGTAGCCGGTACAGCGGCAAAGATTGCTGCTGAGCGCGGCGCGGACGTCGGCCTCCGACGGATCCGGATTCTCGGCCAGCAGCGATTTCACGGTCATGATGAAACCGGGAGTGCAGTAGCCGCATTGCGCGCCGCCCCAGTCGCCGTAAGCTTTCTGAATCGCGGCCAGGCTGCCGTGCTCGCTCACACCCTCGACAGTGGTGATCTCCTGCCCTTCACAGCTTGCGGCGAGCAACGTGCAGGACATCATGGCAACACCATCCACCAGCACGGTGCACGCGCCGCACGAGGAATCGTCGCAGCCGCGTTTCGAGCCCGTCAGTCCCAACTCCTGCCGCAGGACCTCGAGCAGCAACGCGCTCGGCTCCACAGCGACCTCGTGGGCGCGGCCGTTCACTCGGAGTTCGATGAGTTCCTTTTTCATAGCTATGAGCGATGAGCTTTGAGCGGCGAGCAGTGAGCGAGCAAAACATTTCTTGCTCGCAGCTCATCGCTCGTTTCTCACCTCCCAGTCCACTTCGGGTCGCGCTTTTCCATGAAGGCGCGAATGCCCTCGTGCGCATCTTCCGTCTTCATTAAATCCTCGAAATAGATTTTCTCGGCCCGCGCCAGCCCTTTGTCGAAATGCATCGAGTCCCAGGCGTAGGAGGCTTTCTTGGCCACCGCCAGCGCCACCGGACTGAGCCTGGCCAAGTCCGCCAAGCATTCCTCCACCGCAGACTCCAGTTGCTGATCGGTCACGACGCGGGTGGCGAGGCCGATTTCCGCTGCTTCTGTGCCGCCGATGGTTCGTCCCGTCAGAATCAGTTCCGCCGAGCGCTTCTGCCCCACCAACGCGGCCAACGCGGTACAAGCCACTGGCGGGTAGCACGCCAGCTTGATCTCCGGAAATCCCCACTGAGCCGAATCGGATGTATAGACCACGTCGCAGACCATGGCCAGCTCTGCGCCTCCACCCAGGCAGTGCCCGCGAACCGCGGCAATCGTGACCTTTTTCGTCGCGACCAGAGCCCGGATCACGGAGTGAAACCTCGCCAGCATTGCTTCGACTTTATCGGGAGTGTGTGCGCCGACATCCACGCCCGCCGAGAACGGCTTACCCTCGCCGCTCAGCACGATCACAGCAACGTCCGAGCGCCCTTCGATCTCTGCCAGCACCTGCGCCAGTTCCTCCATCATCGGAACGTCAATCACGTTCAGCGGCGGATGGCGCAGCGCAATGCGGGCTACGGGAGAAACGATCTCCATCGTGACCCGGCCGAGTTGGGAAGCCACGGACCCCATTTTCCCTCTGTGCTCTCTGTGGTGAGCGCTCTTACAGGTTAATGGCCGACTTGCGCACTTCTCCGATGGTCGCCAGCGGGTCGCGCGCGCCGGTCTTCTCCGCGATCCACTTCTTCTCGTTGCCGATGATGTCGAGCAGCAGTTTTTTATCCTCTGCCGTCGGCATGTAATCCTTTACGTGCTGCTCGTAGGCCCGATCATCCAGCGGTTCGCCCGTTTGCGCGTGGAATTTCTGCCCGGCGTAGCGTCCGATGGCGCGGTTGAACTTGATGTGCGGGGCGTAGAGCTTCGGCTCGCCCGGCCTGAGCGCGGTATTAAAGCGCTCAATCAGGCCCGCGACTTCGTCGCGGTAAAGGTTGCGGTTGTAATCGTTCAGGTCGTCCAGGTCAGGGGCCTTCTCGTTTTTCTGCTCGTCGTAACGTCCCTTCACGCCCCACACATAGGCCCAGTGCGCCGATGACGAATGATCGGTTCCAAAGAGGTCATAAGAACTGGAAATCCACTTGTTGAGATATTTCTGGATCAACCAGGTCGGAACCACGCCCGCTTCCACAATGCGCCGCAGCCCGTCGTTGCCCGTGCCCATGTGGAAGGCTTCTTCCCGCAGCATGTACGACATGGAGCGGCCCAGCGGAGCGAATGCGGAATACTTGAGCATCTGCAACTGGAACTTCCCATCGCGATCCACAAAATCGGTATAGGTGAAGAAATCCATCCAGTTGTCCACGTCCACGTTGAACGCGCCCAGCAGCCGCTTATTCTCAAAAGCGCGCCGCTCCAGCATTTTCTGCGCCTCGACTTTGCCGGAGTAGCCGAAGTGGTCAATCAGAAGGGCGCACATCTGCCAGCCATGCCGCATTTCTTCGATCATGACGCGGGTGATCGCCTTGCGGTCCCAATCCGTGGGCGCCATTTCAAACAGATTGCGCTGCTGCTCGACGCTGGCGAATTCCGTATCGCCCTGGTAGACGATCATGTTCATCAGGGCGTCGCGCATCTGCTGTGTCGGCATCTGCCGCAGGTTCTCCCACTTGCGGCGGCCCTTGTAGGAGCCGAATTCGATTTCCTCGGTGTCAATGGCGCCGTAGAGCGTATCGAAATGGAAGGCCTCGATGTCGTCGGTATTGACGCCGATATCCTTGCGCCAATCGTTGAACAACCCGACCCAGTCACTGAACGTTCCGATTTTTGCTACTTTTCCCGGCATACTCTAGAAGCCTTTCTAACCACAGGGGACACAGAGGAACACTCGGGACAACCTCCATCTCTGTGCGCCCCTGTGCCCTCTGTGGCTATGCTTGTTAACCCAGGTTCAGCCAAACTGTCTTTAATTCCGTGTAATGCTCCACTGCGTGCGCGCCCAGTTCGCGACCGAATCCAGAACTCTTATAGCCGCCGAACGGCAGCGACGCGTCCATCAAGCCGTAGGTGTTGATCCACACCGTGCCTGCCTTCAGCCGCCGAGAAACGCTGTGCGCCCTCTTCACGTCGCGAGTCCACACCGCAGCCGCGAGGCCGTAAGGATTATTGTTTGCCTGCTCGATCACCTCGTCCACGTCGTCGAACGTCAACACCGAAAGCACAGGCCCGAAGATCTCTTCCCGGGCAATCGTCATGTCGTTCTTCACGTCGCCAAAAATCGTGGGCTCGATGAAAAAGCCTTTGCCGCCGTCCACCGTGACGCGATTTCCTCCGGCCACCAGTCTCGCGCCGTCTTTCTTGCCCGCTTCGATGTAGCCCAGCACAGTCTGCATCTGTTCCTGGCTGACGATCGCGCCCAGCCGCGTCTTCGGATCGAGCGGGTCCGCAGGCCGCATCTTGGCAACGCGCGCTACCAGCTTCTCGGTGAATTCGTCTTTCAGTTTGCTTTCCAGAAACAGCCGCGAACCCGCGTTGCAGACCTCGCCTTTGCCATAAAAGATGCCGTTGATCGCGCCCTTGACGGCGCCGTCCACGTCGGCATCCGCAAAAACAATGTTGGGCGACTTTCCGCCCAACTCCAGCGTCACGCGCTTGAGCGTGTCGGCGGCGCCGCGCATGATTTCCTTGCCCACCGCGGTCGAGCCAGTGAACGCAATCTTGTCAATGCCGGGATGCGCGACGATGGCCTTCCCGGTCTCGGGCCCGCCTGTCAGAATGTTCACCACGCCCGCCGGGAATCCTGCCTCGATGACGAGTTCTCCAAATTTAAGAGTCGTCAACGGCGTTTGTTCGGCGGGCTTGAGCACAAGCGTGTTGCCGCAAGCCAGCGCCGGACCAACTTTCCACGAAGCCAGCAACAGCGGAAAATTCCATGGAACGATCAGGCCGACCACACCCACGGGCTCGCGCAGTGTGTAGGTAAACGCGGTCTCGAACGTATTGACGGTTTCACCGTGGATCTTGGTAGCCAGCCCGGCGTAATAACGCAGGACGTCCACCACCATCGGCATGTCAACATAGCGCGACTCGAAAATCGGCTTGCCGTTGTCGAGGGTTTCCAGTTCGGCGAGTTCGTCGAGGTTGTTCTCGACCAGGTCGGCGAGCTTCCAGATCAGGCGCCCGCGCTCGCTGGCGGAAAGCTTGCGCCAGGGGCCATTCCGGTCTTCAAACGCTCGGCGCGCTGCAGCGACGGCATGATCAACATCTGCGGACGAGGCCTCCGCAATCTGCGTCAGCACCTCGCCCGTGGCGGGATTAATGGTGTCGAATTTCTTCGCGCCATCGGCCCACTGGCCATCAATCAGCAGGCGTCCCGGCACGATTTTCACTTTCGTTGCTGCCAGCATTCTTGGTCCTTAATTGAGAAAGCCAAACTGCATACGGGGAAGGGGCGAGGCACCCGTCCCCACACACGCAACTACTTCGCCTTGAAAACCGCTGGCCGCTTCTCCACGTACGCCGCCAGGCCTTCCTTCGCGTCTTCGCTCTGGAAGAGCAACTGCTGATTCTCACGCTCGACCGCCAGCGCCGACTCCATCGGAATCTCCCAGCCCGTCTGGACCGCGCGCTTGATCCGGCCCACGGCTTTCGACGCTTTATTAGGCGGGCAGAACTGCTTGGCGTACTCCATGATGTTCTCCATGAAGCCGTCACGCTCGAAGATATCGTTGATGATCCCGAGTTCCTGCGCCTCCTCGAACGAGAACGTGTTGCCCGTGACCATCAATTCGATGGCCTTGCTCTTCCCCACCATGCGCGAAAGCCGCTGCGTGCCACCCGTGCCCGGGAGCACGCCCAGGTTCACTTCCGGCAGGCCGATCTTGCCCGCGTCTTTGCGCGCGATGCGCAGGTCGGCAGCCATGGCGATTTCCAGGCCGCCGCCGACGCAGTGGCCGTTGATGGCGGCAATCACCAGCTTGGGCGTATGTTCGAGGCGCAGCAGCATTTCGTTGGCGTGCAGGCAGAAGTAATACTTGAACGTGGGGTCCACGCTCGAAAGCATCTTGATGTTCGCCCCGGCCGAGAAGAACTTGTCGCCCGCTCCGGTCATCACGATCACGTAGACGCCGTTGTCCATGCGCGCCTTCAGGATCGCTTCGTCAAGTTGCCGGTTCATTTCGTAGGTATAGGTGTTGGCGGGCGGATCGCACATCTCGATAACGGCGACGCCGCCGTCGGTGCGGTAGTTGACTAGTTGCTTTGTGGTTTCGCCGGCTGCCGGCTGCATTGTCGTTGCCATGTTCGTATCTCCTTGCGATCTTCGTAAAGTTTGTCATTCCGAGGGCAAGCGAGGAATCTGCTTTCGCCGGGCCGATGAAATCTCCCAGCTTAGTGCTCATCCTTTCGCTTCTTCGTGCCCGCCATCACGCCCCGCAGAAACAGGTCGCCCATCTCGTCCGCCATCGAGGCCGCGTCCGCGTCCACGCGCGGATTGTGCCACGTGTAGATCCAGTTCATCATGCCAAACAGGCTGAGAACAGCGATGCGTGTGGAAAACTGCAGCCCGCGCTCACGCTTCAAATCGTCCAGCAGGCCCACGCAGATGCGATAGTACTCTCGCTTGATCGCCGCCACTTCCGCCGCGAATCCGTTCTTCAGCGCTTCCGCCTCGTGCGAAAGCACTTTCATGGCGGCCTGGTTCGCCAGGAAGTATTCGAGGTGGTTGAGGATAAAGATTCGCACCCGCTGTTCCGAATCGCCAACACCCGCAAGCCGCGCCTTGAGCCGTTCCACGATGGTCGAGAAAGTGTGTTTCTGAATCAAGAAGAGCAGCCGCTCCTTCGATTCGAAGTAGTAATACAACCCCGCCAGCGACATGCCGCTGGCGCGAGAGAGGTCGCGCATCGACGCGCCCTCGTATCCTTTTTTGCAGAAAACGTCCGTGGCATGGGCCAGGATTTCCGCCAGGCGCTGGTCGTAACGCGTCGCCGGCGTGGGAAGGGGCACGCCCGAAGATCGGTGGCGCCGTCCGGAAATCCGTGTTGCCGTGGAAGGGTTCCCCATAATCCGCAAAACGATTGGCTAATTCGAACGTTCGTTCGAATGCAGTATACGCCAACGTGATCCTGATCACAAGAGGATTGCAACTAGCCTGGTTTCTTACCCTTGCCCGCCGCGTCATAAGCCCGGCCCAGCCAGTCCAGGGCATCGTGCAGATCGCCGTCGGAGGAGATTTCGAAGGTGAACCAGCGCGCCTTCTGCATCTGCGTGGAACCGATGCGCGCATCGCTCGCAAGACGCCTGCGGAGGACACCAGCCGGAGCCTCCAGTTTGAAGGCGAGTGAGTTTGGGGTCTCCATACCGCGCGTGCGGGGCAGCACAGCGAAGATCTTCTCTCCGCGATAAAGCGCGGTGAACCCGAAGAAGACGCGAGTCGCGACCTGCGGCCAGCCTGTCACTTCGCCAGCCAGCGCGGCCGACCACGCCTTCATCTCCTCGGAAATCGCCGGCAGATGTGGGCGCTCTGTGGGTTTCACGGATTCGTTTGGTCTGCCGACTGTCGTTGCACAAACAGAATGCGCTTCACTTGGTTTCGATCCAGGCGTTGGTTGCTACCACCAACTTTGATGACGACCTCCATCCCCGACACCGACACCAGGTCGCCGGTTAACACGCTGCCATCTCGAAGTTCGATAGTGTCGTGAGCCGAGGTGCCGAGTTCGAAGCTGACGCTTCCGCCCGAGGCGTCGTCCGGACCCATTTCGAAGGGAAACTTACCGGGGTTGAATCCTTCTTTGCTGAACTCAAGAACGTGCTTTCCTACGGCCACCTGCACAATCTTGGGAGTGGTTCCCACATCCACTCCGTCGAGTTTGGCCGCTGCTCCTTGCGGCACCGTATTGACCGTGATCGAAATGAGTCGTGGAGGAGCAAGTGGCCCGAGTTCCTTGGGCAGGTATCTTGCGACCACGGACAAAGAGGCTGGCGGGCCCGAGGAGGCAATCGTGGTCTGGAACTTGATGGTCTCGCCGGGCGCCACGTTACTAATCGTGATCGTCGCCTCACCAACCCGGGCTTTGTTCCTGTCGAATAGGTACAGCGCGAAGTTCGCATTTGGAATCGGCTTACTCCACAGGTTCTCGGCAGTGGTGTCAGTGACGTAGGTGCGCTGACTCCCCAGAGATCCGACTTCCTTGAACTTGCCGAAGGTGAAGCGCAGGACCGGAGTACCCTGTTCGGGCCAGACAAGCACTTGAGTCGGAGGATCTTTGGCGTAGGCGCTCAGAACACCAAAAGGGGTCAAAGCCAGGAGGAGCGCCAGCGCGAGCGTTTTTCTCATTTGCACGTGAGTTTTAGCACACGCAGGCACACGACACAATACGTTGTTTTGAACGCCGCGCTAGTTCCTGATATCGGCCAGCAGTCGTTCGATCTCCGCCTTCAGACCCGCCGTCAGCGGAAGGAACGGCAGCCGCGACGGGCCACCGTAGTAACCGTTGAAGTCCATGCCGTGCTTCACGCCCGGAACACCCAGATCGCTGACCACGCGCTGGGCAGCCTGCACGATGCGTTCCTGCTTCAAACGGGCAAGATCGGCGTCGCCCTCTTTCCACGCGGCATAGATCTCGTAACAGGCAGTCGGTGCGGGACAGGCAAAAGCGAGAATCGCCCCCACCGCCCCTGCGTCCAGCGACGGATGCAGTTTCTGCGCCGCCCCCACCAGAACCTGGAATCCAACTTCCTTTTGGCGCGTCTTCATCTTACCTACGACCGTGACCGCAGACGAAGAAGGCTTCACGTCCGAAGTTCCTGACAATGCCCCGACCTGCACCAGTTCTCCGCCCTCCGCACCCGCCCCGGAGGCCGCGGCGGCGAGCATGCGCGGCGTAACCGCCTCGAAGGTTTCCGTCACGGTGGCGCTGCGTGCGACATTTCGCGTGCCTTCGACCATCCGGCGGACTTTTTCCACGTCGCCGCTTGATTCCTTGATCCCGATCAGGTTCGGATGCCCCGCCAGTTCGATCACCACTTCAGCCGGAATGTCGTATCCCGTAGCCTGCGGAAAGTTGTAAATAATCACCGGCAGCGGCGAACGGTCCGCCACGGTGCGGTAAAACGCCAGGATGTTCGCCGCTGCCATCTGCTTCTTGTAGTAGTGCGGCGTGCGCACCATGGCCACGTCGTAGCCGAGCTCGGCGGCATATTCGGTGAGCCGCAGCGTCTCGATGGCCGATTCGATCCCCGTACCAGCAATCAGAACCTTATTCGGCGCAGCGGCCTCGCGCGCGGTTTTCAGCACATCGCGCCGCTCCTGGTCCGAGAGCAGGATCGCCTCCCCGGTCGAGCCGAGCACGACAATGCCAGCCACCGGCGTGCGCGAGTAGCGCTCCACGTTGGATTCGAGCTTTTTGAAATACACGTTGCCGTCGGGATAGAACGGCGTGGTAATGGGAGGAAAAATTCCGTGAAGAAGCATGTGCGGCTCCAAGTCTCTACTGCCAGAATTCTAGCCTGTTTCCCCGCTCCGGGACAGCGAGAGCGCGGGCGAACCCACCCTCAGTGCCGGGTGGTCAGCCGTTCCGCGTGCAAATGCTGCAGCGCCCGCACATTCACTTCCCCGCGCTGCAGCGCCGCAATCCCTTCTGCCGCGGCCCGCGCCGCAGCCAGGGTCGTGATGGTAGGAATGCGCGCCGTTACCGCCGCCCGGCGGATCGCTTTCTCATCAAACCAAGGTTCCAGTCCCGTGGGCGTGTTCACGATCAACTGAATGCGCTGGCCTTTGATGAAATCCACCACATTGGGGCGGCCTTCTTTCACTTTGTAGACGCGCTCCACGTTCATACCCGCGGATTCGATCACGTCGGCGGTGCCCGCCGTGGCCACCAGCTTGAATCCCATGTCCACGAACTTGCGCGCGACCGGAGCGACCTGCCGCTTGTCGTGATCAGTCACGCTGATAAAAACCGCTCCTTGCGTCGGCAACTTCTGCCCCGCCGCCAATTGCGCCTTGGCAAAAGCCTCCCCGAAGTTGTCGGCCACGCCCATCACCTCGCCGGTTGATCGCATCTCCGGCCCGAGCACGGTGTCCACGCCCGGAAACTTGTTCCACGGAAACACTGGAGACTTCACGTAATAGCAGCTTCCGGTATCGAGATCGGCGCGGCGCTCAATGAATTCTGGCAGAAATTCGCGCAGCTTGCGGCCAGTCATCAGCCGGGCCGCGATCTTCGCCAGGGGGATGCCCGTAGCTTTGGAAACGAAAGGCACGGTGCGCGAGGCGCGCGGATTCACTTCGAGCACGTAAACTTTGCCGCCGCCTTCCGCTCCATTTCCGCTCTCGCTGCCGTTCCCGCGCGGTATAGCAAACTGAATGTTCATCAACCCCACAACCTTCAACGCCCGCGCCAGCTGGAACGTGTAATCGCGCATGCGTTCGAGCAGAGCCTGCGGAATATCCACCGCCGGCAGCACGCACGAAGAATCGCCGGAATGAATGCCGGCCTCTTCAATGTGCTGCATGATGCCTCCGATCACCACGTCTTCCCCGTCAGAGAGCGCATCCACGTCCACTTCAATCGCATCTTCCAGGAAGTGATCAATCAGCACCGGCCGGTCATGCGAGTACTCGACCGCCTCCTTCATGTAGCGAACGATGGATTCTTCGTCGTACGCGATGACCATGGCCCGTCCGCCGAGCACGTAGGAAGGCCGCACCAGCACTGGATATCCGATGCGCTTCGCTCCTTCAGTCGCCTGCTCAATCGACGTCGCCATCACCCCCGGCGCCTGTGGAATCTGCAATTCTTCGAGCAGCTTATTGAAGTGCTTCCGGTCTTCGGCCAGGTCAATGGACTCCGGCGACGTTCCAATGATGTTTACGCCTGCGGCCTTCAGCGGCAAAGCCAGGTTCAGCGGCGTCTGTCCGCCGAACTGCACAATCACGCCCACCGGCGCGCCTTTCGACGTTTCGTGCTGGTAAATTGCCCACACGTCTTCAAAGGTCAGCGGCTCGAAGTAGAGCCGGTCGCTGGTGTCGTAGTCGGTCGAGACGGTCTCGGGATTGCAATTGATCATGATCGTCTCGTAGCCGTCGTCGCGCAGCGCGAACGAGGCGTGGCAGCAGCAGTAGTCGAACTCAATTCCCTGCCCGATGCGGTTCGGCCCGCTGCCGAGAATAATCACTTTCTTCTTCTCGGTCGGCGCCGCCTCGTCCTCGTCTTCATAGGTCGAGTAAAGATACGGCGTGTAGCTCTCGAACTCGGCCGCGCACGTATCCACGCGCTTGTACACGGGCATCACACCGTGTTTTTTGCGCAGGTGCCGGACCTTCTCCTGCCCCTCCAGCCGCCAGACTTGAGCCAGCCGCCCGTCGGAAAAGCCCATGCGTTTCGATTCGCGCAGCACTTCGGTGGGAACCGACTCCATCGGATGCTTTTCCAGCTCAAGCTGCTGGTCGTTGATTTCCTTGAGTTGGTACAGGAACCACGGATCCATCGAGGTCATCTTCGCGATCTGCTTCACCGTGTGTCCCTGGCGCAGCGCGTACTGCACGTAGGCCAGCCGCTCCGGATGCGGCGTCACCAGCCGCTG
Source organism: Candidatus Sulfotelmatobacter sp. (assembly GCA_035266345.1). GTDB lineage: Bacteria > Acidobacteriota > Terriglobia > Terriglobales > Acidobacteriaceae > Sulfotelmatobacter. The sequence continues at coordinate 28,020 of DATFNP010000081.1, forward strand.
CGTCAGAATCTTGGGCTCGATCTTTGCTCCGCCCACGCGCTTTCCGGTATCGAGCGACCGGATGCCCTTCATCAGCGCTTCCTTGAAGGTGCGGCCGATGGCCATCACTTCGCCCACCGATTTCATCTGCGGACCCAGCGTGTCGTCCGCTCCGGGAAATTTCTCGAACTGCCACTTGGGAATCTTCACCACCACATAGTCGAGCGTCGGCTCGAAACACGCCGGAGTCTTGCGCGTAATATCATTCGGAATCTCATCCAGCGTGTAACCCACGGCTAGTTTCGCGGCAATTTTCGCAATCGGGAATCCCGTGGCTTTTGACGCTAGCGCCGACGAGCGCGACACGCGCGGGTTCATCTCGATCACCACCATCCGCCCGGTTTCAGGATTCACGCCGAACTGAATGTTCGAGCCGCCCGTGTCCACCCCGATTTCGCGGATCACCGCGATCGATGCATCGCGCATGGCCTGGTATTCGCGGTCGGTCAACGTCTGCGCCGGAGCCACGGTAATCGAATCGCCCGTGTGCACGCCCATGGGATCGAAATTCTCAATCGAGCAGATGATGATGACGTTGTCTTTGGTGTCGCGCATCACCTCCAGTTCGAATTCCTTCCAGCCCAGCACCGACTCTTCAATCAGCGCTTCATGCACCGGAGAAAAGTCCAGGCCGCGGCCGAGCACGTCCACCATTTCTTCGCGGTTGTACGCGATGCCGCCGCCCGTGCCGCCCAGCGTGAACGACGGCCGGATGATCACCGGGAAACCAATCTTGCCGGCAAACTCGATGCCGTCTTTCACGTTGTTGACCAGCGCCGACTTGGGCACGTCGAGCCCGATCCTCTGCATCGCGTCTTTGAAGACGAGCCGGTCTTCCGCCTTCTTGATCGCGGCCACGTTCGCGCCGATCAGGCTCACGTCGTATTTTTCCAGCACGCCGCCATCAGAAAGCTCGATCGCCAAATTCAGCGCAGTCTGCCCACCCACGGTCGGCAGCACGGCAAAACCCGCGCCCGGCGACATTTCCCGCTCGATGCGAATGATCTCTTCCAGATACTCCAGGGTGAGCGGCTCAATGTAAGTGCGGTCGGCCGACTCCGGGTCGGTCATGATGGTGGCCGGGTTGGAGTTCGCCAGCACCACCTCGTAGCCCTCGGACTTGAGCGCCTTGCAGGCCTGCGTGCCGGAGTAGTCAAACTCCGCCGACTGCCCAATGATGATGGGCCCGGAACCGAGAATCAGGATTTTCGAGATGTCAGTACGTTTGGGCATGAAATCAGTTGTCAGTAGCCAGTGGCCAGTGGCCAGTTTGGGTTGTTGAGTTCACGCTATTCGGTCTCCTCAACCTTAAGCCTGTCCTCACAGTACTGAGGGCACGTGTCAGACGCCGCTACTGGCACAGTCACTCGCATCCCTTTCCAACCTCGCCTCGTAGACCTAATCGGGACGGACGGTCGACAAAAGCCCGGCGGAGCCGCGAAGGTTAATCGATATAAACCGGCTGGTCTATGTCCTAAGTCAAACCTTCCGGCCTGATCGGTGTTGACCGATGCGAGATCACCTAGGGTTCCGCCGTCCGACCTTTGCAGGCTAACTTTGACGTTGGGTATCACTGCAAGATTTTGATCCACAAGAACCCCGCGGATACGGCTCAAATTCTCTGCTGGGCGTGAGGCAATCGGTGCGCACGTGCCAACAAGCTGCCCTCGCGCTCCGATGCTGAGCGCAAAGCAGAAAAGGGCGACTTGCAATAAACGCTTCACCCCTTCCACTCCTCCATTATCTTCATTTTTTGGATGTCAGTGCATTTGGGCATTTATTGACTCATTTCCTCTCGCCGTGACCAGGCGAGTTCGCCGCAGATCGCATTGTCAAGCACGAGATTCAGATCTTGAAACTTCGCGGATGAATCGACCTCAACTGGAACGTAGCCGTCGGAGGGAAACAAATGCGCTCCGCCGCCCGCCCGCTTTTCTACACGCAGGAAATAAAGACCCGGGGGCACATCCCCGAAATCGTATTTGCCGCTTCCCTCAGTTGTCCGCGAGTCGACCAACTCGTTGCTAACGGCTTTCGACAAGGTAAGTTTCGCTCCCGATACCTGACCGTAGGCTGCCTTAGCCAGGTCGAGCGCCAGTCCCCGATCTGTTCTTGCCCGTCCGGTGACCACTCCTGACACGGTCTGCGTTGATAAAGGCTTCCAGCCGGGCCATTCGAAAGTGATTTTCTTAGGGCTGTTGTTTGGGGGATGCCGCACTACCTGAATTTCTTCTGAATACGCGTACGCCGGATGTCTTATACCGACGTAGTACAGTCCGTTCCGGATCTTCGCGAATGCCACCAACCCATTCGCGTCGGTCTTGACGATTCGAACCGTTCGGCCTTTCCCTGATCTAGGGTCGGTGCTCAGCTCAATCTGTAGGCCAACAACGGGATTCCCCCGATCAAAAACCTCCACTGTAAAATCGCGCCGGATTTTCGTAGGGGTTGAAGAGTAAGAGCACGCAAAGAGATTCGATCTGCCAAGGAGCACAAAAGAAAAGACGCAACAAACTGTGGTTGAAAGCAACCGCGCTCGTACAGTCCCCTTCACCCTTTCCACTCCTCCATCATCTTCGTAAACTCTTTGAACAGATAATGCGAATCATGTGGTCCCGGTGCTGCCTCCGGGTGATACTGCACGCTGAACAGCGGGAGGTTCCGGTGCCGCAGGCCTTCCAGCGTCTGGTCGTTCAGGTCAATGTGCGTCAACTCCACCTCGCTGTCGGGCAGTGAATCCGGGTCCACGGCAAAGTTATGGTTGTGCGCCGTGATTTCAATCTTCCCGGTCTTCAACTGCTTCACCGGATGATTGCCGCCATGGTGACCGAACTTCAGCTTGAAGGTCTTTCCTCCGAGAGCGATGCCGACAAGTTGATGTCCCAGGCAAATCCCGAAGATCGGCTGCCGTCCCATCAGCCTGCGAATCGCATCCACCGCATACGTACACGGCTCCGGATCGCCCGGCCCGTTCGAAAGGAACACGCCATCCGGCTTCAAGGCCAGCACATCTTCCGGCGGCGTCTGCGCCGGAACCACGGTCACTTTGCAACCCTCGCCCCGCAGTTTGCGCAAAATATTCTGCTTGATGCCGAAGTCGTAGGCGACCACGTGAAACCGCGGCGGCTCGTCCTTCACTCCAACCACAGCGACCGGCTCATGCGAACGCTCGCCCACCTCCCACACGTACGGACGCTTGGTGCTCACTTCCTTGGCCAGATCGGTGCCATCCATCTTGGGAATGGATCGCGACTTCGCAATCAGCTTGTCAGCGTCGCTCTCGATGGTCGAGACCACGCCGCGCATCACCCCGTGATCACGCAGATGCCGCACCAGCGCCCGCGTGTCAATCTCCGACAGCACCGGCACTTTGAACTGCTCCAGGTATTCTTCCGCCACCTGCTGCGAGCGCCAGTTCGAGCTCACGCGCGAGAACTCGCGCACGATCAGGCCCTCGATCCACGGGCGCGTGGCTTCGTTGTCTTCCTGGTTAGTGCCGTAATTTCCGATTTCGGGGTTGGTCAGGACGACGATCTGCCCTGAGTACGAGGGATCCGTGAAAATTTCCTGATAGCCAGTGATGGAAGTATTAAAAACGACTTCGCCGTAGCATTCGCCTCTGGCGCCGTAGCCTTTGCCTCGGAAGACCCGGCCGTCTTCCAGCGCAAGGATAGCCTGCATTCTCGCTCCAGGGAGTGGATTTTCAGGATTTTATCAGGGAACTTACCGGCGGCCAACCCAAGGATTGTGGATAACGCGAAAAAACTTCCGAGCGCCGTGCTTGAGCTACCGCAAGCGTCCCAGCTTATCCATCGGCCAGTACCCGAATACCGCCTTGCCATAGATGAAGCTCTGGTTCACGGCTCCGAAATCGCGGCTGTCGTTCGACATCGAGCGATGGTCCCCAAGGACGAAGTAAGAGTGGGGCGGCACCACGATCTCAGCCAGCGACCGCGCATCGGTGTAGGCCGGGGGAACATATTGCTCGTCCAAGAGCTCATCGTTCACGTACACCTGGCCGCCTTCAATGCGAATGCGGTCGCCCTCGGTCCCGATCACGCGCTTGATGTAGCTCTTCGAGGGGTCGCGCGGATACCGGAACACGACAATATCCCCCCGCTCGATCGGCTCCAGCCGGTACACGAACTTGTTGACGAAGATTCGTTCCTGGTCGTCGAGCGAAGGCATCATGCTGGTGCCTTCCACCTTGACCGGCTGGTAAATGAAAATGATGATGAAAGCAGAAATCGCCAGCGAGATGATCAGGTCCCGCACCCAGACCCCAAACCCGGTCGTCTTCGACGCGGCTGGGAACGACGAACCCGGTTCCGCGGCACCTCCTGCCGGGGCGATCACAGTGCTTCCCGGGCCCCCCGGATTCTGCTCTGAACTGGGTTGTGGCATGCTTTTCTATTGTATACAGAACCTGCCGCCGCCGCCCGTTCCCGCGCTTCCAGATGACCGTGTCAACCAGTTACAATAGTGAGTTGTGGGGGCCTATGACTCGTCTGCTTCAGAACAAGCTGCTATACCGCTGCCTGACTTTGGTCTTTCTTTTCCTGGTAACCCTGACCGTGTCCGCCCAGTGGGCGGCTCCGGACGAAGAAGGCGGTGTGCCGGCTTACAACGCCGCTCCCCCGGCAAAAGGAACCAAGCTGCCTCCCATTCTGACCAAGGCCGACCTCTCGGGCCCTGACGCGCAACACGACTACCAGACCCATGCCTACGAGCTCGCCTCAAAGATTCCGAACGTGATTCACCAGCAGCCCTGCTACTGCTATTGTGACCGGATGGGCCACAACAGCCTGCACAGCTGTTTCGAGGACGCACACGGAGCGCGATGCTCTACCTGCCTGAAAGAGCTGTACTACTCGTACCAGCAGCACCAGAAAGGCAAAACCGCCGCCCAGATCCGCGCCGGCATCATCAAAGGCGAATGGAAGCAGATTGACCTGCAAACCGCCTCGACGATCAACTGATAAGTACCGAGTTGCGAGTACCGAGTACCGAGAAAAATGAGGCTGGCTCCTCTCGGTACTCGGTACACTCAACTCGGTACTGACAGCAACTGGACCTCGACCCACCCTTTGAGTGATACTTTAGTGCTCGGCTATCGAGCCTGATCCACAAGGAGTCGCTTATCCCCAAGAGCACAGGAAGAGTCTTGCACATGGCTCAGAAACCTACCGCGAAGAAGTCCGTGGCGGAAGATCCTCGCTATACCCAGGCGCTGCAGAGCTATGAAGCCGGCCTGCGTGCCATGCAGGAGCACAAGTTCGACAAGGCGAAGCCTCATTTCCAGAAGGTCGTCGCCGGGCCCAGCAAGGAACTGGCCGATCGCGCCATCGTTCATCTCAACATCTGTAACCAGCATCTGGAGCGCTCCGCGGCCACGCAGTTCAAGACCGCCGAAGAGCACTTCGACTACGCCGTGTCGCTCATGAATGTCGGCGACTACGTCACCGCCCGGGAACATCTCGATAAGCTGCTCAAGCAGAACCCCAAGGCGGACTACGTGGTGTACGGCCTGTCTGCACTCGACTGTCTGACCGGGCACGTGGAGGACGCGCTGAAGCGTCTGGATGAGGCGCTGCACCTGAATCCCCAGCTGCGCTTCCAGGCGCGCAACGATTCCGACTTCCAGAATCTGGCAGAGGATCCGCGCTTCACCGAACTGCTCTATCCGGATCCGGGCGCCGATGGTTCCACCGACGACAGCGACTTGCGCGTAGACGAGCCCGCGTAACCACGAGGACGCTCCCCATGGAAACCAAAACGGCGGGGGCCCTGTCCCCGGAGAAACCTGCGCGGGATTGCGGTCTTCGGGTCGTCGCCATCGGCGGCGGCACCGGGCTCTCCACCTTGCTCAAGGGCCTCAAGCGCTTCGTCCTTTCGCCCGCCGATATTCCCGCCGCCAGCCCGGATTCCCCCGTCATCCGCGATCTTAGCGCCGTCGTGACCGTGAGCGACGACGGCGGCTCCAGCGGCCGCCTGCGCAAAGAACTCAACATGCTCCCGCCCGGCGACATTCGCAACTGCATCGTCGCCCTCAGCGAAGACGAAGCTCTCCTGTCCAAGCTTTTCCGCCACCGCTTCGATAAAGGCTCCGGGCTCGAAGGCCACAGCTTCGGCAATCTGTTTCTCGCCGCTCTGACTTCCCTTACCTCCGATTTCTCCGAAGCCGTGCGCCTTTCTTCCGAGATTCTGCTGACCCGCGGGCACATCTATCCCGCCACAACTTCCAACATTGAACTTGAAGCTTTGATGGAAGACGGCACGCGGGTTCGCGGCGAAACCAAAATCACCGCCAGCAAGGGCCGCATCCGCGAACTGTTCCTCGTCCCGCCCAACGTGGGCCCCATGCCGCAAACGTTGGAAGCGATCGCCAACGCCGACCTGATCACCATCGGCCCCGGCTCGCTGTTCACCAGCCTGATCCCCAACCTGCTGGTGCGCGGCATTTCTCAGGCCATCGTCGAGTCGCCCGCCACCAAGGTATACATCTGCAACCTGATGACCCAGGCCAATGAGAGTCTGGGACTGACCGCGGCCGACCACATCCGCGCCCTCAATCGTCACGCGCAGAAAAATATTTTCGATTACGCGCTGATCAACCGCACACCGGTCTCCGACGAACTCAAAACCAAGTACGCCGGCGAAGGCGCCTGCCAGATCGTCAACGACCTCGACGCGATCGAAGCCCTCGGAGTGATCCCTGTTCTTGGCGACTACCTGGAAGAAGCCGGCGTCGCCCGCCACAACACTGCTCGCGTCGCCCGCGACCTGATGCAGATCGTGGCCCAGCGCCCGCGTGACGAGCATCGCTCGACAGCAACCTTAGGCTCGTAGGTTTGTCGCCCCGCCCTGCATCCTGTATCGTGATTCTTCAACTCGAGGCCTGCCGTCTTCGAGATGAATCGCATCATGCATCTTCTCCTGTCAATTTCTTGTCTTCTGCTGATCCCAGCCCTGTGCCTTGCTCAGGCTGCTCCCGAGCAAGGCGGCCACGACGTCCAGATCTGGGCGGGTGGGGGCCACTCCGTCAGCGGTGGACGAGGAGACACCGGAGCCTTCAATGCCGGCCTGCGCTACGGATGGATCCTCACCGGCCCGCATCTGCCCGGCTTTCTTCGCGGACGCTTCGAGTATGCGGTGGATGCTGTCCCGGTTTTCCTCGTCTTCCAGCCTGCCAATACCGCCTACGGCGTGGGCTTCGACCCGCTCGGGCTGAAGTGGAATTTCGAGCGCCACGGCCGCCTCTCGCCTTACCTCGAACTCACCGGCGGCATTATCCGGACCAACCAAAACGTCCCTACCGGAACCAACTCCGTGAACTTCATGGATCAGGCCGCCCTCGGCACGCACATTCTCGGCGCGAAGTGCAACTGGAGCCTCGAACTGCGCTACATGCACATCTCCAACGCAGGCTTGGCCAACCTGAATCCGGGGGTTAACACGGTACAAGTGCGGATGGGAATCGGAAGGTTCTTCAGCCGACACCAGCGCTGACCCGCGCAGTTACCTCTGAGTCCTCGGTGCCCTCTGTGGTAAAGCCTTTCCCTTGCTATCCATTTAAGCTCCGCCATCCTTGCTTCCCGACTCCGCCGCCAGCTATTCTTCCTACGTATGTCCACGCTCGTCGAATGTGTCCCGAACTTCTCCGAAGGCCGCGACAAAGCCAAAGTTGACGCCATTCTTGACGCCATGAAAATGCCCGGCGTCTACCTGCTCGACCGAGAAAGCGACGCCGACCACAACCGTTCAGTCATCACCCTGGTCGGCGAACGCGAAGCCATTCAGGAAGCCGCCATCCGCGGCGCTGGCAAGGCCGCGGAACTGATAGATCTGAATACCCACACCGGCGCGCACCCGCGCATGGGCGCCACCGACGTTGTGCCCTTCATTCCCATTGATGGCGTTACCATTGAAGACTGCGTGGCCATGGCCAACCACGTCGGCGCTGAAATCTGGAAGCGCTTCCAGATTCCGGTTTATCTCTACGAGGCCGCCGCCAGAACTCCCGAGCGCCAGGGACTCGAGAACATCCGCCGCGGCCAGTTCGAAGGCATTCGCGCCGAAATCGCCACCAACCCTGCCCGCCGCCCCGACTTTGGCGAACCCCGCGTTCATCCCACGGCCGGTGCGACCGTGGTCGGCGCCCGCAAGTTCCTCATTGCCTACAACGTCTTCCTCAACACTCCCGACGTCGAGATCGCGAAAAAAATCGCAAAGGCGGTGCGCTTCTCGACGGGCGGCATGCGCTTCGTCAAAGGCGCTGGATTTCTTGTCCGGGGCCTCGCCCAGGTCTCGATGAACCTCACCGACTTCGAGCAAACCCCCGTGCACCGCGTCTTCGAACTGGTAAAGCGCGAAGCCGCGCGTTACGGCGTCATGCCCGTCTCGAGCGAGATTGTCGGCCTGATTCCCAAGAAAGCTCTGGAACAGGCCGCCGAGTGGTTCCTGCAGATCGAGAATTTCGACTCGTCGCTGATTCTGGAAAACCGCCTCGCCGCCGTTATGGGAGGGAAGATGGCCGTGGGCGGCCTGCGCGCCGGGGTCGAGCCTTTTGTCGAGCAGTTGGCCGCGCCCACGGCCACGCCGGGAGGCGGCAGCGCCTCCGCCGCCGCGGCAGCCATGGCCGCCGGCCTCGCCGCAATGGTCGCCTCCATGTCGCGCGGCAAGAAAGCCTACTTACAATACGAGTCCCAACTCAGCGCTGCGATCGCCCGCCTCACTCCCCTCCGCGAAGAACTCAAGGCCGCCGTGGACGCCGACGCCGAGTCCTACAATTCCGTGATGAAGGCCTACAAACAGGCCAAAGCGACCGCCGATGAACAGGCCTCGGAAGCCTTGATTGAAGCCGCCTTGAAGGAAGCTACTTCGGTCCCACTGCGCGTCGCAGAGCAGGCGCATGAGGTCGCCCAGATCGCGCAGTCGCTCGCGCCCGTCACCAACCCCAACATGAAATCGGACCTGACGACCGCCCTGGCCCTGGCCAGAGCCGCCATTACAGGCGCCCTGGCCAATGTGGAGATCAACCTGGATTCCTTGAAAGATCAGGCCTTTGCCGCCAGCGTACGCCAGCGGACCAAACTCCTGTCGTAGAGACGTTGCTTGCAACGTCTCTGCCACAAAAGGCAATCCGCCAAGGGGCTATAAATCACTTCAGTTCAGCGAGTGGAAATTCTCATACCTGGGTTAAGGGATAATGGGTTAACGCATAATGGGCTGGCGCAATACTGGACTCACCCGCTGCGCCTCCGTCGGGATCATTGACCATGAAAACTACTGCGTATCTCTGCTTGTCCATCTTGCTGCTCTCCGCTGGCTCACTTTTGCTTAGCCTCAACGGCTGCGGCGGCGGCAACAGCACCGTCACTGTGCCACCCCCTCCCAAAATCCAGCATGTGGTCATCATCTTCCAGGAAAACCGCACTCCCGATAATCTGTTTCAGGATCAGGTTCTGATTGGCCGGCATGCTGACATCGTCAGCAGCGGCATGAACTCCAGCAACCAGACCATCCAGCTTTCCCCGATTGACCTGGGCACTACCGGCTCCAACCCCCAGAACTACGACCTCAGCCACTCCCACGCCGCTTTCGTTTCCATGTACAACGGCGGCCTCATGAACGGAGCTGACCTGATCTCTTGCTCTCCGCCCGCTAATTGTCCTGCCAACGCTCAGTTCATGTACGTTAATCCCAGCGACGTCGCGCCCTACTTCGCCATGGCCGAGCAGTACACTTTCGGCGACCGCATGTTCCAGACCAACCAGGGCCCAAGTTTCCCCGCGCACCAGTTCATCATTTCCGGAACCTCGGCGCCCACGGCCACCAGCACCTCCTTCGTAGCGGAAAACGGCATGGGCGTTCCCAACGCGGGCAACAACACGGGGTGCACTTCTCCGCTCGCGGAGTACGTCTGGGTGATTGACCCCAGCGGCAATGAGTCCAGCAAGATATTCCCGTGCCCTGACCATCCCACGCTCACCGATGAACTTGATGCCAAAGGCATTAGCTGGCGTTACTACGCGCCTTCGCCGGGATCCCTGTGGACCGGTCCCAATGCGATCCAGCACATCTGCCAGCCGCAAACCCAGAACGGACAACTCGTTTGCACCGGCGGCGCATGGACCAACGGCAATGTGTCCATCCCGCAGACCAATGTGCTGATGGACATCGCGAACAACAAGCTGCCCGCGGTGAGTTGGGTAACCCCGGACGGAGCATCGTCCGATCACGCTGAAAGCAACGACGGTTCGGGACCGTCCTGGGTGGCCTCCATCGTGAACGCGATCGGCGCCAGCCCCTACTGGTCGAACACGGCCATCATCATTACGTGGGACGATTGGGGAGGCTGGTACGACCACGTTCCGCCGCCAAAGGTGATTAATGACGGCACCAGTTGGGGATCGGGCTACGTCTATGGCTTCCGCGTGCCGCTGATCGTGGTCTCGCCTTATGCCAAGGCGGCCTACATCTCTCACGTCAATCACGATTTCGGCAGTATCCTGAATTTCATCGAGGGAACTTTCGGCCTGGCCTCCCTTGGCTACGCCGATGCCCACACCACCGACGATCTTTCCGACTGTTTTGATTTCACCCAGACGCCGATCTCTTTCCAGACCATCAACGCACCGATGAACGCGGCCCACTTTCTCAATGACAAGAGGCCGAAAACCGATCCCGACAACGATTAACGGAGCAACGATTGACAGAGAGACGATTGACAGAGGGCTGACTAACCGACCCGTAATCCCAGCGTCGGAGGGTCCGGAATCTTCCCCCCGGTCTCCAATAGATCAATGGGCAATGTACTTTTGTTCCGATCCCTTAGACTGCAAGTACAATAGAATAAAGCGATCTATTAACCACAGGGCCTGATCGTGCATCTAAGAGTTTAAGAGTGCACGTGACCCCGTTTGTTTTCGATTCCGAGGCGCTATGAGACTGTTCAAGATTTGCCTGGCTTCTGCACTGTTGGTGAGCATGGCCTACGCCATGCCGCTCAACTCCTCCGCCCGCTCCTGCATCCCCGCCGAACTGCTGCAACTGATCTCGGTGGACTACCGCACCTTGAAAGACTCGCCCACGGCGATGGCGCTCAAGCAGCAGGTGCTGCCCGAGAATATCAAGCAGTTTGAGGCCGCACTGAAGAACATCGGCATTGACCCCGACAAGGATGTGGACACACTGGCGTTCGCATCGTTCCGCGCTGGCAAGCAAGGGGTCAAGGGAGTCGGTGTGGCCAGCGGCCCCTTCAACATGAAGGCCGTGCTCAAGAAGATGAAGCTGCAGAAGTTTGTCCCCAAGAAGTACGGTACGGCCAGCGTTTACCCCATGGATGGCGGCTTCGTCATGACCTTCCTCGACGACAGCACGCTGCTGTTCGGTGATCCCACGGCTCTCCATGCGGCGCTCGATACCCGCGACGGAAACACTCTTAGCCTGGATACGAACGGAAACATGGCCGACATGATGAGCAGCGTGGATGATGCCCCGGTGTGGAGCATCCTCGATCAGCAGGGCACGCAGAATATGATGCGCTCGGCTCTGGGCGATGCCGCCAAGATCGGCGACTACGAAACCATCAAGAAGCACCTGCTGGGCTCGCGCTACACCATGAATTTCAACAGCGGCGTCAACTTCGATATGACCGTCGTCACGTCCGACTCTACGACTGCCGCCACGGTTTCGTCGCTGTTCAAGGGTTATATGCTCTACAAAAAGATGAGTGCCACGCCGGCGGAGAAGATCGCGGTGGATAACACGACGGTCGACTCCGACAGTTCGAACGTGCAGGTGCACCTCAAAGCGAATGACCAGCAGTTCCAAGCGCTGATGCATTCGGACCTGTTCGCCGCGGTCACGCGCTAGCGCAGGCGTCAGCGGTAAACCCAGGCACCGGTCTAATCCGGTGCCTTTGTCTTATGTGGGGACAGCCGCCCTCGGCTAGCTTGCCCTGAGCGAAGCGGAAGGGTCGAGCGAAGCTCGACCACCGGTGTGTCGGAACCGGCGAACCGATTCCTTGCATTACTTAGACTTTCGTTCCGCCCGCTTCCGCCCCGCCCAGCCCTCTTTCACAATCTGCTTGGCCCGGCCGATCGCCAGCGCGTCCTCCGGAACATCGTCCGTAATGCACGACGCCGCCCCCACATACGCGCCTTTGCCCACTCGCACCGGCGCCACCAGCGTGCTGTCGCTGCCGATGAAGACTCCGTCCTCAATCACCGTCTTGTGCTTGCGGACGCCGTCGTAATTGCAGGTGATCGTTCCCGCGCCAATGTTCACTCCCGCCCCGATATCGGCATCGCCCAGGTACGTCAGGTGATTTGCCTTCGATCCCTTGCCCAGCTTGATCTTCTTGGTCTCGACAAAATTCCCCACGTGCGCGCCCTCGCCAAGCTCAGTTCCCGGCCGCAGGTGGGAATAGGGGCCAATGACCGCTCCCGTGCCGACTCGCGCTTCTTCCATCACGCAGCCCGGACGCACAATCACTCCATCCGCAATCTCGGAATCCCGAATCACGCAATAAGACCGAACCCGGCACGCAGTGCCGATTCGCGTGTTGCCCAGCAACTGCACGTAGGGCTCGATCACCGTGTCGGGCGCGATCTCCACCTCGGCGTCAATCACGCAGGTCGCCGGATAGAAAATCGTCACTCCGTCCTCCATCAACTGCCGGCACTTCGACATCCGCAAGTAATGGTCAATGTCCGCCAACTCCGCCCGCGTATTCCCGCCCAGCACTTCCGAGGCATTTGCCGTTTTCCATGCCACCACGCGCTGGCCCGCCTTCCGCAACACTTCGGCCATGTCGGTCAGGTAGTATTCGCCGTGGGCATTGGCGGTCGAGAGTTTGCCGATGTTCGCGTAGAGTTCCTTCACCGCAAACACATAGAACCCTGAATTGATCTCTCGAATCTTCTTCTCCGCCGCGGTCGCCGCCTTCTCTTCCACAATGGCTTTAGCCTCAGCGCTGCGCGGCCCCTTCCGCAACACGCGGCCGTATCCGGTCGGATTTTCCACGTCCGCGCTGAGCAGAGTCATGGCCGCCTGCTCTTCCAGATGGAAATTGCGCAAGTACCCAATCGTCTCCGGCGTAATCATGGGAGCGTCACCCGACAGCACAATCACGTGGTCATAACCCGCCAGCGCATCCCGCGCCACTATGAGCGCGTGTCCGGTTCCGCGCTGCTCCGCCTGCAGCACGAAGTTGATGCCAGTGTGCTCCATGGCCGCGCGCACACGCTCGGCCTCATGCCCGATGATCGCGAAGACGTCTTTGGCGGGAACGATCCGCACCGCTGCCCGTATCACATGCTCCAGCAGCGGCTTCCCGCCGACTTCATGTAACACTTTAGGAAGTTGTGATTTGAGCCTGGTTCCCTTACCCGCAGCCATGATGGCGACCGCGATCCGTGGGACCGACGAACCTGACGTGGAGGGCAGGCGACCCTGCGATGAACTCGTCCGCGCCGAAGAACTGCCTTTCGATCTCTTCTTCCTCATTGGCCTCAATATACCGCGCCCACGAAACAATGGCTATTTTCGGAACCATCGCCTAAAATCGTTTCCCGTCCGACAGGCGTCGGAGAACAATCACGCTCCAACCGCGGAGAGCAAATCAAATGCCGAAATACGTCATCGAACGCGACATTCCCAACATAGGCGATGTAACCCCTGACCAGATCCTCGCCATCTCCCAGAAATCCTGCAGCGTTCTCAACAAC
>DATFNP010000082.1:0-8318 GCA_035266345.1 Candidatus Sulfotelmatobacter sp.
TCCGGGCGAGAAACATCGGCCACGCTCGGCATGCCGAGGGCAGCATCCACAATGCGGGAAAACCACGCCAGCGCCAGAATCGTTCCCGCGATCCAATGAAAGTACGCCATCCTGCTAAGTCTTCCCCGCTACGTCTACGCCGGCGGACGCGCCGTCGACGGCCAGCGGCGGCGCATACTTCATTCCATAAAACAGTATGGCAGAAGAAAGAGCGGTAGCGATCACGGTGCTGATGAATCCCGATTCGAGTGAGGATTTGTCTGAAACCTTCCCGATCAGCCAGGGCGAAAACGCGTCTCCCAGAAAATGAATGACAAACAGATTCGCGGCAATCGCAGTGGCCCGGATATGCGCTCCGACGGAATTGATGACAGCGGCATTCAACGGAGCGGTATTCAGCAGCAGAAGAAATCCTGCGAGCGCGATTCCCGGCACCATGGCCGGTCCGCGATTGAACAAGGCCACCATCATCACCGGAATCCCCAGCCCCATGCTGGCAGCGGAGACCAGATAGTATGCGCTCTTTGTACGCCGCAGCAGCCGGTCTCCCAGCCACCCGCCCGCCAGCGCCGCGAAGGTTCCGTCGATGGCGATGATCACGCCGAACATGTTGTTCGCCTTCAGCAGGCTGTAGCCGCGCATGCGCGACAAAAACGTCGGCATCCACACCAGCAGTCCGCCTTGCGCGAAGGTCATCATCGCCATCCCTAGAGTCGCAGTCAGAAACGCCGGGTTGCGGACCAATCCCCGAACGCTTCCCCGCGCCGGGGTTTCCTTCAGAGAATCGAATTGCCCGCGCGGCGGGTCTGCGATCAGCAGCACCAGCGCCCCGAGAACAAACCCGGGAAAGCCGGCAAGAAGAAACGGAGCTCGCCACCCGTAGTGCGTCCCAAAATATCCGCCGATCGGGTATCCCAGCGCGAACCCGACGGGGATGGCCAGGTAGAAAAACCCAAGCACCCGCCCGCGCATCGATTCGGGGAACAAATCCGCGACCACGGTGGGTGAAATCGTGACAAAGCTGGCCTCGCCCACGCCCACGAGGGTGTGCCGGAGCAGCAAGGCGTCATAGCTGTGAGTGACTGCGGTCAGTAAAGTTGCGCCGCTCCAGGCAAAGGCGCCTAGCGCGATAATGAGCTTTCTCGAGTACCGGTCGGCTAGCGGTCCCATGAACGGCGCCGCCAAGGTATAGAAAATCAGGAAGACGGTGGTGAGTCTGCCAATCTGCGCATCTGTGACATGAAATTCATTCTGAATGAGCGGCTGAACCGCATTCAACACCGACCGGTCGATGTAGTTCAGCAGATTCAGTGCGGTGAGCAGAACCAGCACCGCGCGCGGATGGAGCTTTCTGGAAGTCACAGGTCGAGCGAATATAGCATAGCGAGCACTTTTAGCCTCGACTCCCCTTCGGCCTCGGCCACTTCGCCACGATCGTCGTCGAAATCCCGCCGCGCGGGCGGAACTCCCCGCGCACTTCCGCCCACACCGGTTTCGCCCACTTCACTACGTCTTCCAGTACCTGGTTGACGACGTTCTCCTGAAAGATTCCAAGATTCCGGTAGTACTGCAGATATTCCTTCAGCGACTTCAACTCCAGACAGCTCTTATCCGGCATGTAGCGGATGGCCAGCACTCCAAAATCCGGCAACCCGGTCTTCGGACAGACCGACGTGAACTCGGGGTCATCCACAATAATTTCGTATCCGGGGAATTGGTTGGGCCAGGTCTCAATCTCCGGGAACTTCGCGTCGAGACCCGCGGCCGCGTGCTCAGGCGTATAACGAGGCGATTTAGCCATGCCGCTATTGTAGCGTTTGCCCGGATTCGCACGCAGCCATGACAAAGCCGTCGACGATGCACCCGAAACGTCGCCGCCCGCATCCAATCAGACACCATGCTTGGGGCTTGATCGGTATCTGTCGCGGCCTCCGGAATGGTAAATTACTACTTACAGTTATTCCTGCCGCAGCCTGAAAGACAACTGGTTGGCATCGACGAACAATTCGAACACGCCGTCTCGAAGGCGGTGGATTTGGCTCGCGTTCGCGCTGCTAGCAGCCCTGGCAGTCCTGTATTCCTACCTTCACCAGACTCCTGTGAAGGTGCGCGCGGTCGCCGTGGAACGGGGGCCTATCCGCAGCCTGGTTTCTACAAACGGCAAGATCGAGCCAATTCAAAATTTCGAGGCGCACGCTCCCATCGCGACCACGGTAAAACGCCTGCTGGTGAAGGAAGGCGACCACGTGCGCAAGGGCCAAGCGCTGCTGCAACTCGACGACGCCGACATTCGCACGCAGGCAGCTCGCGCCCGGGCCCAGGTCAAGACCGCGCAAGCCAATCAGTCCGCCCTCACCCACGAAGGCACACAAGAAGAAGTGCTCACGTTGAATGCGGAACTGGTCAAGGCGCGCAGCGCCCGCGATGTAGCCCAGCACAAACTCGATGCCCTGCGCCGTCTGCAGCAGGATGGCGCGGCCTCTCCCGGCGAAGTTCGACAGGCGGAAGACGCACTGCAAAGCGCCCAGGCCGACGTCACCTTGCTGGAGCAGAAACAGAAGGAGCGTTACTCCAAACCGGAAGCCGCGCGGATCGAAGCGCAGGCCGCGGAAGCGCAAGCCGCCTATGACGCCGCCGAAGACGCGCTGCTCAAGTCCAGCGTACGCGCCCCGTTCGACGGCATCGTCTATTCCCTTCCTGTCAAACAGGGAGCTTTTGTTCAGGCTGGCGACCTACTCTTGCAGGAAGCCGATCTTTTGCGCGTGCGGGTTCGCGCTTTCGTCGATGAACCCGATGTAGGCCGTCTGCAGTCCGGACAAAAAGTCGAGATTACATGGGACGCGATTCCCGGCCGCACTTGGACCGGCACCGTCGACACGGTGCCTTCGACGGTCCGCTTGCGCCTCTCCAGAAACGTTGGCGAAACCACGTGCGTCGTCGACAATAAAGATCTCCGCCTGCTGCCCGACGTGAACGTTGGGGTCACCATCGTGGTGGCCGAACACAGCAACGTCCTGACCCTGCAGCGCGACGCTCTGCGCATTGATGAGAGCAAACCGTACGTCTTCCGCATTGTCGACAACCACCTGAAGCGCCAGACGATTGAGTTCTCGTTGCAGAACCTGACCCGGGTCGAGATCACCTCCGGCCTGTCCGAAGGAGACTCGGTGGCCTTACCGGCGGAGGACAAGCCACTCTTTGATGGTGCGGCCGTCAAGGTGGTTCCTTAAAGATTTTGGGAGGGCACGTATCCACTCAGATATGGACTTCGGAACGAATGAGATTTAGAACCCTTTCGTCGCTCGCCATTTTGTCCCTGCTCCTGCAATCGGCCGCCGCGGCCACGACTCCCAAAGAGCTGCTCGCCGCCGGTCGCGTCGATGAGACCATTCAGACTTTGGAGCAGCAGGTCGGTCACTCCGAATCCGGCGCCGACGCCGAAACCTACAATCTGCTTTGCCGCGCTTATTTCATAATCGACGAGTGGGACCGTGGCATCAAGGCTTGCGAACGAGCGCGCAGCCTCGATCCGCAGAAGAGCCTCTATCATCTTTGGCTGGGCCGCATCTATGGCGAGAAGGCCGACCGCGCTGGATTTCTTTCCGCAGCTGGCCTGGCAAAAAAAGTTCGCGTCGAGTTCGAGCGGGCCGTCGAACTCGATCCCAAGAATGTGGAAGCCCGCGTCGACCTGGCGGAGTTCTATTTCTCCGCTCCCGGCATTGTCGGCGGAGGCAAGGACAAAGCCCGCGCCCAGGCGGAGGCACTGGCGGCCTTCAATCCCGCCGTGGCCCACTACGTGTCCGGCCGGATTGCGGAGAGCGAGAAAAACACTGCAGCGGCCGAACGCGAGTACCGGGCCGCCATCGAAGCCAGTCACGGAACCGCGCACGCCTGGCTGCATCTGGCCCAGTTCCTGGCGCATGCCAATCGTCTCGACGAAATGCAGCAGGCGCTCCGCAGCATGGAGTCCAGCGCGCTCGACCGCCCCGAATCGCTGATGGACGGCGCCAGCCTTCTGCTGCGCACCGGTCGCGACTATCCCATGGCCGTACGGCTCCTGCGCCGCTATCTAACGGATGGTCCAGTCGAGGAAGGCCCGGCCTTCAAGGCGCACGATCTGCTCGGACAGTTACTCGAAAAGCAAGGGGACCGTTCGGCCGCCACCGAAGAATACCGCGCCGCACTCGCTCTGTCTCATACCTACGCCCGAGCTCAGGAACATTTGAAGCGGGTTGAGCATTGAAGCCCTCGCGAAAAGATGGCGCGGTCCACGTCTCGCACTTTTCCAGACTTGAGGACTTTGCCGGAATCCCATTCGCGATCCTTCGGGAAGCCGCCCCGTCGCTCCGTTGCTCCATCGATCCCAATGGACATTTAGAATCTCGCTGACATCCAATGGTTCATGAAATCATTTCCAGATCACTCTGAAAGGGACGCAATGAAAACCTCGTGCCTTGGTGCGCACACCGCAAAGTGGATTCTGGCAGTCGTGTTACTTCCCAGTTCGTTGCTGGCGGAACCCGTCTCTCTCAAGCGGGTGGTTGAACTCGCCCTGTCTCACGCCACCGGGACGGCCATCGCCGCTGCCGACGTGGCATACGCATCCGCCAACTATCAGGAACTGCGGAATCACTACGTCCCTCAACTCTCTACCGGAGCCGGTCTCGGTTACTCGTATGGATTTCCCCTCGCCCTCGAGGGATCGGCGCCGTCTCTATTCACGGTCAACGCACAATCTGCGTTGATCAATCCTGCCCTGCGCGATTTCCTGCGCGCGGCCAAAGCTGATTCCACCGTTGCGGATTTGAAGACCAAAGACCAGCGCAACCAGATCATTCAAGACGCTGTCCTAAGTTACGCCGAACTCGCCAAATGGGAACAGCGCCTGACCCGGCTCCAGGGAACCCAGGAGGCTGCCAACAAAATGCAGGCTGCGGTCGCCCAGCGCGTCAAAGAAGGGATTGACAGCGAGGTCAACGGCACACGGGCCCGCCTCTCCGCCGCCCGCGTCCGCCTGCGCATCGCCGAGGCCCAAGGCGCAGCCGACGTGCTGCGTGAGCACCTTTCCAAACTCACCGCGCTTCCCGCCGCGAACCTTCAAACCGACCCTGACTCCATCCCCGCTCCGCCAGCCGCGCCCTCGAACGAAGATGTGGCAAAAGACGCGGCCGCTTCCAATCCGTCGGTGCAAGCCGCCGTCGAACACGCTCGCGCCCAGTACCTACGCGCGCAAGGAGAACACAAATCCCTGTGGCCCAGCATCGATTTCGCCGCGCAATACGCGTTGCTTTCCAAGTTCAATAACTTTCAGAACTACTACATTCCCGCGAAACCTTGTCCCGTTGCCGGCGTCTCGGTTCTATGCGTGGCCAACGGGTTCCAGCAAAACAACGCAACCGTCGGCGTCAGCATCCGATTCCCTATCTTCAACGCGCCCCAGCGATCCCGCGCCCAGGCTGCCGATGCTGACGCCCTGAAAGCCACCAAACAAGCGGAAGCTGCCCGGAACCGAGTTTCGGAAGAAACCTTGCGCCTGCAGCGCTCGGTGGCTCAGATGCAAGCTGCCCGAGACGTAGCCCAACTGGAATACGAAATCGCCGAGAAGGATCTGACTGCCGTCCAAACTCGCATGGACGCCGGCACTGCCACGCTGCACGATGTGGATGACGCCCGATCGCAGGCCAGTGAGCGATTCATCACGCTCCAGGACGTCATTTTCGAACTCGAGCGCAGCCAGGTCGGCATTCTGCGCTCTACCGGAGACCTGGAGAAGTGGGCTCTCGGCACGCCGTAGAACTGCTCTACAACTTCCCGCGCAACGTCTTCACCATCAGGCGGATCGCTTTCTCGTTGCGCCGGTACCAGCGCCACTGCCCTTTCTTGGTCGCCTCCACCAAGCCCGCCTTCGTGAGAATGGCCATGTGATGAGAAATGGTCGGCTGCGAAAGGCGAACGCGCTCTTCCACGTCCCCCGCGCACAGGCAGGGCCTGGTCGCACCCATTTTCTGCCCCGTTGCCTTAGCCTCGGCTTCGCCTTCCTTTAGAGCTTGCAGAATTCGGCGCCGTGTGGGGTCGGCAATGGCGTGCAGCGCGCGGTCCAGAGATGCTTCGGTGGATGACATATCTGCACTAGGAATAACGCGAGAATCGATGGGTGTCAATGTAGACTGATTTGTTGCCGTCGTCTCGTCACCGGCAAGTCTTGCTCCGCTGGAACCAGCGTGCAGTTCCTGGTGTCAAAGAGATCAGCTAGTCCGCTGTGGGTCTTGGGTCCCGTACGCGAATCGCTAGGCTCGAAATAGTCGTTGGTCGCTGAATGTTCGCTTAAGGGTTGTCATTCCGACCCCCGAGCGAACGCGAGGTGCAAAGGAATCTGCTTTAACTGACGGCTGAGGGCCGGCAGCTGGCAACTGCTTTCCGGAGATCCACTCACGCACCTTGTCTGCGAGGCTGAGCTCAGGATGAACGCTTTTGATTTGGTTGGAACTTCGGCGCCCCGGCCATTTCCCAGATGGCTGCCACCCGCTGGAGGACTGTTCGCCGCAGGGCTTGTCGCCGCCTTCGTAAGCCACCTGCCGCTCGTACACACGCTTTCGCCGGGCGAAATACTCGGCGTGGCGGTCGAGAATGTCCTCGAAGTGTTTCTTGCAAGTGCGGCGGTGGTGTGGGGCCTGTGCGCGATCCGGCCAGGCACGACCGGACCCGATACGCGCCGTCTGATCCTAGGAACATCGCTGGATGCACTCTGGCTCGCGCCTCTCGCTGTTTTCATCCGCGAGAATTCCGTGTGGGTAGTCGTTATCGCGGCAGTGTTTGCAACCAGGGCAGTGAAATCGTTCCGATTGCCACAAGACGCGTCCGAACTGAGCGATCGTGAACCATCACTGCTTCTCTCCCACCGAAACGCTTTCGGGCTGCCGCAGTCATCGGCCTTCTGGCAGCAGGCCTTCGGAGCGGGCGCGACGTTGTGCGCGGAAGCGGGTGCAATCGCTGCGTTCGCGGGAGACGCCTTCACTTCGGCCTTTCTCGTCGGAATTGCTTCCGCGGTCTGGACGTGGTCCTTTAGTAGAGGTGCTGAAACGGACATTGGACAACCACGTTCGTCGCAGTCCTCTTCGCGGCCTCTGACCATGATTGCGCTCGCGATCGTCATCACGGCCGCTGGGCTGATCCCGTACCTGCCACACTCCTTCAGAATGCGCGGCTTTGGTGTTCCGTCGAGCGATCACGCGCGTCAAGGATTTCCCCAAGGCGGGCGGCGCGGGCAGCCTGGGCACGAGAAAACGTCGGGAGGTTCTGATGTCGCAGACCGTGAAGGTGATCCCGGCATTGTCCTGTGGCCCGAGAAACAGACGCTTACGAAACTGGTGGCGCCCACGCCGGCATTCGGAACCAGTCTGCTGACAAACCACCACGGCGCAAAGCCCTTGGAGATTCCCTTCGAGGGCGTTTATTGGTTTTTCAAAGCGCCCGATCTGCATCCACCGAGGAGGTCCCTGCAGGCGCACGGCAGTCCCGAACTGCTGAATATCCGGTCTACCGACCGGCGCCCACTCTTGATGGAAGCGCACGAGCATCTGGGCAGCATGCTCGACCTGGATTGCTGCAGCAGAATCCAGATTGCGATTCGAAATGCGGATCACTACCCGGAGACCGTGTCGCTGGAACTCATCCTGATCAACGCGAGTGTGCCGGGAAAGCCGTCACAGTCTCTCGGAAGGATGATGGTCAAGTCGACGCGGCCCTGGAAGATCTATGACGAACCGGCGAAGCCCACTAGCGAGACACTGAATTTCGTGATTCCCGCGCATTCGTCGATCCGGGGGTTCGATGAGGTGAAGGTCGTGTTCCGACTGGATGCAGCGCGGGCGGACGCCGGCCCCAAGATCGCAATCGACCGCTTCGTACTCGTTCCCCGCGGGCTGTGAGTGGTTTGATAGCGAGCGGATAATCCTGAATCTTCGAGCTATTTCTTCAAAATCGGGCTATACCCATCAGCGACCAGCCGCGTGCGCATTGCCTCCGCGTCTTTGACGTCAGAGAACGGTCCCACCTGCACGCGAAACAGCTTGTCGGTCGGGACCTGCGCCGCCACAAACGCCGGATATTCTTTCTTCTTGAGCGCCTCCACCAGCGAGTCGGCATCTTCCTGTTTGCTGACCGCAGCCACCTGCACGAAATATCCCGCCGTGGGCATGGTTAAAGGTGGGTCAGACGAGTTGTCTGCAGCAGGAGTTTGCGCCGGAGTTGCATTCACGGGAGCAGGCGCGGCGGCTGTTGGCGTGTCCGTTTTCGCGTTGGCCGGCGGCGTCAACTGA
>DATFNP010000083.1:0-4874 GCA_035266345.1 Candidatus Sulfotelmatobacter sp.
CTCGTTCACCCGCAAGGTGAAACCTCCTGCTCCTGCTTCACCAAAACGGGCTTGACTCAACCGCCCACTTGAAGCCGTTCGCCACACATCTCTCGCGCACTGCGCACTCCAGCACCGCCGGTTACGGACGGATCACGGGCAGCGCCAGCCGCCTCGAAGTCTCGCGAGCCTTTAGCTGCAACACCGGGCTTCGGCGCTCAACGTGCTCACGGCATTCCGGGAGGTAACCGCCATGACCACGGCCTACCGGCAGGTTTACAGCGCGATATGGATCGAGGTGTTTCTAGTGCTCTCCGGAGCGCTGGTAATCGCGGGACTCTCTCTACTGCGCTGATAGCGCGGCGGGGCTCAAAGGCATCTTTGGGGCGGTAGGTGCGTCTCTCCTGCGCCCGCAGTTAGCCGGCGCCGCACCTCACTTCCGGGACAAGTAATTCAGGTAAGCGGTCAAATCAGAAATGTTTTGTGGCGATAGAGCAGGCCAGTCCACGCCCTTCTCCCGCATCTGCTGATGCATCCAGCGGGTCGGACCCCAGGCGATGGCGGCCATCGAAAACGGCGTGAAGACCTTGCCGGGCCGCGGGCTCACGGCGGCGTGCGTAGCCGGGTCGCTATGGCACATGGAGCACCCCTTGACCGCGAAAGCGAGTTGACCGAGCGTGACGTTCCCTTCCTCCCCCCGGTATTGCAGCTCCCACACATAGGCCAGGATCTTCCGCATGTCCGCCTCGGAAACAGCCGGGAACGGTCCCATCAGAGGGACATGGTTCCACACACCCGCTCCGATATCGAGAAACGTCTTGTTATCCAGCCGCGTTTCGAGCGCGAGCGCACCCTGGTGGCATACCTGGCAGTTGTGCTCGAATGGAATCTTCCCGCTGGCCGCTTCCGGCAGCGAGAACCAATGCTGGGGCGCGACTTTTTGAACATATTGAACGTAGGCCGCCAGATCCATCAAGTCCTCCCCGTCCAGCGTGGGCCAGTCCCTCTTGCGGAAGGCAGTTACTTTCTTCATAGACGAGGCGTGATTCCACATCTGGTAGACCAAAGTGACCGGATCATCCACCGTTTTCCAAGCGGAAACCGGCGGGCCCGCGCCGCGCGCCGGCCAGCCCAGCGAATGGCAATCGGCGCATTTCTTTGAGCTGAAAACTTCTTGCCCATGCCGCGTGTCGGCCGGGAATTGCAAAATGCGAACCGAGTAGAGATAGGCGAATAAGTCCTGCCACTCCGCCTCCGCCAGCGCCGGCCGCCCCGAGCGCTTCGCCGAAACCTGGTTCCACATGTTGGAGGTGTGATTCCACAACGAGCTGGCAAGCGATGCGGGCGTGTAGGCAGAGCTGGGATTCCCGGCCAGATCCGGCGCCGTGGCATTAGCCTCGTGGCCGATGCCTTCCCGGTTCACGGTGTGGCATTCGAGACAACCCTGCTGGTCCAGCACGATCGAGCCCAGTTGCGCGTCGCCCGCCCACGCACAAACGGCTACGGTAACGAACAACGCCTTCTTCATGCCACTTCTACTCGCATCCCGATGGCCACGGAGACCCGAATTCTATCCGTTGCAGGAATTGGAATTACGCGACGCGTAAAGGCTGCCCGGCGGGCTTTCGAGGCGCGCGGCGTGAGATGCCAGCGCAGTTTTGGCGCTTTGGCGCAAGTTGCAGCCTCGCAATAAATCGTACAGGATGGTGGCCGATTTCAGCCGGACCGGTGATGTTCGGCCAGCCGCGCACAACAATAAATCATTGATATTCTATGGCTTACGTTTGGAACGTAAATTGCTTTATTAACAGCGGAGGTGGATCATGAAAAAAGGATTGCTAGTCCTGGCGGCGGCAGTGATGGCCCTGGCGCCGATGAGCGCGTCGGCCGCGATGGTGCGCGGCGGAGTTGTGGTGGTGGGTCCGCGGTTCTACGGCGGCGGATTCTATAGCCCGTTCTGGGGGCCGTATTGGGGTCCTGCGTATGTGGGTCCCTACTACGCTTATCCGAACTCGGGTGAAGTGAAGCTCGACACCAAGGTGAAGGACGCTCAAGTGTTCATCAACGGCTCCTACGCCGGCACAACCCACGACAACCGGACCATGCGGCTGCGCCCCGGCAACTACAACATCGAGATTCGCGAAGGCAGCACGACGCCCTTTGCCGAGCAGGTGTATGTAGTCGCGGGGAAGACAATTCATCTGCAACCGCAGCTCTAACGGGCAACTCGCCCGCAGCCCCGATTGGCGGCCTGGTGGCTGAATTCGGCCAGATTGGCCATGTTCGGCCAGGCCTCCAATCGCAGTTGCTTGATCCTGCGAAACTTCGGTTTGGTATGGGAAGTGCACCTCATTAAGCGGAGGTGGATCATGAAAAAAGGATTGCTGGTTCTGGCAGCGGTTGTATTAGCACTGGCGCCCATGAGCGCCTCGGCAATGACAATACGTGGCGGGGTCGTGGTAGTGGGCCCCGGAGTCTACCCCGGATGGTACGCCCCATTCTGGGGACCGTATTGGGGTCCCGCCTACATGGGTCCCTACTACGTCTATCCGAATTCGGGCGTAGTGAAACTGGACACCAAGGTGAAGGACGCCCAGGTATTCATCAACGGCTCGTTCGCGGGCACGACGCAGGCGAATAAAACGATGCGGCTGCGCCCTGGCAGCTACAACCTAGAGATTAAGGAAGGCGGCAAAACCTCCTTCGCTGAGCAAATCTACGTAGTAGCCGGCAAGACCCTGCACCTGCACCCCGAGTTGTAACAAGTTATATGATGCGGTGCACCCTGCCCAGGGTTAATAACCCCGCCCGTGAGGGCGGGGACTCAGCCATCCGAGCCTGACAACAACATTGCGGGGACAGCGTGCGGGTGATCGCCGGTGATCCACGCCTTCACCACCGTGATGACCGAGAGGCGACCCGCGAATCGCGCTCAGATCTCGAAACGATTAGGGAAATTCCGATTAAGGAAGTTCTTGACTTTCCAGCCCCAACCATTACAATCGTTGGGGCTCCCCTTTTCGGCAGATTCCGGTACATTCGTGCAAATCTCCCGCTTGTGGGCCGATTGCGAGTTCCCTCCGCGCGCGCCCGGCGAGCGCCCACCGGCAGTGTCAGAGCAAGAAAGATGAAAAGCCGATGCTTCTGCGGTCCGGCAATAGCTCTCTCCTGCATGGCTATGCTAGCGGTGGCGGCACAAGCCACCACAGTCTTTAACGGCGGCTTCGAGACCGGTGATCTCACCGGCTGGACGCTCACCAACAGCAGCGTGTTCGACGCGGTGTGCCAGGCCGGCAATCCGATCGGCGCGGCAACCTGCATCGTGCACAGCGGCAACTACGCCATGAGCCTCGGTCACGCCGGCGGCGTTACGACGCTATCGCAGAGCCTCGCGACCACGCCCGGCGTCATGTACAACTTGGAATTTTACCTGGCCAACGACAACCCGTCCGATGTCGGCGTCGAGACCTTCCAGGTCCTGTGGGACGGTACCAGCGTCTACTCGCTATCCAGCCCGCAACCATCCTTCCCGTACACGCTGGTCAGCCTGGACGTCACGGCGGCGACGAATTCGACCACCCTCTCATTCCTGGCGCAGCAAGACCCTTCGCAATGGTTCCTGGACGACGTCTCCATCCAAACAATTCCAGAAGCCGCGACGATTCTGACGCTGGCGTCCGGTCTCGTAGCCCTGGGTCTAGCGCGCCGGCGTTAAGCGTATACATTCCTGTCTTATCCGTGGCCCAAAAGAAAGATCCCCCGAGCTGCCTGGGCTCCCAGAAAGTACTTTACATTACAAAGGTCTTGCTGTATAGTAGACCCATGGTCAAACGTCTGTGCGCGATCTTGTTCATCTTCGCCTGCACTTCCGTTGGTTGGATGATCCTCGGAGCCACGATCTGGAACCGCACCAACTCAGCGGGCGACCGCACGCGCGGCAGCGTGCAGTCGATCTGGGGCACCGCGCAAACCCAAATCGCGCCCCGGGCCGAGTACACGGTAGCGGTTCCCTACCGGGAAACGATCAAAGAAAAAGGAGTGCAGCGCATCGTCGAAAAGACGAGAGACGCAGTCTACTCGCTGCGTCCAACGTCCAGCGAAGTAGCCGCTGGCGTCAATCTGGCCCATCGCAAGAAAGGTTTGCTGTGGTATTCCACGTATCAGGTCGCGTTCCGTGGCGACTACGAATTCACCAATCCCGACGACGTGCAGCGCGAGCTCACCGTGACCCTGCCGTTCCCCGCGTCCAAAGCCATGTACGACGATCTACAATTCCTGGTGAACGACCAGCCCCACAGCGTAGAAACGGGGAAAACCGGCGCCTCGGTCGACACGGCCGTCGGTGCGCACCAAACGGTAAAGGTGCACGTAGCCTACAAATCCCAAGGCCTGGATTCCTGGCGCTACGGCTTCGGCCCAGATGTAACCCAAGTCGCCAATTTTCACTTGCGCCTGATCACGGACTTCAAGGACATCGACTTCCCCGAAAATTCGCTGGCCCCCAGCGAGAAGCGCGAATCCGCAAACGGCTGGATTCTCGACTGGAACTACAAGAACCTGCTCTCGGGCTACCAGATCGCGCTGATCATGCCCGACAAACTCCAGCCCGGCCCGCTAGCGGCGGACATCAGTTTCTTCGCGCCCGTCTCGCTGTTTTTCTTCTTCTTTATGCTGTTCCTGATCACCACCCTGCGCTCGCTGGACCTGCATCCCATGAACTACTTCTTCCTAGCCGGAGCCTTTTTCGCTTTCCACCTGCTCCTCGCGTACCTGGTGGACCACATCGATATCCGCGCAGCGTTCGCGATAGCCAGCGCCGTCTCGGTGTTTCTAGACCATTTTCTGAGATAATATAGACCAGCTCTGGCGATCCGGCTGCAAGCAAGAGATGGCGA
>DATFNP010000084.1:0-3136 GCA_035266345.1 Candidatus Sulfotelmatobacter sp.
TCATACTGCGAAATCTGGTAGCCCTTGGGCAAGTCGGGATAGAAATAATTCTTGCGCGCGAAGATGGAAGTCTCATTGATGCGGCAGTTCAGCGCCATAGCGGCCAGGGTGGCGAACTCCACGGCTCTCTTGTTGAGCACAGGCAGCGCGCCGGGCATCCCGAGGCAAACGGGGCAGACGTTGGTGTTGGGCTGGGCTCCGAATCGGGTGGAGCAGGAGCAGAAGATTTTGGTCGCGGTCAGAAGCTGGACGTGGACTTCGAGTCCGATCACCGGTTCGAACCGGGCGTGAGCGGCGACGGAAGTCTCTGCGGTCGTGGCCATCGAAGTACGATTATAAAGCCCAGGGCCGCCTGGCTCTGTGCCGGGGCGCAGGAATCAGTGGTTCTGCGGCGCGTTCAGATACTTCTCCATCGAAATCTCGAAGTAGAGCAGTTCGTGGCCTTTCGCATCGGTGACGCCGGTGACGTCGATGTTCGCGCCGTCCAGAGGCGACTTGATCCCGCCCACGTCGAAGAACAGAAATCCGGACTGCGTCCCGTGCGGCTCAACCGCCTTGGCGGCAAACTGGGAAGAATCAACCTCATCCATCTGTTTCTTGCTGATCCCGCCTTTGACTTTGTGCGGCAGGGGAATGGGACTCGGACGTGTGCTGGCTTGTGGGTTCGACAAGCGCCGGTAGATGTCTTCCGGGGAGGTGGGCGTGAGCTTCGAGTCATGGGCGGTGATCAGGGTGATTTCCATGTTGGCGATGGAGATGGGCTGATCGCCGTCATTGGTGACGACGAAAAAGACGGGCAGAAAGCCGTGCTCGGCGAAGTTCACGGAGAAGATATTGGCCTTTTCCGGTGTGTCGTAAGGATCGGCGGCAATGGAGACTTTCTCGTCGCGATGGAAATCGTGGGCGGGATAGTTGATGGCGGTCTTCGCAACCGGCCTGACGAAGTTCTTAGCCGCGAGCAAGAACGGTAGAAACAACGCGACGAAAAGCGCAAGAAGGGAGTAGGAGATGTATCGCCGGGGCCGCATAGACCTGATTATAGAAGGGGAGCGCTGCCGGCGCTGATCCGGCGGTTTAGAATGGCTCAGCTTGAGCTATTTTCTCTACAGCCTGGTGCTGGCCGCGGGGATGCTGGTGAGCCTGCCTTATTGGCTTTACCAGATCGTTCGCCATGGGAAATACCGCACCGGTTTTGCCGAACGCGTGGGAAAGATTCCAGCGCGGCTGACGGCGGCGGATGCGGCCCAGTCGAAGCGGGTTATCTGGGTTCACGCGGTTTCCGTCGGTGAAGTGCTGGCGGTGAGCGGACTGGTGGAGGAGATGCGGCAGCAGTTTCCGCGGCATCGCGTGGTGGTCAGCACCACCACCGATACGGGACAGGCGCTCGCCCGGAAGCGCTTCGGCGAGGAGAACGTTTTCTATTTCCCAATGGACTTCGCCTTTGCTATCCGGCCGTATCTGCGGGCGTTGCGGCCAGAGATGGTGGTGCTGGCGGAAACCGAATTCTGGCCGAACTTTCTGCGGCTGGCGCATGCGAGCGGGGCGCGCATCGCCGTGGTCAACGGGCGCATTTCCGACCGTTCCTGGCCGAACTACCAGCGCTTCCGCTGGGCCTTGCGCCGAGTGCTGGCGGAGGTGGATTTGTTTCTGGCGCAAACGCAAGAAGATGGGGCACGGCTGCAATCTATTGGAGCCGCGGCGGCGCGGGTTCGGGTCACCGGAAATCTCAAGTTCGACGGAAGTCTGCCGGGGCCGCCCCCGATTGTCGAGAGCCTGCGGCGGGCGCTGACGGCGGAGGGAGCCGGACCGGTGCTGGTGTGCGGCAGCACAGTGGAAGACGAAGAGCCTCCGCTGCTGAAGGCGTTTGAGAATGTGCGCGTGGGGCACCCGCGAGCGGTGATGATCCTGGCGCCGCGGCGTCCGGAGCGCTTTGACGAGGTTGCCATCCTGGTACAGCAGTTGGGCATTCCCTCGTGGCGGCGCTCGCGATGGCAGGGGGAAACGCTGGCGGGCGGAGTTTTGCTGGTGGATTCAATCGGCGAACTGGCTGCGTTTTACGCCCTGGCCGATGTGGCGTTCGTCGGCGGCAGCCTGGTGCCGCGGGGCGGGCACAATATTATCGAGCCGGCGCAGCACGGCGTGGCGATTGTGGTGGGAAATCATACGGAGAATTTTCGCGACATTGTGGGATTGTTTCAAAGCAGGGACGCGGTGCGGATCGTGGGCTTGGCGGAGTTGCCCCTGACGCTGATGCACCTGCTGGCCGACGACGCAGAACGGCGTGAACTGGGCAGGCGTGCGGAAGAGACGATCCGATCGCAGATGGGCGCTACGGCGCGCACGCTGGAAGCGCTGAAGAGCCTGCTCGCTGAAGACTATGATCGAGCAGCGGTTCCGGCGGCATACAGAGATTGAATCCCCTCTCGGCAATCTACGGCGGCGTGGCGGGAGCGCGCAATGCGCTCTACAACGGCGGATTGCTGCGGGCGCGGCGGCTGCAAGGCGCGGTCATCAGCGTGGGAAATCTCTCGACCGGCGGAGCGGGCAAGACTCCGTTTGTGATGCTGCTGGGCGAGTTGCTGAAGGCGCGCGGCACCAAGTTCGATGTGCTCTCGCGCGGCTACGGACGCCAGTCGCGGGGCGTGCGGCTGGTGGATCCCGGCGGCCTGGCGCAGGAGTTTGGCGACGAGCCACTGCTGATTGCGCGCAGGCTGCAAGTGCCGGTGATTGTAGGTGAAGGTCGCTACGCGGCGGGCCGCTTTGCCGAGGCGCGATTCGGCGCGCAACTGCATCTGCTGGACGACGGTTTTCAGCACCGCGCCCTGGCGCGCGATTTCGACATTGTTCTGGTTACGCCGCAGGATGTGAATGACCGGTTGCTTCCGGCGGGGCGTCTGCGGGAGCCGCTCTCGGCGTTGCGGCGGGCGGATGCGGTAGTGTTGGCCAGCGGGGCTGCTGCCGAGTCGTTTCCGCTGAAGAAAAAGCTGGTGTGGCGCGTGCGGAGAGGAATTGATCCGCAGAATGTTCCGCCACGTCCGGTGGTTTTCTGCGGGATTGCCCGGCCGCAGAACTTTGTGCTGCAACTGCGGGCGGCAAACATTGAACCTGCCGCCGAAGCGTTTTACCGCGACCATCA
>DATFNP010000085.1:0-40624 GCA_035266345.1 Candidatus Sulfotelmatobacter sp.
AATGGCTCTGGCGATTCTCCGCGACCTCCTTTCCTCTCCGAATTCGTAAATCACATCGGCAAGCTGTCGCTCGTCGAGGTGGTTTACCACTTGTTCGGCGGTACGCTCCGACCGCGGGTCCATCCGCATGTCGAGCGGTCCTTCCGCCTGAAAACTGAATCCGCGCGCCGCATCGTCCAACTGCAAGCTGCTCACTCCGATGTCGGCCAGGATGCCGTCCACCGTCGCTGCTTTCTGCCCCTTCGCAATCTCCGCGAAGGATCGATGAAGTAGCGTGATCTCCGGCCAATCCGGGCCTTGCGGTACGAGCTTGGCGCGCGCGATTCCGAGCGCTGCCGGATCCTTATCGAGCCCAATCAAATGTCCCGGTGCGCCGAGGCGTTTTGCGATTTCGTAACTGTGTCCGCCCAAACCCACCGTGGCGTCTATATAGGTCCCGCCACACCGCACGGCTAAAAAGTCGATCGCTTCTTTTAAAAGAACCGGAACATGGCTCGCTGCCCTTCCACCGCCATGCCCAACCCCCTGAGGGGTGTGTGTTGATCCCTCGCCCACTAGATGCCCAGTTCGTCGAGCGTCTTCTCATCCTCAGGCGTGAACTTCTCTTCCTTGACCTTCAACTGGTAGGCTTCCAGGTTCCGGACTTCCAGATACTTCTGATATCCGGTCACCGCAACCTCGCCCTTGAGCCGCGCCGCATCGCGCAGCAGTTGTGGCAGCAAAAGCCGCCCCTGCCCATCCATCTCGACCTGCTGGCCCCAGTAATTCGTCTTGCTGAGAAACTTTTTCTTCGCAGGATTGAAGGTGGAAAGCGCCGCCAGCTTCTCTTCGATCCGTTCCCACTCCTCGAAGGGATACACTTGAGCAACCTCCCCATCGAGACTGGTGATGTAGAATTGCTGCCCGTACTTCTCGTCGATCACCCGCTTGAACTCGGCCGGGACCTTGAGGCGTCCCTTCTCGTCGACCCGGGTTGGATGATTGCCGCGAAACATGTGTAAGGCCCCTATGGAGGCCGATTCCCCTTACCGGGGCGTTTCTTCTGTTAGCCACTACGACAGCAACAAGGGAGGTAAAAGCGGCGCAAAGTATGGTCAAACTCGGGCGATTCGGGCTGTTTGTCGTGCTTTCGGGTCGGTTTCCCACCGGCTCCTCTTTTTCAGCTCCTCGTTACCACGGCCCTTACTGTCTTAACCACTTCATACCACTTTGTACCACATCTTAGCCGTAAGTCGTTTATTGTCAAGCAGAAACTTGCAGGTTGATGTCCCACTCGTGCACTGATCCGGGAAAATACGAAGGCTTGTGGTCGTCCGATTGGTTAACCACAAGGGGTTGGGTTTACGGCTGTGGTTCTTTCGCTATTCTTTCGCTGATATTTTCCTTGATCTCAGCCACTGGCGCGGTTTTTCTTGTGGAAAAGGGCGCGGGACACCAGAAAATGGATGCGAGGCTACCCCACCCTTTGCGGTTTTGAAGGGTGGGGACTCTGGGTTATGTCCTATCACCTCGAATTTGAGCAGTGGGTTCCCTTCCCTCTCGCGTGCGTGTTCGCCTTCTTCTCGAATCCTGAGAACTTGCCGCGCATCATGCCAGCATCCAGCGGCACCAGGCTCATCGTCCTCAACCGCATGCCAGCACCAACGCCTCCGCCGGGCACGCCGGCAGACAAGGCGGCGGGCGTGGGGTCCACCATCGTCACGTCGTTCGGCGTCTTTCCTTTCCTGCCCCTTCGGGCGAAGTGGATTGCGCGCATCACCGAATTCGAATGGAATCACCATTTCGCCGACGTGCAAGACAAAGGTCCGTTCAAGAGCTGGCATCACCGCCACGAATTCGCGGCAGAAAGACGCGACGGGATCGAGGGTGCGCTGGTTCGCGACGTGATTGACTATGAAGTCGGCTTCGACTTTCTCGGCTTCATTGCCAACGCAATGTTCATCCGCCGCCAGATGGAGAGCACGTTCGCCGAGCGTCAGCAAGTGCTGGTGAAACTGCTGTCGTAGATCGCCGCAAGGCTCCCCGCGACAAATCCCTTCGGACTGCCTGAGCCAGAATCGAGTCCGCCAATTCGCCGTCCACAAAACGGGTGTACACTCCGCCCATATCGTTTCGGGTCTTGTTCTCACTCACGGTCGCAGGAGGCGCTGCATGTCACTCAACAGAGGCAGAATCTGGTTGGGCGGTTTGGCGGGAGGTGTGGTCTGGAACCTTTGGAGCTTCCTTGTCTACCACTACATTACCGGTACGCGCTACGTTGTGGTCCAGAATGCCGGGCTGTTTTTGAAAACGCCGCGCTATCCCTTCTTCGTGGCGCAGTGGACCGTGATGCTGTTTCTTCTGGCAATCGCGGTCGCGCATCTGTATGCCTGGGCGCGGCAGGGCCTGGGCCCCGGTCCCGGCACGGCGCTTAAGATCGGTTTTCTGGTGGGCTTCTTCGCCGGCTTCCCGGAAAACTTCGCGCAGGCCACATGGTCGGCGGTCGGCCGCGAGCTTCCTTTTGCCTGGATGGTCGAGATGTGGCTGGGCGCGATCCTGACCACGCTGGTGGCGGGCTGGCTGTACAAGGATTGAAGTGCGGGTCTTAGTAAGAATGTCCTGCGTCCGCGCTGGACGTTCTGTTGCAACGCCTCCTTAGAGGCCCGCCTGCCGCCGCACCGCGTCGGAAATGTTTCCGCCGGTCACGAGCAGGACGACGCGGCCGGGGAGCGGACGGTCCAGCCACGCCGCCGTAGCGGCCGCGCCAGCGGGTTCGGCCAGAACATTTTCCTGGCGAGACAGGTGGCGGATCGCTTCCATCATGCGCACCTCGCTGACCAGCACAACCTCATCCACTATCTGACGGATGGCGGCAACGTTTTCTGCATCTGGCGTGCGCGTCGCCAGACCATCAGCGCAGGTGTCGCAAGAATCGGTCGGGACCGGCTTGCCTTCGCGCCACGAGAGCGCGTACGACGGAGCTTGTTCCGCCTGCACGCCGACGATCCTGACCTTCGGCGCCAGTCCTTTGATGGCCGCAGCGATGCCGCGAATCAAAGCCGTGTCTCCCATCGGAACATAAACTGCGGTCAGGCCGGGAAGTTGATCCAGGAGTTCCAACCCAATGGTGCCCGGTCCCGCCAGAAGATCGGAGTCGGTCGCATCATTGAGAAAGTAAACCCCGGGACGGCGGGAATATTCTTTGGCCAACTCGAAAGCCCCGGCGAGATCAGCACTGCCCTGGCTCACAATACGGGCGCCCAGGTCTTCAATCTTCTTGCTCTTGACCGGATTCGCGCCCTCGGGCAGAAAAATCGTGGCGCGCACACCCAGAGTCTTGGCGGCGAAGGCCACGGCCGCGCCGTGATTGCCGGTGCTGGAAGCCGTGACCTCTTCAATGCTGCGCCGTTGCAGGTTTTTCGCCAGGGCAATAAGCGCGCCGCGGGGCTTGAACGAGCCCGTGGGCAGCCCGATTTCGACCTTGAGATGAACTTCGGAATCCGGGCGCGACAGGCTCGGCGCCTTCACCAGTGGTGTCGCGCCGAAATATTTTGCCAGCAGCGTTTGCGCTTGGCGGATGGCGGAGAGCTCAGGAAGATTGAGCATGACGCTGCCACGGATCTACTTCGCGGGCTCCACGCAAACCGCGGTCCCATAGGCCAACACCTCGGTGACTCCCTGCATGACCTCGGTCGCGTCGTAGCGCGCGCCGACCACGGCGTTTGCGCCCAGTTCGGCGGCATGCTGCAGCATCAGGTCGAAAGCCTCCTGGCGCGTCTTCTCGCACAGGTTGGTCAGCAGCGTGATATTGCCGCCAACCAGGGTTTGCAGTCCGGCGCCGATGGTCCCGAAGATGGACCGTGAACGCACGACGATGCCCCGCACAACTCCCAGCGTGCGCGTCACGCGGAAGCCATCGAGTTCAAACTGCGTGGTCACCATGTTGTGCGCAACCATCCTGCCAGCAGTGTAGCCCGTTGCCATGGGACTTCCTTTCGATCCGGCATTTCGACGTCGCGACAGGTTTCATGCCGCGCCGGACAGCTAACTATACCGCGCTGCGAACCAGACGTGTTTAGGGTGTAGGTCGGAGGCCTGAAGTCCGCGGTCTTATTCCAGTTCCGCCGTGATGACAAATTTCTGCGCCCAGTTGTCGTACTCGACGCGGAGAACGTTGGGCTTGCAGCAGACCTGGCAGTCCTCGACGTAGCGCTGCCGGCGTCCGGCGGATTCGTCCACGGATATGGTGTTCCACTCTCCGCAGGCGGCGCATTGGAAACCGGATTCCACGTCGAGACAGAGCATACCTCGGCAGTCAAAGCCATCGGTCGCCGCCTCACTTTCTGTAAGTCGTTGAGTCTCCGTGTAAGTGATTGAAAAAACGTAGAAGGCCCCTAGCAGGCTCCAGCACGCGCAGTTTTGTCGTAGACGGTGGGTTTCCCCTGACCCCGCATCGATCGTCGAAGCCAGGGCCGTTTCCGGTCCCGGAAAGGGCATTCTGGGGAATGTGCCGGCGGCTTTCCATGTTGCGGGGTTGTTCTTTCTTTGTTACGTACATTATTGTACGTATACTATTATACGTATGCGTTTACTCCGTGAATTTCGTGCCCCCCTCCGCGACCTCTGCGGTGAAAGATCTTAAACCGCAGAGTACGCCAAGGATTCGCAAAGGACGCAAAGAAGTCACGGCCCGCCCCTGAATCTGAAATCGAACATTTCAAATCCCCTTATAATAGCGGATTGCATTCCACGCTCTGAGAGGCTTCATGATTTCGCGGCGACAATTCTTCGTAGCGGGCGGCGTAACGGCGGGCGTGGCGGTCGCATCGCATTCTGCGAGTGCACTTGTCGGGGGGCAGGCCGCGAGCGACACCTCTCTGCCGCCGTCCCTGGCGCAACTGAAGCCGCGCAAGAGCGAGGCCATCCCCATCACCCGCGAAGAGCGCGGCGAGCGTCAGGAGCGCGCCCGCAAACTGATGACGGACAATGCGCTCGACGCCATCGTGCTCATGGAAGGAACGTCGTTGCGCTACTTCACCGGCATCCGCTGGTGGGGCGGCGAACGAGCCTTCGCCCTGGTGTTGCCGGCGAAGGGCGCCGCGTTTTACGTTTGCCCGGCGTTTGAAGAGGGTCGCGCGAGCGAGCAGATCGGCAACGCGCCCGGCGCCGCCCCGGCCGACGTGCGCATCTGGCAGGAAGACGAGAACCCTTACCGGCTCATCGGCCAGGGACTGAAAGATCGCGGCATCGCTGGCGGCAAAATCGGGATCGAGGAGAACATCCGCTTCGTTTTCGCCGATAACATTGCCAAAGCTGCACCCCAGGCCGCGTTCACCAGCGCCATCCCGGTCACCGCCGGCTGCCGCATGATCAAGAGTGCGCACGAAGTTGCCCTGATGCGACTGGCCGCGCAAGTCACGCTGGCGGTGTACGACGCCGTGTATCACGCCCTGCGCGAGGGCATGACCCAGCGCGACGTCGGCGAACTGATCGAGAGAGCGTATGCCCGGACGGGCTTTTCGGGCGATGCCAGCGTGATGGTTGGCGAATACACTGCGTCCCCTCACGGATCGAACGCGCCCCAAGTCATCCGCGAGGGTTCGATCATCATGATTGACGACGGCTGCACGGTCGAGGGATACCAGTCAGACATCACGCGGACGTTTGTGCTGGGAAAGGCGTCGGACAAAATGAAGCAGGTGTTCGACATTGTGCGCCGGGCGCAAGCGGCGGCCCTGGCCGCGGCGCGTCCGCGGGCGGAATGCGGTGCTGTGGATGCGGCCGCCCGCCAGGTGATCACCGATGCGGGTTACGGCCCCGACTACAAATACTTCACGCATCGCGTCGGGCACGGCCTGGGAATGGACGGGCACGAGTGGCCATACCTGGTCCGTGGCAACCCGACAAAGTTGCAGGCGAACGTGACCACCAGCAATGAACCTGGGATTTACCTTCCCGGAGAATTCAGCATCCGCCTCGAAGACGACATGCACGTCACCGAAGACGGCGCGGAGTTGTTCACGCCGCAGAGCCCGTCGCTGGAAGCGCCGTTCGGAAAAGGCTGAGGTTGGCTGGCCTCAGGCAGCCTTGGCATGGCGCCATTTGGCATGGAGCCAGACCAGAACACCTAAAGCGCAAATTTCCGCCGGCCCCGGGGGCATGAGGTGCGCCTGCCAAAAACCAGCTCGCTCGACGGCCACAGCGTACACTGCCCAAACACCCCCGGCAACAGTGATCAAGCCACCGAGGACCTCTTCGGCGCGAGCGCTCAATAACTGATGCTGGCCACCCGGCTCGCTCTCACTGCTGTGAATGGGCGGATAGGCAGGGCGCGATGGATTGATGTAGCCTTCGCGTTCCTCGTCCAAGTCCATGGAATCACCTGTATCTGAGTTCCGCGGTTCCGCTGCGCTCAGAATGCCACACGTGCCTGCGCCCTTCCCGTTACTTCCGTAACTCTCGCTTCCTGATTACCAGCGCAGCCCGTTCAAATACCTGAAACTTCCGGTGATGCTCTCGAACGGCGCCTTGGGCCGATCGTGCTCGACGATGTAGTGCTTGATGCCCGCCTTTTCCGACTGCGCGAAGATTCTCTTCCAGTCCACGATGCCGCTACCGACTTCGGTCAAATCCACCGTGTCGCCGAAGTTCTGCGCTCCCCCGGTCGTGATGGGCGGAATTTTTTTCACATCCTTCACGTGCACCAGAGGGAATCGTCCGGGATAGCGGTCGAAATACTTGAGCGGATCGGCGCCGGCGACGGTGATCCAGCACAGGTCGAGTTCCATTTTGACCAGGTCCGGATCGCACAGCGTAAGCAGCGTGTCGTAGGGAAGCTTCCCATTCACCGGCAGGAATTCGAACCAGTGATTGTGATAGGCGAACTGGATGCCCGCCTTCTTGCTGGCTTCTCCGGCGCGGTTGAAGGTATCCGCGGCGCGCTTCCAGTCGTCGTCGCTCTTGCGACGCTCCTCGGGAATCCAGGGATTGACGATGTAGCTCTGGCCAATGACCTTGGCCGATTCGATTTGCGCCGGCCACTTATCGGGCGCGAGCACGTCATATTCCACATGGCAGCAGGGCGAGATCAGGCCGTTCTTTTCCAGCGTGGCGCGGACTTGCTGCGGCGTGCGGCCGAAGTAGCCGGCGAACTCGACCTCCTTGTAGCCGATGGAAGCCACTCTGGCGATGGTGCCGTCGAAATCGGCCTTCATCTGGTCGCGCACGGTGTAGAGCTGCACGCCGAGCTTCTCGATTCTGTGCTCGCCGGCGGCCCAGCCAAGGCGGCTGGTCAGCAGCGTGACGACCGTAACGGTGGTCGCGGTCTCAAGAAAAGTGCGACGGTTCATGGCAGCAAGACTCATGATGGCGTTCCTCGGGGATGGAATCGAATCCGGCAGCATTATACGCAACCGGATGGGGTCGCGGTGGGGTCGCACAAGAAAGAGACGCCAAAAGAATGATGGCCCCCCCCCGCGGTCTGTCCTTTACGGCTTCACCACCTGCAGATTGTTGGTCAACGAGAAAGTTCCGGAGACGCCGTTGGCGCGAAGCCCGGCAAGATTCTTGTCCGTCTCGTTGTCCACAACGCCTTCCAGCGTGATGTGGCCGTTCTTTACGATAATGCGGATCGGCTTTTGCACGCCCAGGGCGTATTTCTCCAGCGCCGGATAGTTGTAGATGGCGTGGAACAGTCTGATGCGAAGGCGGTCGTCCATGGGAGAAAGGGGAAGAACTTCGATCTGGTTGTCCACCTTTTCGACGCCTTCGATGTGCTTCACGACATTTTCCGCGTCGGACTTCAGCGTGGGACGTACAACTTGTCCGAGCAGGGTGACGTTGTAGCCGTCCACTTTGTAGGCGATGTTATCGAAGACGCCGAAGTAGGGCAGCATCAGCAGTTCGTGGCGCACCTCCCGCGTAATGCGCTCCTGGGCGCGGGCTGAGGGTTCGCGTTGCGCGTCTTGAGCGAGGCCAAAAACGCAAAGAACCAGCACGCCGAAGAAGGAAATCAGCAGCCTGTGTTTCATCAGAATCTCTCCTTGCGTGGAATTCCCGGGGTGGTTGACGTTAGTTTACTCCTGAAAGGGATCAGTGATCGAGGTGGGAATGACCTCTCGAACGAGGGGGGTGGGGCCGGAGTTGGATTGCAGATTTTCGATTTTCGATTTTAGATTGCAGAATTTCTTGAATGCTCCTGGAGAAGCGGGACGCGGACGCTTTCCAATCTGCAATCTAAAATCAACAATCTGAAATCCATGTCTGCGTTGCACCGGTGCAGCGGAGCCGGTGGTTGCCGCTCCGCTGCACCAGGTGTGGACGGAACTGCTAGGCCGTCACATTGACGTTGCCCTGCGCCGGACTGAAGGTGGAACTGTTGAACAGATTCAGCACAATCTGCTCGTTGCTGTTCTGGCTGAGGTTGAAGGTGATCTGTTCCGGGCTCTGATTCTGCTGGTTGGCAACGCTGAGGGTCACCTGCTCGCTGCCGTTGCCTGTGTTGTTCAACCCGATGGTGATCTGCTCACCGGCAGGGGCATTGCCGAGATTCACAATGATCTCAGGGCCGCTCGGCGATTGAGTTGAGGGCGCCGGAGAAACCGGCTGCGCAGTTGGTTGGGTTGCAGCGCTGGAACTGCCCGTCGAGGCCGCGCCAGAAGACCCCAGATTCACTATCACTTCCACCGGCTGAGTTTCCTGTTGCTGACTTTGCTGCGGGTGAAACGTGCTCTGCAGTTGCGCAAAGGCCTGCTGCGCGCCCGCCAGGTCTCCAGCTTGCAGAGCCTGCCCGATAGCGGCGAAATCCTGCTGCCGCGCGCTCACGCTGAAAGCATCCCCATTGGCGAACGGCCCGTTCTGGGCCAAAGTCTGGATTGCGTTGTACTCCTGCTGCGCCCCGGCGAGATCGCCAGACTGAAGTGCCTGGCCGAGCGGCTGCGCATCGCCGCGGCGCTGTTGAATATACGCCTGCAGTTCCTGGTAATTCGAATTCGTCGAAACCGCTCCTGTGAACATAAGTGTCTCCTCAGATCAGGATCCCTTGGGATGGAAGCTTCAGATCTTCCTGCAATACGAAGACCTCATCGGCGGAGTTGGAAGAGACTTTAGATATTCGCGGAGAAAACTGCGGCGCCAGCGGGATCAGCTGGGCAAGAGCGGCAAAAACTACCCCGCCAAAGTCAGATGCAAACCTTGTTTCTTAGCAGCTACCCGAATGTCTAAGCAGTTGTTCATGATCCAGTCGGCGCCGGCCTCGCGCAAGATGCGCTCCTCCACCGTGGTTCGGAAAGCAATCACTTTCGCGCCCGCGCTTCTGCCCGACTGGATTCCCGCCGGAACGTCTTCGCATACCACGCAATCTGCCGCTGGAAACCCCAACGCCGATGCGGCTTTCAGATAGGGCTCTGGGTGCGGTTTGCCCTGCGTGATGTCGGAGGAAGTGATCATCCTTTTCGGCAGCGGGAGGCCTGCAGCCCGAATGCGGACTGCGGCCAGGTCCCGGGTACAGGAGGTGGCAATGGTCCAGCGCTCCGGAGGAAGACTGGCCAGCAGATCAAGCGCGCCGGGCAGCGGCGCCACGCCTTCGAGGTCCTCGATCTCGCGGCGTTCCACCTCGCGGTTCTCGGCCTCGTGGTCGGCGTGGGGAAGATATTCCCGAACCGTGGCCAGACTGGGACGTCCATGGGCCCGGGCCACGACCTCTGCGGGAGCGAACCCGTGCTCCACTGCCCAACGCCGCCAGACGCGCGTGACCGCCGGGGTGGAGTTGATGAGCACTCCATCCAGATCAAACAAAAGTGCCGCACAGTGTAGTTGAGTCATGGTTCGCAGGTACGTGCATAGGATTGTAACCGGGCAGGATTGAAGTCCTTTGCCGCGGTTGCCGATGAGCGACTAGGAAGAATTGGCGAACGGTCTGCGATTCTGAGAAAACGCTCCCCGCCGGCGTTGCCGGTTCGCAGGCCGCCGCCAGACAGCGAGAGGGCATGGAACATCACGATTCTCAACCCGGAAGCAATTCGATCGCTGAGCGTTTGCAGGAGGCCACCGCCGAACTCCGTACCCTGGAGCAACTCATTGTGGCAGGCGACTTTTCGCCCCGCATCCTGAGCGAATTCCGCAACGCGGTGGACAGCGTTCGGCAAACCGCGCGCGTGGTGCAGATGTGGGTACGATTGCAGCAGCAGCGCCGTGACCCCTATTCCGCCATGAGCGCGTTGTCGGAAGACCGCGTCCGCCGCGCCACGCAGATCGCGAAGGATCTGACCATTGACCTGCAGTCTCTGGAAGTGGATTTTGCCACGGACGGACTGGCGGAACTCTTTCAGGCCATCACTGCTCTGCATGAGCGCCTGACTCACCTGTTCGGAGCCGGCGATCGCAGCGTCTCGGGCGTGAGTAACGGCAGATACGGTACGGGGGACGTTCAGGGCAAAGATGGATGAGCTACTCCCACCTTCTCTCACCGTGGTGCGCGCCCGTCAAATCAGGACTGGACAATCTTTTCCAGTGCCGGCCGATTGCGGATGATCAGGGTTGAGCCCTTGAGCTGCAGCAACTGTCGCTTCTTGAATTCCGAGAACAGGCGGCTGACAGTCTCGCGGGTGGTACCGATGATCTCGGCTATCTCCTCGTGGGTCAGGGTGAGCTTGACCTGCGAGGAACCGTCGTTTTGTGGCGTCTTGGTGGACCAGGAGAGCAGCAACTTGGCAAATTTTTCCGACGGCGAGGTGGCCAGACCCAGAGTCCGGATCTCCTCGTAGGCGGTGTAGTAATTGCGGCTCAACTGTTCGGCGACGCGCAAGGCCACTTCCCCCTGCTCCTTCAGAAACTGCAGGAAGGAGTCGCGCGGAATGAAGTTGGCTTGCCCGGGCTCCATCATCTCGGCCGTCACTTCGTACGGGCGGTTGGAAATGACCGCATTCAGACCGAGAACATCTCCCGAGTCGGAGATTTTTGTAATGATGGTTTTGCCTTCGCGGGAAGAAGTAGACAGCTTGGTCTTCCCGGCGCAGAGCACGAATATGCCACGCGGTTGCTGCCCTTCAATGAAGAGCATGGCTCCCTTGGGATAAACGGCGGTGGATTTGATTTCATTTAGGCGCTGCCCGGCGTGAACGGAAAGATTGCAAAATAGATGTTCCTCTCTCACCGGGCAGGTGAGGCAGTTATCAAGAATATTTAGACCATAAGGGGCGCGCATTTAGCACCCTCCCTTTGGGGTCATTGTAGCACCCAAATTGGGCCTGTGATCACCGTCACCACCCCTGGTGATCAAGGCCCTATGCCGATCACAGACGAAGGGAGAAAACTGTGCCATGATAGGTTTTGTGTGCCGCAAACGGGCCCCTGCTTGTCCGCTAAACTTATGAAAAAATAGGACGATCCATGGTAGTGCGAGGACTCTTGTGAGCCAAATATCGAACCCCCCAATGCAGCCCCTCCCGATGATCTCAAAGCCGCTGGCGCGCCCTCCGCGGGCCGGGCTGGAGTCGCTTTTTGTTCCTCGCTCCGTCGCCGTGATCGGGGCCAGCGACCGGCCTGGAACCGTCGGCCGCAGTGTGCTGGCCAATCTTCTGGAGAGCAAATTCCCGCTTAAGCTCCACGCCATCAATCCCAGCCACGGCGAAGTTCTCGGGATCAAGACCGAGCAGCACATTGGCGACATCGCGGGCGGTGTGGACCTAGCGCTGGTGGTCACCCCGGCCCAGACCGTGCCGCAGATCATCGGCGAGTGCGTGGACGCGGGAGTCAGGTCCGCGGTGGTCATCTCCGCCGGTTTCCGCGAGCAGGGACCCCAGGGCGCGGTGCTCGAAGACCAGATTCAGGAACACCTGCGCCGCGGCTCGATGCGGTTGGTCGGCCCCAACTGCATGGGGTTCATGAACCCGACCATCGGACTGAACGCTACCTTCGCCAAGGCCATGCCGCAGAAAGGGAGTGTCGCCTTCCTCAGCCAGAGCGGCGCTCTGCAGACGGCCATTCTCGATTGGAGCGCGCGTGAGCATGTGGGCTTCAGCGCCATCGTTTCCACCGGCTCCATGCTCGACGTGGGCTGGGGCGACCTCATTTACTACTTCGGCGATGATCCTCACACCAAGAGCATTCTGCTATACATGGAGTCGGTGGGAGACGCGCGATCGTTTCTTTCCGCGGCGCGGGAAATCGCGCTGAGCAAGCCCATCATCGTCATCAAGGCGGGACGCTCGGAAGCGGCGTCACGCGCGGCCGCCTCGCACACCGGAGCGCTGACCGGAAGCGACGACGTTCTGGATGCGGCCTTTCGGCGCTGCGGCGTGCTCCGCGTGCAGAACATCGCCGACCTGTTTTACATGGCGGAAGTGTTAAGCAAACAGCCGCGGCCCCGTGGTCCCCACCTCACCATCGTCACCAACGCCGGCGGCCCCGGCGTGCTGGCCACCGACGCGCTCATTGCGACCGGCGGCGCGCTGACCGTGCTCTCGCCGGAATCCCTGCAGGCCATGGACGCCTTTCTTTCCTCGCACTGGAGCCACGGCAACCCGGT
Source organism: Candidatus Sulfotelmatobacter sp. (assembly GCA_035266345.1). Taxonomy (GTDB): domain Bacteria; phylum Acidobacteriota; class Terriglobia; order Terriglobales; family Acidobacteriaceae; genus Sulfotelmatobacter. Next base: position 12,506 of record DATFNP010000085.1, read on the forward strand.
GGACGTGCTGGCCGATGCCGATGCGGAACGTCTCGTCAAGGCCGTGGACATCGCCTCGAAGGATCCAGGGAGCGATGGACTGCTGGTTGTGATCGCCCCGCAAGGTCTGGCCGATCCCACACAAGTCGCGGAACGGATGAAGCCCTACGCCAACAGCACGGGCAAGCCGGTGCTGGCCAGTTGGATGGGTGGCGACGGAGTCGCGGAAGGAACTGCCATTCTCAACACGGCCGGCATTCCAACCTTCAATTACCCCGACACCGCGGCACGCGCTTTCATTTATATGTGGCGTTACACCAACAGCCTGCGCGGGCTGTATGAAACCCCTGCCCTGGTGGACGGGCCGGAAGCCGCCGGGGATGCGCGGCGCAAGGTTTCGGATTTTGTGCAGAGCGTGCGCTCCAGCGGCCGGACCATGCTCAATGAATTCGAAGCCAAGCAGCTTCTGGCGCATTACAACATTCCGGTCGTGGACACGCGCGTCGCGGAAAATGAAGAGCAGGCAGTCGCCCGCGCGGCCGAGATCGGTTATCCCGTGGTGTTGAAGCTCTTGTCCAACACCATCGCCCACAAAACCGATGTGGATGGCGTTCGCCTGCGGTTGCAGACTGCCGACGAAGTGCGCGGGGCGTACCGCTCCGTGCAGGCCGCAGTCGCCGAGAAAGCGGGCGCGCAACATTTTGCCGGAGTGACCGTGCAGCCCATGGTGAGGCGCGACGGCTACGAGCTGATCCTGGGCAGCAGCGTAGATCCGCAGTTTGGACCAGTGATCCTGTTCGGTTCCGGCGGCGTGATGGTGGAGGTTTACCGCGACAGCTCGCTCGCCCTGCCGCCGCTGAACACCACGCTGGCGCATCGGTTGATGGAACGGACCAAAATCTTCACCGCGTTACAGGGTGTGCGCGGCCGCAAGCCGGTCAATCTTGTCGCCCTCGAAGAGCTGCTGGTGCGTTTCGCTCAGCTCGTGGTGGAACAGCCCTGGATCAAGGAAATTGACATCAATCCGCTGCTGGCGACTCCCGAGCATCTGCTGGCGCTCGACGCGCGGGTGGTGGTGCATGATGCGTCGGTCCTTCCCGAACAATTGCGCCGCCCCGCCATCCGACCGTATCCGTCGCAGTATGTCTGGGACTGGCAGTTGAAGGACGGAACTCCGGTGACGATCCGGCCGATCCGTCCCGAAGATGAGCCGCTCATGGTGCAGTTCCACACCACGCTCTCCGAGCGCAGCGTGTACCTGCGATATTTCTGCTCCTTGAGCCTGAGCGCGCGGGTGGAGCACGAACGGCTGGTGCGTATCTGCTTTGGCAGCTACGACCGCGGATTCGCGCTGGTGGCGGATCGCAAGAATCCCGACACGGGACAGCATGAGGTGCTGGGCGTGGGCCGTTTCAGCGCCATCAATCGCACCGAGGCCGAGGCAGCCGTGCTGGTCTCGGACCGCTGGCAGGCACGCGGACTGGGCACGGAGCTGCTTGCGGGTGTGGCCCGCGTGGCGCGCCAGGAGAAGTTCCGGAAGCTGCACGGAGAAATCCTGCGCGACAATCTGCCCACGCAGGCCATCTTCAAGAAGGTGGGATTCAAACTCCACGCGATGGATGACCCATCGTCGGTCTCGGCGCTGCTGGTGCTCTAGAAGGCTGCAGAGAAATTGGAAAAGCAACCTCAGCGGCTGAAGCCGCCAATGAAGACAACCCCTTATCGCAGCGCTAAAGCGCTGCGCCACCCAACCTCCTCAGCGCGGCGCTGAAGCGCTACGCCTGGTTCCGCTCGCTCAGGAAATCGTCGCGGGCCTAGTGACTTCGAGCTGGGGCTCGAATTTCAGCGTGGTCCCGATCGCGCGCGAGACCAGGCACGCTTTCTCCGCCCGCTTCAGCAGATCGAGCGCGCGCTCGCGTTCGTCGGCCGAGGCGATCTTCAGGTTGGGGCGCACCACGATCTGGGTGAAACTCCAACCCGACTCGGTCTTGCGCACGGTGCCGTTGGCTTCCACTTGCAGATCGGTGAAGTTGAACTGCGCCGTCCCCGCAATCGCCCGCAGAGTCGTCGTATAGCAACCCGCGATGGCGGCGAGTAAGAGTTCCTCCGGCGTCCATCTGCCTTCCAGACCGCCAAACTCCGTGGGCGCCGTGAAGTGAATCGCATTGGGCGCGGAATCCGATTTAGCCAGGCCGGTGCGGCCGGAAGTCCACCATGCGGCTACTCGATAAGCGTGTTCGTCACTCATGACTTTTGCGTCTCCTCGGGAGGAACTTGTGGGCTTCATTGCGCCAGTGGGATGAATCGTTGTGGGTGGCACTTAGGCCACTCCTACTTCTTGTGTCAGCGCGCGTTCGCGCTCAATCTTCTCGATCTGGGCCCGCAGCCAGACGGACAGAGCCTCCTCCATTTCGAGTTGGCTGCCCGTGCGGTAGAAATCGTCCACCGTCTGTCCCTGCTCCGTAAGCTGAATGAACCGGCAGGGCACGTTTTCCGAGCGCCGGCCTTCGGGGACGAACCGTTCCAGCAGACAGGTCTCGCAGGGATGCAGCCGCTCGGAATCGCAGAAATTCGGACAGATCGGCGAATCCTCAAAAATCGCTGAAGCACGCCAGGGCGCATGCGGAGAACGTCCATACCCCCCGTCTTCCAGAAAGCTCAACTCAAACTTAAGAACCTCCAGGATGTCGCGATTGTCTTGGGTCATAGGACACCTCGATTGGGCGCTAGGATGGCAGAGGCAGTACGGAAACTCCGTGTATTCGGTCACTGGGACTGGTGATTGAGGTCACACGGACGCGGTGCGGCCCCCCACAATGATCCGGCGAATTGCCTTGATTTTGAAGGAGTCCCGAAAGCTGAATTGTGATTAGAGTCACAAACCTAGGTGACGCCGCTCACAAAGAACCCCCCTGCAGCTTCGCCGCCAGGAGGCTAATTTTTCGCGTAGACCGGCCCAGCGTTGCGCGCCGGAGGATCCGAGACGGCGCGAATATAAGCTATCAGCGCCTGGACGTCCGCCTTGCTGAGCGTGTTTCCCCAAGCCGGCATAAGTGCCGATTTGCCGAGCGCCGGGCCGCCGTGACTGATCGCGGCGGTGAGGTCAGCGTCGCTGATCGCATTGTAGGTGTCACCCTCAGTGAACGGGTGCGGCTTCACGTCCAGATTGTCGTAGTTGGAAACCCGCTCCACGCTGGATTCCGGATTGTGGCAGCGTTGACAATATTGATCCGCCAGGTGCTGTCCCAGAGTCTGCTGGTAGCCCAGCGCGATCTCTTCCACCTTGAGTTCGACTTTCTTGTGCGACTTGTCGAAGGTGAAAGCCATGAGCTGGTAGCGTCCCGCCATGCCCCCAAGAGAAACATTGGTCGTAACCTGGCCGCTGGAATCGGTCAGAGCGTTGGCGGGATCGAATGTGACTCCCGAGGCGGCGGCGAATTCCACCAGCGCGCCGGTGACTGCGTTCCCCTGCTCATCGTTCACCTGAACCACCAGCGGCTGCGGCAGTAACGCTCCGGTCTGAGCAAGCTGCTTTCCGCCGCTCGACTCGACGATCGCCGTGCCGAACGCGGTCGGCTTCAGCGTCGGCGCAGACTCAGTCCTGTGCGAACAGGATGTGGCCAGCGCGGCAATCATCAACCATAAAACGGACGGAGAGTAACGGGTCATTTCTTTGCGGCCTCCTTGGCTCCGCCTTTTTGCGACATCAGGAACGCCGTCAGAGCGCGCGCATCCTCATCGCTCATGGCCCGGTTCGGTTCGCCGGCGCCGGGCCGCAGGGCCTGCGGGTTCTTCATCCACTGGTAAACCCATGCCGCCGTCATGCGCGAGCCGACGTGGGTCAGAGTCGGGCCGATATAGCCTTTGTCAGCCTTGGTATCCACAATGTGGCAGCCCTGGCAGGAATACTTGCCGTAGAAAAGCTGCTTGCCCAGTTCCACCTGGCCCTGCGAATACCCGCTGAGCGGCATGGCGTCGCGGTCCACCGCCGGACTCTGGTAGACGGTCATGATGTAATCGGTCAGTTCGTTGACGTCGCCGTCGGACAGGTTGAAGCGCGGCATGCGCCGAATCAGCGCCGGACGCAGCGTCCCCGGATTCTTGAAGAACTGCACCAGCCACTCGCGTTGTACCGAACTGCCTTCCCATGTCAGATCGGGCGCCATGTCGCCGCCGTGCCCGTTGATGCGATGGCAACTGAAGCAGGCAAGATCGGTCATCAGCTTGCCCGCTTTTCCGGCGGGCTGGTAGTCCGATGGCGGCGTCGCAGGCACCGTCAGCGACGGCGGCAGCGCAGCGGCCCGATCGTTCAAGGCCAGCAGAGCCGTGGTGAGCGAATCAATCTGCGCCGTCGTGAAGGTGTACTGCGGCATTTTCAACCCCGGCGAAAACGTGCGCGGCTGCTTGATCTTGCCCGCAATGTAGTCCGGCAGGGTGTGCGGCATTCCGGGCAGGAAAATCAGTTGCGTTACCGGCTTGCTGCCGATGCGGCTCAGTTCGGGCGCAAAGTTTTCCGGCTTCTTGATACCCGCAATTTCGTGGCACGACGCGCAACCGTAGTCGGAAACCAGCCGCTTGCCGTGCGCGATCTGCGCGGGCGTTGCCGGCTCCAGATGCACGTTGGCCAGCAGGTCGGAATCCGCTTTAGCCTCAAGGAATCCGGCCAGAGTCACGACCTGCCCGTCATTGAAACGATAATGCGGCATGGCGGTCTCGGCATCGTAGCCTCGCGGGTTGCGCAGCCAGGCCTGCAACCACTCCGGCTTCACCTTGCTGCCGACGCGGGTAAGTTCCGGTCCCACGTCGCCGCCCACCACATTTCCCGCCGCGTTCTGCACGGCGTGGCAGGAAGCGCAGAAGGATTCTCCGTACAAACTGGCTCCCCCGGCCGGATCGGACGATGCTTTCGCCGCAAGCGTGACCGTGTCTCCCGGCAGCGAGGCGCTGTTTGCGATCAGGAAAGCCGACATGTCCCGGGCATCGTCATCGCTCAGCTTGAAGTTCGGCATCGTGGCCGTGACGGCATAGGCCTGCGGATCCTTCAGCCACGCGTAAACCCACTCCCGCGTTGTCTTGTCGGCAATGTGCTCGAGCGACGGCGGATCGTCGGTGGGTTTCATCGTGCCCCCGCCGGGCAGTTTCACGGTGTGGCAGTGGACGCAGCCGTAGCGGGAGAGCAGGTTGCGTCCCTGATTCAGCACCGGAGTTCCCGGCAGCGGGCCGCGATGACACTGCCCGCACGAGGACTCGATGTACTTCGCCGGCAGAATGGGCTGCTCCCACGCCAGCGTGCTGTTATGCGCTTCGGTCACGGTGGTCGCGGCCCCTTGTCCGCGATGGCAGACCGTGCAGCCAAACTGATCGAGCTGGTGCGGAATCGCCGGGTGTTTGCGAAAGGGCTGCGTGGCCACGTCGGTCAGGCTCGCTTCCTTGAGCCCGACGTGGCAGCTCGTGCAGCGATCCACCACTCCCAGGTCCGAGAGCCAGATCTGCTGAATGCCGCCCTGAAAGTGCCGCTGCAGCGTGTTGGCCTCGCTGCGGTTGCGGATCATCCTCAGATAGCCGTGCTGATAGTGACGCCACTCGCTGAAAAAATTCTTGGCCGGGGCAATCGCCAGCGACGCCAGGAAAATCAGGCTGACCACGCCAAACGCGCGCACCGGGTCCCCGAACAGTTTTTGCCAGAGCGACGGAGGTTTCTCGTTCATGAGCGCCGCATCCCTCTCCGCATCGTTATGAGCATTCTGATAAACATGGTTATCAACCCTGCCATGGCCAGACCCACGACCAGCCCGGCCCGCGGAAAAATGTGCCGATGGCGGTAAGCACCACCAGTTCGAATAAGAACCAGGTCATCACCCAATAGGAGAGCGGCCGCGCCGCCAGATAGCGCCGGAAGGCCGAGGGGGATTGAGGAGAGCTCCTCGACGCCAGAATCATCAGCCCCGAAATGATCAAAGTGGGCACGAGACCGGCATACAGCGGCTCCGCCTCTCCCTTAATTCCGAGCGCATAGTTGTACAAACGCGACTTATACAAAAGCAGAAACAGAGACAGAGCGCCCGCAACCGCATAGAAGATTCGGAGTCGCTTCTCCCGGTCCTTCAGGAAAAGCCCCTCGGCTTCGACGTTGACTCTGAAATACGGGATCACGATGAGCGCCATCACCACCAGTCCCGGCACCAGAACGCCCGCGACCACCGGCGGGAAATAGTGCAACAATTCCTGCAACCCGAGGAAGTACCAGGGCGCCTTGGCCGGATTGGGCGTGTGCGAAGGATCAGCCAGGCCCTCGAGTGGGGCATTGAACATCAGCGAGATCCACACCAGCCCGACAGACAGCGTCATGATCGCCACCGCCGCGCGGAACAGCACCTCCGGGAAAGTCTGGGTCTGCTCTTCCGTCTCCGCCTTCACCTGCGCCGAGGTGCGGCGCGTGATGAAGACAATGCGCCGCGGCGACTTCTTTGCGTTCGAGTCCACTCCGGCTACGAAGTCCTTGGAGTCCGCCATAATTATTGGCCCTCCTTTGCATCGGCAGGGGTGCCCCATTTCTCGCGTTCTGTGCGAGAAGTGGGGCTTTTCGCTGCATTCGCCCGCAAAACCGCAGGCTCGCTCGAATGCGCGTACAGCCCGCCGTCTTTGCGGATCCGCCAGAAATGAATGGCCACGAAGAACATCGCCGCCAGGGGAAGAATCATGCAGTGCAGCACATAGAAGCGCAGCAGCGCGTTGGCGTTGACCGCATTGCCCCCGAGCAGCAGGAAGTGAATCTTGTCGCCAATCATGGGCACGGCCGACGCAATGTTCGATCCCACCGTGATCGCCCAGTAGGCCAGTTGATCCCAGGGCAGCAGATAGCCGGTGTAGCTGAGAAGCAGCGTGATCAGAAGCAGAACGACGCCGATCACCCAGTTGAACTCGCGTGGCGTGCGATACGCCCCGCGATAAAACACCTTGAACATGTGCGCGAACACCAGAAACACCATGGCGTGCGCCGACCAGCGGTGCAGGTTGCGCAGAAACAATCCCGATGAGACCACGAACTGCAGGTCCTTAGTATCGGCGTAGGCCTGCGGCGCCGAAGGATGGTAGTAGAGCATCAGAGGGATGCCGGTTGCTACCAGCAGCAGAAACGTCCCCAGAGTCAGCGTCCCCAGATACCAGGTGGCGCTGAAGCTCAGCATGCGCGCGCGCACCTTGGTCGAGAACAGGTGCAGAAACACATTCTGCTGAATCGCCAGCGCGCGCTTGAGCGTGCTGGAACCGGTGCCGCTGCGGAAAATCGAGCGCCACACGCGCGTGCCGCGCAGATCGTCGAAATATTGGTCCATCGTTTTCGCCATGCTGGTCCTCTCTAAGTCAGACCCTCACGAAAGAATCCCGCCCCAGCGGCGGGACGTCGGTCGAGCGATCCACCAGAAGGTCGCCGTCGTCGTTGAGCCAGATGCGCTTCCACGGCAGAGGTCTGGGCGCGGGCCCCTCGATTTTCTTTCCACTCTGGTCGAACTTGCTGCCGTGGCAAGGGCAGGCAATGATCCCCAATTCCGGCTTCCACACCGTCAGGCAGCCCAGATGGGTGCAGACCGCACTCAGCGAGAAATATCCCTCTTGCGAATGGATAATGTAGATGCCGGTATTTACGTCGAGCGTGACCGAATCGAGCGGATAGCGGTCGGGCTTGCCCGCGTTAACCACGGGCGAGGGCTCGAACAGCACGTTCGGCTCCAGAAACTGGTAGGAAAACGCCGCCGTGCCGGCCGCGGCGATGCTCAGCGAGCCCAGCCCCAGTCTCATAAAAAATTGCCGCCGGTTCACGTCTTCAGTCTTCTTGATTTCGTCCTTGGTTTCCTCTGCCATTGTGTTCTCTCGCTTACTTCTGCAACCCCGCGCCAATCGCGGCCACTGAAATCAATCCGGTCGGCTCCGCGGGAATCAGGTTGTACGACTCCATGGTGATGGTGCCCACGGGACAGCGCATGGCGCACAATCCACAGCGGATGCAGCGGGTTTCGTCTTTCAGCATCGCCGCCCCAGTGACCACGCCCAGTTCGTCGGCCGCAACTTCGTCAAACTCGACGCCGAAACATTCCTGGTTGTCGCGAATGTGTTGCACGGTCTCGGGCTCGAACGCGATGCGGTCGAGCGAAACCAGTTCCAGGCATTTCTCCGGGCAAACGTCCACGCAGCCGCCGCACAGGATGCACATGCTACCGTCTTCGGGAGCGCCTTCGAAAATCGTGTTGACCCAGCAGTGCAGGCAGCGCTGCGCCTCGGCCACAGCCGCAGCGGCATCGTAGCCGACTTCCACTTCGGTCACGCCGGTGCGGCGCTCCAGCGGAAGCATGGGCACGGCCTGGCGGCTGATGTCCAGATACCCGAGCGTCATGGCGTGCCGCTTGAGCACTTCCACTTCGATGATGGGCTCAGGATGTTTTCCTCCGCGCAGATATTCATCAATGCCCACTGCAGCGCGCTTGCCGTCGCCCACGCTGTCAATAATCAGGCGCGGGCCGAAGACGCAGTCCCCGCCCGCGAAAATCCCCGGCGCGGAAGTCATCAGGGTCTGCGGGTTCACCGCAATCAGTCCGCGCGGCGAGAGTTCGACTTTGTCTTCCGGCTTGAAGAAATCCAGCCGCGGCGCCTGCCCGATCGCCATAATGATGGTGTCACACTCGATCTGGCTCTCGCTGTTGTCGAAAAACGCGGGATTGAAACGCTTGTTCTGGTCAAACACCCACTTGGTCTTGAGCGTCTCCAGCGCCGCGACTTTCCCGTCCTTGCCCAGAATCCGCTTGGGACCGAGGCCGGGATGCATGATGATACCTTCCTCTTCGGCCTCCACGATTTCTTCCAGTGCCGCGGGCATCTCCTCGCGGCGCTCGAGGCAAACCAGATTCACTTCCTGCGCGCCCATGCGCAGCGCCGAAAGCGAGATGTCCATCATTTCCTTGGTCGCGACCGCGGACACATTCTCGTCGGAAGGCTCGAGGTCCTCGACGCCTGCCGCGTGCTGCTTGACGACTTCGCGCGCCGCCGACCGGGCCACGTCCATGGCGACGTTGCCACCGCCGATTACAATGACTTTCTTGCCAATAGTAAACTTGTAACCAAGATTCACGTTCAGCAGAAAGTCAATACCCTTGTAGACACCGTCGAGATCCACGCCGGGAATTGTGAGGTCACGGCTGCGGTGCGCGCCCACGGCGATCAGCACCGCGTCGAATCCCTGATGACGCAGGTCGGAGATGGCGAAGTCGCGTCCCGCGGCGTGATTCAGCTTGAGCGCGATGTCGCCGGTCTCAAGAATTTCTCGAACCTGCGCCTCGACCACGTCCCGCGGCAGACGATATTCCGGAATGCCCAGATACAGCATGCCCCCAGCCACTGGAGCCGCCTCGAAGATCGTGACCGCGTAGCCCATCAGCGCGAGATCGTGCGCCGCCGACAATCCCACCGGCCCCCCGCCGACCACCGCAACCTTGAAAGGAAGTTTTTTCTGACCGCGCCCTTCATTGACGTTGATGGGACGCTTCGACTCCGGCCCATACTGCTCGGTCAGAAAGCGCTTCAACGCCCGGATCGAGATTGGCCGGTCCATTTCGCCGCGCCGGCACGCCGTCTCGCAGGGATGCGCGCAGACGCGCCCGCAAATGCTGGCCAGTGGGTTCGGGTCGCGCGCCAGCCGGTAGGCTTCCTCGAACCGGCCCTCGGCAATCAGGCCCACGTAGCGCCCGGCGTTGGTGTGCGCCGGACAGGCCATCATGCAGGGAAAATTCGTGTGCAGCCAGTCCGCGTCAACCTTCTTGTTCCTGAATCGCTTCAGCATTGTCGCCAATTGTTCATTCAACCACTGCTGAACGTCAACTTCGTTGTTGGAGTGGATCTGGGAGTAGAGTTCCGGGAGTAAAAATCAAAGATCGGAGAGCGCTCACCGCTCGCGCGCAAGCGCCCTCCGTTGCTGCTGTCATACTCCTACTTGGACAGGGTGAAATCCGCTTTGGCCCCGCCGGAAACGGTAACGGGCTTCGATTGGTTCTTCGCGCCCTCGTGCCACACCGCCAGGGTGTAGCTGCCGTCGGGAACATCTTTGATTTTGTAATTGCCGCTGTCGTCCGTCTCCGCGAAGTAAGGAGTTGGGCTGACGACGATGTATCCCGCCATGTCCGGATGGACATTGCAGAACAGCGGCACGACTCCGGGTTTATCGAACGTGAAGGGGCGCTTCTCCCCTTTGGGCCAGGTTCCGAGATTGTGTCCGGCTTTCTTATCGCCGCCGACTGCTGTCCAGAAGACGTTGTGCGCCACATTGTCGCTATTGAGAAACTCAACCGTTGTGCCCTGTTGCACCGCGATGATGTGGGGTGTGAACAGGAGTCCCTTTTGATCCACTACCGGGTGCTCTTTGGGAGCGGGGAACGTTTTGCCTGCGATGGCGTCCACATAAACTACCGAGTGTCCCTTCATGCCGGTAACTTTGCCTTCGATGTCGCCCGCCCAGGCCGCGCTGCACAACCCTGCGGCCAGTACCGCCAGTACGAATACCTTGCGCTTCATTGCATTGTCTCCTTTAGAGTTGTTGATCTTTTTTCCCATGCGCGTCAGAAAATGATTTTTGCATCCAGATAGACCGTGTTGTTCGCGCCCGCGCTGCGTCCGGCGCCGTCGTAGTTGTTTTGGGCGCCATTGAAGCGCGTGTATCCAGTGTACTGCGCCGACAGCAGCAGGTTCTGCCACGGCCAATACGTAAAGTTCGCAATATACCCGGAACCCCTCGGGTCGCCATTGAAGTTGCCGGTCACGGGTACATTGTTGGGATACAGTCCCAAGTCGGAAGTCCCGGTCGTATTGAACCAACCAAACGTACCGGTATAGCGGTTGCCAAAGTGATATTCGGCGTTGGCCAGGACCGTATTGAGATGATGCGACCCCTGCGCCGCCTGGCCCTGAGAAACGCTGCTCAGCAGATCATTGTTTTCCCGGATGTACGTGGCCCGGAAAGAAAGAACGTCTTTCCGGAATAACGTCTGGTCTATCTGAGTGTCCACGCCCCAGTCCGTATACGAATCCTGGAAGGGAAGGCTGGTCCCGTCGGGGTTGGTGATTGCGTTGGGAGTCGAACGCATGTGCATGCCGTAGGTGCCTACCTGATACTGCGTTTTCGCCGTCAACTGCTGCCAGGCCAGACGCCAGTAGGGCGCAACGCCGCGAATGTTGACGGAGGCGGCACCGGTGTTCGGTTGCGGACTATTCACGTGGTCCGAGCGATAAAGGGCGGCGTCGAAGTACAGATGGTTGTTCCACATGAAGTAAGCGCCAACTCCTCCCACATCCTGCCCCAAACCCCCATTGATGATGGGAGACGCGTTCGGCGTGGGCGCGAAATCGCTGGCGACCCAGGGGTAGCCCCATGCCGGCGTGCTGTTCCAAAGGTCTTCTACCGTGGGATTGTTGTTGAAGTCCAAACCGTAGATTAATTCCTTGCCACCCAGTTTCGTCATGTTCGCGTAGCGGACGTCCGTGTTATCCATGCTGAAATGGTCGTCTTGCGTGTCGTACGTGACTTGAAGAAAACTGCCGACATGACTGGTCCAGGCGCCGGACAGGAACAACGAGATGTCCTGGGGGAATTCGACATTTCCGTTCTGGCTGGTTCCGGTATAGGTTCCGTTTTGGATTGCCGGTACGGGAGATTTCGTGGAGGTGAAGGAAGCGTCCAGCATCACCGAAAGGGGCAGCGAAGCAAGAAGATCCAGCGCAGCGGTCTTTTTGCTTCCGTCCGCCTTGATGACCTTGGTTTCGTCTGCTCTGTCTACGTACCCCGTCAGTTTGAATCTCCGCCCGGCAGGATTGAGCTCCGGAGGCGTGTAGTGGCAGCCACTGCAGGCCAGGCCCGTCTGCCGCGCGTAGCTTGGAACCGCCTGGACGGCGGGCGGATTCACCGCGGTGAAGAACAGCAAACTTATGATAGAAACTGTCACAAGCAAAAAGATCGCCGCTTTTTTCATTTGGATTCTCCTTGTTGGTCGCAGGCGGTGCAGGAAGTCCCGTGCGGGCCGGGGAAAGCTGGAATGGCAAAGCTGCTGGTGGTCCGGACGACGAGCGTAAGCAGCACGGCACTTGGCGCAAAAACAGGGCCCCGGGAGCGCATTGAATCGCCTCCTAACTTATAAGTTCGAGAGGTTTTGGCCTCTAGTCTGGTTCCGAAGATGGGCCTCATACTAACGACGGTCTGCGGGGTCGCGCCGGGTAGTGAATCACACTCCAGCGTGATTACAATCACAATTCTTGAGGGACGTAGAAAGAGTGCCGGGCAGGTAGCCGGCGGACACAATTTCTGGTGGGAACGCTAATTTCCGCGTACTCGAGGCGCGCAGCCGGAGGTTCGCCGTCCAACTCCAGCCGGTTCGGGAAGACGCAGTATGTCTATTGCGGTTCGTAGGCGCAGCCGGGATCCTCGGCAAACAAGTCGTCCGTCATTACATAAGCCCGGGCGCGCGAGCCTCCGCAGACGTTGCGCGCCGGACATCGCCCGCACTTCCCCTTCAGCTTCGAACTGTCGCGCAGTGAAACAAACAGGGGCGACTCGCAATACAGCTCAGAGAGCGGCTGCTTGGTGATGTTGCCCGCGGAAAGCGGCAGGAAGCGGCTGGGGTACATTTCGCCCTTGTGATCAATGAACACGAACCCTTTGCCGTCGTTCACTCCCTTGGGCGCGCAGGTGATGCTTTCCACCTCGCTCATGCGCCCCCGCGATTCCCGGGCCCGCTGCTGCAGCAGATAGCGCTGGTAGTGCTGGCCTTCGGTGGTCTTGATCTGGAAACGAACCCGCTTGGAAGCGGCGTATAGTTTGGCAAAGACCTGCTCGTGCTCTTGCGCGCTGAGCAGCTCGCCGGCCTGCTCGCGACTGGGAGGAACGAGAAAGAAAACGTTCCATAAAACCACGTCCAGCCGCGTGAGCAGCTCGATCATGGGGTCCACGTCGTGGAAGTTCCGTCGCGAGAGAATGGTGTTGATCTGTACCGGCAGATCCACGTCATGGCAGGACCCGATGGCTTCGAGCGTGCGCTGGTGTGAACCAGAAACGCCCGAGCCCGAAACGCCCCAGCGGCAGTCGTCCAGCGCCGCCGTCGAACCATGCATCCAGAAGGCCAGGCGCATCAGGCCGCGCGCTTTCAACTCGGCGATCACTTCCGCATCGAGCAGGGGCGTGGGAGGCAATGCCAGCGAAGTCCGCACCGAGTGACGTGCCGCGAAGTCCACGATGGGGAACAGGTCGGGACGCAGCAGCGGATCGCCCCCCGTCAACACCAGCAACGGCACGTGCATGTCGGCCACTTGTTCGATGAGATGAAAAGCCTCGGCCGTGGAGAATTCCTGCCGGTCCCGCTGCCCCCGCGCCGCAGGACGCTGGTGCGACGCCTTCCAGTCTATGGCCCGCGTCATCTCCCAGGTTACTTGCAGCGGACGCTGTTGAAAGCCCGCCGTGTTCACCTTGCGGGATCTCGCCTCCTGGGCATTCCATCCCGAGGCCGCGGAACGAACTGGCTGAGTCGAAAGAGTCGGCATGCCTGGATCGTAGTTTTCCCGCCAGGAGGGTACAGTGCGGCTTGGCACGTCGGCCCGTGACAGCTGTCACAATTCATCGCAATACTGCCTGTGATTTGCCTCACAGGGCCTCGTGACTTCTGCCATAGGTCCACCCCGACCGGCATGCGAACCTAACGCTTGTTGAAAAAACTCTCAGGAGGACCAAAAGTGAAACATTTCTTCGTTCGGGCAACCCTGGTGACTCTGCTGGCAGTCGGAGTGACCGCCCTCTATACTCCCTCGGCCGCGGCGCAGGATGCGGCGGGAACCTTCAAAGCGAAGTGCGCCATGTGCCATGGGGCCGACGGCAAGGGATCGCCCATCGGCCTGAAGATGGGCGCGCGCGACTTCACCTCGGCCGACGTGCAGAAGCAGACCGATGCGCAGCTAACCGAGACCATCACCAAGGGCAAGAACAAGATGCCGGCCTACGATGGCAAGTTGAAAGACACCGAGATCAAGGATCTGGTTGCCTTCATTCGCGGCTTGGCCAAGAAGTAAGAAGCAAGAGAAAGGCGGCCCCGATGCGGCCGCTCGACGGTGGTTTCATTCTGAGGAAGTGGCGGGTAAGAGCATGCCAACGCAGACAATACGGAATCTCTTTGCGCCTGGCATCGCTCTCACCCTGTTTTTGACCGCGGGAATCCTCCAAGCTGCGCCCAAGCCACCTCAAACTCCCAGCACCGATGACTGCCTGGCCTGCCACAGCGACAAAACCCTGACCACCAAGCGCGGCAACCGCACCGTTTCACTTTTCGTGGACGGCAAGAAGTTCTCCTCGTCGGTGCACGGCTCCCTCGCCTGCGTCTCCTGCCACGCCGACCTCGAGGGCAAGGATCTGCCCCACTCCACGCCTGTGGCCCGCGTCGAATGCGGAACCTGTCATGGCGACGAGCAGAAGCAGCACTCGCATTCGCTGCACGGCAAAGCCATTGCCCGCGGCGACGCCCTCGCGCCACATTGTGTGGATTGCCACGGCAACCACGATATCGTCCCAGTCCGGGACCCGCGCTCGGCCGTAGCTCCTCTGAAGGTTCCTTTCGTTTGCGGAAGATGTCACCAGGAAGGCACGCCCGTCCAGACCAGCCGGCAAATTGATCAGCACAATATTCTGGAAAATTATTCCGAGAGCATCCACGGCGAAGCGCTGCTCAAGAAGGGGCTGGTGGTGGCGGCCAATTGCGTTTCCTGCCACACCCCCCACAACATCCTGCCCCACACCGACCCGAATTCCTCGATCAATCGGCGCAACATCGCCGCCACCTGCACCAAATGCCACGCCGAAATCGAAGAGGTGCACCGCAAGACCATCCGCGGCGAACTCTGGGAAAAGGAAGCGCACGTCCTGCCCGCCTGCGTGGACTGCCACCAGCCGCACAAGGTCCGCAACGTTTACTATGCCCAGGGCATGGCCGACGCCGACTGCATGCGTTGCCACGCCAATGAGCGCCTTAAGGCTGCCGATGGCCGCAGCATGTTCGTCTCAGCCGCCGAGATCGCCGCCTCGCGCCACGCCCACCCGCGCACCCAAGCTGTTCCGGTTTCCTGCAGCCAGTGCCATTCCGAGGTGAATGTCTCGCGCGTCCGTCCCTGTGAAACCATCACTCACCCGGTGGATTGCAGCAAGTGCCACGAAGACCAGGGCCAGCAGTACCAGCGCAGCAAACATGGCCAGCTCCTCGCCGCTAAAGATCCCAACGCACCCAGCTGCAGGGATTGTCATGGCACCCACCGCATTCTGGACAAGCGCGATCCCGAATCCAGGACCTTCTCGACCAGAGTTCCCGATTTGTGCGGTAGCTGCCACCGCGAAGGCCAGAAAGCCGCCGTCCGCTATGTTGGAACGCAGCACCAGATCATTTCGAACTATAACGAGAGCATTCACGGCAAGGGCCTGCTCAAGAGCGGGTTGACCGTAACGGCCACCTGCACCAACTGCCATACCGCGCACATGGTTCTGCCCAAGTCGGACCCGCAGTCCACGGTCAATCCCAAGAATGTTCCCGCCACTTGCGGAGCCTGCCACCACGGCATCGAAGAACAGTTCGAACAGAGCGTGCACTCCCGGCTGGTCACGAAGACCGACAAGGGACTTCCGGTCTGCAACGATTGCCACAGTGCGCACACCATCCGCCGCACCGACGAAACCGGCTTCATGCTCGACATCATGGAGAAGTGCGGCAAATGCCACGAAGAAATTGCCAAGACTTACTTCGACACCTATCACGGCAAAGTCTCGCGCCTGGGCTACACCAAAACCGCCAAGTGCTATGACTGCCACGGCGCGCATGACATTCTGCGGGTGGCCGATCCCCGCTCGCATCTCAGCCGCGCCAATGTGGTCGCCACCTGCCAGAAATGCCACTCGACCGCGACCCGGCGCTTCGCCGGCTATCTCACCCATGCCACGCACCACGATCCCAAGAAATACCCCTTCGTGTTCTGGACGTTCTGGGGCATGACCACGCTTCTGCTCTCGACTTTCGTGATCGGCGGTATGCATACCTTGTTGTGGCTGCCGCGCGCGCTGCAGATGCGCCGCGAGCTCAAGGCCGAGGAAGCGAAGGAAGAAGCGGAATTGGCTCGCGAAGAAGCCGCCCGGTCGAATGGCGCTGGCGAAGAAGGCAAGTCCGCTGGCGAGGAGAACCATCATGCCCACTGATCTGGATCTGCGGACGGTGGAACCTAGATCCCCGGGTCAGCCCGACCGGCGCAAACCGGAGCGCGGTCGTCCCGAGCGCGAGTTCGTCCGCTTCACCCGCATGCAGCGCACGCTCCACGCCTGCATGATCGTCAGCTTTCTCAGCCTGGCCACGACCGGCCTGACGCTAAAGTTCTCCTACACCCGATGGGCGTCCATGGTCTCCCGCTTTCTGGGTGGATTCCAGGTCGCCGGCTTCATTCATCGCAGCGCAGCCATCCTGATGTTCGGAGTCTTCATCGCTCACCTCTACAACCTGGTGCAACTGAAGAAGCGTGAGTACAAAACCTGGCGCGGCCTCATCTTGGGGCCGGACACCATGCTCCCTACCAGCCAGGACCTGCACCAGTTCATCGCCACCATGAAGTGGTTCATCGGCATGGGTCCGCGCCCGCAGTACGGGCGCTGGACGTATTGGGAAAAATTCGACTATTTCGCCGTGTTCTGGGGAATCGCGGTGATCGGCTCCACCGGCCTGTGTCTCTGGTTCCCGATTCTCTTTACCCGCTTTCTGCCGGGCTCGTTCATCAACGTCGCCACGGTCATCCACAGCGATGAGGCGCTGCTCGCCACCGGCTTCATTTTCACCGTGCATTTCTTCAATACGCACCTGCGGCCGGAAAAATTCCCCATGGACACGACCATCTTCACCGGCCATATGCCCCTGGCCGAACTGAAGCGCGACAAGCCTTTGGAATATGAGGCTCTGATGGCCTCCGGACAGATGGAACAGCATCTGGAAGAGCCCCAGCCGGAGATCGTGGTGCGAACCATCCGGATCTTCGCCTGGATCGCGCTGAGTATTGGCTTCAGCATCGTGGTGTGGATTATTTACGCGATGCTTTTTGCGTACAGGTAGCGCCGCCGGCCCCGCACACCCTGCGGCGATTCGCCGGCGCTGCCAAGGAGTAATTTCGATGACGGCAGTGAAACATCGCCGCTGGCTGATCGCGTTGGGATTCCTCGTAGCTTTTGCCTTCTCGTGCCCTGGAGCGCGGGCTGCCTCCGATCAGGATTGTCTGGCTTGTCACGGCGACGCCACCATGAAGTCGGCGTCGGGCCGCAGCCTGCACGTGGACGCCGCGAAATTCAAAGGCAGCATGCACGCCTCCCTGGGCTGCACCGACTGCCACGTCGGCGTCAAAGAGTATCCCCATCCGCAAAAGATGCGGCTCCCCAAGTGCTCGACCTGTCACGAAGAACCCGCCGCGCAGTTGCCCGCAAGTGTCCACTCCGCCCTGGGCCCCGGCGCCTGCGCTAGTTGCCACGGCACGGCCCACGAAGTACAGGCTGCGGAGACACTCCTGCCGCAGCGATGTGCCACCTGCCACGAAGACGCGGTCCACGGCTATCAACTCGGCGTCCACGCCATCGCCCGCAAAGACGGAGACGGACAGGCTCCCACCTGCACCGCCTGCCACGGCGGCCCGCACCAGATTCTGGCCGCCAGCGATCCCAACTCGCCGGTGAGCCATGTTCATATTCCAACCACCTGCGCCAAGTGCCATGGGCAGAAGTTCGTCATGGAGCGCGCCGGATTCAGCACCCAACCTTTCTATTCCTACGAAGAGAGCGTGCATGGCAGGGCGGTGGCGGCCGGGTCCACCAAGGCCGCAGTGTGCACCGACTGCCACGGGGTCCATGAAATCCGCGCCGCCAGCGACGACAAGTCATCCATTTTCAAGTTCAACGTTCCCGCCACCTGCGCCAAGTGTCATACCGCCGTGGAGCAGGAGTTCATGCAGAGCATTCACGGCCAGGCGATCAGCAAGGGAAACTCGCAGGCGCCGGTCTGCACCGATTGTCATGGCATTCACTCCATCAAGTCGCACATTGATCCCAATTCCCCGGTCTCCGCGCAAAACGTAGCCCAGGCGACCTGTGCGCGCTGCCACGAGGGAGTTCGGCTCTCGCAGGAATTCGGCGTGGAAGGGCGCCGCGAGACCACGTATCTGGCCAGCTACCACGGGTTGGCGTCACGGGAAGGCTCGCAGGTGGTCGCCAATTGCGCTAGTTGTCACGGCACTCACAGCATCTTTCCTTCGAATGATCCGCGCTCGACGATCAACCGCGCCAATCTCGCCCGGACTTGCGGACAGTGCCATCCCGGGGTCACGGAAAAATTCACCGAGGCAAAAGTGCACGTGGGTGCGCCGCTCTCGGCCGACATCGGCAGCAAGGCGGTGCGCTGGATTCGCGGCTTTTACCTGAGCATGATCTTCGCCGTCATCGGCGGCATGCTGGCGCACAATTTCATTATCTGGCGGGCCAAACTGGTGGCCCGGCGCAAAGTCGAACACGATTTCGTCGAGCGCATGCCGCTGCGTTTCCGCTGGCAGCACGCCGCTCTGCTCTCCAGCGTCATCCTTCTGGTGCTGACCGGCTTCGCCCTCAAGTTCCCCGATTCCTGGTTTGCCTCCATGCTGGCTCTGGGAGAGCAGAAGCGCCACCTGCTGCATCGCATCGCGGCCGTGGTTCTCATAGGCGTCAGCCTTTACCACATGTTCGACAGCGTCGCGACCCGCGAAGGACGCAAACTGCTGCGCGATCTCTTCCCCACGCTGGACGACGTGCGGGGCGCGTGGCAGAATCTCAGCTACTATCTCGGCCTGACCCAGCGCAAGCCTGAGTTTGCCCGCTTCAACTACGCCGAGAAGGCCGAGTACTGGGCCCTGGTGTGGGGCATGGTCGTGATGGCCGTGACCGGAGTGATGCTGTGGGCCAAGGTATCCGTGGGGAACCATCTGCCGCGCTGGTGGCTCGACATCGCGACCGCGATTCATTTTTACGAAGCGGTGCTGGCTACTCTTGCTATCGTGGTCTGGCACTTCTATCAGGTTTTCCTCGATCCGGATGTCTATCCCATGAACTGGGCGTGGTGGGACGGTAGAATGACGCTGCACCACTACCGCGAGGAACACGGCCTCGATCAGGCCACGCTGACGGAAACTCTCGACATCAGCGTCGCAGCGGCAGTTGTAGATGTAGAGCGGGAGCAATCCGAATCCCCCGAGGTCAAACATGGACACTGAGAAAACTCCACCGCCCGAGGTGGAGCCCTGGCACCGCTCGCGCATGCTGCTGCGCAATCCGGTCAGTCTGGCAGGCGTGGCGCTGGGGATCATCAGCCTGGCCAATATTTTCCTGTTCGTTCTGATTGACGCCATCGCCGTCAAACCCAGCCCTTATATCGGCATTCTGGCCTACATGGTGTCCCCGGCCTTCCTGATTCTCAGTTTAGTGATCATGCTGGCCGGCGTGCTGCTGGAACGGCGCAAGAAGGTGGCGCCGACTGCTTTTTATCCCAGCGTTGATCTCAACGATCCCACCCAGCGCAGCGCGGTAATCGCCTTCACCACATTTCTGGTCGTGTTCGCCGTGGTCAGCGCTGCCGGCAGCTACAAAGCCTACGAGTTCACCGAATCCACCTCCTTCTGCGGCCAGCTCTGCCATACCGTGATGATCCCCGAATACACGGCCTACCAGCTCTCTCCGCACGCCCGCGTGGCCTGCGCCGACTGCCACGTCGGCCCCGGCGCCACCTGGTTTGTGAAGTCCAAGCTGTCGGGCAGCCGCCAGGTGTTTGCCACGGTGTTCAATACTTTCCCCCGGCCGATTCCCACGCCGGTGCACAATTTGCGCCCCGCGCAGGAAACCTGCGAGCAATGCCACTGGCCGAAAAAGTTCTATGGCGGACAGCTCAAAGTCTTTGCCCACTATGCCAATGATGAAAAGAACACGCTGCACGAGGTTCGGATGTTGATCAAGACCGGCGGCGGCGACCCCGTCACGGGCGCTCCCTCAGGCATTCACTGGCACATGAACATCGGCAACCGGATTGACTATGTTGCCGCCGACGAGAAACGGCAAGTGATTCCCTACATTCGCGTCGAAGACCTGACGGGACGCGTCACCGAGTACTACGCCAAGGATTCCACCCTCACCAAAGACCAGATCGCCAAGGCCGATAAGCACCACATGGATTGTGTGGACTGCCACAACCGTCCCACTCACATCTACGTACCACCCGACCTGTCGGTGGATCAGGCCTTGCTGTCCCGCCATGTGGACGCATCCCTGCCGTTCATCAAGCAGCAGGCGGTTACGGTGCTGGCGGCGACTTATAAAACCAGCGACGAAGCCATGCGCGGCATTGCCAGCGGCCTGCAGGGCTTTTACGAAACCAAGTATCCCGACGTGGCCAAGGCGAAACAGCTTGAGATCCGCAACGCGGTGACCGAACTTCAGCAGATCTACAGCCGCACTTTCTTCCCCGACATGAAGCTGAGTTGGCTGACCCACCCCAACAATCTGGGACACTACTACTACCCCGGCTGCTTCCGCTGTCACGACGGCCAGCACGTCAGCGCCGACGGCAAGGTAATTACCCGGGACTGCAACCAGTGCCACACGATGATGTCGGAAACTGAAGGCGTAGCCAGCGCCAACGCCCCGGCCGCGCCCACGTTCCAGCATCCGGTGGATTTGGGAGACCTAACCCAGGTAAGCTGCGCGGACTGCCACAACGGAGGCGTCGGCCCGTAGGCAAGATGTTCCCCGGAACGAACCATTTCGTGCCGGCGGCATCTTCGCCCGCCCTTGCACAGAACAGGACGGGGCAGCTGCCTTTGAGTAGTGCACACAATATCAACCAAGGATGGGCCGACCGCCAACCAATTGATAAGTAACTAGTTATCCAGATCTCAATCCATCCGGCTACGCTGCGACTGTTCCCTTCCGGGCAAGATGTGATTCTAATCACACCCCTGTGTGAACCCACGTCCCGACATGCACCGCCCCCGTCCTGCATCCTGTTGACATCGCGGCGGTCACGCCCGTGATCGCCGCCGATAAGTTTGAGTGGGGGATGTCATGAAGCGCAAATTCAAGACCATGGACGCCAACGAGGCGGTGGCGAACGTCGCTTACCGCGTCAGCGAAGTAATCGCCATTTACCCGATTACGCCTTCCTCGCCGATGGGCGAGTGGGCCGACCAGTGGGCCTCGGAGAGTGTGCCCAACGCCTGGGGCACCGTGCCCCATGTCATTGAGATGCAAAGTGAAGGCGGCGCCGCCGGAGCCGTGCATGGTGCCTTGCAGACCGGATCGCTGGCCACCACTTTCACCGCCTCGCAGGGATTGCTGCTCATGATCCCGAACATGAACAAGATTGCCGGCGAGCTAACGCCCACGGCATTTCACGTTTCCGCGCGCACCATCGCCACCCACGCGCTCTCGATTTTCGGCGACCACTCCGATGTCATGTTCTGCCGCACCACGGGATGGGCTATGCTCTGCTCGAACTCCGTGCAGGAGGCCATGGACCTGGCGCTGATCGCCCATGCCGCCTCGCTCGAAACCCGCATTCCCTTCCTGCATTTCTTCGATGGATTCCGCACTTCCCACGAAGTCACCAAGATCGAAATGCTGAATGAAGACGACATGCGGGCCCTGATCAACCCCGATCGCGTCATCGAGCACCGCCAGCGGGCGCTTTCGCCGGATCATCCCGTGCTGCGGGGCACGGCGCAGAATCCCGATGTGTTCTTCCAGATTCGCGAGACCGCCAACTCCTACTACGACGCCGCCCCGGCCAAAGTGCAGGCCACGATGAACAAGTTCGCCGAGGTCGTGGGCCGCCAGTATCACCTGTTCGACTACGTAGGCGCGCCCGATGCCGAGCGCGTGATCGTCATCATGGGCTCCGGCGCCGAAGTTGCCCACGAGACCGTCGAACACCTGAATGCCGGCGGAGAAAAAGTCGGCCTGCTCAAAGTGCGCCTCTACCGGCCCTTCTGCGTGAAGTCGTTCCTCGAGGCCCTGCCCGCGTCCGTGCGCCAAATTGCCGTGCTCGACCGCACCAAAGAGTCGGGCGCAATCGGCGAGCCGCTGTACCTCGACGTGATCAACGCGCTGCATGAAGGACTGAAGCTCGGCTACGGAAAAGTAAAGACCGCCCCAGCCGTGGTCGGCGGCCGCTACGGCCTGTCGTCCAAAGAATTCACTCCCGCCATGGTCAAGGCCGTCTACGACAACCTGAAGCAGCCGCAGCCAAAAGACCACTTCACCATCGGCATCAACGACGACGTCACCCACACCAGTCTCGACTACGATGCCGCTTTCTCCACCGAGCCCGACAGCGTGATCCGCGCCATGTTCTACGGCCTGGGCGCGGACGGCACGGTTGGCGCCAACAAGAACTCCATCAAGATCATCGGCGAAAACACGGACAATTACGCACAGGGATACTTCGTCTACGACTCCAAGAAATCCGGCGCCATGACCGTCTCCCACCTGCGCTTCGGGCCGCAGCCGATCCGCTCCAGCTACCTGGTTTCGAAGTCGAACTTCGTCGCCTGCCACCAGTGGATTTTCCTCGAGCGCTACGACATGCTGAGCGCGCTCGTGCAGGGAGGCGTCTTCCTGCTGAACAGTCCGTTCGGGCCGGACGAAATCTGGGATCACCTGCCCCGCGAAGTACAGTCGGGACTGATCGCCAAGAAGGCAAGGTTCTACGCCATTGACGCCTACAAGGTGGCCTCCGACGCGGGCATGGGCTCGCGCATGAACGTCATCATGCAGGTGTGTTTCTTCGCCATCTCAAAAGTTCTGCCGCGCGATGAAGCCATCGAAGCCATTCGCCAGTCCATCCGCGACACCTACGGCCGCAAGGGCGAAGAAGTCGTCCAAAAGAATATGGCTGCCGTGGATGAAACCCTGGCCCACCTGTTCGAGGTGAAAATTCCGCAAGGCGTGACCAGCAAGATCGAAATTCCCGACGTCTTCCCGGGCGCTCCCAAGTTCGAGCGCGCCGTGCTGGGCACAATTTATTCCGGCCGCGGCGATGAGCTTCCCGTGAGCGCTTTCTCCTGCGACGGCACCTTCCCCACCGCCACGGCGCAATGGGAAAAGCGCAATCTGGCCCTCGAAATTCCCGCCTGGGACACCAAAATCTGTATCCAGTGCGGCAAGTGCGCCATGGTTTGTCCCCATGCTGTCATCCGCATCAAGGTTTACGACAGCAAGCAACTGGAAGGCGCGCCCGCGACTTTCAAGGCCTGCGACGCCCGCGACAAGGAATGGGCCGGCCTGAAGTACACCATTCAGGTCGCTCCCGAAGACTGCACCGGATGCGGCGTCTGCGTGGACGTTTGCCCCGTGAAGAACAAGAGCGAGGCGCGGCTGAAGGCCATCAACATGGTGCCGCAGCCGCCGCTGCGCGCGCCTGAAAAAGAAAACTGGGAATTCTTCCTGAAGATTCCCGAACTTGACCGCAGAAGAATCAAAGTAGGAAATATCCGCCAGCAACAGGTGCAGGAGCCGCTGTTCGAATTCTCCGGAGCCTGCGCGGGCTGCGGCGAAACTCCTTACATCAAGCTGGTCACACAACTGTTCGGCGACCGGACGATCATAGCGAACGCCACTGGATGCTCATCAATCTATGGCGGCAACCTGCCGACCACGCCATACGCCAAGAATGCCGCAGGCCGCGGCCCAGCGTGGTCCAATTCGCTGTTCGAAGACAACGCCGAATTCGGCCTCGGCTTCCGCATCTCGATTGACAAGCAAACCGAGTTTGCCCGCGAACTGGTGGTGCGCCTCGCCGGGAACGTCGGCGACGATCTGGCCTCCGCCATCATCCACGCCAAGCAGAAGGACGAGGCCGATATCTTCGAGCAGCGCCAGCGCGTGGACATCCTGAAGGAGAAGCTGCAGAAGCTCAACACTCCAGAGGCCCGCCAACTTCTCGCCGTCGCCGACATGCTGGTGAAAAAGAGTGTCTGGATCGTTGGCGGAGACGGCTGGGCTTACGACATCGGCTACGGCGGGCTCGATCACGTGCTGGCCAGCGGCCGCAATGTGAATCTGCTCGTGCTCGATACCGAGGTCTATTCCAACACGGGCGGGCAGGCCTCCAAGGCCACGCCGCGCGCCGCAGTCGCCAAGTTCGCCGCCGGCGGAAAGCCGGGGCCCAAGAAAGATCTCGGTCTGATGGCCATGACTTACGGCAACATCTACGTGGCCAGCGTCGCCATCGGCGCCAAAGACGAGCACACGCTCAAGGCGTTTCTTGAGGCCGAGGCCTATGACGGCCCCAGCCTCATCATTGCCTACTCGGCCTGCATCGCGCACGGAATTGATATGACCACGTCCATGACCGATCAGAAGGTTGTGGTCGAGTCCGGCCAGTGGCTGCTCTATCGTTACAACCCGGAGCGCGAGGCAGCCGGCGAGAATCCCCTGACGCTCGATTCCCGTACTCCCACCCGTAAGGTGCAGGAGTATCTGCTGCAGCAGACCCGTTTCAAGATGCTCACTAAGAGCAAGCCGGAAGACGCCGAGCGCCTGTGGAAACTGGCCCAGCAGGACGCGGATCATCGCTACCGCATGTACGAATACATGGCCAGCCGCAAGGAACAGGCCAGCCCGGCGAAAGAATCCGCCGAGAAAGTGGCGCCGGAGAAGCCATCGCCCACGGGAGCTGCGCGTTAGCGCGAGGAGGAATTCATGATTGATCTCAGCACGAATTATCTTGGCCTCAAGCTGCGCTCGCCCCTCATGGCCTCCGCTTCGCCTCTTTCGCGCGACGTGGAAGGCATTTGCCGCCTGGAGGAAGCGGGTGCTTCCGCGGTGATTCTGTACTCGCTGTTCGAGGAGCAGTTGCGTCAGGAAGAAGCGGACCTGGACTACCACCTCAACGCCGGCACCGAGAGCTTCGCCGAATCTCTCACCTATTTCCCCCAGCCCAGCGAATTTCACACCGGTCCCGAAGGCTATCTGAACCACATTCGCAAGGCCAAAGCGGCAGCCAGCATTCCGATCATTGCCAGCCTGAACGGTTCGACCATGGGCGGATGGACGAAGTTTGCCGCCGAAATCGAACGCGCGGGTGCCGACGCCATCGAATGCAACATCTACTACATCCCCACCGATCCGCGTTTGTCGGCGGAAGACGTGGAAACAACCTATGTGGAGATTCTGCGCGCGGTGAAGGCCGCGGTGACGATTCCGGTGGCGGTGAAGTTGAGCCCGTTCTTCAGCAACATGGCCAACATGGCTCACCGTCTGGATGCGGCGGGCGCAGACGCACTGGTCCTGTTCAATCGTTTCTACCAGCCGGACATTGACCTCGAAGAGTTGGAAATCCGGCCGAATGTTCTGCTAAGCACGCCGCAGGCCCTGCGCCTGCCGCTCACCTGGATCGGAATCCTGCATGGCCGCATCAAGGCCGAACTGGCCGCGACCGGCGGAGTGCACGGCGCACCCGACGTGATCAAACTGCTCATGGTGGGAGCCAATGTCACCATGCTGTGCTCCGCGCTGATGCGCAACGGCATCAACCACCTGCGCCACATCGAGCGCGAAGTGCGCAGCTGGATGGAAGAGCACGAGTACGAATCCGTGGCTCAGATGCAAGGCAGCATGAGCCAGATCCGCTGCCCCGACCCGGGCGCCTTCGAGCGCGCCCAATACATGCGCGCGGTCAAAGGCATGCAGCACATCCATACCGCGGGATGGCACTGATGGCGGCGGGAACACAAGAAACCTGGGTGCCCCATTTCTCGCGCGCTGTTGGCGCGAGAAGTGGGGAAGTTTGTCAGACTGAAGTGAAAAACGCAGTCCCCCGCGAGGCTGCGGCAGAGAAAGCCCGCCGCGAACGTCGCCGCGCGCTGATCCTTCCCCGCGAGCACGGAGCCTGGGGACTGCTGCTGGTGCCCATGGTCACGGCCGCGGGTGTTGCCTTCCGCGAGAGTAATCACATTCTTCCCCTCGCCCTGCTGCTGACGGCAGCGTTGGCGGTGTTCTGGCTGCGCACCCCCGTGGAGAGCCTGCTGGGGACTGCTGTCATGCGTGCCCAGACTCGCGACGAGCGGCAGGCCGTGTCACTCGCGATTGCCGTGCTGGGTGCAATCGCAGCGCTCGCCCTGAGCGCCTTGCTTTGGGCAGGGCGGAATCCGTATTTGTGGTGGATCGGGATCACCGCCGGCGTGGCCTTCGTCGGCCAGGCGCTATTGAAGCTCATGTGGCGACGGCCGCCTCGGCCGTCCCGCGATGGCGAAGCCGAGCGGCCCGGGAGCACGCGCTCAGCCCATCGCCTGCGCATGCTCTCGGAAATTGTCGGCACGATCGGGCTGACATCGTCGGCGCCGGCTGCCTACTACGTAATCACCGGGAAACTCGGCGCGACCGCATGGATGCTCTGGCTGGCCAACCTGATTTTCGCCGGCAATCAGATCCACTATGTGCAACTGCGCATCCACACGGCAAAGGTCGAAGGCGCAGCGGCGAAATTCGCCAAAGGATGGACGTTCGCCCTGGGGCAGGTGGTGATGTTGGCCGTGCTGACGGGTGTCTGCTGGCGTCGGCTTATGCCCTGGCTCGCGCTAATCGCCTTTGCGCCGATTCTGTTCCGCGGATGGATTTACTTCTTCCAAAAGCCGCGCCCGCTGCTGGTGCGACAACTGGGCTGGAACGAACTGAAGCAGGCCGTGGTGTTCTGCGCGCTGTTCATTGCAGCGTTCGCGCTGGGCCGGTGATCCCCTTCCTACGGGAGTCGCCACCTTCCAGCACGTTCCCTCCCGGCGGAATTCAGGTCAATAAGTGCTATCGCGATTTTTCACCAGTTGAGCAACGAAGTGGATACGATCTAGCATCTCCATTGCGTAATATGCTCGCAAAACGCAAATGGCGGTTTGTCCCAGTGGTCTTAACGGTTGCCTGCATGGTTCCATCGATCTCCGCCCAGATCATGGAGGCACGCGAGTACCACGGCAAGCAGGTCACATGCCTTCACAGTGGAATCTACAGCACTGCTGGATGGGTATGTGGGACCCAACACCACGCACGTGTGTTTACCGGGACGGTTCAGTCTGTGGTCGAGGTTGGAGACACAGACAAGCGTCTGGAATTGATACCAAATGAAGTCTTCCTTGGCGACCCGGCAAGCGAGGTCACTGCCATTACGAACCAAGCCTGTCTCCACACGGACATTCAGGCTGGTGAAAAGTGGCTTTTCTATCTCGACTGTGACGGAAAAACCAATGAACTCGTGCTCGGATACGACGGACCAAGTAGGCCCATAGAGAAAGCACAGCAAGATATTTCTACGTTGCGACACTTGTCGAAGATGACTGATTCTGGCATTCTCACTGGGCACGGCGGACCGCCCGGTCACAAAGTTGTCGCGAGACGACTCTCAGATGGTGCAGAATTTTCCGCTTTGGCGAACACGAATGGCAACTATGAATTCGAACTTCTTCCGGGGGCGTATCACCTGACGGCGAATACTAAGCAGGGCTTGTGGGCACCGGAGACGGAAACATTAGTTTCGAAGCAGGCTTGTATTCATGTCGATTTATGGCTCCACACGGACGGCAGGATTGCCGGAACCGTGACCACTGCCGAGGGCAAGGGAGCAAGGTACGTCCAAGTTGCGATTGTTCCAGTTTCTCCCGCAGGTCAGTCTTTCACCGTCGTTGCGGATGAGCAGGGGCACTTCGAGGTCGGCGGGCGCAAACCCGGCCAGTATCTTGTCGGAGTCGGGCTGATGGCCCCCGTTGATAGCGCAGAGTGGAAGTCTCGTGCTTACTATCCCGGCGTACCCTCGCGAGAACAGGCGCAAACAGTTGAGCTTGGCGAGGGCGAGTGGCGCACCGACATCAACTTCAAGCTGCCCCGTTCTACGGCTCCGTAACTGTTGAAATCAGGCGTAGCTGTTGAAAAAGTCCATTTTCCTCAAAACAGCCAAACTTCGGGAGATGGAAAATGTCTAGGAAAACTGAGAAAGTCGTTCGTAGAGCATCCTGGCGCAATTTTGTTTTCGCCAATTTCGCGGGAAGGAGTTTTTC
>DATFNP010000086.1:0-3575 GCA_035266345.1 Candidatus Sulfotelmatobacter sp.
TTCGCCAGTTTCCAATCGCGCCGGACGGTTTCTGGGGAAACCTTCAATACCTCGGCACTTTCTTCGACTGTCAACCCACCAAAAAAGCGCAACTCGACCACCTGAGCTTTACGGTCGTCGATTTTGGTCAGGGCCTTTAACGCATCGTCCACCGCGACCAAGTCCGTGGAAGGCGCCGGTGAGACAGCCGGCGATTGCTCCAGTGAAACGGGCTGCGCTCCCCCTCCACGCTTGGCGTAGTGGCGCGTGCGCGCGTAATCCACAAGGATCCGCCGCATCAACCGCGCACAAAGAGCAAAGAAGTGGGCCCGGTTCTGCCAGTGAACGTTGCGAACATCCACCAGCCGCAGGTAGGCCTCATTGATTAAC
The DNA here is from genome assembly GCA_035266345.1 of Candidatus Sulfotelmatobacter sp. Taxonomy (GTDB): domain Bacteria; phylum Acidobacteriota; class Terriglobia; order Terriglobales; family Acidobacteriaceae; genus Sulfotelmatobacter. The sequence continues at coordinate 370 of DATFNP010000086.1, forward strand.
GCGGTGGTTTGCAGGGTGTGATCGGGACGTTCTAGCCGCATGCGACGCTTGGCAAGGCGTCGCAACTCCGCGTAGACCAGCGGAGCCAGCTTCTCCAGCGCGCTCTCGTCGCCGTCATTCCACGCCAGTAAAAGCTGCGTAACTTCTCGCTGCTGTTCCTGGGTTGCTAGCATGGCTGTCCCTCAGAACCCAGGTCCCCGGGGAGGCACGAGCAATCATAGCACTGCAATCACCACTCCCCAAGAAATGGTGCTTTTGTTGCTTGCAGCCCACGCCACAAGACTTCTACATGTGACTATCCACAACCCTTTCGCGAAAAGAGCTGCCTTGGTTACCGCTTTTCGCTCGATTTCACGCTTTAAGAGATAGGAGTAGAACCGGTGGGCAGAGCGGATGTAAGGCTGTTGAGTCGCAAAGTTTGCGAACCAAGACAGCCACATTCACTTTCGTCCGCACAAAAAGGAGGCTGTCTCATGAAAACGAAAAAGCTCATGTTATTTGCATTCAGGCTGGCAGTCGTTATTGCCCTTGCATCAGTTGCAGCACTTCCTGCTGCTGCGCAGGACCGAGACGATCACCGAGACCATCTGAGGGGTTGGGAGAGGGAATGCTCGCTAAGAACCCTCCATGGCGGGTATGGGATCTTCGTACAGGGTACGCTAGTGGCGGCGCCGTACTATCCGTTTGTCGTCAGTGGGCTTTTCACTTACGACGGCGAAGGGAACGTTTCAGGTACGTACAACCAAAGTGTCGGTGGTGGGATCTCGGCGGGGACGGCTGAAGGTACCTATCAGGTGAACCCTGATTGCACATACTCGGCTGAATTAACCCTTTCCAACGGTTCTGTCGTTCACCGCGTGGGCACCATTACCGGCGAGGGGATGCAGCAGGAAATTCACATCGTGTATACAGACCCGACGTCGGTCGCCTTTGGAACACTCAAGAAGACTCCGGAAAGATGTTCACTGGAAACCCTCAAAGGCGATTACGCGCTCTTTGGCCAGGGAACGATTTTTCTCTCTGCTACCTCCTCCATTGCACGCGCCACCGCCGGGATTCTTACCTTCGACGGCGCAGGGAATTTTTCCGGTGAGGCCACGGGAAATACAAACGGTACGAGCGCACAGGGGGGGTTTATAGGTACGTATGCTGTATCCCCTGAGTGTGAGGTCTCGGCCGAGATCACCGTAACCAGCGGCCCGAACCAGGGCCTCGTCTTAGACGAGGCGGGATCCGTGACTGGCGAGGGAGAATCCAAGGAGATTCACGACATCTTCACGACGGCACACTGGGTCTTCACCGACACGCTTAAGAAGCAGCGGTGATCTCACCTGCAACAGGCTTGCCGCAAGCCGCCTGGTTCTGCGGGCGGCTTTTCTATTGCTGCGGACGGCTGAGCAGCGGCGTCCGGCCGGCGTGCTACCTACTTGCGGCCCGCAGCCAGCGGCGTGATGGCAGCCATCGCCTGCTGAACGTCGCCGGCGTTGCCGAACATATCGAAGTTGCCATTCGCGGTGGCCAGGTGCAACGAGCCATCCCGGCTGATCTTTACCTGCCGTATGGAACCCTGCACCCAGGTGACATGATCGCACCGGCCCTGCGGGTCATTGGTCCTTTGACAGTCGTACTGCACCACGCCTTCCGGACTGACCGAAAGCAGGCCCTGGCAATAGAAGGTATACATTTTGCCGTCCGGGCCCATCACAATGTGGCGGTGGTTAAAAGTAAACCGCGCGAATTTGGCGTCATAGGCCTGCTTCTGCCGCTCCTGTTCCGCGCGGCGCTGTTCTTCGAGCTGCTGGCGGGCGAAATCCTGCTGCTCCTGCTGAATCGCCAGCCTCATCTGCTGCAGGTCGGATCGGTTCGGGAAGAGGTCGATCAGGCTGGACACTTTCACCAACGCGGAATTGTAGTCACGTGCCTGCCGGGCGGCGCGGACTCCCTGCAGCAATCCTTCCAGCGCTTGCTCCTCCAGGCCTTGAGCGCTGGGATCTCCCTGCGCCCGGGCGCGCCGGGCTTCCGTCACCGCTTGCAGGAAAGCGCCTGAATGCAGCGCGTGCTGGGCGCTGTCATGCGCGTCCTTCCAGGCCGGCCGTACCGGAGCGGGCGTCGGAGGCGGCGCGGAGCCCTGCGGGACGGAGGGCTGCGGGTTCGACGGCCCCTCCGGATTCGGCAACTGCGCCGATCCCATGTTCGATTCTGGCTGCGCCATAGTCAGCGCCGATCTCGCTCCGCTGGCGCCCGTCGTGGACCCTCCCAGGGCGCTATTCGAGCCGATGGAAACTGGCGCAGGCTTCTTAGTCGCGAGCTGAAAACTGATGATGGCAACAATCAAGAGCAAAGCCGCAGCCCCGATTCCGATCAGGACGAGATTGCGACGCTGACTCCAAAAATCACCGGGGGCGGCGGCGGGAACGGCGGCGGCCGGCGGCGTCGTCGGATAGCCCTGGCTAGGCGAAGAAGTTGCATAAGTCGTCGCCGGCGCGGGCGGCGCAACCGGAACCGGTGTTGGCGATGGAGTGGCGTAGTGTGGCCTGGTCTCGACAGGAGCCGGCGCCAGCCCGGGAGCCGTGGCCACCGCTTGTTGCGGAATTCCCAGCACACCGCCTTCCGGGTGCTCGAGCGCCGCGCCGAATTCCTCGACGGTCTGAAAACGTGCGTTGGGATCTTTTTCCAGCGCCTTCAAAACCGCCTGCTCGATTCCAATCGGGATGTAGGGATAGTGCAGCGTCGGCCGCGGCGGAGGCATGTTGACGTGCTGGGACATGACTTCAAAATCGCTGTCGCTTTCGAAGGGCAGGTGCGCGGTGAGCATCTCGTAGAGCGTGACGCCGAGCGCATAAATGTCCGAGCGGATGTCCACCGGGCGGTTGCGGATCTGCTCCGGCGACATGTAATTGACCGTGCCCATCCGCGTGCCGGTCTGCGTCATCCGCTGCCCGCCCAGCACTTTGGCGATGCCGAAATCCATCACCTTCACCATTCCGCTCGTGGTCAGCATGATGTTGCTGGGCTTGATGTCACGATGCACGATGCCATGGCGGTGGGCGTAACCGATGCCCAGCAGCGCCTGCTTGAAAATCGGCACCGCCTGCTCCTGGGGAAGCAGCCCACGCCGCTGGAGGGTCTGGTCGAAGGTCTCGCCTTCCAGGTATTCCATGACCATCATGCTGGTCTCGGACGTGGTCAGGAAGGTGTAGAGAATC
>DATFNP010000087.1:0-10503 GCA_035266345.1 Candidatus Sulfotelmatobacter sp.
CAAGCTGGCGGGGTCGGAATGAATCTGCTGGGGAAGTTCACGCCCGGCGGAGTGGTTACTACCTATGCTTTGAACGAGAACCCGCTGGCAATTTGTGCAGGAGCAGACGGCAACCTGTGGATCATGGAGCCAACGCAAGTGGCGGTGGTTACTCTCTCTGGGGCAGAGACTGATTACGGGTTAACCAGCAGCGGCTGGACGAGCATCACTTTGGGGCCGGACGGAAATATTTGGTTTACCGAAACGCCCAATGTAGTCGGTTATGTCCTCCCCCGCGGCCTGGTGGTGGAATTCGGATTGGATGGTGAGCTCGCGGCGTTTGCAGACCCGAGCGGCATCACATCGGGTCCGGACGGGGCACTGTGGTTTGTGGGTGAGTTCACCAATAACATTGGCCGAATCACGACCATCGGAACCTTGACTCGCACTTACGCCCTCAGTCAGGGTTCGGCTCCCACCTGGAATACGCTTGGGCCCGATGGGGCGGTTTGGTTCACGGAGGTCGAGTTAGACCAAATTGGGAGAATTACCACAACGGGCGTGGTGACCACTTTCCCCACTGCACCCGGCTCTGCACCTGAGGATATCGTCGCTGGCCCGCCCCTTGGGGCGTTTGCCTAGTCTCTAAGAGAATGACTTCAACCGGGTGCTAGACAACGGAGCTATGGCAATCAGCTGGAAGTCTTCGACGCGTATTCACCGGCACCTTATTGAAAACAAATAACCTAGCAAACCAGTTTCGGCAGACTTCTCGAACGGGTCCGGTTACTGGCGAAACATCTCGATTACACTCAAAATCCCCGCAGCTACCGTTACGAGCCAGAAATCGGTTTTTGGGACGCTGGACATTTCAGCAGTGGGGTGCGGGTCTCCGAGAGATGGCGTCCTAACGGCCCGAAAAGGAAGTCGGCCTTTAAGTTAGCGCTTATGGCGCGCGTCCCCCTAGGTGATCCCGCGATGTGGGAAGTGCGATGTAGGGGGGCACCCAGTCATCCGGGTGCCGGATGCGCGTATGACAAAGGCGTCGACCAATGTCCCGCTTTGCGGACTCCGACCTGCCGTAAGCTGTTGTAAATGCACGGTTTGCGCTTGACACGATCACTAGTAAGGCGTATATTGAATGTAGACATCAGGAGCGATGGTTCCCAAAGAGCCATCCGGCAACCTGGAGGTTAGAGAGAAACCAACCTTTAAGGTGCCTTGAGCCCGGAAACGACGGGCTCGATGTGGCGGGGAAAACAAAGCCCCCGCAAGCCACGACCGCCGCCTGATTCTTGGCGGCTTTTCTTTTTTCGGCTCCTTCCTGATGCCCGGAGAGAACGGGCAGTGCACCGAGATCAACGAGTTCTGATTTGTTGCGTGGCCTGCAAGCGCTGGGTCGTCGTCCGCGTTAACAGCGACGACCTGCGCCGTCATCACGACGGCGTTTTCGTGCAGCACGCCTTCCCGTATCTTCCCCCGAGCCTTCGCGAGTTGTTCATCACCGCGACTTGTCCCGACTGCTGGCCGTGCAGCTCAAACCCGCTCGATTACGACTGAGGAGGACCGGACGACACGTGACCGGAACCGAGGGCGAAAGAGTGACCAAATAGTCATATTTGCGCCCTTCGCACGAACCGGGTCAGTGGCAGTTGCTTTTCAGACATTTTGGAAAGGGAGGTCGAAGTGAAACATTTAAGTCCCACGCAGGTCGCCGCGCTGCGGAACGGAGGACGTTCCGAAGACGGAAGCAGGGAATCGAACCATCTGCATTTCGTCACACCTTGGCGCGGCGCTGAAGGAGCACTTGGCCGACCGGACAGATGGCCACTTGTTCCAGACTTCTACGGGCAACCCGTGGGACGCCAGCAATATCATGGTCAGGAAGTTGAACACGTTACTCAGCCGTTTGGAAATACCAAAGGTTGACCCTAAGCTCCTCACCAAGATTATCGGTAAGGACCGAACCGTCGAACAAGCAACTCGTAGCGAAAAGCGGGCGGCCTCGTTGGGGCTGCACTCTTTCCGCCACACGAATGCGACCGCGATGGACTCGTTGGGAATCCCACAACAGATCCGTAAGCAACGACTTGGTCACAGCGGGAACGGGGTGACCGAAGGCTACACGCACACTTTCACGCAAGATGAGCGTGCAGCCGCTGACAAACTCGGAGAGCTTTTCGGTACAGGCTGGCCGGAAAAGAGGACGGGGAAGCTGATTTCTTTCCCAAATCTTTCCCAGAAAAAACAAGAGCCTGCCGAGGTGAGCCAGCAAGCCTTTGCGAATCATTAAGATTGGTTGCGGGGGGTGGATTTGAACCACCGACCTTTGGGTTATGAGCCCAACGAGCTACCAGACTGCTCCACCCCGCATTCCGATCATAGCAACCGCGCTGGGTGGCGTCAAACCTCGTCCGAGGATCGGACCGGCAAGAACCGCAGCATCCTATCCAGAATCACGGCACCGAAATTACGGTGCATCGCGATTCCCTTTCTTGTCGAGCAATCGGAGTAGGCTTACCAGTGGAGACAGGATCCAGCAGTTCCTCGACGTGCTTCGGCGAGCCATTGGCGCCGCCGTGCCTCAGCCTGCGCTGGTGAGCGTCCGCAGGCGCGGAAGGAACATCGCCGGTAGAATGGCAAAGAGGCCATGACCGATTCCACTTGGCATTCTTTCTAACCCGGGGTCATTCAGGAACCTGACATGCAGAGATCGATCGCGCAGATTCTCTCCAGCTACAACGACCGCGCTCCCTTGGCCGAGGCGTGGACCATTCCCGCCTCCTGGTATGTGGACCCCCGGATCGCGGAACTCGAGCGCCGCAACGTCTTCAGCAAGACGTGGCAGCTTTTCGCCCGCACCGATCAACTGCAGAAGCCGGGGGATTTCGTCACGGCGCGGTTGGCCGGAGAGCCCCTCGTCGTGGTTCGTGGCGATGACGGCGCCTTGCGTGCCTTCTACAACGTGTGCCGCCACCACGCTGCCGCCGTCGTGACCCAGCCCTGCGGCCATGCGTCTATCCTGCAGTGTCCGTATCACGGCTGGAAATACGGGCTCGACGGATCACTCAAAGGCATGCCCGAATTCGACGGCGTGCAAAATTTTGAACGCTCCGAGCACGGGCTGGTTCCGGTTCGCGTGGAGACCTGGGAGTGCTTTGTGTTCGTCAACCTCAACGACCAGGCTGCGCCTTTGCGCGAATTTCTAGGGGGGCTCGTGAAGCGCGTTGCCCCACTCGGCCTCGGCAACCTTCACTTCTTCGACCGCAGAACTTACGACATTCACTGCAACTGGAAGGTTTTCGTGGACAACTATCTCGACGGCGGATATCACGTGCCCCATCTGCACAAGGCGCTGAGTTCCGTGCTCGATTACAAGCGATACACCATCGAAAACGAAGACCGCTATTGCCTGCAGTCCAGCCCCATGGTTGCCTCCGAGGAAGACGCCGCCACCGGAGCCACGCGCAAAGGCGACCGCGCCTGGTATTTCTGGCAATATCCCAACCTGATGATCAACTGCTACGAGGGATACATGGACACCAACTATGTGATTCCCGTGGACGCCGATCACTGCACGGTGATTTTCGATTTCTACTTCAGCGATGTGAGCGAAGCGCGGCGCGAGTTCAACCAGCAGTCGGTGGACGTGGGCAACCGCGTGCAAGATGAAGATCTCGGCATTTGCGAAGATGTCCAGCGCGGCCTGAAATCGCGGGCCTATGGCGCAGGCCGTCTGTCGGTACGGCGTGAAGCGGGAGAGCAGTTGTTCCACCGCTTGCTCGCCGCCGATCTGAAGGGGAGCTCTTCCGGCGTCACCGCAGCGGCCGATTGACCGAGTCAATCCTGCGGGCCTTGCTCCCGGCGCAGAGCGCGAAGATCGATCCCCAATTGCTCCGCTTTCTTGTACAGGTGACTCCGCTCCAGGCCAAGCGCTTTCGCCGCCAGGCTCATGTTGTGATGGCTGCGCTTCAATTCGGCCAGAATCACTTCCCGCTCGAACGACTGCACGCGGTCCGCTAGCGGACCGGAGCCAATAGCAGCCGCGGCCTGCCCGCCGCCCGAAGAAGTTTTCGGCAGAGCCATCTGCACCGTTGCCAGATCCACTTCGCCGTCGGTCGCAAGCAGCATCAGGCGCTCGACCATGTTGCGTAACTCCCGGACATTCCCCGGCCAGGCATGCGACTGCAACGCCTCCATCGCCTCGGCAGAGAAAGGAACCGGCTTCCATCCGTTTTGTGCGCACACTTGTGCCGCAAAATGTTCGACCAGCCCCGGAATGTCCTCACGCCGCTCGCGCAACGGCGGCAGCACAAGCGGGAAAACGTAGATGCGATGAAACAGATCCTGCCGGAATTTCTCCTCCCGAACGCGCGCTTCCAGATCGCGGTGCGTCGCCACCACCACCCGCACGTTGACCGCTACCGGTTTATCGCCGCCGATGCGCTCCACTTCACCTTCTTCCAGCACGCGCAGCAGTTTGGCTTGCATGGTCAGCGGCATATCGCCGATTTCATCGAGAAAAATCGTGCCCTGGTCAGCCTGCTCAAACTTGCCAATGTGCCGTCCGGAAGCGCCGGTGAACGATCCCTTCTCGTGTCCAAACAGCTCCGACTCGATCAACTCCGCCGGCACTGCTGCGCAGTTCAGCGTTACAAAAGGTCCTGCCGCGCGCGCGCTCCGTTCGTGGATGGTGCGCGCCACCAATTCCTTCCCTGTGCCGGTCTCGCCGAGAATACAAACTCGCGACTCGCTGACCGCAACCCGCTCCAGTTGCGCCATCACGCGCCGCATGGTATCGCCCTGCCACACAATTTCATGCTTGCCTAGCCGCTGGCGCAGTTGCCGGTTCTCGCTCTCCAGGCGCTGCAACCGGAGCGCGTTCTCGACCGTGAGCAGCAGTTTGTCGGTCGAAATCGGCTTTTCCAGAAAGTCGAGCGCGCCCAGCCGGGTCGCTCGCACTGCCATCTCGATGTGCGCCTGCCCCGACATCATCACAACCGGCGCAGTCACGCCCTGCTGCTTCAATTCCTCAAGCAGCGCGAGCCCGTCTTTACCGGGCATAACTACGTCCGAAAGAATCAGGTCGAAGTCTTGCGCCCGGGCCAGTTCGAGGGCCTTCCCCGCGTTGTCGCACACCGTGGCTTCATGTCCCGCCAGGCGGAAGGCGCGCGACAGCGACGCCAGCGTGTTGGCTTCATCATCCACAATCAAGAGATGCGCTTTCGGTGGCAATCGTCCTCCTGGCAGTGTTTTCCTTCGTGTAACTTCGTGCCCTTCGTCGTCTAGCTGTTCGACTGCGGTCCGTCAGCCTCCGTCGTGTGCAGCATATCGCGATTATCCTGCAGTTCGATCACGAAGGTCGTCGCCACTCCCGTTTCGCTCCGCACACCGATTCTTCCCCCATGATCGCTCACTACCGACTGCACAATCGCCAGGCCGAGTCCGGTGCCGTGCTGCTTGCTGGTGTAATACGGAGTGAAGATGCGCTCACATTCTTCGGGCGTCAGCCCCGATCCGGTATCGGCCACTTCGATGACCGTACGCCCGTCGTCGCGCCGGCTGCGCAGCGTGAGCGTGCCGCCCTTCGGCATGGCATCCATCGCGTTCAGCACCAGATTCGAAAGCGCGCGATGCAGCAGGTCAGGATCGGCGGCGAGCGTACCCAGACTCTCGTCCAACTCGAGCTTGCAAACAATGGGTTCGCGCCCCGGCGCCTGCAGTTGTGCCTGAAACAATTGCGCCACGCCCCGCAGGATTTCATTCACCTGCACCGGCTGCAACTGCGGATGCGGCATCTTCGAGAATTCGCTGAACCGGCCGATGATCGCCTTCAGATTCGAAATCTCGGCCAGCAGCGTGCGCGAACTCTCCCCGAAAATTTCATCGAACTGCTCCGGGCTCTGCATCCGAGCCCGCACCAGGTTCTCCACCGTGAGCTGCAGAGGAAACAGCGGATTCTTCAACTCGTGCGCCAACCGCCGCGCCAGTTCACGCCAGGCCGCGACTCGCTCCGCCTGCACCAGACGCTCTTTTTGCGTCAGCAACTCCGCCGTCATGCGATTGAACGATTCCGCCAGTTGAGCAAATTCGTCGTCGCCCGGCACCACCACCCGTGTGTTCCAGTTCCCCGCAGCGACACTCTGCGCCGCCCGCGCCAACTGCTCCACCGGACGGGTCACTCGCGCCGCCGCCCAACTGCTGAACAGGATTGCCAGCACAATTCCGCCGCCGCCCACCGCCAGTGCCGACGCCCCAATGCGATTCTTCAACTCCACGTACGAGCGGCGCGAGTGCCCAATCAGCAGAATCCCCAGCAAAGGACGGTCCTTGCCCACGCCACGCAACGGAATGGCGTGAAACACCTCGTCCTCCGCGCGATCCGAAGACCACTGCACGATTCCCGCCGCCTCCTGATCGTATTGCCGTACCGCCTCAATCAGCGTGGCAAACTTTTCCGCTGGATGCGCGGCATCCGCAACATTCCCCGCCGCCGCAGGATCCACCAGCAAGTCCGGCGAAAAATGATCGCCGCGATTCTGATAAAGCAATGCCCGCATATCCGCCGGCAGATCGAGGGCGGAGAGGAAATTCTTGTCCAGCCGCCGCCCGCCAATCACGTACATTGCGCGCTCGCCCACGCGGTCCGCTCGCACGGCGAACAAGCCGAGAGCGGTCGAATCCTGCAGTTCCTCTTGCTTGAGAAACGCTCCCTGGTCGCTCGCCCCCGCCAGGCTCTCAAACGCGCCCTCCGGATAACCAAACTTCGCTGGCCATTGCGCCGAAGAAATAATGGTCCCACGCGCATCCACGAATTCCAGAAAATCGAGCTGGTAGTTGTCCGCCATGGAGCGGGCCAGATCGAAATAAGCGGCGGAGTCGCCCGCGGAGTGTTCCAGTGCAGCGGCCATGTGAGTGACCGGTTCCGAGGCCGCGATCGCCTGCACGCGCCGCGCCGCATCCTCACCCTGCCGGTTGAACTCACGCTGAAACTGCGCCAGCAGCGCCGCCGTGCGGTGCTCCTCGGTTTTCTCGAACGCCCGCCGTGTGAGCGCCAGCACCATCCCCGCAACCGCGGCTACCGACACGCAGATTGTCAGCGCAAACACGGCCAGCAGTTTGCGCCGAAAGATCATGGCTTGCTGCTCCCCAGCCAGGCGTCGGCCAGGCTCCAGCTTCCATCCGGCCGCACGGTCCAGTTCTTCAACTCGGCCCCGGCCGCACAGTACACCGGCAGATGAAACAGCGGAATGATCTTTTGCGAAGCCAGCGCCGCTTGCTCGGCCGCGTAGAGATCCTCCACTGACGAACCTTTATTCTTTGCCGCGGGCAATCCCGCCACTGCCGCTGCATTCGCCAGCGCCAGCCAAGGATCGCCCGACGCCAGCGGAATCCGCACCACCCGTAAATCCGTCATCGCAGCCGACGTTGGCTGCAATGCCAATCCTGCATCCTTTGCGTTCAACGCGATCCTTTCCGCCAGCAATCGAGCCATCGGATCGCTGCCATCGTACCCCAACGTCCACCCCGGCGCGCTGCGGACCTGCTCGCGGTCATGCCGCGCCCGCGGCAAATCCGCCTCGGCCGGAAACACAAATCCATATCCGCTGATCCAGTTGGGAAGCACGCCGCCCGCCGGCTGCCCCGCTCCCTGCAGCAGCACACTCCGCATGGACCCGCGCTCCACGCTCAGTGCCAGCGCCTCGCGCAGTAATTTTTCCTCTGGAGTCCGCGCGTCGCGGACAAACACCAGAGCCAGCAATTCCACCGGAGCCGAACTCTCCAGCCCCCGCTTTTCAAGTGAAAACCGGTGCGCCCATTCCGCCCCCACTTCCACCAGATCGGCCTTTCCAACGTCCAGCGCCAGGATCTGATCGCGATTACTCTTGCCCATTTCAATCTCGATGCCGTCCAGAAACGGCCGCCCGCGCCAATATCCTTCTTCCGCTGCCAGGGTCAGCTTCTTCCCCGGCTGCCAATCCACCACGTGAAACGGCCCCGTCCCGTCCGGCCTTCCGTCCGCGGTCCTCTTCGCTATGGCGTTTCGCGGCAGCGCCAGCTCCGCCAGCATTTCTGCGTCGGCCGCGTCGCGCTCAATTACCACCGAGTCTCCATCCGCGGACACATTCCACGCCGGATTCGCCACCCGCAAAGAAGTTGCCGCAGCCTCGGCCGTGAGCGCCGTTCCGTCATGAAACTTCACGCCATGACGCAGGGAAAACTGCCAGCGTTGGTTGCCCGGCGCGGCCTGCCACGACGTGGCCAGCAGGGCATGAGCGCGGCCGTTGTCGTCGGTCGTCACCAGGGTCTCGAACATCAGCCGCGTGACATTCCGCCGTCCGAATGAATCCGGCCCGCCGTCCGCCGGATCGAGCGATGCTGGTGCGGCCCGCACGGCCACATGCAGCGTGCCCCCGTATTGCGGGCGCGTCTCGCCCTGCGCGGCCACCACGGCCAGCAGCGCGCTACTGACTGCAAGACATCGCCAGTCGAAAAGCTTCATAACTTCCTGTCTCTCGATTCCGCGCTACCACCACCGCCGTGTCGCCCCGCGACTCGGTCCACAGCGCCGTGATCACCCCGGAAAAATCCACCGCCGCGCTCACCGCAACTGGATCGCGATCGGGAAATTCGAACGCGCGGATCGAATCCTGACTGTCGTTTCCCGGAGATGCAGCCAATATCTGCCAGCCCGCGCCGCACCCCGTTTTCACTCCGGCCAAGTCGTTGCCCCATCCAAGCTTCGCGGCCTGGTCGCTGACCCCATCCACCATGTGCACCTGGCCGTCGGTCGCCGCAAACAGCCACAGCGTGTATTTGTCGCGCGGCAGCAGCGCGGCCGAATAGAACTTCGGCACCGTCGTGAACTTACCCACCCCGGGAGTCAGCGCGCCGGTGAAGAAATTGCGCGTCGGAGCAAAGAATGCTTTGCTCTGAGGCACCACCGTGGAAGCTCCGCTCGCCACGCCCGCGCTCGGGAAGACACTCATAGTCTCTCCGCCCATCGTTCCTCCGCTCAGCGTCCCCGCCACCAGCGGCCAGGGATCATCGCTCTCGCGGCAATTGAAGGTCAGCGGCATCGCCGCCGTGCTGGCGCAGATCACGCCCGGCAGATACGCATCCAGCAGATGATCTCTCGCCGGGATGAGCCTTCCGCGTAAATCCCGCGGCCACGGCCGTGCGTGCGCGATTTCCAGCGCCTGCTCCAGTTGCCACTTTCCGCCCTGCATGCGATACAGCGAAACCTTCTCCGAATCGAGCACCGCGATGTGCGTGGGTCCCGCGTTGTCTTCCAAGACGGCGATGTCGAGAATCGGATCGTCCTGCGCCCACAGCGGAATCTTGCGCAAACTAAGCGGCACCGAGTCCCGCGCCGTCGTCGCACTCCGCGGCCGCGGCGTGGAAACCATCACCACCGCCGCCTCGCCCGTGCCCTGGCGAATCTCCGCCACCCAAACATAAGACGCCTGGTTCTCCGACAGCGAAATCGTCACCGTGGCCGCCGCCTGCTCGGGTTTGACAAAGCGCAGCCCCAGCCCTTCGAGCGCACTGCGCATGCCGCCTTGAATGATCTCGCCGTCGCGCTTCGCCAGCGACGAGCGATTGTCTACGGTCAGCGCCACCGCGCCCGGACCCGTAACGGCCACAATTTTTCGCGCCAGTTGCTGCTCTGGACCGCTCCAATCGGCAGCATCCGCAGCCATGCCCAGCGCGAGGGTTATGAGGAGGATTATGAAAAAGACTTGCTTGAGGCGAAGGTTCAGCTCCTGGCGGGACGCACGATTCACCGGATTCGAAATGACGTCAGGGATGGCCGAATTATAAACCGATCCGCGCATGAGTCCGGCCTCCTCCCTCTGTACTGTTTGGACACCGCTACACTGCCTTTGCGTTGGGGTGCCCCACCCTTGCCGCGTTCTTTTCGGCAGGGTGGGGATTTTCCTGAGTGGATTGCCTACCTCTGCTGTTCTTCTGCTGGTCCGGCCGGAGCTCCCTGGCCCGGCAAATTCATGCTGCGCAGCACATCATTCATGAAGAATTTGCCCTCCGAGGGAACCATCATGATCTGCAGCTTGTCCGACAAACGCTCGGCCACGATCTTGTTAATCAGCAGCGGATTCTGCTTCAGAATCGCCGCCTCACTCGACAACCGCTCGGCATCGGCCGCCGCCGTCACACGAATGCGATCCGCCTCCGCGTCGGCCAGCAGTTTCCGCCGTTCGGTCTCCGCCTTGCTGTCAATCACCTTGGCCTGCGCCGCCGCCTCGGCATTCTGAATGGTCGCTTCCTTGCGCGCTTCCGCTTCCAGCTTGCTCTGCTGGATCTGTTTTTCTTTCAGTGGCAGCGTGTACTGCATCGCATCCGATTCACCCTTGGCCTGCAACACGTGAACCTGCGCCTCGCCCTCCGCCTGCTTGATCTGCTGCACCTTGGTCGCTTCGGCTTCCAGTTCGGCGATCTTCACCTGTTTCTGCTTCAGTTCAGTCTCCACGCCCATGCGGTCGTTTTCCTGTTCTTTCAGCA
>DATFNP010000088.1:0-61575 GCA_035266345.1 Candidatus Sulfotelmatobacter sp.
TGCACGCGGCGAAACCTGGGTGCAGGACGTGGCCGTGCCGAGCGAACTCACCGAGAACGATATGGTCGGGCTCAGAGTCCGCGACCGCCTGACCGCCAAGGAACTGCGCATCGTCGCGCTCATTGTGCAGGGATACAAAAACAAGGAAATCGCCACGCAGCTCGGCACCACGGAGCAGGTCATCAAGAACTACCTGCGCAACGTCTACGACAAGATCGGAGTGTCGGACCGGCTGGAGCTGGCGCTGTTCACTATTCACCACCGCATCCTGAACGAGGCCGCCGCCGCGACTGCATCCGGGGCGGCGCCGCAACCGCCGGCCGGGGTGGCGCAGTAAGCTTGCGAAATCGAAACGAAAACCAAAGGCCGCCCGCGAGGGCGGCCTTGCTTGCTCGAGAGTTAGCGTAGCCCAGACTGCCGGGCTGCGCCCGGCCGGACAGGCGGAGCGGCTGTCCCCACATGTGTCTGTTTAGACGATTCTCTCTCCCACTGCCTTCGCTTGCGTGAACAGGTACAGGTAGTCCGGGCCGCCGGACTTGGAATCGGTGCCCGACATGTTGAAGCCGCCGAAGGGATGCGCGCCCACCATCGCTCCGGTGCACTTGCGGTTGATGTAGAGATTGCCGACGTGGAACTCCTGGATGGCGCGGTCAATCTTGTCGCGCGATTTGGTGTAGATGGCGCCGGTCAGGCCAAATTCAGTGTCATTGGCGATTTCGAGCGCGTGGTCGAAGCCGTGGGCTTTGATCACAGCCAGCACGGGGCCGAAGATTTCTTCCTGCTCGAGTTTTGACTTGGCGGGAATGTCGGCGATCACCGTGGGCTGAATGAAGTAGCCTTCGCCGGGAGCGCGTTCGCCGCCGGTGATGAGGCGTCCGTCTTTCTTGCCCTGCTCGATGTATTCGAGGATCGTCTTCATGGAGCCTTCGTTGATGACAGCGCCCATGGCGGCGTTTTCGGCGACATCGCCGACCTGGATCTTCTCGACGCGGGTTTTGAGTTGTTCGAGGAACTTGTCGTAAACCCGCTCGTCCACAATAGCGCGGGAGCAGGCGGAGCACTTCTGGCCCTGGAAGCCGAACGCGGCCTGGGCGACGCCTTCGACCGCGGAATCAATGTCGGCGTCGGCGTCAACGATGATGGCGTCTTTGCCGCCCATCTCAAGAATGGTGCGCTTGATCCAGATTTGGCCGGGGGCCTGCGTGGCGGCAGTTTTGTTGATGTGCAAGCCAACCTCGCGCGATCCGGTGAAGGCGATGTAGCGCGTTTTGGGATGGGCGACAACGGCGTCGCCGAAACTGGCTCCGGCGCCGGGGCAGAAGTTCACCACGCCTTCGGGCATGCCGGCTTCTTCAAGCAACTCGACGAACTTGGCGGCGATGGTGGGCGAATCGCTCGACGGCTTCAGGATGACGGTGTTGCCGCTGACGATCGAGGCCAGGGTCATTCCGGCCATGATGGCGCAGGGAAAATTCCACGGCGGAATCACCGCGCCCACGCCCAGCGGAATGTACATCAGGGTATCGCGCTCGCCGGGCAACTGGATGGGTGTCTGCGCCTTCGCAAACCGCAGGGCTTCGCGGGCGTAGAACTCGCAGAAGTCAATGGTCTCGGAAATGTCGGCGTCGGCCTCGGCCCAGTTCTTGCTGACCTCAAAGACCAGCCACGCCATAAATTCCATCTTGCGCTGGCGCATCAGATCGCCGACGCGGAAGACCAGGCCGGCGCGTTCTTCGACCGTGGTGCGGCTCCAAGACGCGAAGGCTTCGAGCGCGGCCTTCATGGCGGGCTCCACGTGGTCTTTGCCGGCCTTTTGATGGATGCCGACGATTTGTGACGGCTGCGCGGGGTTCAGCGACTTGATTTTGTCGGTGGTCTTGACGCGTTTGCCGCCGATGATGAGGTCATACTCGCGCCCCAGTTGGCTGCGGACTTTGGAGATGGCGGCGCGCATGCGGCGCGCGTTCTCTTCATTGCGGAAATCGTAAAAGGGCTCGGTGACGAATGGACCTTGATGCAGGCTGGTGCGCGGCCGGACGGGGGCTTCTAGCGTTGCCATGGGAGGAATCCTTTCGAACTCGGGAGATTAGAAAGTAGGTTTGCAGGGACATTTTACACCTCGGGGCTTCCGGCTCCCGGCATCCGGCTTCCGGTAAGTCTGTGTGGCCAGGCCCGCGCGCCCCCCCCCCCACCCTTCGACTTCGCTCAGGGCAGGCTTTCTCGCGCAAAGGGCCGCGCGAGAAATGGGGCACCCGGTGGGGATATGGCATCGAGATTTTTTTTGCGCGGAACCGCCAAGATATTGGTTCTACAAGACTTGCTGGTTTTTGACATGGGGTGATCCGGGCAAAATCTTGAGGCGCAAGGACTTGCGGGCAAAATATTGCTGAGGATTTCTCGGTAAAGGTTGTTCGTCACAGAAGGAGTATGGAGGGCTGTGGAAAAGGGAAACGCGGTGAGGGTCGGCGGGACTTTCGTCGCCCGCACCCGGCAATTTTGTGCGCTTGGCGCACTTACTGGCGGACGGGTGCTGCGGTATACTTTGCCGCGACACCGAGCGCCCCGATGCCGATGTTTTGCCACTCATGCGGCTCTACTCTCGTGGACGGCGGAGCATTCTGCTCGGCCTGCGGTGCTCGCGTGGGGCCGAGCGGGGCGCCCGATCCCATACCCTCGACGATCCACACAGAGAAGGGACGACACGAGGTTGCGATCGAGGCTGCTCGGAAATCGGGTCGGCCTGCTCGCTTCATTGTTGCGGGTTTGGCGGGGGTTGGAGTCTTGGCACTTGTCGTTGTGATTGGACGAGTCGCCGATTCCGGGCCGAACCAACCGGCAACGATAATCAAAGGCCCCAATTACAACGAGGTCGCCAAACCCGACAGCGCGACGCCAAACGCCACCAGGACCAGCGTCGAAAGCGGGGCGGCACCGGAGGTCGCTTCCAAGCCGCAGCCTCGGGTCGCAATGCCGGCCGATGAGATCGAATTCATTCGAGCCGTTCAGCAAGGTCAGGCCGCTTTTCGAGCTGCCCCCAACGAAATGGCGCGGGGAGGCACCCGATCACAACGGCGACTGGCGATCTGCCGAATTCTCACGGGGTTGTCAATTTCCGGGTGGGTTGGCCAAATAGAAAAGCTTTCATCCAACAGCGACGGCAGGGGCGTGCTCGAAATATCCATCGCCGATTCGATTCGAGTCGAGACCTGGAATAACGATTTGTCGGATGCTTCGGATCGCACGCTGATCGATCCTACGTCACCGCTCTTTGCCGCGCTGTCCCAAATGAAGCAGCGTGACGAAGTCGTTTTCTCGGGAACGTTTTTTCCTAGTGGCACAGACTGTGTGGAGGAACACAGCATCAGCCTTGAGGGGTCGATGACGGATCCGGAATTTATGTTCCGCTTTCAGAGCGTGAGAGTGCCTTAGATTCCTGGCCTTTGGCGACGTGGCAGATATTGAAGATCATTACCCAAAGTCCCCACCCTAACGTCGCAAAGGGCGCGACGTTAGGATGGGGCACCCTCGGGCCTTCAATCATCATTCGTGTGCACAACTCACGAGCGCGTGGCTACCTCTACCTTTACCGGCTCGAGATGCGCGGTGAAATGCCGTAAGAACGGGGCTTCGTAGGTGAGGCGCAAGCCTGGGATTTGGGCGCGGTTTTTCCAGACTTCCAGAATTACCTCGACTACATAATCAATGTGGCTCTGGGTGTAGACGCGGCGGGGGATGGCGAGGCGGACCAGGTCCATCTTTGCGGCGGAGGCGAACATCAGGGTGCCGATTTCTACGGAGCGGATTCCGCCTTCTAAGTAAAGCTCCGCGGCTAGAGCGACGCCGGGAAACTGGTCGGCGGGAACGTGCGGCAGGAAGGCGCGGGCGTCGAGATAGATGGCGTGGCCGCCAGGGGGCTGGACGATGGGCACTCCCTGGGACGCGATGTGATTGCCCAGATACGCGGTCGAGGCGATGCGGTAGCGGAGGTAATCTTCTTCGAGGGCCTCTTGCACGCCGACGGCGATGGCTTCGAGATCGCGTCCGGCGAGGCCGCCGTAGGTGGGATATCCCTCGGTGAGGATGAGGAGATCTTTTTCCTGCTGGGCTAACAAGTCGTCGTTGGTGCAGAGGAAGCCGCCGATGTTGGCCATGCCGTCTTTCTTGGCCGACATGGTGCATCCGTCGCCGAGGCGGAACATTTCCTGGGCAATTTGTTTGGGCGTTTTATTCTCGTATCCCTTTTCGCGCAGTTTGATGAACCAGGCATTTTCGGCGAAGCGGCAGGCGTCGAAATAGAGCGGGATTTTGTGGCGCTTGCAGACGGCGCTGACCTGGCGAACGTTTTCCATGGAGACGGGCTGGCCTCCGCCGGAATTGTTGGTGACGGTGAGCATGACGAGCGGAATGCGTTCGCGGCCCACGCGCTGGATCAGAGCTTCGAGCGCGGGCACGTCCATGTTGCCTTTGAAGGGATGCGAGAGCGCGGGCTGGCGGCCTTCGGAGATGACCAGGTCAACGGCCTCGGCGCCGACGAACTCGACGTTGGCGCGAGTGGTGTCGAAGTGGGTGTTGTTGGGAACGACGTCGCCTTTCTTGCAAGTCACGCCGAACAGGATGCGCTCGGCGGCGCGTCCCTGATGCGTGGGGATGACGTGGCGGTAGCCGAAGATTTCCTGAATGGAATTCTTGAAGCGGTCGAAGCTGCGGCTGCCGGCGTAGCTTTCGTCGCCTTCCATAATGGCGGCCCACTGGTGCGTGGACATGGCGCCGGTGCCGGAGTCGGTCAGCAGGTCAATCAGAACATCGTCCGCGGGCAGAAGGAACAGGTTGTAGTGCGCGGCCTCGAGCAGGCGCTCGCGCTGGGCGCGGGTGGTCCAGCGGATAGGTTCAACGCTCTTGATGCGGAAGGGTTCGATGATGGTTTTGATGGGCATGGCGGCTGTTCGTGGGAGGATTCCCGGATAATGAAACTCCTTATGATACCTCCGCAGGGTCGAGCTTCGCTCGACGGACAGCCGAGGCGGCTGTCCCCACATGGATATTTCGGCGCCGGCTCATTCCGGTGGTAGACTCGAACGTTTTCCGAGAGGCAATCGTTATGGAGATTCAGCGAGTGGGAGTGGTGGGCGCGGGGACGATGGGCAACGGCATTGCGCACGTGTTCGCGCGCGGCGGATACAGCGTGGTTTTGTGCGACGTGGAGCAGAAGTTTCTGGAGCGGGCGCTGGGCACGATCGGCAAGAACCTGGAACGTGAGGCGGCGAAAGGGAAGGTTACGGCCGACGAGAAGGCCGCGGCGCTGGGCCGGATTCAGCCGGTGAAGGATCGGGGCAAGCTGGCGGATTGCGATTTCGTGATCGAAGCAGCGACGGAGAAATTCGAGATCAAGACGGAAATTTTCCGCGACCTCGACCGGCTGACGCGGCCGGAGATTGTGCTGGCTTCGAATACGTCTTCGATTTCCATCACCAAGCTGGGGGCGCTGACGAAGCGGCCAGAGAAAGTGATTGGGATGCACTTTTTCAATCCCGTGCCGGTGATGAAGCTGGTGGAGGTGATCCGCGGGTTGGCGACTTCGCAGGAAACGTTTACGGCGGTGCGGGATCTGGCGGTGAAGCTCGAAAAAACGCCGGTAGAGGTGAACGACGCGCCGGGCTTTGTTTCGAACCGCGTGCTGATGCCGATGCTCAACGAAGCCATGTACGCCGTGATGGAAGGCGTGGCCAGGCCCGAGGCGGTGGATGAAGTGTTCAAGCTGGGGATGGCGCATCCGATGGGCCCGCTGACGCTGGCGGATTTTATCGGACTCGATGTGTGCCTCGACATCATGCGCGTGATGCAGGGCGGGCTGGGCGATCCCAAGTACCGGCCATGCCCGCTGCTGATCAAGATGGTGGACGCGGGCTGGCTGGGGCGCAAGAGCGGCAGAGGGTTTTACAAATATTGATGATTGTTGATTTTTGATTGTTGATTGAAACACTCGCGGCGGAAGGGCAGCGGGGGTGAGCTTGAGTCGGTCCATTACTTACGGCGTTGTGGGCGGGTATGGCGCCACGGGCAGCGTGGTGGTGGCAGAACTGTTGAAGTCGAATTCCGGACGGATCCTGATTGGCGGTCGCGATTTGACCAAGAGCCAGGCTGCGGTAGCGAAGTTCGGGAGCCTAACAGCGGCCGCCCAACTGGACGTGCTCAACGCGCAGTCTCTAGACAACTTCTGTGGCCAGTGCTCTACGATCGTCAACTGCGCTGGGCCAGTGTCGGGACTGCACGAGCGCGTCGCCGAGGCGGCCCTTCGCGCGCGCTGCCATTACGTGGACGCGGCGGGGCTTTCGCTGGTGAAAGAACGCCTGCTTCCGCGCCAGCGCGAGATCGAAGAGCTGGGCTTGTCGTTTGTCATTTCGGCGGGATGGATGCCGGGACTCAGCGAACTTTTGCCTGCCTATGCCGCTGCCGTGGCAAAAACCAGGATGCAAACCATCGAGTCGTTGACGGTGTACTTCGCCGATGGCGGCGAATGGTCGGACAGTGCGTTGCGCGATGCCGCGTGGTATGTCCACCGGCGCGGCCTAAGCCGTGCCGGCTATTTCCGCAGAGGTGAATGGACACGGGCGGCGTCGGCGGTGGCTTTCCGCAAAGTCAACCTGGGCGAGAATTTGGCGGCCGGACGTTTTGCCCTCTACTTCACGGACGAAATGGAAGAGATCGGACGGCGGTGTCGGGAGTATGACGTCTTTGCCTATACCTATCTATCGGGCCTGCGAACTGCACTGGCGACAACGCTGATGGCGGTGCTCCCGCTGCCGGAGCGGGTCGGGATTCGCATGTTCCGCAATGTGTTTCGCAGAAATCGCCTGCCCGTGGGCGGATTTGTCGTCGCTCAGGTCCTGGGCCACGCAGGCGAATCCCGGCAGATGCTGACCGTGCAGGCTACGTTCGAGCCGGGCCAGGATTACTGGATCCACGGAGTGATGATGGCAACGGCGGTTCGGTCGGCCTCGAATGGCGGCGCTCGGGCGGGAGTGCATTACCTGGCGGAGGCCGTTGATCCGGTGGCGTTTGTTGGCGAAATCGCGAAGGCGGGAGTCCGCGAGAGCGAGCGCATGGGAACTACCGTCGCGCAGGTAAACTTGTAGCCTTGTGAGGAACTGATTGCAGGATCAGAGCCACCCCCCGCCCGGAAGGCCCGGAGAGCCAAGAAAAAAAGATTGGCTCTATTATTTCCTGGCCGCGCTTTGCGGCATTGGCACGGGCCTGGCCGACGTTACCGTCAACGATCTGCTGTTCACCGCGCTTTTGGCGCTGGCGTCTTGCATGCTGCTGGGCCTGCTGCGGCCGCGCTGGCCGTGGCGATGGGTGCTGGTGGTGGGCGTATTCATTCCGCTGACCGAACTTGCCGCTTACCTCATTCAATCCGTGAAGCCGTCGCGGGCGCAGGTGTATGGATCGTTCCTGACGTGTCTGCCGGGAATCGCGGGTGCGTATGGCGGCGCCATCATGCGCAGCGTGATGGACAATTTGCGACAGGGGAAGTAGGGACGGCTTCGGGCTTCCGGGTTCCGGAGTTAACTTCCGAGGACTAATTTCCGGACGCCGGGAGCCGGTTGCCTCTCTTTGGTATCGGATAACCACAAAGTTACTCCCGATTCCACAGGGCGGGCGCGTATGCTGCGAGCATGGGCATGAGTGTCTCGATGCTGGCCTCGGGCAGCCGGGGTAATTGCGCGATGGTGTCGAGCGCGAGCACGAACATTCTGGTGGATGCCGGCATCTCGGGCCGCGAGACGTTCAAGCGCATGAAAGCGCTGGGCGAGGACCCGCACTCGCTGTCGGCCATTCTAATTACGCACGAGCATTCCGATCACATCTACGGGCTGGCAACGCTGGCCAAGAGGTTGCGCATCCCGGTGTTCATGACCGGGGCCACGCACCAGGCCTGGGCGCGGGCGCTGCGCGACCAGCGCGGTGAGAAGCCGAAACTGGAAAAATTTGAGCGCTTCGAGTCCGGGCACAGGTTTCAAGTCGGCGATATTGAGGTCAAGCCTTTCACCATTCCGCACGATGCGGCCGATCCAGTGGGCTTCACTTTCCGGGCCGAGGGGGTGAAGGTGGGCTTCGCCACCGATCTGGGATATCTGCCGGTGAGCGTGCGCGATCACCTGCGGGGCTGCGATGTGCTGGTGATGGAATCGAACCACGATCTGGAAATGCTGCGGGTGGGGCCGTATCCGTGGTCGGTGAAACAGCGGGTGATGAGCCGCGTAGGGCACCTGTCGAACGAGGCCCTCGCGAATTTCTTTATTAACGACTATGATAATAGTGCAACGTTTGTAGTGCTGGCGCATCTCTCAGAGCAGAACAATCACCCGGAAATAGCCCGGAGAGAGGCGGAAAAGGCGCTGTCGGCGCGGGGCGGCCTGTTCCACAACCGCGTGCTGCTGGCGGCGCAGACCGAGGCGCTGCCGCCGATTCGCCTGTAGCCGGGCCGGGTTTGTGCTACTACCTCATGAGTCAGCAGTGCGTTGATCCAATCGTGGGCAAGATTCTGGCGGGCTGGCGTTACGACATTTCCGGCCTGGCGCCGGAGATGCGCGGCGACTACGAAAGCCACCTGGCGGCCTGCCAGCGCTGCCACAGCCGGCAACAAATGCACCGCATTATTGATGTAGGGCTGATTGCGCTGGCCTCGATTTCGGCTGCGGTTTTCCTGCTGGCGTTCGGAGTGATCCGGCATTTTGGACCGCGGCATGCCTTCTGGCTGGAGATCGTGGCGCTGGCTGGGTTTGCGCTGTCGGCGCTGATCTGGCTGGGGGTGGCGGTGGCGACTCCGGCGCCGGTAACTGTACTCGACGCGGCCAAAGAAGGCGCGCGGCGGGTGCATGACCGCCTGCCGGAGGAGATCCGGCAACGCCTCCCCGAAGAACTCCGCATCAAGATTACCGGCACTTAAGCGCGATGAGAGGCACATCCAGAGTCGTTGCTGTTGTGCTGCTGACCGCGGTGGTTGCGGCTTTGTCCTCGGTTTACGCGGTGGGCTTGCCCGCAGCGGCGCAAGGACATCCGGCGGGATGTCACAGCCACCGGCCGCTCGTTCCAGTTCCCGCGCCGGTCAACCATCAGTGCTGCGTGAGCGGTCACCAGGCGGCGATGCCAACGGTTGCGTTTTCTTCCGGCGGGATTCAGCTTGTTGTTCGGGATAGTGTTGAAAGTGCCGCTCAGGTCATTCTACCCGGCCCAGATTCTGTGGTTTCAATTCTTCTTTCTGACAGTCCTCCCGGCGCTGCTCCACTGCGAATCTAGAATTCACCTTTCTCCTGGTTAGGTTCTTCAATCTTGCGATCTGTGCCTGCGCACGGCGCGGGAATTCGACCACTGTTTGAAAACATGCTGCGAGGTTTGAGGTGAAAACTACCTTTTTGCTGGCGGGGGTGATGCTGGCCGTGCTGTCGCGGACTCCGGCTGCGGCGCAGGCGGAGCAGGATACGTCCATGGCCGGAATGCAGATGCCGGGAATGGAAATGCCCGGGATGAAGATGGAAGAGGCTGCCGGCTGGCGGCCATCTCCTCATGCCGGATCGGGCACGGCGTGGCAGCCGGCTTCGGTTCCGGCTTATGAATGGATGTGGAGGCGCGAGGGGTGGGACTTGATGGCGCATGGCGTCATCTTCGCCGATTACAACCAGCAAGGCGGGCCGCGCGGGGAAGGCAAGGCCGAATCGGTCAACTGGGGAATGCTGATGGAGCAGCACAAATTGGGCGGAGGCACGATTCTTTTCCGGCAGATGTTCTCGGCTGAGTCGCTGACCTCGCCGCATCCGGGGTTTCCGGAGCTGTTTCAGACCGGCGAGACTTATCATGGCGAGGCGCTGGTAGATCATCAGCACCCGCATAACGTGTTCGGCGAGCTGTCGGCGCTCTACACGCTGCCGTTGACGGAGAAACTCTCGTGGGAGCTGTACGGTGGCCCGTCGGCCGAGCCGACACTGGGGCCCGTGACGTATCTGCACCGCGCTTCGGCGGCGGAGTTGCCCATGGCTCCGCTGAGCCATCATCTGCAGGACTCGACCCACACCAGCTTCGGGGTGGTGACCACGGGATTGGTAATTGAGCGTGTGAGGCTGGAGGCTTCGGCCTTCAACGGGCGCGAGCCGAACGAAGAGCGCTGGAGCATTCAGCTGGGGCCGCTGGATTCCTGGTCGGGGCGGGCCACCGTGGCTCCCGCGCGGAACTGGACGGGGCAATACAGCATTGGGCGGCTGGAGCGTCCGGAAGCGCTTGAACCCGGAAGCCAGTGGCGGCAGACGGCGTCGGCGGAGTACAACCGGCCGCTGGGGGCGGGGAACTGGGCGACCACGCTGGTTTGGGGGCGCGTACACAAGCTGGGCACGAACGCGAACCTGAACGGATATCTGCTCGAATCCACGCTGAATTTTCTTTCCCGAAACTACGTCTTCTCGCGTTTCGAGCTGGTGGACAAGGACGAACTTTTCCCGCAGGCCCCAGTCCATCCGGCGTATCGCATTGGGGCGTACACGCTGGGCGGCGTCCGGGATCTGATCCATGACCACGCTTGGCAGCTGGGGCTGGGTGGAGATATGACGTTCTATTCAAAGCCGGGCGCGCTGGACGCGGCCTATGGAAGCCATCCGGTGTCATTCCAGATCTTCCTGCGGGCGCGGCCTGCGCTATCGCGGCAGCACCATGCGCACTGAGAAAAACTCCCGGAGAGCGGCGGTATTGCGCAGCGGGATTCCGCCCTCCAAGAAATCTCTTCTCCACAGGGTCGAAACGCGAGAAAATCTAGGCAAATGGTGCGGGCCCTGAAGACACTGCGGGCGGTGCAGTGGTTGATGCTGGTGAGTATTCTGCTGTACAGCGTCTTCGGAGAAATCGCCGCGCCCGGATCGCGGGCGGTCGACCCCACGCTCAGCTATTTGTTTACCACCGCGGGCGTGGCGATCGTAGGCGTGATCTTCGTGGTGCGGCGCACGCTGGTGTTGCGCGCCGCCGAAAGTCTGGCGGTTCACCCCGATGACGATTTGAGTCTGGGCTACTGGCGAACCGGCTACCTTGCGACCTACGCGCTGTGCGAGATGCTGGCCCTGTTTGGTCTGATCCTGCGTTTTTTGGGGAGCAACCTGCAGCAGAGCTTGCCCTTTTATTTTGGAGGGTTCGTCCTGCTTTTCTTTTTCCGGCCGCGGCAGCCGGTCAGCGCTTCTACGACTTGATGTGGCAACTGGCTAGACCGCGCTTCTCCAGATACTGCTGGTGGTAGTCCTCGGCGGGATAGAAAGTCACTGCCGGAACAATTTGTGTGACGATGGGTTTGGAGTAGCGGTGCTCCTTCTCCAGTGATTCCTTCGACGCCTGGGCTTCGGCGGCCTGTTCGGGCGAATGGAAGAAAATCGCCGAGCGATACTGCGTGCCCCAGTCCGGGCCCTGGCGGTTCAGTTGCGTGGGATCGTGATTCTCCCAGAAAACCTTGAGCAGATCGGCATAGGCGACCTTGGCGGGGTCGAACTCGACCTCGACGGCCTCGGCGTGGCCGGTGCCGTTGGTGCAGACTTCCTTGTAAGTCGGGCTTTCAGTTTTTCCGCCGATGTAGCCGGCCCGGGTTGAGATCACGCCCGGAATCTGCCGGAAAGTCGCTTCCACTCCCCAGAAACATCCTGCTGCAAACGTGGCCTTCGCCATTCTTGTCTCTCCTTAATATGTCTTTATATCTCTCAGTGGATATTAGATGACCGAAACACGGGAAAGTCACGAAGTTGCAAATTCTTGCATCGCCCGGTTGGGCAATTGACGGCCCCTAGGAATCAGGATAAATTTGCGGGCAGAGTTGTGCCCAGGAGCAGTTCTGTGTCTCCCGTCAGCCGTTCACAAGCCGCGCCCCGGACTGTGCAACAAATTGCACTCTTCGTTCTTCTTTGTCTGGCGGTGTCGCAGGCGGCGCTGGCGGTTTCGGGGTTCACGCCGCAAACACGTCTTGGCTATCACAACGGAGACCAGTGGGAGCCGGCGATTGCGGCGGACGGTTACGGGCACATCTACATCCTGTATCCGCAGTACGGAACCGTTCTCGATTGTCCGAACTGCACGGCTCCGACGATGGCGCTGCTGGTCAGCAACGACAATGGGATTTCCTGGCAACCCTCGCGCGTGCTGCTGGCTTTCCCGACGGGCCAGTTCGACGCGCAGATCGTCGTGGACCCTGCCGACCGGCGAACCGTTTACGCCTCCTGGTTGCAGAACGGCAAGCGCCTCGTGGTTGTAGCGCGGTCGCTGGATTTCGGGCGAACCTGGTCATTCTCCGTGGCCGCGCATGCCCGGGAAGAAGCAGACAAGCCGGTGCTCGCGGTGCGGGGCGCCGATGTCTATGTAGGGTTCAACCGGGAAGAAAATTTCTACGTCGCCGCGTCCCACGATGCGGGACAGACGTTCGCGACAACTCATGTGAATCTTAACGCCGCGCCGGGATGGTCGCTGGCGGGCGGGGCCACGGTGGATCACGCGGGCAACGCCTATTTTGGCTGGACCGAATACGCGCGCGAGGAAATATCTGGCCGCCCGGTAGGGGTTTATGTAAGCCGCTCGAGCGACGGAGGGCGGACGTGGAGTACGGCTCTGCTGGGCGTTTCCGGCGCGCCTCCGGGCTGCGAGGCGCAGAATTGCGAGACTGGATATCTGGGGGCGCAGGTTGCGCTGGCTTCGGATGCCGCAGGCGCGTTGTACGCGCTGTGGAACTCCGGCAGTAGCAACGGGGGGCCGGAGCGGATTTACTTCTCCTCCTCGACTACGGGCGGAGTGACGTGGTCGCCGCGGACCGCAGTATCGTCAGCGGCGGCGGGCGTGGAGCACGGGTTCCCGGCGATTGCGGCGGGCGTCTCCGGCGATGTGCGCATCGCCTGGATGGATGCGAGGGCGGCCGATCCGGACCACCCTGATCGCCGGCTGTGGAACACGTTCTATCGCAGTTCGACCAACGGCGGAGCCACCTGGAGCGCGGAGTTGCAGCTTTCCGGACCAGCCCGCGGTTATGACTACATCCTGCCCAGCGGCTTCCGCTTCCCTTTTGGCGATTACTTCGGCATTGCCATTGACAACGAGGGCGCAACCCACGCCGTGTGGGGCGAAGGGCGCGATTACAAGTCTCCTGGCTCGATCTGGTACACCCGCGGGCGGTAGAGCCGAGCCGCTGGAACCCACCCTATAATCGGTGGTCAATGAGTGCTATATCGGGATTTTGCGCCAGTTGACGCCTTGTGACAGGATTTAGACTCATGGCCGCTACACGCTGCCTCATTGCTGAAAATCACGATCTCAAGGGCAGAACCCATCGAAGACAACGTCGTGCGTCAGTTGAGTCACGGCTGATCCATCTTCCGCCATGTCGAAAACCTGATAGCTATCCAAGACCTGGTAGTCTGAAGTGGACTGAAACAGCACGCTGTTGCCCAGAACCAGGGGGCAATAATCATAGTTGGATTGCGTGAGCTGTTTGAGATTTGTGCCGTCAACACTGATGCTGTAAATGTACTCGCCCGCTTGGCTGGTACTGTTGTTGAAAAAAATCGTCTTGCTATCGCTGCTGAAGGCTGGATAACGAGCGTCCTGGCCGTTTCCGATCACCTTCAGGCCGGAGCCGTCGCTGTTCATCGTTGCCAGGGAGTAGGCGGGATCGGTCACGAGCGCGATCAGTTGGCCATCGGGCGAGACGGTTGGCCAAAAGTGATTTCCCCCGCCATGGGTGAGATAAGTGGGATTGCTTCCATCCAGACTGACCGTGACGATATCCAGGGAGCCGTTTAGCGACTGGTAGATGATCTTTGTGCCATCCGGCGTGAATTGAGGATATTGAGGATAGTTTTGCTGGGGAGGCAGAGTAAGGTTCGTTCGTCCCGAGCCATCGGCATTGATCAGACCGACCTGAGAGACATTGGAGCTGTCCAGGTAAGAAAAGACGATCTTCGTGCCGTCAGGCGAGAGCCGGACGTAGGTGAAGTTGTCGGGGCTTCCCACCGATGTTTGAGACGTACCATCGGTCTTCATCATTTTGATCTGGTACAGGTTCATGCCCACATGATTCAAATACGCAAACAAGTACGCCGGAGGTGGCGGAGGGGGTTGTGTTCCAGAGCCGCTTGAGCCACAGCCGACTAAAACTGAAATGAAGCTGACAAGCACTACATGACAGAGAAGACGTTGCGTAATTTGCATTCAATCTCCGACCAACATCGCCAAGGATCACTCCCGTTCCCAAGAACGGGCTAGTCTATCTACGGCTCACGGCTGTGGATTATATCCCCGCAGTCAGCATGCAGGGGCTGGAAAGACGCTGAGCCGAACATTCCCATCCTCAAGGAAGCCAAGGCCGACTACGCGAAGCTGCAGTAGCTGGAAAAATCCGCCTCGTCTCTTGCTGGCTAGGCGTAACTGTCGCAAGCAGGCCATTACACTCAGAACTCCCGCCCCGGACGAAAAGCGGTGTACAATCGCTGCCGCTTCTTGAAGTCCCAAACGGAAAGGGAGGACGAACAGACATGAACCCGAAAAGCAGATTTGCTCTTGGAGTTTTCACTGCTCTAGCCATGATGGCGGCGACGTTTTTGCTGCCCAGAGGGGGCGCGATGCGGGACGCCTCTTTGGTGCAGTTTCCCATGACCGCCGGAGTATGGGCGATTTTCGTGTTGCTTTTCGTGAGACTGAAATAGCGCGATCTATATACTGATTGCGGGAAACAACCACGTCGCGGGCAGTGGGCTTGAGCATTTGAAAGGTTCATGAAATATCAGCACCGGGTGCTCGGCATGCTGTGGCTGCTGGCCGTGATCACCTATCTGGACCGCGTCTGCGTCAGCGTCGCTGGCAAGCAACGCAGCTTCCGCTATTTCCGCTCTGGTCCTTGGCTACATGTGGGGGCTATTGCCGCAACTACAACACCCCGTTCGTCCCGATGGTAGCGTTGCCGTGCCTGGGCGCGCTGCTCTGGTTACAAGTGGACCCCGACCGCGAACTCTTTCCTGAGGTGCTTTCCACCGAAGCAGCCGCGGCCCGCTCGGTTTAGGAAACTCGCAACTACTTCGGCATTGCAGAACGAGGTCGTGGCCGATAGCTGTGGATATTTCCACTCACTGAGCCGTCAGGGAATGAAACCGATGGCCGAGAGTGAATCCACGTCCCGCATTGGAGCAGTTGACTTCTCTTCCTAACGAATCTGGATTCATGGGGTTAGCGGATGACCTTCTGTTTACCCACCGTGCATTGCCGACCGGGAGAAGGTTGTTCTAGAAGGGTTGGCAAAGCATGCATCTAACCATTGAGCGTTCTACGAGGTTGTTCCCATGGTTCATGTGGTCTTGATCGCCAAACGTCTGGTCGCGCTAGGGTTGATTCCGCTTCTGCTTCTGCTGGGCCAGGGACAGCTCTGGGCGCAGCAGGCGGAGCAGGGATGGCCGCAGAACGATTCGCACGCGCCTGAGCAGCAGCGGGGTTATGTACAGGCACAAGCGCCGGCCCAGCCACTGAATGCGATGCAGCTCGAGCAACTGGTGGCGCCGATCGCGCTCTATCCGGATGCGCTGGTGGCGCAAGTGCTGGCCGCATCAACCTACCCGGCGCAGGTGGCGGAGGCCGACCATTGGAGGCAAGCGCAGGGCAATGCTTATCCTGAACAGATTGCAGCCGGCGCCGATGTCCAGCCCTGGGACCCGAGCCTGAAGGCATTGGCCGCGTTTCCGCAGGTGCTCGAGCAGATGGATCGGAATCTGCAGTGGACCACCGACCTGGGCAATGCCTACTATAACCAGCCGCAAGACGTACTGGAGGCGGTGCAGGTGATGCGGCGGCGTGCTGAGGCAGCGGGAAACCTGCGCAGCACACCGCAGGAAGAAGTGCGCTACGAGCAGGGCAACATCGAACTGGCGCCGGTGAATCCGCAGGTGATTTATGTGCCAGCCTATAACCCGTGGGCTGTCTACGGAGAGCCGGTGTCACCCTATCCGGGATTTTCGCTCCTGGGGGCGCTGGGTTCATTTTTCGGCTCGTCTTTCGGCTCCTCGCCGATAAGTTATGGGCTCGGAATCGCAATGACGGCCTTCAGTCACACCCCCTGGGGCTGGCTGGCCTGGGGACTGAACTGGCTGGCCCATGCTGTGCTCTTTCAGGATTCGAACTACGATTCGCACAGTAACACGGTGGCCGATTGGGGCTTCCGGCACAGAGGGTTTCACGCCTTTCCGGAACGGGGAGGGATGGCGAACAGCTACGACCGGGGGTGGAGGAGTTTCGACCGGCGCGGCGGTGGATATGTAGGCCACGGACAGGGATTCGGCCGAACGTCGGACAGATTTGGGGACAACCGATTTGCGGAGAATCGGTCTAGAGAACGCTCCAGTGAGGGCTTCCGGCCGTTTGGAGGCGGCTACGGCCGGCCGCAGCAGGCCTACAACCATAACCAGATGGCAAGCAGGCTGCAGCAGCAAAGCCGTGCGGCCTACGGGCAGCGTTTCTCCAGCGGGGCCGGAGAAGGCTACGGCAGGAGGGCGGAGAGAGCCTATGGCAATTCGCCGCGGAGCTATCGCGCCCAGACATCAGGCTTTCAACGCGGCGAATTCGGGTCTTCGGGCAAGACGGCGCACTCGGGCGGATTCCATCTGTTTGGCGGTGAGCATGGGCCGAAGAGTTTCGGCGGCGGGAAAAACTTCGGCAGCGGGAACTCGGGGCGCTTCCACTTAACTGGTGGGGGCGGACGTGCGCCCAAGAGCTTCAGCAGTGGGAAGGGCTTCGGCGGCGGGAAAAGTTTCAGCAGGGGACACTCGGGTGGCGGTGGTCATTTTGGCGGACATGCAGGCGGTCATTCTGGCGGTCACGGCGGCGGCAGACATCACCGCTGAGGCGGCGTCCTCGTGAGTCTGAGGGGCTTACTCCAGAATCATTCCGCCGGTGAGGTCAGCCAGGCGCATGATTTCGTGCTCCGCGCACCATTCCTGAAGTTCGTCCACAATTTTCTCGGTGGCGCAGGGGTCCCAGTAGCTGGCGGTGCCGATCTGCACTGCGGTCGCTCCGGCCAGCATGAATTCGATGATGTCCGCCGCGGTTGAGATTCCCCCCATGCCGATGACAGGAATTTTTACCGCCTGGGCGGCGTCGTAGACCATACGCACCGCGATGGGCTTGATGGCCGGGCCCGACAATCCGGCGGTGACGTTGGCGATGCGCGGCCTGCGCGTTTCCGGATCAATCGCCATGGCGACGAAGGTATTGATCAGCGAGAGCGCGTCCGCTCCGGCTTCCTGCGCGACGTAGGCCATCTGCGCGATGCTGGTAACGTTGGGCGACAACTTCACGATCAGCGGCCGTTGCGCCACGCGCTTGGCGGTGGTGACGATTTCGTCGAGCGAGCGCGGATCGCTGCCGAATTGCAGTCCGCCGTGCGCCGTGTTGGGGCAGGAAACGTTCAACTCGTAGGCGGCCATGCCCTCGCCATCGTTGAGGATCTCGATGGTCCGTTCGTAGTCTTCGCGGGTGTATCCGAAAACGTTGGCGATGACCACGATGTTTTTGATCTGGCGCAGGCGGGGAAGCTTTTCCTCGAGAAATCCCTGCGCTCCGATGTTCTGCAGGCCGATTGCGTTCAACATGCCCGCGGCAGTTTCCCAGAGACGGGGCGGAGGATTGCCAATCATCGGTTCCCGGGAGAGGCCCTTCACCACAAGCCCGCCCAGCTTGGCCAGATGAACCACGTCTTCGAACTCGACCCCGTAACCAAACGTACCGCTGGCCGCAATGACGGGATTCTTGAGCTGAATGCCCGCGAAGCTGACTCCAAGGTCAGGAGTTGCGTGGCCCGGGTTGGAAGAGGAGGCGGTCATGGCTGGCTCTCCCGCGCACCTGGATGCAACGCATGATGAGGCGGAGCCAGAGCTTCGGTCAGCACCCGCCCCACGGAATGCGTGGGAGCGTTGATTCCCAGCAGCGAAGCGAGCGTGGCCGCGAGATCCACAGGCTCGACGCTGGTGCGGTACGTTCCCGGTTGGAACGGCAGTCCGTAAAAGGCCAGGGGCACGTGCGTATCGTAGTTGTAGGGCGAAGCGTGGTCGGTTCCTTTGATGCCTCCGACCGTGTAGATGTCAGGAACGCCCATCACATACCAACTGCCTTCCGGGGAATAGCTGTTGAGATATTTTCGTCCCAGGGCGGTGTTGGGAGCTTCGCCGGCGGCTAGTTGCGACTTGGTGTAGTAGTCGCGCAGGCCGGCCTGCTTCATGGCTTCGCCGACGGCGGCTTCGGCGTCGCGCTCGCGCACGTGGGCGGCGATGGTGAAAGCATCTTGATCGAGCCAGGCCATCGGATAATCCAGCTTGACATAGGTCGCAGGGTGGCCGGGAGAAAACTTTGCCGTAATCGCGGCGTTGATCTGCGCGTCCATTTTCGCGCCGTCGAGATTGGCGGCCGGGATGCGTAACTTCCTGACCTGATCGGGCAGCGAGGAAACGCCGTGATCGGCGGAGAGCGCGATCCACACGTCGGCCAGCCCGATCTGGTGGCCGAGGAAGGCGAAGAAATCGGCCAGTTCGTGATCGAGATCGAGCGCCATCTGCTGCATTTCGGGGGAATCGGGCCCGACCTGATGACCAAGAATGTCGTTGGGCGAGAGGCTGATGGCAAGCAGGTCGGTGGCCGGCCCGCGGCCCACGTTTTCGTAGACCACCAGTTCCTTGGCGAACTCGAACTCGTACTCGTTGCCGAACGTCGTGGGGCCGATCACTTCGTAGAAACCGGCTTCCGAGCCGTCTTTGCTCTTGCGATGCGCGGTCGAGCGCAGCAGAGTGCCCTGCGCGTCTTTCCAGTCGCGGTCCCAATACTTGGCGGGGCGAGTGGAGTTGAAATCCTGCACCCAGCGCGGCAGCTCGTTGCGATAGTAGGTGGAAGTCACCCAGGCGCCGCTTTTCGGCTCGATCCAGTAGGCGTCTCCGGCGAATCCGGCGGGAAGAACGGCGGCGCGGTCTTTTAAGGACAACCCAAAAACGCGAGACTTGCCCTGCGTGGCCAGCTTGAGCTCATCTCCGAGCGTGTCGGCGAGCAGGTTGTGGGGGGAGGCCCCGGTTTTGTCCGCGGCCACGCCGACCAGCTTGGTGGCGTCGTCTTCGACGGAAGTCACCACGCGCTTCTTATTCTGATCCCACCATTCGTTGGCGACGATGCCATGGCCGTTGCTGTAGGCGCCGGTGAAGAGCGTGGCGTGCCCGGGCGCTGTGCGCACGTTGGCGTAGTTGTAGTTGCAGTCGGGGAAGTAGGCACCGTGGTCGAGCAGGAGGCGAAACCCGGCGTCTCCGAACTGGTCGCGATAGCGATCGAGATAGTCGCCGCGGAACTGATCAATCACAATGACGACGACCAGCTTGGGCCGGCCGTTATAGGCCGAAGCGAAGAGGGGAACGGACAGGGAAAGAGAAAGCGCGGCCACGGCCGCGACGCAGGCCAGCCAGAAAAACAGCCGCACAGCGCAGGATCTGGGGGAAGATCTCATCGCGAAGTTAGTTTACACAGGCGGGGGAAATACGCCAAAAGCTCCTGTTCCCAGCCGGCGGCGTGGAGTGCTAGTATGGCTGGCCGATTATCTCATTCTTGAGTTGCAGGAGGCGCAGCCCATGAAAAACGAGGCGCAGCCCATGAAGAAAATCTTCTTCGGTGTCATCGCATCCGTGCTGTTGTTGGTTCCCATTCTGGCGGGGCAGAAGCCGAAGGCCCACGCAGCCTCGGCCGCTACTGTGGCTCGCGGCAAGTATCTGGTCGAAGGTATCGGCATGTGCGGCGACTGCCACACGCCGCACGATGAAAAAGGAGAACCGATCAAGGAGCAATGGCTCAAGGGAACTACGCTGCCGTTTAAGCCGCTTGTCCCGATGCCCGTCTGGGCGGACAAGTCGGTAAACATTGCTGGACTCCCGGGATGGGAGAAGGACGCGGCCATCAAGTTCTTCATGACAGGGATAGCCTCCAACGGCCTTCCCGCGCGGCCACCAATGCCGCAGTATCGTTACAACCAGCCGGATGCCGAGGCGATCGTGGCTTATTTGAAGTCGCTGGCGCCGGCGAAGTAGCGAACCCCATTCACCACCTTCGTGTCCTTCGTAGTTCAAGGTTTTGCGGCGGCGACCGGCGTGCACACCCCGCCCTATTTCCGATACAGTATTAGGTTCCCATGCTCGATCTGAATTTCGTCCGCGAAAACCTGCCCCTAGTGGAAGAAAAGCTGCGCCAGCGCGGCATGGATCCGGCTGTCGTGCTCAAAGACTTCCGCGAGGTGGACACCGAGCGCCGCCACGCCATCACCGAGGCGGAGAGCCGGAAAGCCCAGCGCAACAAGGCTTCCGAAGAGATCGCCAAGCTGAAGAAGGCCGGCCAGGACGCCAGCGCGGCGATGGCCCAGACCAAAGACCTGCGCGAGCAAATTCAGACGCTGGAAAAGACGGCCACCGATCTGGATGCCCGCCTGCGCGACCTTCTGGTGGGTATTCCCAACCTGCCGCACGCGAGCGTGCCGGTCGGCCACAGCGCCGACGACAACGTGGAAGTACGCCGCTGGGGCACGCCGCCCAAGTTTGATTTCGCGCCCAAGCCGCACTGGGACCTGGGCGCCGAACTCGGCATCCTCGACCTGGAGCGGGCGGTGAAACTGACCGGTGCGCGGTTCGCCGTGTACTGGGATCTGGGGGCGAAGCTCGAGCGCGGGCTGATGAACTTCATGCTCGATCTGCACACGCGCGAGCACGGATACACCGAAGTTCTGCCGCCGTATCTGGTGAATTCCGATTCCATGTATGGGACCGGGCAACTGCCGAAATTTGCCGCCGATTCGTTCCGCGTGCCGCACGGGGAGAAAGATCTCTGGCTCATTCCGACGGCGGAGGTTCCGGTCACGAATCTGTATCGCGACGAAGTGCTCGATGCGGCGCGGCTGCCGATTTCGCTGACGGCCTATACGCCGTGTTTCCGCAGCGAGGCCGGGTCGTACGGCAAGGATGTGCGCGGCATCATCCGGCAGCATCAGTTTCAGAAAGTGGAGCTGGTGAAGTTCGCGCGGCCGGAGAATTCCTACGAAGAACACGAGAAACTCACGCATGACGCCGAGGAAGTGCTGCAGAAGCTCGGACTGCACTATCGTGTGGTCACGCTGTGTACGGGAGATATGGGCGCGGCTGCGGCGAAGACGTACGACATCGAAGTTTGGCTGCCGGGGCAGCAACTGTTTCGCGAGATTTCGTCGTGCTCGAATTTCGAGTCGTACCAGGCGCGGCGGGCCAACATTCGCTATCGTCCCGAGGGCAAGAACAAAACCGAACTGGTACACACGCTCAACGGGAGCGGGCTGGCCGTGGGCCGGACCTGGGTGGCGATTGTGGAGAACTACCAGCAGGCCGACGGGAGCGTGGTGATTCCCGAGGCGCTGCGGGGTTATATTGGCGCGGAGCGGATTACGCCCAGGAAGCTATGAGCGGCGAGCGATGAGCAGTGAGCGAGCTTGTTCCGGAGTGATTTGGCTCACCGCTCAAATCTCACTGCCCGCAGTTCGCTGCGCTCGGATTGCCAAGACAAGGACTGGTCACTAGACTTGCAGAGAGCACAACTCACGACCGCCGCGCCCAGCGCGCCCCTGCCGATGAACGCCGTCTGGCGAACAATTCGTGGATACATCCTGTGGCAGTATGAGCGGGGCACGCTCCATTACGACATCATGGTCACGCTGATCCTGATCTTTGTGTTGTTCTCGCCGCGCGTGATCAACTTCAACGACAAACCTGTATCGCGCAATTCGCATCCCACCGACGTGTGGGTGACGACCGACGGGGAAGGGCGGCTGCTCTACCAGGTTACGGCCACGGCCGTAACGCCGGGCGATGATCGTGCGGTGCGGGAACAGTTGCTGCGCATCATCGAGCCGATTTCGGGGGCCGTCTCGATCGTGAGTTACGAGACTGTGGCAGACCGCAAGGGACAGGTGCAGAGTTACAAGGTGCTGGTGAAAAGAGACTAGTTCGGGGCAGCGGTTCGAAATCGAAATGCAGATGAAAAGTTTTTCGCCGATCTTCTCGTCGTTGATTATGCCCTCGTTGATCGTCCCCTCTTCGATCTTGCCCATCGCGCTGGTCTGGAGCCTTCTGCACTTCGGCCCGCCGCAGAAGCCCGCAGATCCCGGCGAGTTGGACGCTGTGCTGAAGACCATGGACGCGGCGGCCGCCAGTTTCCGCAGCACCCAGGCCGAGTTCGAGTGGGATCGGTACGAAAAAGTCATTGATGAAGTGGATGACATCCAGACCGGCACAATCTACTACCGCCGCGCCGGCAAAGACATCGAGATGAAGGCCGACATCCGGATGGCCGGAAGCAGTCCCGACCACCTGAAGCCCGAGCCCAAGTACTTGCTGTTCAGCGGCGGTAAGTTTCGAATGTACCAGCCCAAGCCGGACCAGGTAACGGTTTACGATTTAGGCAAGAACAACGCCGATTTTGAGAGCTATCTCGTCCTCGGCTTCGGAGGCAGCGGGCAGGAGTTGCGCAAAGCCTTCGACGTGACCTACCTCGGGCCGGATACGGTTGGCGGCGTCGCCACGGCCAGATTGCAACTCATCCCGAAATCGGAGCGGGTGCGGGGCAACTTCAACAAGATTGTGCTGTGGATTGATCTCGAGACAGGCATCTCGAGGCAGCAGCAGTTCTTTGATCCGCAGGGGGATTACCGCCTGGCCAAGTACTCGTCCATTCAGGTGAACGGGAGGAAGATCCCGGATGAGGTTTTCAAGCTGAAGACGACGGGCAAGACGCAAACCATCTCGCCTCGTGGTTAAGTTGTTGAATCTAAAGAATAAGAAGTTCTGCTGAGATTTGCACCGGGGGAGATATACTGGCCCCACCTTCAGTCGGGTTCATAAATGGCCAAGGTTTTTACGATTACAGTCCCTCCTAAGCTGGGAAACAAGCGCCGGGAACGCACCACGGACCCTCGTTACGTAGATGGGCAACGCCTGCTGGTAGAGGCGATGAAGTATCTGGCGCAGGCCGATCCGGTGAAGAACCGCGCAGCCATCGAATTCCTCTCCGAACACGTCCGCACGCGCTTCCGCATGAGCGACTCGCCGCTGGGCTAGGGCGCTGAATCCGGCAGCCATAGGAATCGGCTGCCTCGTCCGCGAGGTGCACGCTAAAGACAAAAGCAACTGACGCCGATGGTCCGCAAAAAGAACGGGGGCGAATTTCTCCGCCCCCGCAAAACTGGTTCTTCGCGGAACCGATTTTACCGGATCTAGAACTCGTAACGCATCGCGAACTGCATCACGCGCGGGTTGGTGAGCACGCCGCTGAACGCCCCGAACGAACCCGATTGATCAATCCCGTTAGTGATTGAAGCCACGTCGAACTCGGTGTGGTTCAGTACATTGAACACCTCCCAGCGGAATTTCAGGAAGTGCGACTCGGCGTAGGGCATTTTCCAAGTCTTGCTGAGCGCTGCGTCCAGGCCAGCGAAACCTGGACCACGCACTGGGTTACGCCCGCCTGATTCGCCCGGGTAATCATGCCGGAAGGCCCCCCTCCCGGTTGGTCCCGAAGGATCAAGGAAGAGATTAGGTACTGCGACGGGTACTGTGGAGGTGCTCTGCTTCAGCAGCCCTGTGTGCACCGGCCCGATTTGCGTCGCGTTCCCCTCCAGTTGCCAATTGGTCGGCCAGGTGCTTCCGTTATTGATGCTGACTGGGAATCCGCTCGTCCAGCGAGCCAAGCCGGAAAGTTGCCAGCTTCCGATGATCGCGTTGGCAACGCCGTTGGCGTTCCTGGCGATGGCCTTTCCCTTGCCAACGGGCAATTCGAAGATGAAGTTGGTGTTGAACTGGTGGGTGGTATCGAAGTCAGAAACACCCCGCAATTGATTGGGGTTCCATGAGTTGACGATGTTGCTGCCTTGCGCCACTCCGGCCCACGGCCCGACTCTTTCAGCGCTGGAGGAAAGATCAATGGCCTTGGAGTAGGCGTAGTTCACGTCGAACTGCAAGCCGTGTGACATCCTCTTCCGCAGGCTGACTTGCAATGCGTTGTAGTTCGCATTGGCGATCGATCGCCAGGCATACAACGAGTGGAACTGGCTGTTGAAAAACGCATTCTGTCCTAGAATGCTCGGGTAGTAGTTGGCGGGGCAGTTTGCATAACCGCAACCACTACCTCCAGTCAACATGCCGGCGATTCCGGCCACACCAGCCGCGTTGAAGTCGGAGCCAGCATAGTCAAGCGCTGACAATGCCGTGGTCTCGTTATAGGTGAAGCAGCTAAACAGATCGTAGGCTGCCATCAACGGGTCTGTGGTGAACGCTAGCGGTGCGCCGGTCGAGTTGATGTTGGGGTTGACGTTTCCAGTGCAGGAGAGGTTGTATTGATCCCCCGCCTTCAAGGGAGCCATCATGTTCTTCCAGTAGGCCGCCGTTGGGCCCACCAGACTCGGCGTTATCGCGGAAGTCTGCGTGCCGGCGGCAGATAACCGAGAGAAACGGTTGGCAGCCGCGAAGTAGGAAATTCCTGATTTCTGATCAACCAGATTAAGAGGCATGGCCAAGTCTTCCTGGGCCAGCAGACGGTGCGACAGGTGGCCCACGTAAGAGACCTCCAAACTCAGGCCATTGCTCAGTTCGCGGGCCACGGAAAGGTCCAACGCGTAGGAATAAGGGGTTTTAATCTGATCGTCCAATCCCCAATAGATGCCCAAGCCCGATCCCGAGGGCGGCGGGGTATAGGGAAAGCCTCCCGTCGGAGTTGGGGGAGCAAAGGGTGTTACGCCGTCAAACAAGGTTGTGGGCACACTGGTCAGGCTGGTCAGCCGTGGGGAGGTGGCTGCAGAAGGAAGCACGGAGTTCGTCAACTGCGTGGAGAGACCGAACGACCCATTCTGGTCAAAGCTGGAGAGCAGACCGGGTCCAATATGATCGTAAACGATCCCAAACCCAGCCCGGATCACCGTCTTATCTCCTTCGCCGGTCAGGTTTTTCAGCCATCCACCATCGGGGCGCGGTGTGTAGGCGAAAGATACGCGTGGGCCAAAGTTATGGAAGTCCCATGAGTAATATCCCGGTTTCCCGTTAGCCGCCCCCGCCAGAGCGAAGGTCACGGTCGGATCCTGGTTCGAGCCGATGCCCTCCAGCATGTCCTTGGCGCGCAACTTAAACCACTGCCCCATGCTGAATGTGGGCGCTACTTCGGTGCCAGTCGTCTCCCAGGGCGGCGAAAACAGCGAATAGCGAAGGCCAACGTTCACCGTCAGGTTCGGCTTCATCCGATACGAATCCTGCACGTAGAACTCGTATTCGTCTTCGCCCCAATGCCGGCTCACCGGAGCGCCCACAGGTAACGCGGTTCCGTTTTTTTGGAAATTGAAGCTGGCGCTGTACTGCGTAACCATCCCCAATAGGGCGATCGCCGGATAGTCGTATTGATTGTTAAAGCCCAGATCGACGGCGGGGAAATGGTTGTTGCCAGGGTCGAATGGACTGCTGGTGTTGGCGAATCCGGCCGTATCCAGCGCGGAAACGTTCGTCGTGCCCGAGGGGAAAGAGTTGATGAAGTTGTTCCGCGGACTGCGGATAAATCGAAGGTTCGTACCGAACTGGATTGTATGCTTCCCTTTCGACCACGATATGTCGTCCACGAGATTGTTCACGATGGACCGGAAGTCGTCACCCCGCGTGATGGCCTGGCTGGAATTGTTCGGCGTGCCGTTATCGTTGAGGCCGCGAAAGAAGATCACCGGCGTATTATCGTTGTTGCCGGGCAAGCCCCAGCTCTGGCGCGTGTAACCGTAGTGGAAGTTGTTAAGAAGCGTCGGCCTTAAGGTGGCCGTATAGCCCACCGTGAACCCTTTGCTGAAATCCAGCAAGCTAGACAGAGGAGGAGTACCGGGAAGGTAAGGCGCATCGGAATGATTGTCATTTCGCAGGGCCCCGCGCCAGAACAGGGTGTGGGTTCCGCTGTCGTTCAGTTTGTAGTCAAGTCGCGCAATGTACCAGTTTTTGTTGGTAGGAATGGGGCCACTGAAACGGTAGCCCTGGAAGTTGAAACCATCGCCCTGGGAAAAATCATTGGCATGGGGAAAAGTCTGGAAATAACTCAGCATCACCGGATCGGCACCGACATGGTTTGGATCCATGGAGACGAGCTGCGTCGGCGAGAGGGCGTAGTAGCCCCCCAGTACTGGAGTTGGATCACCGGGCACTGACCCTCCCAGACATTGACTGGGGACCGCGCACTGGTAGGTAAGAAAACCCGCCCTTAGCGCATCGCTCGGCACGATACGCAGATCGCTCGCCCCCTCCCGCTGGCGGGCGGCTTCATAATTCACAAAGAAATAAAAGCGATTCTTCATGAACGGCCCGCCGAGAGAGCCCCCGAAAATGTTGCGAATCAGTTTGGGCGGTATGTTCGGTGACCCGTCTTTTACTTCCGAAGCTTTCACGAAATAGTCGTTCGCGCTGGTATAGGTGTTCCGGAGGTATTCATAGAGCGATCCGTGAAACTTATTGGTGCCACTCTTGGTAACCAGGGACACTTGCGCTCCCGAAGAGCGCCCGGCATCGGCGCCATAGTTGGTCGTGGTCACACGGAACTCCTGCATCGAGTCCAAAGTGACCGGCAGGACGGCCGTAAAGGCGTAGCCGTTGACCTGATCATTGACATCAACGCCATCCAGAGTGATATTGCTTTGATCGCTGTGGGCGCCATTGACGGCTCCGCCGCGCGTGTCCACGTTGAGCTCGTTAGGAGTTTCCCGGTTCCCTATGTAAGTCACCCCCGCCTGGAGCGTCAGCAGATCGGGAACATTCCGCCCTTCCATGGGAAGCTCTTTGACCTGGCGTTCATCGAAGGCGTTGCCGATGGAGGCGTCGGTCGTATTGATGGTTGCGCCCGCCGCCGTAACTTCGACGACTTCTGTCCTCGAGCCCAACTCCAGCTTCACGTTGATGGTGGTCGGAGTATCCACGAGCAGGGAAATATTCTTGTACTCGTACCTGCGGAAATCGGCCTTCTCCACGGTCAGCTGATAAGTTCCTGGCTGCAGCTGAAGAAACTCATAGCCGCCGCTGGCTCCGCTGGTCGCAGTGTGCACAATGCCACGCTCGGCGCTGCTCAGCGTCACTTTGGCTCCGGGTATGGCCGCGCCAGTTGGGTCCGTGACCGTTCCACGCAGCGATGTGGTCGCCGATTGGGCAAAGGTCAAACCTTGCAAAGCGAGGAGGGATGTAGCCAACAAAATAACTACACGTGAGCTAGAACGCATGGGAAGCTCCTTTACCCACGAGGGCGTTACAGTCTGAATTTTGTCTTCACCCAGGGAAACAAAAGCCAACAGGCGAGACCCTGGGGACCTTATGGGGCGAATTGTGCAACTGCCGGACCACGGCTTTCAAGCTTAATTTTCAAGGTATTCCAGTCTGGGACACACGTTAAGAGATGCATCCTGACGTGGCACCGATAGGCCATTTGGAAGGGGGCACACCTCGGCCTAGCGATGAAACACGGCGGAGGCGAGAAAAATCACTGTGGGATAGCATTCCAGGGTGTAGCGGGGTTCGGGATTTTCCAGGGTTCCGAGGAACAGGGAGCGGAGCAGCAGAAACAAAACCAATAATCCAATGCCGAAAAATTCGCGCGCGCGGAGCAGGCCCGCGGCAGCCATCGCCACATACAACAGGTTGATCAATCCGAAGCCGAGGCTGACGGCGAGCCAGCGGCCGTCGTCATTGAACTCCCACCAGCGCGGGTCGGAAGGGAACAGTTCGGTGCGCGGACGCAGCCACATGTCGGCGATGCGCAGGGCCGGAAGCCACAGGTAATAGCGGAGGGGCGCCGAGCGAATGCGATCGGACGCCAGAGATCCGAAGCCGGCGTCGAGTTCGGGAGTCATGTCGTGGTCGCGGTTGTAGTCGGCGAACAGATCGCTGGTGAGTCTTCGCTGCTGCTCGGAGTCAAAGGCCCGGGCCGGCAGGCGCGCGACGTCAATTTGTTCGCCGGGGACGTTCCAGTAGATTTCCTGCACGGAGACATAATCGGCGGTCCAGGTCTTCACCCAGCGATTGAAGCCGGGCATGATCGGCTCGTCGGAATCGTTAGCATAGCGTGGAGCGAGAGGCTCGAAACGATGCAGGGTGTGCAGATTGCGCAGCGTCCACGGGACCAGGGGAGTGGCGACGCCGGCGGCGATCAGCGCGATCGCCCACACCATGGATCGCGATGTGCGGGGTGCGCTGTTCTTGTCCCAGACCTGGCGCAGAAGCAAGAACAGCAGATAACCGGCCACGGCCGCGAAGAGGATTCCGCCGTCGGGCCGCAGCAGGATGGCTGCTCCGATGGAGAGTCCGCAGCCCAGCCAGACCAGATGTCCTTTTCTCTTGCGGAGATCGCCGTTGCCTGCGGCCAGGCTGCGCAGCGCCAGATCCAGCGCGAGCGAGGTGAAGAAAATCTCCAGAGTTTCGGTCAGAGCCGTCGCCGCATAGTTGGCCAGAAACGGGCAGAAAGCTGCCAGCAGAAACGCCGCCTGCGCTG
Organism: Candidatus Sulfotelmatobacter sp.; assembly: GCA_035266345.1. Taxonomy (GTDB): domain Bacteria; phylum Acidobacteriota; class Terriglobia; order Terriglobales; family Acidobacteriaceae; genus Sulfotelmatobacter. The sequence continues at coordinate 28,576 of DATFNP010000088.1, forward strand.
CCCGTTCCGAAAAGCACCGCCGCGCCAGGTCGGCGATCAGGAAACATGTCGCCAGGTCTACCAGCGACTGCACGAGTAGAACGGCGCGAAAATTCTCGACCCCGAACAGGAAGAAAATCACGGCGAGGAAGGCAGGGTATCCGGGCAGGCGCGACAGGGTCGGCGTGATCACGCCCGAGTTCGTGATGCCGTAAACGCCGTGCCGCAGCCAGTTTTCCGCGATGTTGGCGTAGAGCCGGGAATCGTCCACAATGCCGGGAAAACGCAGGACAAACAGCAGGCGCAGGGCCAGCGCCGCCAGGCTGGCGGCGAAAAAGAACCGCGCCTTCTTCCCTACAAGTTCCCGCACCCTGCGAATATAGCGCGTTTAAGGCTGTCCTGCGGCTACGGCGCGGTGACCGACTCAGGGGCGCCAACCCGCCTGTAATCTGCCGCCTGAGAATTGACCGTGTGCCTTGCGCGGCTTACCATAAAGGCACCATCCTCCATGGCAGGCCCTGTCTTCTATGATCCGCGACGCGCCCGCTGGAAACGGCTGCGGCGCCTGTTCGACGTGGTCGCGGTCGTAGTTTCCGCGCTGATCATCTTCTTCGTCTACAGCGCGCTGCGGAATGAGCCCCTGCCGGAACTTCTTTTTTCGCCCCAGAAACGCGCCTTCAAGGCGCTCAAGGAGAATGAAAAAGACAAGGCGCGCGACCGTCAGAAGAAAGCCGCCGCGCATTCCCATCGCAAATCCAAAGTAGCGGCTTCGCAGGTGAAACTGAATGAGGAAGAAGGAATTCGGGCCGCCTTCTACGTGCCCTGGGACGCCGCAAGTTTTTCTTCGTTGCGCGACTACGCCCGCCAGATTGACCTTCTGTATCCCGACTGGCTGCATGTGCTGACGGCCGACGGCCGCCTGCAGGGCGTGGACGACCAGACCAACAAGTTTTTTGACGTGGTGCAGGCAAGCACCGTGCGCTCCGTGGATGACCGTGTCATGCCCTTGCTCAAGGCGGAAGACGCCAGCATGGAAGTATTCCCCATGGTCAACAACTTCGACGGCAGCCAATGGGTCGGAGAAATCGTGAATTTCCTGAACGATCCTGACGCGCGAGCGCTTTTCCGGCAGCAGGTTGGACAATTTCTGGCGTCCGGACGCTACCACGGCCTGATGGTGGACTTTGAAACCTTCCCGGCCAAAGGCCAGCCCGGGTACAAGGCGCTGCTGAACGAATTGTCCGCCGACCTGCACACGCGCGGCATGAAGCTCTACGTCGCCGTGCCGCCGCACAACAGTGAGTACGATTACGCCGCGGTCGCGGCCGCCGCCGACGGCGTCGTTCTTATGAACTACGACGAGCACTATCCCGGCGCGACGTCCGGCCCGGTGGCCTCACAGGACTGGTTCGTGCAGAACCTGACGTTTGCCAAGAGCGTCATCCCACAGGAAAAAATCATCTGCGCGATCGCCAACTACGGCTACGACTGGGTGCTCAAGCCAAAGAAGGGGAACCTGCCGCCGGGGGAGCATGACTCGACGGTCACCGTGCAGGACGCGTGGCTGGCGGCGCGCGATTCCGACGAAGACGTGACGTTCGATGATGATGCGCTGAATCCTCATTTCAGCTATCTGGACGAGCGCAACTTTCGGCACGATATCTGGTTTCTCGATGCGGTGACGGCGCTGAATCACATGCGGGCGGCGCAGACGCTGGGCATTCAGACTTTCGCCCTCTGGCGACTCGGCGGCGAAGACCGCTCGCTGTGGCGGGTTTGGGACGTGCCCGGCGACGGCGGCGCCACCGATAAACTGCGCGACGTGCCGCCCGGCGCCTCCGTGGACATGGAAGGCCAGGGAGAAATCCTGCGCATCGAAGACAAGCCGGCCCATGGCACCCGCGATTTGACCACTGATCCGAACACGCGGCTGATCACCGACGAGGTTTTCCAGTCGTTGCCCGAGCCCTACCGCGTCGGCCGCTATGGGTATAGTCCGAACAAAGTCGCCCTCACGTTTGACGATGGCCCGGACCCGGAGTGGACGCCCAAGATTCTCGACGTTCTGAAGGACAAGCACGCTTCCGCTACTTTCTTCCTCATTGGTATCCAGACCGATAAGTTTTTTGGCATCGCCAAGAGGATTTATGAGGAAGGCCACATCATCGGGAACCATACCTTCACGCATCCCGACGTGAGCAACATCTCGACGGCCCAAATGAAGGTCGAGCTGAACCTGACCGAACGGCTGTTTGGCAGCCTGATGGGGGTGCGCTCCCTCCTGATGCGGCCGCCTTACGCCATAGACGAAGAACCTGATACATCGGACCAGGTACGCCCGCTCGAAATCCCACAAGAGATGGGCTACATCACCGTGGGGAACCGGATCGATCCCAATGACTGGAGCGAGAATCCCCGGCGCTCCGCCGAGCAGATCGCATCGTACGTGCTGGCGCACTTGCCGCCGTGCCGGGTGGAGGATCTGCGTTGCGGCAACATTGTGCTGCTGCACGATGGCGGCGGCAATCGCGCCGAGACGGTGCGCGCCTTACCCATGATCATTGACGGCGTGCGCGCCCGCGGTTACGAGATCGCGCCGGTTTACGAACTGCTGGGCAAGAGCAAGGCGGATGTGATGGCGCCGCTGCCCGCCGGAGAGCTTTGGGCCGCGCGCTTGGACAGCCTGGGATTCTGGCTTTTCGACGCCGGCGTTATGGGCATCACCTGGATTTTTCTGGTGGGCGACCTGCTGATGACCGGGCGGCTGATCTTCATCGGAGCGGCGGCGGTCTATGACCGCGTGCATGAGAAAATTTTCGGCAAGCCTGCCGAGATCGCTTCCTACCGGCCGAAAGTTGCGGTGCTGATCCCTGCCTATAACGAAGAAAAAGTTATCGAGCGCACGGTGCGCGCGGCGCTGAACTCCAACTATCCAAATCTGCGCGTCATCGTGATTGACGACGGCTCCAAGGACCGCACGCTCGAAGTCGCGCGCAACGCGTTTGCCGCTGAGGCGGCCTCGGGGAAGGTGCTGATCCTGGGCAAGCCGAATTCCGGCAAGGCCGAGGCGCTCAACTACGGCATCGAGCATATCGGGGACGCAGAACTTTTTGTGGGCATTGACGCCGACACCATCATCGCCGGGGACGCGATTTCACGCCTGGTGCCGCATTTCATCAATCCCAAAGTCGGCGCCATCGCGGGCAACGCCAAGGTGGGGAACCGGGTGAATCTCTGGACGCGCTGGCAGGCTCTCGAATACATCACCAGCCAGAACTTCGAACGGCGCGCCCTCGACGTTCTGGGCGCGGTCAGCGTTGTGCCGGGAGCAATTGGCGCCTGGCGCGTTTCCGCCGTGTGTGAAGCGGGGGGCTATCACATTGACACTGTCGCCGAGGACGCCGATCTCACCATGGCGCTGCTACGCCGCGGATATCGCGTGGAATATGAAGACATGGCGCTCGCCTACACCGAGGCTCCCACCAATGCGAATGCGTTGATGCGACAGCGTTTCCGATGGTCGTTCGGCATTCTGCAGGCCGTGTACAAGCATCGCGGAGTGTTCGCCCGCAAGGGCGCGCTGGGATGGGTGGCCCTGCCCAATATTGTGATCTTCCAGATTCTGCTGCCGCTGGTGTCGCCGCTCATTGACATCATGTTTGCCGTGGGTACGATCTGGTACTTCATCCAAAAACATTTCCATCCGGATTCGACCGATCCCGCCAGCTTCCACAAACTCGTGCTCTTCTTCTTTGCCTTCCTGGTAATTGATTTCTTCGCGTCAGCCATTGCCTTCGCCCTCGAGCGCCGCCGGCCCGACGACAAAGAGGACGTCTGGCTGCTCAGCCAGGTCTGGCTGCAGCGCTTCGCGTATCGTCAGCTATTTTCGATCGTGCTATTCAGGACGCTGAAGCGCGCGCTGGAAGGCCGCAAGTTTGCGTGGGACAAACTGGAGCGCACGGCGGCGGTGAAGTACGTGCCGGCGGAGAACCGGGATCAGGTCAACGTCCCGTAGGAAGATATTGGTTGGAAGGTGCTACTTGTTCTTTCCGGCAACGTCCAGGCGCGCTTCGGCACGGTGCAGGGCATCGAGCGCGCGCTCGACGTCCACTGTGGTGTCGCCGCTGGTCAGGCGCTGCTCGGCGCGTTCTTTGGCTTTCCTGGCGCGGTCCACGTCAATTTCTGAGGGGCGTTCCGCTGTCTCGGCCAGAATCGTCACTTTATTCGGCAGCACTTCGGCGAATCCCCAGGCCACGGCCAGGCGCTGCTCGGCGGCGCCTTCGCGGTAGGTGATTTCCCCGACCGCCAGTTCGGTGATCAGCGGCGCGTGCCCAGGCAGAATGCCCAGATACCCGTTCTTGCCGGGAATCTGCATTTCCGCCGCCGCCGTCTCCACTACTTTCTTTTCCGGCGTGACGATCTCGAGTTGGAAAGTGTCAGTCATTCCCGCCTGATTCGTAGAGACGTAGCTTGCTACGTCTCTCTCGCCACATGCAGACCTGCCTCTGTCGGCAGAGACGTTGCAAGCAACGTCTCTACGCTGCCGCTTTCATCTTTTCTGCTGCTTCCAGAACTTCCTCGATCGGGCCTTTCATGTAGAACGCCTGTTCGGGGATGTCGTCGTACTTGCCTTCCACGATGGACTTGAAACCCTTTACCGTGTCGGCGATCTTGACGTAGCGTCCGGCGGCGCCCGTGAACTGCTCGGCGACGTGGAACGGCTGCGACAGGAAGCGCTGAATCTTGCGGGCGCGGGCCACGGTGAGTTTCTGGTCTTCGCTCAACTCGTCAATGCCGAGAATGGCGATGATGTCCTGCAGGTCCTTGTAAGTCTGCAGCGTTTTCTTCACCATCTGCGCCACGTCGTAATGTTCCTGGCCGACGATGCGCGGATCGAGAATGCGCGAGGTCGAAGCCAGCGGATCGACCGCGGGATAAATTCCAATCTCGGTCAACGCGCGCGAAAGCACGGTGGTCGCGTCGAGGTGAGCGAACGTGGTGGCCGGCGCCGGGTCGGTCAAGTCGTCGGCAGGAACGTAAATCGCCTGCACCGAAGTGACCGAGCCCTTCTTCGTGGATGTGATGCGCTCCTGCAGTTCGCCCATCTCCGTGGCCAGGTTCGGCTGATAGCCTACCGCGCTGGGCATGCGGCCGAGCAGCGCCGACACTTCCGAGCCCGCCTGCGTGAAACGGAAAATGTTGTCAATGAAGAGCAGCGTGTCGGCGCCTTCGGCATCGCGAAAATATTCCGCGACCGTTAGCCCGGTCAGCGCCACGCGCAGGCGCGCGCCGGGAGGCTCGGTCATCTGGCCGTAGATGAGCGCGGCCTTGGACTCGGCCGGCTTGCCGGGCTTGATCACACCCGACTCCGACATTTCCAGCCACAGGTCGTTGCCCTCGCGGGTGCGCTCGCCGACGCCGGCAAATACGGAAAAGCCGCCGTGGTTCTTGGCGACGTTGTTGATGAGCTCCATGATGACGACGGTCTTGCCCACGCCCGCGCCGCCGAACAAGCCGATCTTGCCGCCCTTCAGGAAGGGCTGGATCAGGTCCACGACCTTGACGCCGGTCTCAAACATCTCGGCGGTGGTGGCCTGCTCATCGAAGGCAGGCGCCAGGCGGTGAATCGGCATGCGCTCGGTGTACTCGATTGGGCCCAATTGGTCCACCGGTTCGCCGATCACGTTCATCACGCGGCCCAGCGTGCCCCGGCCCACCGGTACGGAAATCGGCCCGCCCTGGTCAATGGCTTTCATACCGCGCACCATGCCGTCGGTTGGCTGCATGGCCACGCAGCGCACGCGCCCCTCGCCCAGGTGCTGCTGCACCTCGAGGATGACGTTGATCGGGGAAGGAACGGTGAAGCCGTCGCTCACAACTTTCACGGCCTGGTAGATCGGGGGCAGCGTGCCATCGGCAAACTGCACGTCCACCGCCGGCCCCGCGATTTGAATGACATGTCCTACGTTTTCAGCCATAGTCTTCTCGTAGAGACGTAACTTGTTACGTCTCTCCTTCCCGCGCACAGAAGACGTTGCAAGCAACGTCTCTACGAACTACATCGCCGCCGCGCCGCTGACGATTTCGATGATCTCTTTCGTGATCTTCGCCTGGCGGGCGCGGTTCATGATCAGGGTCAGCGAATCGATCATGTCGGTCGCGTTGCTGGTGGCCGAATCCATCGCGGTCATGCGGGCCGCGTGCTCGGCGGCTACCGACTCCAGCAGCGAGCGGAAGATCTGAATGCTCACATATTTCGGCAGCAGCGCGCGGAATAAGTCTTCCGGCGCTTGCTCGTAGATGTAATCCACCTGGGCGGCGCCGAATTGTGAGGCCGCTTCCCCCGCGCCTTCCGTGCCCCGCAGGCCCACGCCAGCGCTTATCGCGGCCTCTTTGGCTCGTTTCTTTTCTGCTTCCGTCGGCTCTTCGACCAGGCGCACCGCCTGCTCGCCGATCTGCTCGATGGGAAGAACCTGCTCCACAATGAGCCGCTGCGAGATCACTGACTTGAATTCGTTGAATACTATGTAAACCGCGTCAATTTCCTCGCGCTGGTAGCGCGCGATCACACTCTCAGCCAGCGCCGCCGCCTGCGCGAATTCCACTTTGCCGAGAATGCCGACGTGCTCGCCGGTGACTTGCGTGGCTCCAGACCGTTCCGCGGCTTCCGGCTGGGCCTCGATGGATTCCGCGAGTTCTGCCAGACTCCGCGTCTGCACTGTGGCCGCGGGATAGCGGCGCCGCAAGAAGTCGCGCCCCTTGCGGCCAATCGCTTCCACGTCAATGTTCTTGCCCGCTTTCGATTCCAGAAACCGCAGGGCTGCCTTGGTGATGTTGGCGTTGAACGCCCCGGCCAGTCCCTTGTCGCCGGTGACCACAATCAGCAGAATGTTCTTCTCTTCGCGCTGCGCGAGTAGAGGATGCTTCGGCAAGCCGGTCTCGGGATCATAAATTTCGGCACGCGACACCAGAGACTTCAGAACGTTGGTCAGCATGTGCGCGTAGGGACGGGCTGCCAGCGCCCGCTCCTGCGCGCGGCGCAGTTTGGCCGCCGAGACCATCTTCATAGCCTTGGTGATCTGCCGCGTGTTGATCACGCTGCGGATACGGCGACGGATGTCGAGAATGTTTGCCATGTCGTAGAGACGTAACTTGTTACGTCTCGCACTTACCACAGGTGCTGCACGCAGGAGACGTAGCAAGCTACGTCTCTACGGATTATTTCGCTACTGCTTCGCGGGCGGCTACGAACTGCTGCTTCGCTTCCTTGATGATGCTCTGCAATTCGCCCTTCAGCGTGTCATCGAGAATCTTTTTCTCCATGATGGCGCGCAGCAGGCCGGGATTGGTTGACTCCACGTACTTATAAAGTTCCGCCTCGAACTCACGAACTTGCGCCACCGGCAGGTCATCAAGGAATCCTGCTGTGCCCGCCATGATGATCAGAATCTGCTTGGAGAAGGGCAGCGGCGAAAACTGATTCTGCTTGAGCAGTTCCACCAGCCTTTGCCCGCGATTCAACTGCGCCTGCGTGGCTTTGTCGAGATCGCTGCCGAACTGCGCAAACGCCGCCAGTTCACGATACTGCGCCAGTTCCAGTTTCAGCGTGCCCGCGACTTGCCGCATGGCTTTGATCTGCGCGCTGCCGCCCACGCGGCTCACCGATAAACCTACGTTAACTGCAGGACGTACACCCTGGTTAAACAAATCTGTTTCCAGATAAATCTGGCCGTCGGTAATCGAAATCACGTTGGTCGGAATGTAGGCCGAAACGTCGCCGGCCTGGGTTTCGATAATCGGCAGGGCGGTGAGCGATCCGCCGCCCATCTTGTCGCTGAGTTTGGAGGCGCGCTCCAGCAGCCGCGAGTGGAGATAGAAAACGTCTCCGGGATAGGCTTCGCGTCCCGGCGGCCGCCGCAGCAGCAACGAGATTTCGCGGTACGACGCCGCGTGCTTCGACAAATCGTCGTAGATCACCAGCGCATGCCGCTTGCTGTCGCGGAAGTACTCGCCCATGGCGCAGGCCGCGTAGGGCGAGATGTACTGCATGGGCGCGGGCTCCGATGCCGACGCCGCCACGACGATGGTGTATTCCATCGCGCCGGCGTCTTCGAGAATCTTTACCACCTGTGCAATGGACGAACGCTTCTGCCCGATCGCATTGTAAATGCAGATCAGATCGTTCCCCTTGCTGTTGATGATGGTGTCGAGCGCAACCGCGGTCTTGCCGGTCTGGCGGTCGCCGATGATCAGCTCGCGCTGGCCGCGGCCAATCGGAATCATGCTGTCAATGGCCTTGAGGCCGGTGGCCATGGGCTCGCGCACCGGCTGCCGGTCAATGACGCCGGGCGCGATGCGCTCCAGTGCGATGAACTTGTCGGTCGAGATCGGACCCTTGTCGTCAATGGGCTGGCCGAGCGAGTTGACCACGCGCCCGATCATGGCGTCGCCCACGGGCACGCTCATGATGCGGCCGGTGCGCTTCACCTCGTCGCCTTCCTTGATCTCGGTGTATTCGCCGAGCAGCACCACGCCCACCTGGTCTTCTTCCAGGTTCATGGCGATGCCGGCCACGCCGTGCGGGAAGGCCAGCAGTTCGCCGGCCATGACTTTGTCGAGTCCATACACGCGCGCGATGCCATCGCCCAGGGTGATGACGGTGCCCGTCTCGTCCACGGAGATCTTGGTTTCGTAGTTCTCGATCTGCTCGCGGATCAGCTTGGTGATTTCGTCTGCTTTGATTTGTGCCATAGAATCTGCTCTTGGCTCTTAGCTTGTCCTTGTGTCGGCTGCTGACTCTGGCTTGCCTGAACGGTTCAAGCCAAAAGCCATGAGCCAAAAGCTAAGAGCTGATAGCCTCTCGAATCTTCTCCAACTGCCCCTTCACCGAACCGTCGTAAATGGTGCTGCCCACGCGGACCAGCGCGCCGCCCAGCAGCGACGCATCCAGGCCGTACTGGGCGCGGACCTTCTTGCCGGTAACTTTCTCGATTTGCGCTTCGAGCGCGCGCTTTTCCGGATCGCCGAGTTCCCGGGCGCTGCAGATTTGCGCCTCGGCAAATCCCAGCCGCGCATTCAATTCCTTCTCCAGTTGTTCAACGATTCGCGGCAGGAACTGCACGCGCCGGTGATCAATGAGCACGGCCACCAGGTTGCGCACCTGCTTGTCAATGCCTTCCCGCTGCGCGATCGCGTCCAGCAGCTTGCGCTTCTGATCGGCGGGAACCGCGGGATTCTCCCACACCCGGCGGAGATCGGCGCTGCCGGCAAAATTCTCCGCGATGCCGCGCAATCCGCCAATCGCACGATTCGCATCGAGACGCGCACTGAGAACCACATCGGCGAAGGCCCGGGCGTAGGTGCTGGCGACGGAAGCCACGGTCTAGTTCCCGTCCTTTCTTCGGCTGCCGGACTCAGGATTGTCCGAGGCTGTGCCCAATTGTCCAGAAAAATTGCGCACCAGAGCTTGATCGGTGGCGGCGTCCACGCGAATCTGTTTTTGCGCCAGCGCGACTGCCAGATCGGCCGCGTGTGCCGTCAACTGGCGACGGGCGGCTTTGGCGGCGGCCGCGATCTCCTGCCCGGCGGCGGCGACAATCTTCCGCCCATCTTCCTGCGCGGCGGCCTGGATGCGGGCTTCCTCCGCGGCTGCTTCGGTCTCGGCGGCGTTGCGCATCATGCCAATCTCAACATCCAGCTTCATCAGGCGCGATTCAATCTCGGCCAGCCTGCGGCGCGCTTCTTCGCTGGCTTTCTGCGCTTCCTGCATCGCCTTCTGGATGGCTGCGGTGCGGGCACGAAATATTCCCGGCATGTACTTGCGCGCGGCCCACACGATGACCGCGGCGATCACCACAAAATTCAGCAGCACGCTCAGCCAGTAGGACTGTTGCAGATTCAGTCCCGTCCACTTCGAGATCAGTCGGACGGAAGCGGACTGCTTGAACTCCTCCGTCTCATCTTTTTCTTCCTCTGCCTTCTTCTCGCCGGCTTCGCGGCTCGGTTGCGTCCTTTCCTGGCCAGCGCTCACGGATTGCTGAGCAGGGTCACTTGGCTGCTGGGCGCGGGCAGACACAAGGCCAACGCAGACGATCATGAGGATCGCCAGCAAGCATGTCCGGAAGATTTTTCCCGTTGAGGTCATCAACTTAGCGTCCCGCTCCCGCCGGCTGCAGCACCCGCCGGACGATTTCCTGCGCCAGCGCCGCCACTTCGCCCTGCAGATTCGCCTGCGCTGCAGCGCGGTCGGCCTCGATATCCTTTTTGGCCGTCGCGACCTGAGCCTGGGCCTTGCCGCGGGCCTCATTCACGGCGTTGGTGCGAGCTTGCAGCGCGGCCTGCCGGCGCGCTTCCTGTGCGCGAAAGACCGTGCCGCGTGCCTCGCGCAGCCGCTGTTCGTACTCAGAGGTGCGCGCTTCGGCCGCGGCAATGTCGGCCCGCGATTTTGCCACCGCGCCTTCGGTCTTGCTGCGCCGCTCCTCCAGCACGCGCCGCATAGGCTTGTGCACAATCGCGGTATAGAGCGCGTAGAGCAGAGCGACCAGGATCACTGTCGGCACGGCTCCGAGCAGTAATCCGCCTAGTTGATGAAGTGTTTGATCCATGGATGTGCGGCTACAGACCGAATAATGAGGGCTATGAAAACTGTTAAGTCTAACGTCCCAAACGAGCTTGTGTCAACGCAAACAGCGGGGACTTGGCCCGGTAGGGCCGCTCTAAACGCGGGCAGGCCGGATTCCTATTTGTGGTGGAAAGCTCGAAGAACAACAGGCCCGCAACCGGTTGCGAGCACTCACTTCTTCCGTGCCGGCTGTACCGTCGGGGCCACCATCGGCCTACGCACCGGCACGATCGCGCCCTTCGACGGGTCCGCCGCCGCGTTGGCGCGGGCGAGCACTTCCTGCTGGATGTACTGCACGAACTCCTGAATCTGGCGCTGCATCTCCTCCATGCGCTCGCGCATTTGCAGGATGATGGCCATGCCGGCGATGTTCACGCCCAAATCGCGCGCCAGGGAGAGGATGAATTCCAGCCGCTGCAGGTCTTCGTCGGTGTAGAGGCGGGTATTGCCTTCGGTGCGTGAAGGCTTGAGCAGGCCTTCGCGCTCATAGAGGCGCAACGTCTGCGGATGGATGCCATACATCTCGGCGACGGCCGAGATCATGTAGGCGCCTTTGGATTTGCGTTTGGTCATCGCGCCTCATTTATAGCAGAAACAGAATGGCCACGGATCACCACGGATTTTCACGGATTCATGATCCGTGTTGATCCGTGGAAATCCGTGGCCAAAGGTTCTTAGGCTGCGGGCTGTGTCTTGCTTTCCGGCGGAATCGTCCATCCTGCCGGCTTCAGCGCGTGATTGACGAAGTACACCACGAAGCCCGCCGCGATCAGGATCATCCCGAAGGCGAACGAACTCATGTTCCAGATCTGCTCATGCTCGCTGCGGACCACCGAAAAGCCCAGCAGTAACATGGGAGGAATGCCGATGGCGATCGCTCCAAACAGCCCGCCCGGTACGCGGAATGGACGCGCCAGTTCGGGCTCGCGGAAGCGAAGGACGGCCAGTGCCACGAACTCCAGCAGCAGGCTGAAGCCATAGAGAAGGATGTCGAGCGTGACCAGCCGGGCAAAACCCAAGCCCAGGCACATCGCCCATCCGATGGCCAGCGCGATGACGGCGACCCACGGAGCCCGCGACTTCTTGTGCAGCTTGCCGAAGATGCTGGGCAACATACCGTCCTGCGCCATCGCCAGAGGCAGGCGCGAGTAGCTCATCACCAGTGCGTTGAACATGCCGAAGGCGCTGATCATGCCGCCCAGCACCACGCCGACACGCAGCAGCGGTCCGCCGATCAGGCCGGCGATATCGGCCCACGAGCCCGTTTCCCAGGCCGTCGGCTTCAGGCCGGTCATCCACATCGCCGCGAAGGGCAGCACGTAGCTCAAAGCCACGATTACCACCGCGACCAGCATGGCCCGCGGATAAGTCCGCTGCGGGCGTTCGACTTCGGTCGCAATGGTCGAGGCGTTGTCCCATCCCATGTAGTTCCACATGCAGATGAGCAGCCCGCCCAGAATGTCCACGGTCGAGGTGGTCGGCTTGGTCACCGCGTTGGCCAGTGCGCCCAGCTTGAACGGCGCGAGTACAACGATCGCCGCAAACGGCGCGGACAGAGCCAGGAACAGCCACAGCGAGGTGAGAGAGACCACCTTCACCCCGGCAATGTTGAGGAGGGCGCACGCGATTACCACGAACAGCGCCACCCACCATCCGCGATTGTTCTCCTGAAACCACGGAAACATGCGGGTCAGGTAGGCCACGAACAGAGTGGGATAGATGGCCATGTCGAAAATGGACGCGACCAGCGAGAGCCAGGCTTCCTGAAATCCCCAGAAATTGCCCATGGCGCGGCGCACCCAGGCGTAGTAACCGCCTTCGAAGGGCAGCGCGCTGGAAAGCTCGCCGATCATGAAAGCCGTAGGCAGGCTCCAGAGCAGCGGCGTAATGAGCAGAATCAGGATCGCGCGTCCGTAGCCGGCGCCGTGCACGATCTCTTCGGTGCCATAGGTTCCGCCCGACACCATAAAGAAGGTGGCGGCGACCAAAGGCCAGAGCGTGAGGCGGACGAATCGTTTGTTGACGATTGGGTTCCGGTTGGGGACAGCGGCGAGAGGCTGGGGATTTTCGGATTGTTGACGCGGGGCGCTAGCTGTTGCCAATTTCTATGGCTTCCTCCTCGAGCGACTCACTCTCACCACCGCGTCTCCCTTGAACTGCCTGCTGCTCGCGGCTCCCGGAATCCTGCGATTTCCCGGGCATTTCGGCGAAGTTAGTTCGCAGTTAGAGATTACGGCAATTTTCCACAGATGCAAGATTTTTTTGAGTTTTTTTGCAAATTTTTGTAAGCGGGCGTTCTGGCACGAAGGTAATGAATCCCGAACTGCGACTACTGAGCGCCGACGAGGTTCTGGCGAGGAGGGATTTTCTCTTGCTGAGGCGCCTGGAAGTTGTTTATCATGCAGCGCAGTTTGGAGGGGTTCTATGAAACTGCAGTTTCTCGCTGTTGTTCTATCCGCCTTTGCGCTAGTCGCGGCACAGCCGTCGCAAGCGCAAAACGCGTTCACGCCCGATCAGGTGAAGTGGGGCCCGGCGCCGCCGTTTATTCCGGCCGGTGCGCAACTCGCCGTGCTCGAAGGCGACCCGATGGCTGCCACCGGCGACTTCACCATCCGCCTGAAAATGCCCGACGGTTACAAGATCGCGCCCCACACCCATCCTCACCGGGAGAACGTAACGGTGCTTTCCGGCACTCTCAAAGTGGGCATGGGAGATCAGTTCGACGCCAGCAAGATGATGAGCTTCGGGACAGGCAGCTTCGCCTACCTCGATCCGACCATGCACCATTACGCGGCGGCTTCTGGGGAAACCGTGGTCCAGATCCACGGCATGTCGCCGGCGCAGTTCAACTACATCAATCCGGCGGACGATCCCAGCATGAAGAAGTAGCCAAAAAAGGGGGCTCGGCTGAAATGCCGAGCCCTACTTGGATCCCATAACCGTTCAGCGAAACCTCAGACTCTCCCGCTCCTGAGCTCTGCGCCGGTCAGCTCGAATCGTTCCGGCAACAGCGCCAAGAACCAGCCCGAGCGCCAGCCCCAGGCCAATGCCCATCCGCCAACTGAGCCCGAGGTAGTGCAGGCAGACGCCGCTGGCAAGGCCGATCGTCAGGCCGATCACAAACCACAGCGGGTTGGCAGGCCGGCGATAACCGCGCTTGAGGTCCTCTCGAATGAGCCCGAAAGCGCCGCCTAGCACGAGGCCCAGACATAGCCCAAGTCCTACCTGATGAAAGACGACTCCGGGAATTACGCCGATGAGGAAACCGATCGCCGTCCACAGCGGATCTCCGGGTCGGCCTTGACCGGGCATCAGACTTTGCTCCACAGTTCCGCACGCGGGTCTTCCGGATTCAGCTTGGCCAGTTCCCGCAGCAGTTCTTTGGTGCGCTCGTCGCGCGGCATGGGGACGGTCACCGTGATCTCGACGATCTCATCGCCGCGCACGCCGTCTTTCGTGGCTGAGGGCACGCCCTTTTCGCGCAGCCGCAGTTTCTGCCCCGACTGCGTCCCGGGAGGAATCTTCAGCAGCGCCCGGCCGTCAATGGTGGGCACCTCAATCTTGGCACCCAGCGCCGCTTCGCTCGCGTTCACCGGTACGGTGAGGTAGATGTCATCCCCGTCGCGGCGGAAGAGCGGATGGTCTCCGGTGCGGATGATGGCGTAAAGGTCGCCCGCCGACCCGCCGTGCGCTCCGGCATTGCCCTTGCCGGGAACGCGAATGCGCTGCCCGTCGCGCGTCCCGGCCTTGATGCGCACCTCGAGCGGTTCGGTCTTCGTGACTGTTCCTTCGCCGTGGCAGGTGGGACAGGTCGCCAGATTCTTGCCCGTACCGTGACAGCGAGGGCATTGCACGTTGAACTTCATCCGGCCGCCGGTTTGCGTGATCTGACCGGTCCCGTTGCATTCGGGACATTTGCCCGGGGACTCAAGAAATCCCTGCCCGTGGCAATGGGAGCAGATGTCGTGCCGCGAAATGTTCAGCCGCATGACCCCACCCCGGATTGCGGTCCAGAAAGGCACATTGACCTGATATTCGAGGTCACTCCCCGGTTCGGGGCCTTCTTCGGCCGCCGCGCCGCGCCCGCCCCCGAAAATCCCGGAGAAGATGTCGCGGAAGCCGCCGCCCCCGCCGGTCTTGCGCGCGCGGCCGGCATTGTCCATCAGGTCGGAAAAATCGAAGCCGCCGAAGTCGAAGGGAACGCCCTGCCCGCCGGCTCCGGCGCCGCCCCCACCCGGAAAGCCGCCGCCGGGAAATCCTCCCGGAACGCCCGCGCCCGCCTGACCGCCGGCGCGCGCGTAAGCCTCGGCCGTTGCCGGATCAATATTGTCGGAGTAGAACCCGACCTGGTCGTAGATTTTGCGTTTCTTGGGATCGCTGAGAACTTCATTGGCCTCGGAGAGGACCTTGAACTTCTCCTCCGCCGACTTGTCGCCGGGATTGACGTCGGGATGGTATTTTCGCGCCAGCTTGCGGAACGCCTTGCGGATGTCCTCGGCCGAGGCGCTTTTCTTCACGCCGAGAATTTCGTAATAGTCCTTCTTGGTGGTAGTTGGCATTGAGCGCAATCTTAAATCGAATCACGGACGATGCGAGTTTAATTCAGGATTTTCCGCCTCTCTTTATCTTCTATAACCAGCTTCAAATCCTCGGACTCCGCTCCGTCCACATAGACGGGGACGGGCCGCGTTCCCGTGGCGCTCTCCACAAAAACGAGCCACCGCGCCTCATCGTCGGAGAGGCTCAAGAAATACGTTTCCCCATTGACCTGAAATCCACTTCTCCCTCCCCCAAAAACAGCCACGGATCACACGGATTTTCACGGATTGTCTTGATCCGTGCCCATCCGCGAGAATCCGTGGCAATTCTTTCGCGTTACTTCTTGTCTTCTACGTCCACGTACTCGGCGTCAATCACGCCTTCGTCTTTCTTCTGACCCTGTCCATTGCCGCTGGGGCCGTCGCCGGCGGTTCCGCCCGGCGTGGGGCCTGCGCCCGGTGCCGCACCCGGCTGCGCCTGCGCTGCTTTGTACATTTGCTCGGCCAGCTTGTGTGAAGCCTGCGTCAGCTTCTCGCGGGCCTTCTCCATGGTGGCCTTGTCGTTCGACTCCAGCGCCTTCTTGGCGTCGGCCAGCCCGTTCTCAACATCTCCGCGATCCGAGCCGGAGATCTTGTCGCCCTGCTCGCGCAGCATCTTCTCGATGTTATAGACCATGCTGTCGAGCTGGTTCTTGGCCTCGATAGACTCGCGCTGCGCCTTGTCCTCGGCCGAGTGCGCGTCGGCTTCCTTTGCCATGCGCTCAACCTCATCCTTCGACAGACCCGAAGACGACGTGATCGTGATCTTCTGGTCTTTCTGCGTGGCCGTATCTTTGGCGGTCACGTTCAGGATGCCGTTGGCGTCAATGTCGAACGTCACCTCGATCTGCGGCACACCGCGCGGAGCCGGCGGAATCCCGGTCAGATGGAACTTGCCCAGAGTGCGGTTCTGCGCCGCCATGGGACGCTCGCCCTGCAGCACATGCACCTCGACCGAGGTCTGGCTGTCGGCCGCGGTCGAGAACGTCTCCGTCTTTTTCGTCGGAATGGTCGTGTTGCGCGGGATCATCGGCGTCGCCACGCCGCCCAGCGTCTCAATCGCCAGCGACAGCGGAGTCACGTCGAGCAGCAGCAGATCCTTCACTTCGCCGCCCAGCACGCCGCCCTGAATTGCTGCTCCTACGGCGACCACTTCGTCGGGATTCACGCCCTTGTGGCCTTCGCGTCCAAACAGTTCCTTCACCAGTTGCTGGATGCGCGGCATGCGCGTCTGTCCGCCGACCAGCACCACTTCGTTGATCTTGCTGGCGTCCACGCCCGCATCTTTCAGGCACTGCTTGCACGGACCTGCCGAGCGCTGAATGATGTCTTCCACCATGGATTCGAGCTTGGCCCGCGTCAGTTTCTTCACCAGGTGCTTGGGGCCGCTCGCGTCCGCCGTGATGAAGGGCAGGTTGATCTCATGCTCCATCGTGGTCGAGAGTTCGATCTTGGCGCGCTCGGCTGCGTCGCGTAGACGCTGCAGGGCCATCTCGTTGCCCTTGCCGCGCAGGTCGAGGCCTTCGTCCTTCTTGAACTCGTCAATCAGCCAGTCCACCAGACGCTGGTCGAGGTTGTCGCCGCCCAGGTGCGTGTCGCCGTTGGTGGCCTTGACTTCAATTACGCCCTCGCCGACTTCGAGAATCGAAATGTCGAAGGTGCCGCCGCCGAAGTCATACACGGCGATGGTCTCGTCTTTGCCTTTGTCGAGTCCGTAGGCCAGCGCGGCCGCGGTGGGCTCGTTGATGATGCGCTTCACTTCCAGGCCGGCAATCTGCCCGGCGTCTTTGGTGGCCTGCCGCTGCGCGTCGTTGAAATACGCGGGGACGGTGATGACCGCCTCGGTCACTTTCTCGCCGAGATAGTCTTCTGCCGCCTTCTTCAGCTTCTGCAGGATCATGGCCGACACCTGCGGCGGGGTGTACTCCTTGCCCTGTGCCATTACCGCGACATGGTCGCCCGACTGTACGACCTTGAATGGCACCATCTTCATTTCTTCGCTGACTTCGTTGTAGCGGCGTCCCATGAACCGCTTGATCGAATACACGGTGTTCTCAGGATTGGTGATGGCCTGGCGCTTGGCCACCTGCCCCACCAGCCGTTCTCCGGTCTTGGTGAACCCCACCACGGAAGGCGTGGTGCGCCCTCCTTCTTCATTGGCGATCACTTTGGGCTCGCCGCCCTCCATCACCGCCACGCAGGAATTGGTAGTCCCTAGGTCAATTCCGATAATCTTTCCCATAAAACTGTCCTCCTGAACTTGATAAGTCCTTTACCAGCAACGGATTACTGCTTCGAAGTGCTTTAATATCAAGCACATGATAAGACTTGAGTGAGTCACTGTCAAGGTTTAGATGTAGCTGGACCCAAAGAAGTTGCGCGTAGTTTTTCGGGTTCGGGAGCGCCGAGGACGAGAGCTGATCCGGGCCGGGTTTTACTCCATCTCCTCTTTCCACACCGGCTCCCCGCCCAGCGAGTGGTAGAAGCCCCAGCCGGCCAGCGCGACCACGCTGAGCAGCGCCAGCACGGAAGTCGGCATGTACCACGCCGAGAAGTCGGCGGTGAAAGGCACGTTGATCAGCATGTCTACGGTAAATGCCCCGACGGCGAGCGGCACCAGACCGAAGCGAAAGACGACCAGAACCAGAACCCCATAGATCATCACGATGACTGGCAGGTCTACCCAGACGTGTGAGCTCTGGAGGGCTTTGATGATCGCGAAAATTCCCACGAACGCCGGCGCTGCGAGCCAATCCTTGCGCAGCAATACCTTCAGCCCCAGCAGCAGGAAGAAGAATGCGAGAGTAATGGTAATCGCCTGTGGAATCTGGCCCAGCCATTGACCAAGGGCTGGACGGCCTCCCAGCAAATAAGTGGTGGCGCCCAGTGGAGGGGCCGCGCCAGTGCGCGCCAGGGGAATGAAGCCGACCGTGATCATCACCATCCACAGCACCCCAAAAATAACGCCAAACAACAGGTCGCGGCCAACCAGTGGATCTCGCAACTGGCCGGCCAGTAATCGGCTCCAGGAAATGATGGCGTGTGGCCAGCGTCGGCGGATCCAGGGCTCCAGCGCGACATAAATCATCCAGGCGATGCCGCTGGTCAATAATCCAGAGCCGAGACAAACCATCAGGTTGCCGAACGTATCCAAACCGGGGACGAAGTGGGCGCGGCAAAGCCACAACAAGACTTCCAGCACAAAAATTACGACCGCCAGGCGGAATGCGCCCTCACGGTCCGCGCTGCCACGGCGGTAATTGCGCCGCGCCAGCAACGCTCCGGCAATGAGCAACGAGGTAAAAAGGAGCAAGGCAATGATCTGACTCAGCTTGTTTTTTCTGTCGGCAGCAGAGTCTTCCACGACCATGCGTCCAGGCTTGGTCCAGCTCCCACTCAGCCGGAAATATACCGGCTTGCCGCGCCAGGCGGCGGCTTCTACGCGCAGCGGCCACTTCGTTCCGGGCCAGGTTCCCGTCCACGCGGAGCGAGAGTCAGCGGCTGCCAGGGAATTCCACCGCGGTGCAACTTCCTTTAACGCTGCAGGATCAAGCTCCGCCGCCGCAAAGAGCGGTGTCCAGTTCGGCTGCCCTGTGGGAGTTGCATCGCCATATTCTTGCGGCGGAATTGTCTGGAACGCGATCAATCGCCCTCTGGTATCCAGCCTCACATTCGCCATACCCGACACCACGGCTGCGGGATCGTCTTCCTGCAGAATTCCGGGCGTGGAGTTTACGTAGCCGTTGGGCGACATGTCCTTCGGACTCTGCCGGTACCAGAATTCGAGAATGGTCGGGCGCCCGGCCAGAATCTCGTCCCAACTGGGCCGGCTCTTGCTGTCCTGCTGCTCCACGTGGGCGGAAAAATCATCGTTCGAGGAAAAGCCAAATCCGAAATCAGCCGGCGGTTCCGTGTAGCCGGCGGCCCGAATGATTTCCCGAGCCTTCTGGGCCAGTACTTCCGGCGGTTGCTCCAGATGCATTCTCTCCAGCGCGCCATAGCGGATCGAAAGGAAGATTGCGAACGCCAGCCCCGCTAACACGGCGACCAGGCAGGCGACCGCGGTTCGAGGGCGCAGGCCGACAGTCTCTCCGGAGGCCGCGACCAGTTGCGGCGAGGGCGTTTCCCCCGCTGCCAGCGCTGCCGCCAGCGGATCGCCGCCCGGCATCGCTGCCGCTACCGCCAGCGCGTTGGCAGGACGCGCCGTAGGCTCCGCCTCCAGGCAGCGCAGGATTACCTTCTCCACGATGGGATCGAGATCCTTTACCACCGAGGACGGCCGGCTCGGGGTGCGGTCGCTGCGCCCTTGCAGCGCGCCCACAGTTTTGTCGGCGAAGGCCCGCTTGCCCGTGAACACCTCATACAGCACCAGTCCCAGCGCGTAGATATCGCTGCGCGGGCTGACTTCCTTGCCCTCGAGCTGTTCCGGAGCCATGTACGCCGGAGTTCCGCTGCGCACTTCAGCTCCGCGAATGCTGTCGGCCAATCCGGCCAGGCCAAAATCCATGATCACTGCCTGCCCTCGCCCGTCGAGCATGATGTTGGCCGGCTTCAAATCGCGGTGCAGCACGCCTTTGGCATGCGCTGCCGCGAGGCCCGCGCAGAGCTGCCGGGCGATGTCGAGGGCCTTATCTTGCGGAAGGCGTCCAATGCGCCGCAGCAGCGACGCCAGGTCTTCGCCATCCACGTACTCCATGGTGAAGAACGTGTGCCCTTCCACTTCGCCCACGTCGTACACGCGGCAAACATTGGGATGGGAAACCCGCCGCGCCACCCGCACTTCGTTGCGGAAACGCTCCAGCATTCCTTCGTCGTGCGCGGCTTCGTCGGGCAGAAACTTCAGGGCCACCGGCTGGCCCAGCGTCAGATCGTCGGCGCGGTACACCTCGCCCATGCCGCCTTTTCCCAGCAGCGCGATGATCCGGTAGCGCCCGGCAATCAACCGCCCAGGAAGAAAACGGCCCTCATTGAGCAGGAATTCGGCGGAACTGGGAGGCCGGGAAGGGGGCCGTGACGGCGGCCGCGGAGGCCGGGGCGGCGTTGCAGTGGGAAAATCGAGCGTCGGCACGTCGTCCGTATTCGCCGCGGCCCCGCAGGAGGAGCAGAACCGTACTTCATTCGCCATCTCGGCGCCGCAAGAAGAGCACTTGGCCATGAAATTTTCCCGATACAGTCTACTCCAGACGGCGTCGGACCTCAGACCTCAGACCTCGGCCGACGGCCGCTTTGTATTACTATCCCTGCAATGACCTCGCGCTTGGGCCGCTGGTTGCTGGAGCCTCGCGTTCTTCTGTGCCTGGCGGCTGCTTTGCTCGCCTTCGTTGTCCAATCCGGCGAACTGGGCACCGCCGACACCATGCACCGGCTGCAGACCACGCACTGGCTCTGGACTTCCGAGCCCCAGGTTTTCCCCAACGAATACCCAGAGTTCGGCCTGCGCGGCCGCGGCGGCCGAATCTATAGCTGGTATGGCATGGGGCAGTCGCTGCTCATGCTGCCTGCCGATCTGGTGGGCACCTGGATGGCCCACCGGCACATTTTTTCTGAATATCAGGATGATCCCGCCGTCCGCAGCATCGTGGTCAGCTACAGCACCAGTATTCTGGTGAACGTTCTGACCGCTCTGATCGCTCTCCGCCTGCTTACTCAGTTGCGCTTCAATCGGAAGGAGGCAATCGCCGGCGTCCTGGCGCTGCTGTTCTGCACCACCCACCTGCACTACACCCAGAACCTGCAGGAAAACAACTACATCCTGCTTCTGACGCTGGTGGGATTCTCCTTCCAGTACGAGTGGCTGCGCACGGACAGCCGCCGGGCACTCTTCCTCGGCTCGGCCGCACTCGGCCTCAACCTGCTGACCCGGCTGACCGCGGGCCTCGACCTGATGGCGGGCGGCGTCTTCCTGCTGGCCGCGCTGTGGTTCGAGCGAGTGCGCGGGCGCGCGCTGGGGCAACGTTTTCTCGCCTACTGCAAGACTGCCGCGCCGGTCTACGCCGTTTTTGTGCTGCTGGAACGTTTCTACAATTTCTACCGGTTTGGCTCCTGGACCCAGACCTATCTCCCCATTTTCGCCAAGGAGCAGCGCCTGCAGGATCCGACTCTGCCCGCCAACTTTCCGTGGAGCACTCCCTTCCACGAAGGACTTCTGGGCGCGCTCTTCCAGCCCGAGAAATCCATCTTCCTGTTTGACCCGCTCCTGGTTCTCGCACTCGTACTCTGCGTGATTCTGTGGAGTCGCCTCAGCCCGGAAGTGCGCGCTTACGCGGTGACTTCTTTTCTTCTGCTGGTTGCCTACATCAGCTTCTATGCGCGCTACACCTACTGGGCCGGCGACTTTGCCTGGGGTGATCGCTATGTCTCAACGGCCGCCGAACTCGCCGCGTTGCTTGCCGTCCCGCTGCTCCTGCGCTATCGGGGAAACATAAGCCCGATGGTCTGGCGCGCCGGCCTGGCCGTCCTCGCCGCCAGCTTTGTGATCCAGGTGGCTTCGCTGGCCTTTTGGCTTCCGCTGGAGATTTACCAGATGGAGACGCTCGGGCATCCCACGTTCGTGATCGCCCTGCGCTGCAAAAACATCGTGGCCTTCGCGCTGGGAAAAATGGACGCCTGGGGTCTGAACACTGACGCAATGACCTACGACCACTGGGATTACGTCCACATTACGACGTGGAATTTCCTGCCGTTCTTGCTGCGAAGAGTGGGCGCCGCGCCCAGGTGGGTGATCAATACTGCCACTGTGGTGTGGGGTGCCGCGCTTGCGGCGCTGGCCGCGGTGTTGCGGAGGCTGAGAACAGCTTTGGATGCGATTGAAGGAGCTTCAGAGTATGGCCGGACTTGATTCCAATCAGCATGACTTGCTTTTTCCCGTAGAGCGAAAGAATATCGCGGAACACTACCGCCCATATTATTTCGCAAAGCGCAGCAACTTTTTCGCGGGCCTGCAGGGGTCGCCGGATCTTTGGCGGTATTACCAGTTGCTGGACAAGGTCCTCCTTGAAGAATTTCAGGACATGGCGACAGCCCACGACCCCAACCGGATGTTTCCGCTCGCGCTTTTCTTCAATGCGCACGCGAAAATTCGCATCAGCGTGGAACTCGCATTTGCGCGATGCATGGAAGAGGCGCGGTCCATCTTGAGAGATGCGATAGAAACCGCCGCTTACGCCCACTACATGCACGACGATCCAAAGCTCCAGAAAATGTGGTGGAGCAAGGACGACGGTCTTGAAGCTGCAAAGGAATTCAAAGAAGCTTTTGAAAAGGACAAAAACAACAGATCGTTCAGGGGCTTGCCGGAACTGTACGAACAGTGGGGCCATCTGTGTGAGACCGGGGCGCATTCGACGCCGCAAGCCGTTGTCAGTAGGTTCAAAATCAAGGAAACCGACAAGGATATCCACTATCAACTGAACTATACGGGCGTTGAAGATCGAGAGTGGGAGCCGGAGACGTTTACTCTTCTGCTGACCGTCTCGATGATTGAGAAGGTGGTGTTTTCAGATTACAGGAACCGCCTCCAATTCGACGAGAATCTGATGCGCAATAGATCACTGGCGGAGACTCTGCGCGAGAAGCTTCGGCGATACATCATCAAAAAACACAACATTCAGCCGCCGCAGTCAAAGCTAACGAACCGGCAGTGATCGGATTTAAGACGATCCTTTGCGGACATGATTCAGATGGAAGTGCTCGAGGCCTGATGCCCGGCAGCACTTGATCCAGGTGAGGTCCGCGATGAGTATTGCGGTCAGCCTACTCCACAGTCACCGACTTGGCCAGATTCCTCGGTTGGTCTACATCGCAGCCGCGCCTTACTGCGATGTGATAGGCCAGCAACTGCAACGGAACGATCTCCAGAATCGGCGACAACTCTTCCGGCGCGGCTGGAATATACAGCACGTGATCCGCCGCTTCCTTGATCTCTTCGTCGCCCTCGGTCGCCAGCGCGATCACCACTCCTGAGCGCGCCTTTACTTCTTTCAGATTCGACATCGTCTTCTCGTAGCGCACCATGGAGCCCGGATTATTCACGTCTCGCGTGGCAATAATGACCACCGGCAGGTTCTCGTCAATCAGCGCGTTGGGGCCGTGCTTCATCTCTCCCGCGGGATAGCCCTCGGCGTGAATGTAGGAAATTTCTTTCAGCTTGAGCGCGCCTTCGAGCGCGATGGGATAGTGAATGCCGCGTCCCAGGAACAGGAAGTCATGAACTTTCTGGTAGCGCTTGGCCAACTCGTCGCAAGCCTCATCATGAGTAAGAATGTTTTCGAGCTTTCCCGGAATGCGCGTCAGTTCCAGCATGGCAGCGCGTGCCTGCTCGGGCGCCATCGCTCCGCGCACTTGCGCCAGATACATGGCAAAAATGTACAGCGCCGTGAGTTGCCCGGTAAACGCCTTGGTTGAAGCCACGCCGATCTCGGGCCCGGCGTGGGTATAGATCGTCCCCGCCGCTTCGCGCGTGATCATGGAGCCGACCACGTTGCAGATGGCCAGCGTCTTCGAGCCGCGTGACTTGGCCTCGCGCTGGGCAGCGATCGTGTCCGCCGTTTCCCCCGACTGTGAAATCACCAGCGTGATCGTGTCCGGATCCACAATCGGATTGCGGTAGCGCCACTCGCTCGCATAATCCACTCCCACCGGAACGCGCGCCAGAGTTTCGATCATGAACTTGCCCGCCTGCCCGGCGTGCCAACTGGTTCCGCAGGCGATGATGTTGATCTTCGCCGCGGCGCGGAACTCCGCCTCGCTGATCTCCATCTGCTCGAGAAAAATGTGCCCGGTTTCCTGCGACACCCGTCCCAGCGTGGTATCCCGCACCGCCCGCGGCTGCTCGTAAATTTCCTTGAGCATGAAATGCTTGAAGCCGCCCTTTTCCGCCATGATCGGGTCCCAGGTCACATGCTGCGCCTGGAGCGGACGGGGCTTGCCGTCGAAATCTGTGAGCCGCACGCCGTCGGGTGTCACCACGGCCAGATCGCCGTCGGCCAGGAAGACAATGTCGCGCGTGTGATACAGAATCGCGGGCACGTCCGAGGCCACGAAGTACTCCTCCTTGCCCAGGCCAATCACGACCGGCGGCCCGTTGCGCGCCGCGACAATCTTGTTGGGATCCTCGGTTGAAATCACGGCCAGTGCAAAAACCCCGGTCAGCTGTTTCACCGCCTGCCGCACCGCGTCTTCCAGCGCGACGCGATGGCCATTCCCCGGGTTCGCGGAATACTTCTCCACCAGATGGGCAATGATTTCCGTATCGGTCTCGGTGGTGAACGTGTGACCTTCCGCGATCAGCTTCTTCTTCAGGCTGAGGTAGTTTTCGACGATCCCGTTGTGCACCACCACGATCTTGCCGGTGCAGTCGCGATGAGGATGGGCATTCTCTTCGGTAGGACGTCCGTGGGTGGCCCACCGCGTGTGCCCGATTCCGTAGGTGCCATCGAGCGGCCTTAGCCGGATAGCCTCCTCCAGATTGCGCAGCTTGCCTTCCGCCCGCCGGATCTGCAGCCCAGCCCCGTTGCCGGCCACGGCAATGCCGGCGGAATCGTAGCCCCGGTACTCCAGCCGCCGCAAACCCTCGAGGATGACGGGAACGACACTTTTCTTACCGACGTAGCCGACAATGCCGCACATGGAAGTGACCTCAAAGGATCCGGCGGTTAGTCCGCCAGAGAGAAACGGAATTCTTCAATGACCGGGTTGGTCAGCACATCGCGGGCGATCCGCTCCACCTCGGCTTGCGCATCTTCCCGCGAAAGTCCCCCGTCCAGCGTAAGCTCGAAATACTTTCCCTGGCGCACGCTCTCCAGACCCTTGTAGCCCATCTTCTTTAGCGCCCCCTGAATGGTTTTGCCCTGGGGATCGAGCACGCTTTTCTTGAGAGACACGTAAACGTAGGCAGTCATAAAGAAGTCATTATACGTCAGGAGCTTGCCGGTGACGGAGGGCGGTCCCAGCGGCCATTCCCAACTTAGGCGAACGACCGTTCGGTTCGTAGGAAGAGCTTGTTTTCCATCAACCTGCGGAACCCCCCGCCCCGCCACAGGAAAAGGCTTCCACCTTCCTCCATTTGTGCTACGATTTTGTGATCGGTCTGTTCGCAGCGCACACCAACTCCCCTGAGCGATCTCCCCCCACTAAGGCAGACAGGTAAGGACCTTGTACACCAATGACCAGGACGATGAGACTTATATCTAGATCGCTGTTATTTCTGGTGGGGCTGACGGCGGTGACCGCCCGGGCCCAGATCTCAAACTTCCAGCACATCGTGGTCATCGTCCAGGAAAATCGCACTCCGGACAATCTTTTTCAGGGATTGTGCGCCGCTCCCTATGGCGCCTGCGCTATACCTACGACTCCCTCCGCGCCTTACAACATTCAGACTTCGAACTGGAAGACCAAGAATGGGACGATTGCTCCCTCGAGCGTACCCTTGGCCAGTACTTACGGTCTGGCTCACTCGCACGCCGCGTTCAACACTATGTGCGACATCGTCGCAGGCAACCCGCCAACGTGCCGGATGGATGGCGCTGCCGGTATTCAGTGCGGTCCGAACAAGGGCACCAAATGCCCGGCTGACCCGCAGTTCAAGTATGTGGACAATTCGACTGGGATTCTGAATCCCTATCTCACGCTGGCGACCCAGTACGGCTGGGCCAATTACATGTTTCAAACCAATCAGGGACCGAGCTTCCCGGCACATCAGTTCCTTTTCGGCGGGACTTCCGCGCCCACGCAGGCGGACGACGCCAATGGAATTTTCGCGGCGGAAAATATGGATCCCGACGGCGCCGCAGCGGGGTGCAACGCCGCCTCCACCACGGTCGTCGCGCTGATTTCTCCCAATACCACCCCGCCCCCGTACGGCGTGGAAACGTCCTCGATGTTTCCGTGTTTTGAGCATCAGACTATGGCGGACCTGCTGACCAACTGGAAGTACTATGCGGCCGGCCCGAATTCCCTCTGGCTCGGGCCGAACGCGATCGAACACCTCTGTTTGCCGACTAAAGGAAAGTGCACCGGCTGGGGCGCGCACGTCTCGACCGACCCGGCTGAGGTGCTGACCGATCTCGGCAAATGCGTCTTCGGCGATCTGACCTGGGTTACTCCGACGGCGCCGAATTCCGATCACGCCGGCCTCAACGACGGCGGCGGGCCCTCGTGGGTGGCTGCGGTGGTGAATGCGATTGGCAACAGCAAATGCACCGACGCCGTGGACCACAGGACCCTTACCTACTGGCAGGACACGGCGATCTTCATTACGTGGGATGACTGGGGTGGCTGGTACGACCACGAACCCCCGACGATCCTGGCGGGGGTGCAAGGCGACTATCAGTATGGATTTCGCGTTCCTATGATTATCGTCTCCGCCTACACCGCCAAAGGCTATGTGGATAACACCCAGTTCGACTTCGGCAGCATCCTGCGGTTCGTCGAGTTCAACTTTGCCAATCTCGGGCTCACGGAAGGACAGTTGGGATTTGCGGATCGCCGAACCGCTACGGACTTCGGCAAGTTTTTCCGTCTGTACCAGGCGCCTCGGAGCTTTACCAGCATTGCCGCTCCCAAGAGCGCGGACTATTTCCTGCATGACACGAGACCACCCGAACCACCCGACGACGATTAGGGTGAACTGGGATTAGGGGTGAACCGGGGCGCGGCCATCTCCAGTCGGCGGCGCTCCTTGGGGCAACTTTGGTTTTGTACGACTGGCAGAAGTCACCTGAGAAAGCCCTGATTCCCAGGCCGTTTTTCTCAGTGAGATCGCAGAGCGAAATGGCTAGATGCCGCGCGGGAAGCGTAATATGGGCCAGGCCGAAGGGGAACTTTATGGTGAAGAAGCTCGCAATCGCTTTTCTTTTCGTCTTTCTTTTCGTCGCCGTTTCCATGTCGGCGCAGACGGGTACGCTCACAGAAAACACCATGGTGTGGAACAATCTCACCCGGACCTATTGGGTATACGTTCCCAAGAAAGTCGCCGCGAACACGTCGCTGGTCATGGTTCTGCACCCCACCGTGTTTACCGTGGCCCCGCCGACACTGTTTCAAGTGAAGCCCTTTGAGAAGTTGTCTGACCAGAACGGTTTTATTCTCGTGTGGCCCATCAGCACCTACAACGCGCACTCGAAGTTCTGGTATTGGGAAGCGTATTTCACCGACTCTTCCTTCCCGACGCCGCCCGATGACATCGGTTTTCTGGGTTCTCTGATCACGAATTTGACTTCACAGTACACGCTGGATCCCAATCGCATTTTTGTGACTGGTTTTTCGTCGGGCGGTTTCATGGCGCATCGGGCCGGCATTGAACTCTCGGCCCAGGTGGCGGCCATTGCTTCCGCCGAAGGACAAGTAGAACTCGCGCCCACCAAAGGAACCTATACTCTGCCCTCGCCAACCACGCCGGTTTCGGTCCTCACCCTGAACGGAGATGCCGATACGACCGTGCCTTATTGCGGAGGCCTCACCCGGCTTTGGGGCTTGAACTGGAACATCGCTACGTTGGACCAGACCACAACTTACTGGAGACAGTCCAACGGGTGTACGGACTCAGTTCCGCAGCTTTGCACCAGCGGGCAGCCGACCGTGGGCGTGGACGGACTGGACGCCGTCAGTTGCACCGGCGGGGTTGAGGTCAAGGCGGTTCGCAAAATCGGAGGGACGCACACTTGGCCGGCGGGCACCCAGATCACTGTGTGGGACTTTTTTTCTACCCACAGCAGGAACGGCCAGTAGAGACGTTGAAACTTGCCGGGGGATTCCGCCAGGAATTCCGCGCATAAGTCAGGTCTCCAGGCCGCTCAGCTTCTCTTCCAGTTCTGCCAGGGCATCCTGTAACAGCTTGCGATGCCTCGGATGCGCGCTGGTTTCCAGTTGCTGCTGCACTTGCCGCCGCGCCAGCCGCAGGGTTTCCTTCGCCCGCTCGCGGGCGGCCTCTTCCGCGCTCAGCGGACTCCGGGGGCGGACGGGTTTCTCCTGGGCGTCTGCCTGCTGTGCTTCCACCGACTTGCTTTCCCAACCCCGCGCCACGGTCGCGATTATAGTCTCCCGCCCGACGCGGTTTCTCACGGGCGCCAACCGGAACGCCCGGCGAGCGGTGCGAGTGCAGCCTTGTTACGAAATACGGAAAAGGCTGGAGCAAAGCGGCGCCGCTTGACGTGGTGAGTATAATTTCGCCGGAGTTTAGCTGGCTGGTGGAACTGTCCTGAGGGGGGCGGCCGCTGGAGTATACGTGTACCCCTTGGGTTCGCCACACCCGACTGTTCGCTCCTCGCTTTGCGCCTTCCCGCAAGGTACGCCAGCGATTTTTTCTCCCGCAACGATAACCTGTCACGCCGCGCGGCTGGCATTTTCGGCAGTTTTCCTGGCGGACCACTTCGCGATCCGAATCAGAGTGGGCATTCCATACCGCAGGCCGAGGTCCTGCCATGGTGCCTGACTCGGACTTCCCGGACTCGCACAATTCGATTCCTTTTGCCAGTCTCGACGCGCTCCGCGAGCCCGAGAAACTGTTCGCCCTTTATTTCAACTCGCCCGCCGTGGGCGTCTGCATCCTCGACTCCGAGCTGCGTATTCTTGCCATCAACCACAAGCTGGCGGGAATCAATGGTATCCCTGCCGCTGACAGCCTCGGCAAGACCGTGCGCGAAATCATGGGGGAAGTGGCCAGTTTGGTCGAGCCTCAGTTGCAGCGCGTGCTTTCCACCGGCGAGCCCATCCTGAATTTTGAGGCTTCTGGAAAGTTCCCAGGACGCGCCGATGCCGGCCACTGGATCGGCCACCATTTCCCCATCAAAGACGCCGATGGCATCGTCACCCGCATCGGCGTCATTGTCATCGAGACCACCGAGCACAAGAAACTGGAAAAATCCAACCGCCTCCTCGCCGAGAAGCTTGGAAGGGAGATGAACCGTTTGCAGGTGCTCGAGGACGTGAGCAAAATCCTGGCCTCAAACTGGAACGTGCAGCAGGTCTTCCCGGCGATTTCGGCCCGGATTCGCCGCCTGCTCCATCAGGAATACGCCGGCTTCTCCTTGCACGACGCCAGCACCGGCCTCCTGATCCGCCAGGCCTCCGACTTCCCCCTCGGAAAAGGACTGCTGTGGAAGGCGCCCATCCATGCCCAGGATAGCCCCGGAGGCCGGGCCCTGCAGCAGCGTTCCCCGATGATCTATTCAAAAGAACAGTTGCAGGGCTTTGATGCCGAGGTTGCCAGGGGGCTTCTGGCGGAAGGAATTCGGTCCTTGTGTTGTGTTCCCCTGCTCCGTCCGCAGGGTCCGGTGGGCGTTTTCGTGTTGGGCAGCACTCGCAGCAACGCGTTTCAGCCCGATGATTTGACGCTGCTCAACCAGGTTGCCGCCCAGCTTGCCGCCGCCATCGAAAATTACCGCTCCGCCGCGGAGATTGACGTGCTCCGCCAGCGCCTGGCCACGGATCGTAAGCACCTGGAGGGGGACGTTCGCCGGGAGGGCCCCTTCGTGGAAATCGTGGGCGACAGTCCTGCCCTCAAGCAGGTGCTGGATCAGGTGAACATCGTGGCCGAAAGCGACGCCACTGTCCTGATTCTGGGCGAGACCGGAACGGGCAAGGAGTTGATCGCCCGCGCCATTCACCGCCTGAGCCGCCGTCACGGCCGCAATTTCGTTAAGGTCAACTGCGCCGCCATTCCTACCGGCTTGCTGGAGAGCGAGCTTTTCGGCCACGAGAAGGGAGCCTTTACCGGCGCCGTCAGCCAGAAAATCGGGCGCATGGAGCTGGCCGACGGCGGAACCCTATTCCTCGATGAAGTCGGCGAAATTCCCCTCGAACTCCAGCCCAAGCTGCTGCGCGTGCTGCAGGACCAGGAGTTCGAGCGCCTGGGCAGCAACCGCACCCGCAAAGCGAATCTGCGTCTGGTCACCGCCACCAATCGCGACCTTGCCCGCAGCGTTGCCGAGCGTCAATTCCGCAACGACCTGTTCTACCGCATTAACGTGTTTCCCATTCGCATGCCGCCCCTGCGCGAACGCCGCGACGATATCCCGCTCCTGGTTCGCTACTTCGTGCGCAGGTTCGCCGCCCGCATGAAGCGTCATATCGAGAGCGTTCCCACGGAAACCATGAAGGCGCTGGTGGAATGGTCCTGGCCGGGCAACGTTCGCGAACTGGAAAACCTGATGGAACGGTCAGTTATTCTGAGCGATGGCCCCGCTTTACGCGTCCCCCTGACCGACCTGCGCACCGAGCAGCCGCATCTTGCCAGCAAGACCGATCACACCCTCGATAACGCCGAGCGGGAACACATCATTCGCGTGCTTCGCGAAACCGGAGGCGTCTTGTCTGGTTCCAGCGGAGCGGCTCATCGTCTCGGCCTGAAGCGCACCACCCTGCAATCGAAGATGCAGCGTCTGAAAATTACGCGTCAGGATTACCCTGGCCCCACAAAAACCTAGTTCCTCCGCAGGCGGCGCGCATGATCGCCAGCGAGAGAGGGCTTGACGGCTAATGGGCAGCGTGACGACGCTTCGGCAGGTTCCGGAAAGCGGCGGCCGGGCTTTCTATTTCGAAACTCGTTCCAAAATAGGGAAATCCCGACATTTCCCGTTCCCTTTCCATTACGGAACGCGACGTGCACATCTTCAAGGTACTCGCCTCTGGCCGGACGAATTCCGACCCGTTTGCGAAAAGATACCAGCCCTCCGAGAGGATACTTGCCGGGGCTCATGGAGTCGGAGCCGTGATTGTTGCAAACAGGTACGCACCCTCAGTCTCGACCATGTTCGGCCGGGTATTGCGAACCGTGGAGCAGGAATCCCAACCCCTGTTCCGCCGTTCTGCAGCAGAATATGGCCCTCCCGCCCGCGAACCGAGTGTAACCTCACCAGATGAGGCCCTCCCCCAAGCCGTTTCAGGGCCCGGTTTGCAGGAAATCGATCCCCTCTATCTGTTTGCCTGCCATGTGCAATGGGAAAAGCGCGAAGAGCCCAGCCCAGCCTGGGAACTGATCGCAGCCGCGCAGAGTTCGCATGCCGACACCCGGGCCCACGCTCGCGCCCTGCTGGCCAGTTCACATGATTTGGGTGCAGTCGGTGCGGCCCCGGCTCCGCCCTGTCCCGCGAAACACAAACGATCCGACGGAGTAGCAGAGATGAAAACGCCTTATGGACTTCCCATCATCGAAAACTGCACGGCGTGCTTCTGCGCCCGCCCCGGTTTCTTCTGTGCGTTTTCCCCGCCTGTGCTGCGGATTCTCCACCAGGTCAGCCACAAGAGCACTCTCCCTGCCGGCGCGATCCTGTTTGTGGAAGGTCAGACTCCCCGCGGCATGTTCATGCTGTGCTCGGGCCGCGTGAACCTTTCCACCACCTCGCGCGAAGGCAAGGTTCTGATTTTGAAGACCGCGGAAGCCGGAGAAGCTCTGGGTCTGAGCGCCGCCATATGCGGCTCGGGTTATGAAACCACCACCGAAACCGCTACTCCTTGCCAGATAAACTTTGTGGACCGCGAACACCTGCTCGATTTAATGCAGTCGCACAGCGAAGTGAGCATGCGTGCGGCGCACTGTCTGAGCCGCGACTTCCACTCCGCCTATCGCGACATCCACGATCTTGTCCTCACGCGTTCGTCCGCCGGCAAGCTGGCCAGACTGCTGCTCTCGCAGTCGCCGGCCCCCGATCGCGCGGCCGGGGAGACTCGCAGGCCTTCCTTTATGACCCACGAGGAGATGGCGCAGCGCATTGGCTCTTCTCGCGAGACCGTGACCCGGCTGTTGAGCGACCTGCGTAAAAAGCGCTTGATTCATCTGGAAGGGCCCAACCTGGTGATCCGTGATCGCGACGCGCTGGAGGCCCTTGCGGTTTGACCTTCCCCCAGGAACCGGAGGACGAACTCTTTTCCCGTTCGTCCTCCGGAGTTGTTTGCGGAACTGTTCCCGGAACTGGTCCGCCGGCCCATGAGCCAGATGCACTGATGCACACCGGTACGCTGATGGACGAGTTGTTCGCCGCGGTAAGAAAAGCGGAGGAGTCGGTCGCGCCACGAAGCCCCGACCCAGACGCGCCCGGCGCCACGCAAGGCAATCAAGAAGAAAGAGAAGACGAGAAAAACGAAAAGCTCAGAGTCCGAACAGTTCCCGCAACCGCCTCGTCTGAGCCCGGCTGACCGGAATTTCGGTCTGTTTCTTGTCGTCCATGCGCAGCTGGTAGGAACTTTTGAACCAGGGAACGACTTCACGGATGCGGTTGATATTCACCAGGTAGGAGCGGTGCGCCCGCCAGAAAAGCTTCGCGTCTAAACTGCCCAGCAACTCTTCCAGGGTCCGGCAGTTCGACTGGCCTTCCATGCTGTTGGGTCCGCCGGTCACCACCGAAATCACGCCGTCTTCGATCCACGCATAACAGATATCTCTCTGGTCCACCAGGAACATCCGGCCCAGCGCTTTCAGCAGGATCTTCGCCGAGGGCTGCTTCTGCGATTCGATCATGCGCACCAGCGCGTCAATTTTTTCCGCGGGCAGCGCGTCGGCCTCCTGCTTGGCCCGCGCCTTTTGCAGCGATTGCGCCACCCGCTTCTTGTCGAACGGCTTCAGCAGGTAGTCCACCGCATTCACTTCGAAGGCCTTGACCGCATATTGATCGTAGGCCGTGGCGAATACGATCTTGGGCAGGGGAAGCTTCTTGTCGAGCAGCTTCTTGATGACTCCGAAGCCGTCGAGCCCGGGCATCTGCACATCGAGGAAAACCAGGTCGGGATTGTGCTCCTTGATCAGGTTGACGGCTTCGAGCCCGTTCTTGCCCTGGGCCACGACGTTCACGTCGCCCGCATTCTTCAGCAGGTAGGCAAGCTCATCGCGGG
>DATFNP010000089.1:0-141697 GCA_035266345.1 Candidatus Sulfotelmatobacter sp.
TTCGATCTGCTTCGCGCGCCGCCGATTGGTCTCGCCGATGGCCTGCTGCATGGAATCCGTGTGCCGATCGGCGTAGAGAATCGCTTTGCCGCGCAAATGTCGCGCCGCGCGGCCCATGGTTTGAATCAGCGCCCCGGCGGAACGCAGGTAGCCTTCCTTATCCGCATCCAGAATCGCCACCAGCGAAACTTCCGGCAGATCCAGCCCCTCGCGCAGCAGATTGATTCCAATCAATACATCAAACTCGCCCTTCCGCAAATCGCGCAGAATCTTCACCCGCTCCAGGGTTTCGATCTCGGAATGCAGGTAGCGGCACTTCACGCCCACCTCGGCGTAGTACTCGGCCAGGTCTTCGGACATGCGCTTGGTCAGGGTGGTGACCAGCACACGTTCGCCGCGCTCCACGCGCGCGCGAATCTCGTGCAGCAGGTCGTCAATCTGACCTTTCACCGGCCGCACGTCAACCTCGGGGTCAATCAACCCGGTCGGGCGGATGATCTGTTCCACCACCACGCCGGCGGACTTGGTCAGCTCATACGGCCCCGGCGTCGCCGAAACATAGACGAGCTGGTTGGTGCGATGCTCCCATTCTTCAAATGTAAGCGGGCGATTGTCCAACGCCGAGGGCATGCGGAAGCCGTACTCCACCAGCGTTTCCTTGCGCGAGCGGTCGCCCGCATACATGCCGCGCAACTGCGGCACCGTCTGGTGAGACTCGTCAATAAACATCAGGAAGTCGCGCGGGAAATAATCCAGCAGCGTCGGAGGCGGCTCGCCCGGCAGCCTCCCGGTGAAATGCCGGGAATAGTTCTCGATGCCGTGGCAATAGCCCATGGCCTTGATCATTTCCAGATCGAACATGGTGCGCTGATGAATGCGCTGCGACTCGACCAGCCGTCCCTGTTTCTCCAGTTCCACTTCCCACCACGCCAGCTCTTTCTTGATGGACTCGACCGCCGAAGCCCGTGTCTCTTCCTTCATCACGTAATGGGTCTTCGGGTAAATCGGCAGCCGCATGTATTTCTGCTTCACCGTGCCAAACAGGGGATCAATCTGCGAAAGCGCCTCCACTTGATCGCCCCACAGCTCGATGCGGTAAGCCATGTCGTCGTAGGTAGGGAAGACTTCGATCACATCGCCGCGCACGCGGAACGTTCCCCGGCGGAAGTCGGCGTTGGTGCGCTCGTAGAGGATATCCACCAGCCGGCGCGTGATGTCTTCGCGCTTGATCTTCTGGCCCTTCTCCAGAAACATCATCATGCCGTAATACGCTTCCGGGGAACCCAGGCCGTAGATGCAGCTCACTGAAGCCACAATCAGCGCATCGCGCCGCTCAAACAGAGACCGGGTCGCCGCCAGCCGCAGCTTGTCCAGTTCATCGTTGATGGTCGCTTCTTTTTCAATGTAGAGATCGGCGGCGGGGACGTAGGCTTCCGGCTGGTAATAGTCGTAATAGGAAACGAAATACTCGACCGCATTGTGCGGAAAGAAGTTCTTGAACTCGTGATAAAGCTGCGCCGCCAGAGTTTTGTTATGGGCCATGACCAGTGTCGGACGGTTCATCGCCTCGATCACCTTGGCCATGGTGAAGGTCTTGCCTGAGCCGGTCACGCCGAGCAGCACCTGGTGCTGCTCGCGGTCAAACAGGCCGCGAGTCAATGCCTGGATCGCCGCCGCCTGGTCCCCCTGCGGCTTGTAGGTGGAAACGAGTTTGAAGTCCATGAAAGAGAGCTCTCCACCGTCAGCGATCAGCCTTAGAAAAACCGGCTCCCGTTGCGACAGCTGCCCGGCTGCCGAACCAAACCAACTCGGCCAGGTTCTCGGTCTCAGCCCACAGAGGCCAATTTCACTGACAGAGAATCTCTCTATTATATCGCTCGCGAGTTCAGGGAAAAGTTATCCAGGGGAAGCCATTTCTGCTGCTTTACTTCTGTTCCTTTACTTCTGCTCTTTCACTTCCCCCATCCCCACGATCTTCGCCGACGTACGGAACTTCTTGTAGTCGCGGTAGGAACCCTCGTCCTGCTCGTTGTCGTTCTTGAATAGAGCGAGGCGCACATCCACCTTTGCCTCATAATGCAGCGGCAGCCAGACTTCGTCGTTTACACGGGTCTCCTCGTACACAAAACGAGTGCCCTTGTGAATGCGCGCCAACACCCAGCCGAACGAGAGCGTATCAATCGCCTCAATATCCATCTTGGCTAGTTGTATTTCTTCCTTGTCGATCCACAGCCGTCCGTGAATCTTGGACAGCATCTCGGCCTCTTTCAGGTGGGCGCGGAAGTCCGGACGGGGTTCGCCTGCGATCACCCAGTTATCGCGTCCGTTCAGAATTTCACTGCCGACCAGGCGGAAGTTGTAGGCGTCGGCTATTTCGCTGACAAATTCCCGTCCTTTTATCCTTGCCTTTTCCTTTTCGGCATCCCGTTTCCTGCGCTCCTCCTCGGATTCGTTCTTGCGCTTGTCGGCAATCTTCTGGATTCTCTCTTCCTCTTTGGCTGCATCTTTTTCGTTCAGAGGTTTGTCGTCTTTTTCAATCAGCCGCATGATGGGCTCGCCGTAGAGTTCCATCACTTCAAAGGTTTTGGTCTG
The DNA here is from genome assembly GCA_035266345.1 of Candidatus Sulfotelmatobacter sp. Taxonomy (GTDB): domain Bacteria; phylum Acidobacteriota; class Terriglobia; order Terriglobales; family Acidobacteriaceae; genus Sulfotelmatobacter. The sequence continues at coordinate 2,593 of DATFNP010000089.1, forward strand.
CGTGGATTTGACCTGGCGATTGCTGTCCAACTTGCGCTCGACTTCGCGGTCAATGTAGGTGTAATCGTGCTGCTTCTTGTAATTTTCCCGATGGTTCTGGGCTACCGTTCGGATCAGCGCCTGTATCTGCTCCTGCGAAAGGGCGCCGTTGACGTCCGGAGTCAGGAGCTTGGGGGGCTCGCTGATCTTCGAGTCCTCGGACGACGCGGAGGGAGAACTGCCCTGCGCCGCGGATGGAGTCTGGTCCTGCTGGCCCAATGCGGCCAGACCGAAGGCGAAAAAAAGGACAGCAAAACCCCGGAGTTTCATTTCTTGATCTTACGTGCTTAGAGGGGAATTCGTTCCGCAAGGATGTTTCCCGTCCGCAACGGGGCAGATATTAATCGGGCTGTTACCAGCGCATTAACGCTGGGCGTGCTGCTGTAGTCTGACCTACGGGTTTTTCTGGGCGAGTGCAGCCTGTGCCATGGCCAGTTCACGGCAAGCACGTCGAATCACGTCTTTGACTGTGCCGCAGTCAAGGAACTGAAAGCCGTAGCGAAACGCGGTCTTTTGGCGAACCGTGGCCAGGACCTCGATCTCTCCAGCCGGCAGGGTAAACTCCAGGCGAACGACTTCGCCCAGCGGCACCTCCGTCCGCAGCATGGCAGAAATGCCCGATTCGCTGAGATCCACGGTTTCCCCGCGAACGACTGCGGAGTTGCGCGGGTAGACTCGAATACCCACATCCACCAGGTACCGGGGAGCGCAGCGCTGTTCTACGAACTTGCGGACAGGGCTGGTCCCGAATTGACTGTGCGTTTCCAATTCAGCTCTCTGGACCTGGAGCTCTGCCGCGTCTGAGCGCGGGTGAACTCGCGATCAAGAGTGCGTGCGACGACCGCGCTGGGCGGGCAAAATGATCCTGAGAAGAAGATCGGCAAATGGGCGAGGAACTTTACCGGCCGGTTCAGTCCCGGGTTTTGTAGGCCTTTCCCAGGCACTCGGCTTGAAACAGTCGCTCGTCCACGCGATGCAGCCGTTTCTCCTGGGTCTTGGTGAGCAGGGAATAGTGCTTGATATCGAACAAGTGATAAACGATGAACCACACCGGCTGGTCGGTGGTCATCCAGTTCTGCGGGTCGAAGCGCTTCAAGTTGACCGGACCCGAATAGCGCCGCAACGTGCGCTCGCGCCGCAGGTTGAAATAGCTGTTGAAGTAACTCAGCGCTAGTTCCCGCAGCGTGCGATAAACCGGCTCCCGCCAGCGGCATCCCGTGTAGTTCGATTTGGCGACTGCACCCCAGCAGCCGTCCTCGCGAAAAATGGCGATTACGTGGTCGGTGTCATGTTCGGCTTCGAAATCGAGCAGCAGCGGAGGGTATCCGTTGGCCCGCAGGGCTGCCGCGGCGAAGATCGCGCCTTCCAGGCAGTGCGAGGAATTCTCCGCCAGCACTTTTCGCGGAGACCAGGCCGTGTCTTCCAGGTGGTACGGCATGTCATCGAGCAGCTTCTGGATGCCGTAGGGATTTTTCAGGCTGCGCAGCTTGCGCAGTTCGGCTGGAGTGAAGTCTGAGCTAAGGAATCCATTCGGGTTGGCCGGCAATCGGTTCAGTCCTCGCTATTCGATGATAATCGTTTTCTTCTTTTTCGCCACGGCTCCGCTCTTTCCGTCAAATGAAATCGAGCAACGAGATCCTGCTTCCTCGAAATTCCAGTTGTCGCTCTGCCACTGTTTCTTGTCCACATTCAGATTGTGCCCATTGACGACTTTCGAGACTTCGTCCTTGGTCATGCCTGACGAAACTCCGTCGCAGACCGAAGCGCGATGCAGGTCCAGGTGCTGACCGGTATCTGCCTGCGGTTTGGTGACGGGCTCACTCGCAAGAACTCCACCGGTGCCGGTGATCTGCCGGCGCCACAACTCGCGGCCGTCGGCGGTGAGGGCGCGAACAAATCTGCCCTGTGGACACTCTTCCTCGACGTAGAGGTCGGGCCCGGTGGCGCTGGGTACTGCCTGGGACATCTTCGTACCCTTGCAGCCCGGCATCGGGGAACCGTCCACAGCAGCGTTCCTGTCGGCAGGTTGTGGCCCGAGAGAATATCAACCGTAGCTTCAGCCGAGTCGCCTTCCGCGAACGCTGTCAACGTCACGGTAGAAGACCCTTCCTCCGCCTGCACGGTTGCTTCGTCGCCATTCGTCGTGAGTTTGGCTGCGTGTTCCGGAGAGACGCTCCAGCGAACGTTGTGGCGAATCCTGCCGTCTTTCCCGACTGCGCGGAACGTGCGGGTCTCGCCTTGCAGCATGGTGACTTTTCCCGGGGAGATGCTGAGCGCAGGAATCTCCTGCGCAAAACCGGGCACCAGAAGCGCACTGATTGTGGTTAAGACGGCAAAGGCAAACCGCTCCAGCCGAGCCATAGATTATCCGCCCCTATTCTTTGTCTTGTTTTACTCGCGCGCGGGGGACATCGAAAGTTACTTTGGAGGCGGGAAATCTCGAATTGGAAGACGATCTACCGGAACACTTCCGCCAGCTCTCGCGGCGTATCAATGTGTATGTCCGGTTCGGCATCTTTGAGTGTGTGTGGAGCAAACCCGTACGAAACCCCAACCGTCCACAGCCCGGCGTTGCGTCCGGTCTCGACGTCGGTGTGCGAGTCGCCGATGATGGCCGCCTGCTCCGGGGTGACTCCATGTTGATCCAACAACGTGCGCGCGCCCTCGGGGTCCGGTTTCTTGGTAGGGAAACTGTTTCCGCCGTAGACGTGCGAAAAAAACGGACCGAGCCCCAGTGCCTCGACAATGGCCCGGGACGGAATGACCGGCTTGTTGGAGAGTACGGCCAGCCGGCGCGGCATGCCATTCGCCGAACTCTGAATCGCCACCAGTGCCTCCGTAATTCCCGGGTACACGGTGGTGTGGTCGAGCTTGTGCGCGCGGTAATAGGAAAGAAAGAACTCGAGCCCCTTGCGGACCAGGGCCTCGTCAATGACTTCGCCGCCCAGTGCGCGCTGGATCAGGATCGGCGCGCCGTCGCCCACGTAGCTGGCGATGATGTCGTCGGGTAATTCAGGCCGTCCGATGTGGCGGAGGGCCGCATTGACCGAATGCACCAGGTCGAGGCGCGAATCAATCAGCGTGCCGTCGAGGTCGAAGATCACCAGCTTAATGGAACTAGGGTCAAGAGCGCGGCGCGTTCGGATCATCTGCTCTCAGGATAATGCAGGCGGTACTTAGCCGTCAGCATTTAGCGCTATCATCATTTGCTAGGGATCTATATTTCTAGTAGTATCGAAACATGATGGCTGTCCTCACCAAATCCGCCGAGCGCGTCGCCAAGTACGCCGACATGTTCTCCGCCATGGGAACCGAGCCCCGTCTGCGCATCATGCAGCTCTTGCTCTCGGCGCATCCCGAAGGACTAGTGGTCAGCGACATTCAGTCCGAGCTGGAGATCCCCAACTCGACCCTCTCCCATCACCTGGACAAACTGCGCACCGAAGGCCTGGTCGAAGTGCAGCGGGAGGGCACGTTCCTGCGCTACACCGCCAATACCGAAGCGCTGCAGGAGTTGCTGCAGTTCCTTTACGCCGAGTGCTGCACCCGCAACAAGGCCCTGCGGCCGCAGGACATCGTGCAAATCTGCAAATAGGAGATCCGATCGTGACTACAAGCCTTAAGAATGTTCCGCAAGAAAAGGCGCCTCAGGGGATAAAGCCCATATCGATTGTGCCGCTGGCCGGCACGGCTGAAGGCCATGCCCTTCCCCATACCGATCCTGCCGACATCAAGGAAGTGGTGAAACAGAAGTACGGCGAAGCCGCGCTGCGCGTGAAGTCCGGGGGCAGTTCCTGCTGCGGCGCCGCTCCGGGTACGGGCTGCACCGATCCCATCACCACCAACCTCTACGACGCCGCGCAAATTGGACAGATTCCGGAAGAAGCTCTGCTGGCCTCGCTCGGCTGCGGCAACCCGACCGCGCTGGCTCAGTTGAAACCGGGCGAGATTGTCCTCGATCTCGGTTCCGGCGGAGGCATTGACGTGCTGCTTTCCGCGCGGCGCGTTGGCCCCACGGGCAAAGCCTACGGCCTGGACATGACCGACGAAATGCTCGCGCTAGCCAATGCCAATAAACGCAAAGCGGGCATCGAGAATGTCGAGTTCCTCAAGGGCGAAATCGAACACATCCCGCTGCCCGACCATGCCGTGGACGTGATCATCTCCAACTGCGTCATTAATCTTTCTGCCGATAAGGACAAAGTCCTGCGCCAGGCCTTCCGCGTGCTGAAGCCGGGCGGACGCCTCGCCGTGTCGGACGTCGTCACCCGCGGCGAGATTCTGCCAGAGATTCGCCAGAGCGTGCTGGCCTGGGTGGGCTGCATTGCCGGCGCATTGGACGAGAACGACTACCGCAGCAAGTTAGCCGCGGCCGGGTTCGAGCAGGTCGAGATCGAGCCCACGCGCATCTACCGCGCCGAAGACGCCCGCGAATTTCTGTCAGGGCAGGGAATTGACGCAGAAGCCCTCGCTCCGCAGGTGGATGGCAAGTTCCTGAGCGCCTTCATCCGCGCCGTGAAGCCGAACCGGGCACAGCAGCCGTGCTGTGGTCCCACGTGCTGCAATTAAGCAGGAGCGACCGTGATGCCAGCTCATTACAACGTCCTATTTCTGTGCACTGGGAACTCGGCGCGTTCCATAATGGCCGAGGCCATTCTGAATTACAAAGGCCGGCCAAACTTTACCGCGTACAGCGCCGGCAGTCATCCCTCAGGAGCGGTGCGACCGGAGGCACTGAAGCAGCTCGAGACCGCCCATCTTCCGGCCACTGGCCTGCGCAGCAAGAGCTGGAACGAGTTTGCCCGGCCGAACGCTCCCCGGCTCGATTTTGTGTTTACCGTTTGTGACAACGCGGCCAATGAAGTCTGCCCGGTGTGGCCCGGTCAGCCCATGACCGCCCACTGGGGTGTGCCCGATCCTGCCGCCGTGCAAGGGAGGAAGGAGCAAGTCGAGCACGCCTTCCGGGAAGCTTTCTTTCTGCTGGACAGACGAATCGGCTTGTTTATGAGCCTGCCGCTCTCGACCCTGGACCGGCTCGCCCTCAAGAAAGAGATAGACAACATCGGGCGTCACTGAAAAAAAGAAGTACTAACTACTTGCCGGCACCGGATCAAACGTCAGCGGCAGCGCATTCAGCCCGCGCAGGCCCAGATTGTTCCTCCACTGGATCGGCCCTGGCTTCAGTTTCAGGTTGTGCAAGCGGCGCAGCAGCGTGGCGAAGCCCACCTGAGCTTCCAGCCGCGCCAGCGGTGCTCCGAAACAGAAGTGCGCGCCGAAACCGAATGCAACGTGCTTGTTATCCTGCCGCCGGATGTCGAGCCGGTCGGGATCGGGGAAGCGCTCCGGATCGCGATTGGCCGCGCCCATCACCGCCATTACCGCCTGCCGCTTGTGAATGTGTTTTCCGCCCAGTTCGATGTCTTCGTGAGCCAGCCGCGCCGTGTGCTGGCTGGGACTTTCGTAGCGCAGGAGTTCTTCCACCGCGCTCGGAATCAGTTCGGGATGCGCCCGCAGATCTTCCATCACCTCGGGCTGCCGTAACAGCGTGAGCATGCCGTTGCCGATCAGGTTCATGGTGGTTTCCTGGCCTCCCACCATGGTGGCGATCAGGTTGGGAATCAGTTCGTCTTCGCTAAAGCGGTCGCCTTCGTACTCGGCGCTGATCACGTAGTGCACCAGACCGTCGGTGGGATGCTCTCTCTGCGCCCGGATGGCGTCACGGAAGTACTCCACCATTTCATCCAGGGTTTTCTTGGCGCGCTGTGCGCCCTCGGGATTGCTCTGGAAGTTGCCCAGCAGTTGAGCGAAATCCGCGGACCAGATTTTCAGCTTGCGGTGATCGGTGACGGGCACGCCCAGGAATTCCGCAGTCACAATCGAGGGCAGGGGAGCCGCGAAGTCGTCGAGCATGTCCATTTCGCCGGTGGGCAACACTTTGTCCAGCAGCCGGTCAGCTATTTCCTGGATATGATTGCGCAGCCGCTCGATGCGGACCGGCGTGAACGCCTGCGAACACAGCCCGCGCAGCCGTCCGTGGCGCTCTCCGTCCATAAACAGCATGAGTTTCACCAACGCCTCGGCGATGGGGCTGAGTTGGGATAGTCCGAGGGCGTTCAGTTGGTCTGGCGTGGGCGTGCGCACCGAGGAAAAATCCCGCAGCACGCGGACCACATCTTCATACCGCGTGACGACCCAGGCGTGCAGATACGGGTCCCAGTGCACCGGATCTTCCCGGCGCAAGCGCTCGTACAGCGGATAAGGATTGGCCAGCACCTGCGGCTCCAGCAGGTGGTAAAGGCTGAGAGGCTGCTCGGGTTTGGCGGACGCAGGTGTGACGTGGGTAGAGGCTTCTGTGGGCACTGGGATCTCCGGAGCATTCTTCGGTCCCGGTGACTGCGGTCGCCGGGACCGGGAATGGGTTTTCATTCACGAGGTTTCCTATGGGAGGGCAACAAAGGCGGAAACGCGCTCGTAGCGAGACACAGTACAGAACAGGGCCTCGACCTGGCCGTGACTTGGATCACAGCTAACCGTGACCGTGGTCACGCGGTCGGACCGCTCGACCCTTCCCTATCGCCGTTTTTCCCCGCTTTTCCAACCTGCGATCACCATTTACAATGCAACAGGTTTCACTGCGCCGGGCTGCTCCCCTCGGGCTGCCGGGTGCTTGGGATTACAGCAGGGCTGCCTGCATCCAATACAGGCGCCGACCAAAGGTGGGGACAGGGGACCGCATGGCGACCACGAAAACCGACCCCAAGCTGGCCGTTGCGGCCAACGGTGTGAAGAAGGCCAAGCTGTATGAAGGACTTACCCGCGAACAGCTCATCCTGGCCTATCGCCTCATGTACACTTCCCGGCGTATTGACGACCGGGAAATTCTGCTCAAGCGGCAGCAGAAAGTCTTTTTCCAGATGTCGGGAGCGGGGCATGAAGGGATCGGTGTTGCGGCAGGTCTGGCGCTGAAGCCGGGCTACGACTGGTTCTATCCTTACTATCGCGATCGCGCCTTGTGCCTGGCGCTTGGCGTCAAGCCCTATGAGATGTTCCTGCAGGGCGTAGGTGCGGCCGACGATCCCAGTTCCGGAGGCCGCCAGATGCCTTCGCACTGGAGCTATCCCAAGTTCCACATCGTGACCCAATCGTCGCCGACGGGTTCGCAGATTCTGCAGGCCGTGGGCTGTGCCGAGGGGGGAAGATATTTCTCCCGGCATCCCAAGTCGGTGCCAGTTCCTGTTTCCACCTTCGCCGACTACCGCCAATTCAAGAACGTAACCTTTCAGGGCGACGAAGTCACTTACGTTTCGCTCGGCGACGGCACCACCAGCGAGGGCGAATTCTGGGAAGCCATGAACGCGGCGGCCCTGGGCAAGCTGCCGGTCATCTTTTGCGTTGAGGACAACGGGTACGCGATCTCGGTGCCGGTCGAAGTGCAGACCGCCGGCGGCAGCATCTCGCGCCTGGTCTCAGGCTTCCCCAATTTTCATTTCGAAGAAGTGGACGGCACCGATCCCCTGGCCAGCTACGGCGCCTTTCAGCGCGCGGTGCAGTACTGCCGCGAAGGGCACGGCCCCGCCTTCGTGCATGCTCATGTCATCCGCCCGTACTCGCACTCGCTGTCTGACGACGAGCGCTTGTACCGTCCTGACACCGAGCGCGAGCGCGACGCCGCCCGCGATCCCGTGACCCGCACCCAGATGTTCCTGCTGCGCGAGGGAATTCTCGACGAGAAGGGTATCAATCAGCTGGAGAAAGAAGTCGAAGCGGAGCTGCAGATCGCGGTGGATCTGGCGCTCGAAGCTCTGCCGCCCGCTCCCGAATCCGTGATGAAGTATGTCGTTTCGCCGGATATTGACCCGGCTTCGTCTGCCTTCGACACTCAGCCTGCGGCTGCGGAAGCGCCGCCTGATGGCAAGAAGCCTGCGGCCAAGACCATGGCCGACCTGATCAACGCCACGCTGCGCGACGAGATGAAGCGCGACGAGCGCATCGTGATCTTCGGTGAAGACGTGGCCGACGTCAGCCGCGAAGAGTACCTGAAGCGCAAGCTGGTGAAAGGCAAGGGCGGAGTCTTCAAACTCACCTTCGGCCTGCAGAATGAATTCGGCAGCGACCGCGTCTTCAACTCTCCGCTGGCCGAAGCGGCCATTGTGGGCCGCGCCACGGGCATGGCCACTCGCGGCCTCAAGCCGGTAGTCGAGATTCAGTTCTTCGACTACATCTGGCCGGCGATGATGCAGATTCGCGACGAACTCAGCGTGATCCGCTGGCGCTCCAACAACGGATTCTCCTGCCCGGTGGTGATTCGCGTCGCGATCGGCGGATACCTCACCGGCGGCGCCATCTATCACTCGCAGTGCGGCGAGAGCGTCTTCACCCACATTCCCGGCCTGCGCGTGGTCTTCCCCTCGAACGCGCTCGATGCCGCCGGACTGTTGCGCACTGCGATCCGCTGCGACGACCCGGTGCTTTTCCTGGAACACAAGCGCCTGTATCGCGAGACGTTTGGCCGGGCCCCGTATCCCGGCCCGGAATACATGATTCCGTTTGGCAAGGCGAAGATCGTCCAGCCCGGCACCGACCTGACAGTGATCACCTATGGCGCAGTTGTCCCCCGCGCTCTGCAGGCTGCCCAGAAACTCGAGCGCGAACAGGGAGTGAAGGTCGAACTGATTGATTTGCGCTGCCTGAATCCGTTTGACTGGGAGACGATCGCTGAGTCGGTCGCCACGACCAATCGCGCACTTGTGGCCTACGAAGACACGCTCAGCTGGGGCTACGGAGCCGAGATCGCCGCTCGCATCGCCGACCTGCTCTTCGACAAACTCGACGCTCCGGTCCGCCGCGTCGCAGCCAAAGACGTCTTCGTCGCCTACCAGCCCATCCTCGAAGACGCCATCCTGCCCCAGCCGAATGATTTGTATTTGGCGATGAAGGAACTGGCAGAGTACTGACACCTACCCCCTGTCATCCTGAGCGCAGCCAAGGACCTATGCACTTTGCAGGCAGCACCGATGCTGCATGCGAGTACACAGGTCCTTCGCTTCGCTCAGGATGACAAAGCGGTCCGTGAAGTCCGCAGTCTATTTCTGCGCCGGCCCGGCACCTTCATGCTCTTTGTTGTAAGCCTTCCAGGCCCCATCAATGACGTAGGCATGAATCGCGTCCGCCTGCTTCGTAGTCATGCGCAAATGCGGAAACGCGAACCTGGGTGGATTGGCAAATCCCGGCATTCCTTTATCCCAATGGGTGCCCGCCAGCACGATGCTGTACCACTGCGTGTGCACGTCGGACGGAGCATAGCGTAAATCGGGAATCGCGCCGTTCAGCACCCAGGCGCCGCTGCCATCGAGTCCCGGAGAATGGCAGCCGTCGCAATAGAAAGTCTTGTAGAGCTGCGCGCCTTCGTGAATCGCGTCTGCGCTGGCCGTCTGCGCGGGCGGCTTCGGCACTGGAGGTACAACGTCCGGCGGAGTGGGAAAGGGATTGGTCGCTCCCAGTTTGAAGGCCAGCAGCCGCGACGGCCCGCGCTTCGACTGCGGCGTGGCCATGGTCCACGCGGGAGCGAACAGACGCGAGCCTGAGCCCCATCCCACCGGCACCAGAACGTATTGCTCGCCGTTCACTGTGTAGGTGACGGGAATGGATTCGATGGCCGACCCGGTCTGAATGGACCAGGCTTTCTTTCCGGTATCGGCGGTGTAGGCCGCAAATTCTCCAGTGCCCTGACCCTGAAATACGAGATTACCGGCGGTCGAAATCACGCCTCCATTGGTCGCGATCTCTTCTTCGACCGACCATTTCGCGGACTGGCCAACGGGATCCCAGGCGATCAGCCGCCCTTCGGTCTGCTGCATCCACTCTCCGGTTTCGACCGCAGCGTTGGTGTTGGGCTTGCGATCGGTCGCCGGAATGTACACCAACCCTGTTCCCAGGTTGTAGCTCATCGGCCACCAGTTGTGGACGGTCCATTGCTTGCCGCCGCCGGCCGAGGCGGGCACTTCCACGGCTTTTCCGGTGGTGACATCAATGGATGTAGCCCAGTTCACTTTCACGATGGGCTTGGCCGAAAGCAGCTTTCCTGTAGCCGCATCGAGAATGTAGTAGAACCCGTGTTTGGGAACTGTCATGGCAACGTGGCGCTTCTCGCCGTCAATGGTCAGGTCTGCCATCACGATGTGATTATTCTCGGTCTGCAGCCCGGGAGAACTGGTCTGGTAATGCCAAACATATTCACCGGTGTCGGCCTTTACTGCCAAAATGCATCCTGCAAAAAGTTTGTCGCCCTTCGCCCGGAGCGACGCCAACTCGCCGTAATCTGCACCGGCCCCGGCCGTCCCAAAAATTACATAGTCCGTAACCGGATCGTAGGTGATGGCGGTCCACACGTCCGCGCCTCCCATGCGCCACGCGTCGCCGCCTGGCCAGGTCTTCGCTGCTATTTCCTTGAGGGCTTTCGATTCGAAGGGCTTCTTGGGATCTCCGGGAACGGTCCAGAAGCGCCACAGTTCCTTCCCATTTTCCGCATCGTAGGCGGCCAGCGACCCGCGCACTCCGTCATCGGAGCCGTTGTAGCCCATGATTATTTTCCCTTTGGCGACGTGCGGCGCACCGGTGATGCCGGTCTGAGTGGCCTCGCAAACGGTAGATTCCCAAATTTCTTTGCCGGCGGCCGCATCGATCGCCACCAGTCGGCAGTCTCCCGTGCCGACGAAAACCTTTCCTTCCCATACTGCAACTCCGCCATTCGTGCGCGCAGAATATGATCCGTTCAGGGCTTGATCCAGCCGCACCTTGGGATCGAACTTCCACAGCAGTTTCCCCGACGCGGCATCCACGGCATACACCTTCGATTGTGGCGCGCTCACATAAGCGACGCCGTCCACCACGATCGGCTCGGAAACAATTCCCATCGCGCTGTCCATGTCGAGATACCAGGCCAGCCCCAGTCCGGCGACGTTCTGATCGTTGATCTGTTTGAGGGGGCTGAAATGCTGCGCCTCGAAGTTGCGCCCGTTGATCATCCAGTTGGTTCCGTCGGCAGCTTCGGCAGCCACGCGGGCCACGGTTACATTGCCCGCTTTGGCCGGATTTATCGGCCGACGTTTGGGAAACCAGGATCATTCCCGAAGCCAGACACAACGTCGTCAATCCCAATCCGCGCGATGGTCTCAACACGATTCACCTTTTCCGAAGATGGAGAGTGGTTTTGCTTAACGGCTCATGGTAGGAAGGCGGACGGGCAAAGTCAACGGATTCAGCGCCCCGGATTTTGCCGGGATGAACACGAATACACGAAGTCTTGCCTTGATCCGTGCAAATCCGTGGCTGATGTTTCTTATTCTCCGAACAGAGCGTGATAGAGCCCGCCGCCGAGCGCCCCGCCGATCAGCGGAGCCACCCAGAACATCCACAACTGTTGCAATGCCCAGCCGCCGGCGAAGATCGCGGGGCCTGTGCTGCGTGCCGGGTTCACCGACGTATTCGTCACCGGAATGCCGACCAGGTGAATTAAGGTGAGGCACAGGCCGATGGCGATGGGGGCGAACCCTTTAGGAGCGCGGCCGTCAGTGGCGCCCATGATCACCATCAGGAAGAACGCCGTCAGCACAACCTCGGCCACGAATCCAGCCAGCAGGGAATAACCCTGGGGCGAGTGTTCGCCGTATCCGTTCAAGGCGAATCCGGCGTGCACATCGAAGCTCGGTATTCCGCTGGCGATTACGTAGAGCACGCCCGCCGCCGCGATCGCGCCCACCACCTGGGCGATGACGTAAGGCAGCAAGTCCGAGGCAGGGAAGCGCTTGCCCACCACCAGCCCCACACTGATCGCCGGGTTCAAGTGGCAGCCCGAGATGTGTCCGATGGCAAATGCCATGGTCAGAACGGTGAGCCCGAAGGCCAGTGCGACGCCGGCATATCCGATGCCCACGTTGGGAACGCCCGCGGCCAGCACGGCCGCGCCGCATCCGCCGAAAACCAGCCAGAAAGTACCAAAGAATTCTGCTGCCGCACGCTTCCCGATCGGCATAAGAGATCTCCTGACAGTTAGGTTTAAGACTGCATAAGGGCAGCCCCAAGTTTTGCGAGGGCAGAAGAGTAGCACAAGAGAATCGGAATCCGAAATCGGAAGTCGCTCAAAGGCGGCGGTCCGGCCTCGTGGTTACGAAGGCTTTTGCCGCAAACCGATCCCGATTGTCCGTTCTGCCGGGGAATGCTAGGCTCCGAATAGTGGGTTCTGCGTACGCCAATCCGTTGAAACCAGCCTCGTCCGTGCCCGGCCGGCTGGCGCAATGGCTGCAATCGGCCTCAGGCGAAGTCTGGATCAAATTCCTGCTGGCACTGGTAGGTCTGGGATTGGCCTTCGCAACGGCACTCTTCTCGACCGTATCGCGCGATGCCGGCAACCTCTGGGCCACAATCATTCTGGCCTCGACTTCGCTGATACTCGCCACATTGGTGGGACTGGTCACGGTGCCGTATCTCGCCCGCCGCGTGGCGGTCGAGCGGCTGCGCGAATCCTTCGACTACGATGTAACCCGCGCCGGCATCGTCTATGTGCTGGTCACGCTCATTATCGGCATCGCTGCCCTGAACACCGGCAACAATCTGCTCTACATCGTGGTCGCGGCCATGCTGGCGGCAATTCTGGTCTCGGGCGTCGTCTCGGCCTGGGTGCTGCGCTGGCTGGAACTCGATGTCCGCCTGCCCGAGCACGTCTTTGCCGGACGCCCTGTGCTGGGGCGCATCGTTGTGCGCAACCCGCACCGTTTCCTGCCTTCGTTTTCCGTCCGTGTCGTTTCCACGCGTAAGAAGAAAAAGAAACAGCTCAAGCAGTGGAAGTGGGAAGCAGCCATATTCGCGTTCCCCTTCAATCGTCCGCGGGACCAGCAGTGGCTGCGCCTGCCCGACCGGCGTCTGCGGCGCGTGACCGTTGTCCCGCCGCCCCCTGGCATTTTTCAAGGGATGGCCTACTTCCCCTACTTGCCTCCGAAGGCCGAGTTGGCGGCCGACCTGGAACTGAGATTCGAGCACCGCGGCCGCTACGGCGAAGACAGCTTCGGCCTCGCCACGCGCTTTCCTTTTGCCTTTCTGACCAAGACGCGCCACGTGGCGCTGCCTCGGGAAGTGCTGGTCTATCCGCGCATCGAACCCACCGATGAATTCTTTGAGATTCTGCCTCTGGTGCGCGGCGAGTGGGAGAGCTTCGTCCGCGGGCGCGGCTCCGACTTGTATCGCATTCGCGAATATATGCCCGAAGACTCGGCCCGCCACGTGGATTGGAAGGCGACCGCCAAATCGGGCTCGCTGAAAGTCCGCGAATTCGCCCGCGAAGACGAACGCAAACTGTGCATCGTGTTCGACAATCCGGAGCTCGGCCTGATTTCCGATCTTGCCTATGAAAAAGCCGTGGATCTAGCCGCGTCGCTGGCCTGGCACTTCTCCGAACAGGATGCGGAAGTTTCCTTCGCCGTTCCCGGACGTCCCCACACTCGCGACCTGCACGAATTTCTGGGCTGGCTGGCCGTGATCGAAGCGGGAAAGAACGAGGCAGGAAAGATTGGGCCGGAAGCCGATAAAACGTGGAGCACCGAAAACGCTTCTCTCGCCGGAGACCTGCTGCGCGACCAGGCGCCGGGCGCTTCCGGGCAATACAACATCGTCGTCACCGCGCGTCCGCGCGGTAGCCTGCCCACTTCTTTGTGGAGTTCCTCATATTTCGTTTTCGTCGGGGACGAACGTGCGGCCAGGCCTCCGGCGGCCGGTTAGATCGCCTGCTCCGCTGAGCCCGCCAGCGCCGCATCCTCCGCCGCATAATCGAACTGCGCCAGGAATGCCTCGGCCGGCGGGTTTTCCCGTTCCCAAGGTATTGTTCGCCGGATCGCTTCCTCAATCGCTACCGGCTCCGTGTAACCGAGTTCGTGGCGGATGCGCGCCGAACTCGCCGTCCAATGCTGCGCGGCGTTGCCCGGTTTGAACAAGTGGCCGGGCGTGCGCTCCACCGGCAGGACGACAAACTCCCCGTCCCACCGCATCTCGCCGGCGATTTTCCGCGCCCATTCCAGTTCGCTGAACGACGGTTCCTCGCACACGTTGTAAATCCGCCGCGCTGCGCGATCATCTGTGGCAGCCAGCGCAATGGCTGCCGCCACGTTCTCCACATAGCCCCGCGACGAGCGCCACCCGGCCAGCGTCTCGGGGAAAATGATGTGGCGTCGTCCGTCGGCGACGCGCTTCACCACAGGATAAAAACGGTGCAGCGGATCGCCAGGTCCATACACCATCGGCAGCCGTAGCACTGTGCCAGGGAGTTCACGATCGTTCATGACGATGCGCTCCGCCGGGATCTTGTCGTAATCGTCCGTCACCCAGGGGAAAATCTTGCGCATGACTTGGAGGCCCTCGGGTGGATAGGGATGCAGATTGCGCCGCAGCTCCGAGTCTTCCGTAAGCGGCAGCTCCTGCAGCGGGCCGCTTTCCGTGCCGTGCGAAACGCCAACGGCACGATAAACGTCCATGCTACTCATCATGACCACGCGTCGCGTCGCGCCCCGGAAGATGTTCATCAACTCTTCCGCCTGCGCGCCCGAACTGACGACGAAGTCTATGACCACGTCCGGGGCAAAGCGCGTCAGTTCCTGAGCGCTGGCAGCGAGTTGATTGCGGTCGCCCCGGAGATCCTCCACACCCGCCGGCACAGCCGATGTACCGCGGTGAAACACCGCCAGCGCGTGCCCTTGGCGCTGGAGCGCGGCCACGGCGCACCGCCCGATGAAGCCGTTCCCGCCAATGAGAAGGATGCGCACAGGACCATCAAATCATCCCAAGAAAACCCGGGCTGTACCAGAGAATTCTCTCGTTTCCACAAGCCAAGCCGATAACTCCTCGGGGATACTCTTGTCCGTTTCGGTACATTTTCTGGATTTCCCGTCTTTTCTTCTTTCTTTCCGTAAGCTCTTAGGCTTATACTCCCGCCCCGGTAGATGCTTTTGGACAGCTCGGAACTTCTGTGCCCGGGAGGTGTCAAATGCGTATCTGCGACCTGATTCAGGATCAGGACACGTATCAGGCGGAACTGGGCCATACCGTAATCGAAACCGTACAGGCTATGGTCGAGCGCAACATCGGCGCCGTGCCCGTGCTGCACAACGGTAAACTGGTGGGGATTTTCTCCGAGCGCGATCTGATGCAGCGCGTGGTGGCGGAGGGCCGTGATCCCCGCAGCACCTGCATGGCCGAAGTCATGACTGACGATCCTCTTACCGTCAGCGTGAATGAAAGCCTGGACTCCTGCATGGCCATCATGCGCCGCCACAACTTCCGCCATCTGCCGGTGTGCCACGAAGGGCTGCTGGTAGGCATCGTCTCTCTGCGCGACATCTTGCTGCACGACCTGGACGAAAAAGATGACGAGGTGCGCATGATGCGCGCCTACATCCATTCCGTCCCCGACGCATAACCGGCTGCGGAGTGGCTGCGGCCTCAATTTTGAAAGGGCGCGGCTTCTAGCCGCGACCTGAGTCCTGGCAGTCCGGCCAGCCCACCCCGTTTCACCCAGTCCTTGCCGCTTCCCCCCTATAGCACGAAGGTAACGTTGCGCCCGAAACGGCACGCCAGTAACGTTACTTAGAATTACTACGGTGCATTGAACGTTCGGTTGGGACGGACTAACTTACTCTTACCAAGCCGAACAGCATCTGCTTGAGCCGGAAGCACAAACCTGGTTCCCGGCGTTCTCTACCGGGCTCAGGGTGGCCGCAGCCAATGAGCGACAAAATTAGCATTCTCTATTACGCGCTCTGGATCGCGCATCCCGTCCTACAGACGGGCATCGCCGCGACCATGCTCCGGCGCGGACTGCACCGCAAGTTCCAGTACTTTTTCGGCTATATCGTTACGCAGCTCCTCATCTTCGCCATTGTCTTTCCTGCCTACTGGCGCAATTATCCCGGCTGCTTCTATCTCTACTGGCTCTGCAACGCGGTCAGCGTTGCGTTTGGCTTTGGCGTCATTCACGAAGTTTTCGTGGATGTTTTCCGCCCCTTCCACACCCTCCGCGACTTAGGTTCGGTTCTGTTCAAATGGGCCGGTCTGGTGATGCTGTTGGTCGCCGGCGTGGTCTCGGTTTCAACCAACTCCAGCGAGATGGCGCCATGGATGCAGGCCATCATCACCGCGCAGCGCTGTGTGCGCATCGTCCAGGTTGGGATGGTTCTTTTCCTGCTCTTCTTTGCCCACTACCTGGGCATCAGCCGGCGCCAGCACAGCTTTGGCATCGCCTTAGGGTTTGGCGCTTTCGCGATGGTTGAACTTGGGCTGATCTCGTCGTTGGTGGGGAACCACCTGGGCAATCCCTGGATGAGCATGGTCAACATGGCCGCTTACAACGCCAGCCTGCTGGTGTGGCTGGGCTACATCGCCGTGAAGAGTCCGGCGCGCGACGCTTCCGCCACGCTATTGCAGCCGCAACGTTGGGAGCAGAGTCTCTCCGACATTCATCATCCGCTGCCCGCCGACTCGCTGATCCCGATGTTCGAGGGCATGGTGGACCGGGCGCTCTCCCGCACGCAACCGGATCTCCGCCTGGAACCAAAAAGGCCCGAAAGCGCTGCCGCCGCTCGTGGCGCTACAGCTGGTATCGGCAGTTCTGGCTTTTCTCCAGTTCGTGCGCCTTCCAAGACCTAGCCTGGTTCGACCCAGCCCTTGTTCTGAAACCGTAAACCTAGACCGGTTGACAAACAGCTGTATCAGCTTGCCGTGCGTTATTGAAGTAAAAGATTAATAAAGCTATGATTTGCAATGAAACAAAAATGGCTTAATTGTCGTTGCTATTGTGGTTGTGCTCCGTCCCGAAGCAAAAATTAAGACAGCGTGAAAATTATGCACAGCAGGCTTGACGCTTGTCTTATAATGCGGGTCCGCGTCAAGTGCCCCTTTTCTGGGGCACTCGCCGCGGATAGCTAAAGGAGACAACCCATGAAACGTGCAATCAGGATTTCGATCCTGATGGTAGGACTTGTGGGCACATTTGTCGCCGCCGCCGTCCAGCAGGTTCCCGCCGCAGACGGAGGCCCGATTCTTGTATGCCCACCTGGCGACAAGCACTGCAAACCCAACCTGCCACCGATGATGAAATAGTTCATAGCGGAGGCAGCCGGTGACCGCAAGGTCACCAAAGTAACTCGCAGTAACCTGGGCCGAACACTTTGGGCTCGCAATATTTGGGCTGACGGACTCATACCAACCGTCAGCCCCGTTTTTTTTTGGCTCCCGAGTCATGCTGTGAAGAGCACGGCTCGGAAAGGCACGGATCAAGAAGCGCACGACTCGGGAAGGGCTTCAGCCGTGCCGTTTAGGGCCAATAAAAACGCGGGCTTTAGCCCCTGAGGGCTCGGGCTTTTACGATTTTGGGATCGCCGCTCCCAGTGCGCGCCGCAGCTCATCGGCGCTATAGATCGGCGGCTGGCAGGCGGATCCGGAGCAGAGCACAGCGCACGACTTTCCCGATCCGGGGCCCGGCGACGCGAACTGGGGAAGATTCGGAATCGTGGCCGCCAACAGCGGAGGCAGGTTCTCCCGCACCGCCTGATTGGCCGCCAGCCGCAGAGTGGTCTTGTTGAACGCGAAAGGCTCGACTGCCGCGGCGTGCAACTCCGCAGCCGTTTGACCATCTCCGTCATCGGCTATCACGACCACCTGCACCGGACTCTCCAGTAGATGCACCACCGCGATGCCATACGTTGCGGCGAAGATTCCATACTGTTCCGCAACTCCTGCAAAAGTCTCCAGCGTCTGCTCCGCCTTGTCGCGGTAGCCGGCGTCGCCCGTATAGTGATGCAGCCGCATCAGCGCGATCGCCGCCATGGGATTGCCCGCCGGCGTGGGCGAATCCTGCAGCGGCTTGCGCCGCGTCGCCAGCACTCCAAGGCTCTTCCCGTCCGCGGCCAATTCGCTGTCGAAGAACCCGCCCGAGGTAGCGTCGAAAAAGCGCGCGATCATGGCGTCGGTGATAGCACGCGCAAACTTGAAATAGCTCAAGTCAGCCGTAGCCTCATACGCGTCGAGGCAGGCCAGCGCCATGAACGCGTAGTCATCGAGCAGCCCCGCAACTTCGCGGTGCTCGGCCTTCGGATCGGAGTAAGAGACTACATGCAGCAGCAGGTGTGCCTGTGTGGCCGCGGCCGCCCCGGTCGCGCGCTCTTTCTCGTCACCATGCATGTCCAAATGATGTTTCCACGCCTCCGCCAGCACCCGATCCAGCGACCGCAGGGCAAAGCGCCGCGCCTCGGCAAGATTCAGCACCTTCGCCGCTTCCAGATAAGCCGAAACGCACAAACTGTTCCACCCGACGTAAACGGTCTTGTCCACATACGGCGTCGGGCGTTGCAGCCGCACCGCATACATCTTCTTCTTTGCCGAGGCCAGCAACTCGTTCACCCGTTCCGGCGCCAAGCTCATCCGCCGCGCGATTTCTTCCACCGGAGCTCGCACATAAAGCACATTCTTCGCCGGATTGTGATGCATCTCTCCGACTTCGTTAATGTCATAGTGCAGCGCCGCCACCTGCGCCTCTTCCTCATTCAGCACGGCGCGAGCTTCGTCGAGTGTCCAGGTGAAATAGTCGCCGTCGTCCTCCATGGAGATGTCGGCGTCCTGCGAAGCATAGAACCCGCCCCGCTCCCGATCGCTCAGCCATTCGTCCATCCAGCGAATGATGTCCCGTGCCACATCCGCAAATAACTCCATACCGGTGGCCTGATGCCCGTGAACGTAGTTCTTCAACAGTTCGGAATTGTCGTAGCACATCTTTTCGAAGTGCGGCACGACCCACCGCTCATCCACCGAGTAGCGATGAAACCCACCCGCCAGTTGGTCATACACCCCGCCCTTGGCCATGTGCTCCAGCGTGGTGACAATCAGGCCGCGCAGTTGGTCGTCGCTATGGGCAACATTTATGTGGGGACGGCCGCCCTCGGCCGCTTGCCCTGAGCCAGGCCGAAGGGTCCCGCAAAGCGAAGCTCCGCGCCCATACCGCTCAATCAGCAAATCCAGCGCTGATGGATGCGGAAACTTCGGAGCCTGCCCGAATCCCCCGTGCTCGGGATCAAACATCTTGAACGCCGATTCCTGAATCGCCGCAATCACCCTGGCCGAAACGCGCCCACCGCGCCCAGCAAACGACTCCGCCTGCGCAATCGCGCTCTCCACCATCTTCGCCTGTTCCACCACGTCGCCGTGCTTTTCCTGGTAAGCGTTGGCAATACTCAGCAGCACGCGCCGAAAGCTCGGACGCCCATATCCATCGCTCGGCGGAAAATAAGTTCCCCCATAAAACGGCTTTCCATCCGGCGTCAGAAAGGCGGTCAGCGGCCACCCACCCTGACCGCTGACCGCCTGCACCGCCGCCTGATACCGGCTGTCAATGTCGGGACGCTCATCCCGATCCACTTTGACCGCAATGAAGTGCTCATTCACAATCGCCGCAATCTCAGGGTCGTCATACGACTCCCGATCCATCACGTGGCACCAGTGACACCACACCGCCCCAATGTCGAGCAGCATCGGCTTGTTGTCGCGCTGCGCCGCCGCGAACGCCTCCTCGCCCCACTCCTGCCACCGGATGGGCTGGTGCATGGCAGACCGCAGATAAGCGGACGAAGCGCGGGCGAGGGAGTTGAGTGTGGTAGTGGTCATGATCCGCTAGTCTAAATTGTTTGGCCCTGGCCGCGTGAGCGGGCGCCAGACATCTCCAGTGCCGGTTGCCGCATCTTTGAACAATACAATACCCTGTTGTCTCGACCATGCACGAGGAAAACACCGAAATGGATCTGAATGGGGCGAAGGTCTTCTCTGCAGTCGTATTTCTCCTGATTCTTGTACTCACCACCAATCCCTTGCGCGCGCAGGATGCGCACGCCGCGCTTTCCGGCACGGTCACGGATCATACGGGGAGCGTCCTGCCGGACGTCAAAGTCTCCGTCAAGAACCTGGCGACTGGTCAAACCACCGATACGCAAACCACCCCGGACGGACTCTACACCGTGTCCAATCTCACGCCCGGGGATTACGAGGTTTCCGTGTTGGCGGCGGCGGGCGCGAAGGTTTCGCAAGTGACCTTGAGGGCTGGGGACGTCCAAAGACTGGATCTCGTCCTGAATGTCGTGCCGCCTTCGACGGAAGTGCAAGTCGGCAACCCAACAGCAGCCCCTGCCGAAACGCTGCCCAATGCTCCATCCGCCACCAAGGCCACTCCCTCGCTCGAAGATCTGGGTTTTTCCAAGACGGAGACCGAAAGCAACGCCGCGCAACAGGCGCTGCTCGACAAGCGGACGCACATGCTGAAGATTCACCAGCGCATGGGTTTGATCACGGCCGTTCCCCTGCTGGCTACGCTGATCACTTCAGCCAACGCCGGCCGCAAGAGCACCGGCACGGCGTCCCGCGACCTGCATGTCGCGCTGGGAGCACTGACCGGCGATTTGTACGGGATTACCGCGTACTATGCCATCCGCGCCCCCAGGGTGCCGGGCACCGAAACGCGCGGCCCGATCCGTCTGCACAAAGCCCTGGCCTGGATTCATGGACCGGGCATGGTCTTGACTCCGATTCTGGGCGCGATGGCCTTCGATCAGAAGAGTAAGGGGGAAAGGGTTCACGGCATCGCTGCCGCACACGGCCCGGTGGCCATCGTGACCGCCGGAGCCTTCGGCGCCGCTCTACTGTCGGTGTCGGTGAAATTCTAGGTGAGTTGTTGGGACACCGATCTGTTGACATGCGTTGATTTTGGGTGGCGCAGCAGCCTCGTTGCAGTAGCGGCTTCAGTCGCTGAGGTGCGTTACGCGAACTGACCTCGACAATCTATGAACAAGCAAATCCTGACCGCGTTTCTGCTGCTCGCGCTGCCCCACCTCTTCGCCGCTGACCACCAGTGGGTCCTGAAGCAGAGCACCCTGACCTACCACGTCTCTCACCCGCTGCATCAGACCGACGGTGTCAGTCATGCCGCGCGCGGCAAGGGCATCTGCCACGAGGGCCAATGCGATTTTCTCATCGCGGTTCCGGTCAAGACTTTCGATTCCGGCGACAGCAACCGCGACCTGCACATGATCCAGGTCACGCGCGGCGCCGAATTTCCCATGGTCACGGTCCGCACGCGCCTGCCGGAAACAGCGTCGGCATCGGCCACCATCAAGGCCGATCTCGAGATCCAATTCGCCGGCCAGACTACGCAGTATAAGCAGGTGGAATTCGTGCTGACCAGGCAGGCAAACGAAACGCAGATTACCGGAACGATTCCCGCGACCCTCACGGATTTCAAGATCGATCCACCGTCGCTACTGACCATGCCCGTGAAAAACGAAATCCCGATCCGAGTGGAGATGACCTGGAGTCCGCAGTGATGAGTCCGCAGTGATTCCCTGACTTCTCCCGGGCAGATGCTGGATCTTGGGTGGCGAAGCGCTTTCAGCGCTGCGATAAAGCGGATCTTTTCCTCGAGGGCTTTAGCCCCTGAGGCGCTTCCTTTGCCGAGGGGATAGTTGCTCCCGCCCTCAGCTCATAAGCTGCCGCGCGATCCTGCAATACAAATCAACGGCCGCCGCCAACTGCTGTTTCTCGATGTACTCGCCCTCGGTATGTGCCACGTGAATCGATCCCGGCCCGAGCAGCAGCGGCTCGCCCCAGTTGGTCAGCTTCGGAATGTCGGTCGTGAACGCGGCAATCATCGTCGGTAATCCATCCACACTGCGCAAGCGAAGGAAGGGAAGCTCCAACGGGAAGGTTACCTGCACCTGATCTCCTGCCGTCGCGACAATCTGTGTTCGCAATTCATCCGACGAACCGACCAGCCGGTAAAGCAGCTCCGCGTGCGCATAATCCGGAATCACATTGGGCGCGCGCCCGCCTTCAATCAGCCCGATGTTCAGCGTGCATGCACCAACTTGTGGATCGGCAGGCAGCGCCATCGCCCGCAGCCGCCCCAGCGCCGCGAGCAGTTTGTCAATCGCCGACTCCCCCAGTTCCGGATACGCCGAGTGCGCCATGCGTCCCTTCGCCGTAACTTCCACGCGCAGCGTCCCCTTCGATGCCAGCGCGATGCGGTTCTCGGTCGGCTCACCGTTGACTAGAAACCGGCACCCCGAAGGCGCGTGCTCATTGGCCCTCTCCGCGCCCAGGCTGTCGCGCTCTTCTCCCACCACAAACAGCAATCCGACGTGAATTCCCTGTTGTCGCAGCCGTTCTGCGGCGGCGATCTGCGCCGCGATGATGCCCTTGGCGTCGCACGACCCGCGTCCGTAAATACGCCCCGCATCTTCCGAAGACGGAATGAACGGCGGAACCGTGTCCATATGTGTGGAAAACACGACCGCCGGTTGAGGATGTTCAGGAGAAACGGCGTAAACGTTAAACCGCTCACCTTCGACCGGCATCTTCTTCGTCTGATAGCCCAGCCGGCAGAGTTCCCCGTAAAGGTAATTTCCAACCGCGGCTTCGTTGCCGGTGATGGATTCGATGTCCACCAGTTGGCGCGTCAGAGTTACAGCGTCCATGGCAGAGAGAATAGCAGACGGCGACGAGGCCTCGGACCTTAGACAATTCCTGGCCTCTGACTTCTTTTCTGCATCGCTTCGCGTGTAATCTGACGTTGTGCTTGCCTCGAACTCATCCATCCGTTCCCTCTATCTCGACGGTCCCGCCGGGCGGCTGGAAGCCCTGCTCAATGCCGGCGCAGCGAATGCGACCCACGCCGCGGTCGTTTGCCATCCCCATCCGCTGTTCGGCGGGACGCTGCACAACAAGGTCGTGTTCCACACCATGAAGGCGTTGAATCACTTCGGTTTTCCCGTGCTGCGCTTCAACTTCCGTGGCACAGGATTGAGCCAGGGCGAGCACGGTCACGGCCAGGGAGAAGTCGAAGACGTCCGCTCCGCGCTCGACTGGCTCGACGCCGAATTTCACCTGCCACTGATTTTCGCTGGATTCTCTTTCGGCGCTGCCGTCGGCCTGCGCGCGGCCTGCGACGATGCCCGTGTGAGTGCACTAATCAGCGTGGGAACGCCGGTCGCTCCCGTCGTCGCAGATACGGAAGAACCTCGCGTGTACAACTTCGACTTCCTGCGGGACTGCACAAAGCCCAAGCTGTTCGTCAGCGGAGCTCGCGATCCGTTCGGTCCGCGCGCCCAACTGGAAGCCCTGGCCGCGTCGGTGCCAGAGCCAAAGAAGCTGGCGGTGATCGAGGGCGCGGATCATTTCTTCGAAGGCCGCCTGCGCGAATTGCGCGAAGCCATCGAAGCGTGGGTCAAAGAAGCTGTCAGCCATCAGCCGTCAGCCATCAGCTAAACCAACCGCGCCGCGTGATCCCCGACCTCTGATCGCTGGCCCCTAGCCCCTGACCCCTGCCTTTATAATCCTGGCCATGTCCAATGCCGATCGCGAAGGCCAGTTTCGCCACATGCGCGACACTGCGCGTGAGATCTTCCGGGCCGCGCTGGCGGAGGCCTCGATTGGCAGGGCATTCTCCCGGCACGTGAACTGCGATCGTGGAGTGCTGCGCGTGCGCGAAGATCTTTACGATCTGCACTCGTACTCGCGCGTTCTGGTGATATCGCTCGGCAAGGCCGGTCACACCATGGTCGAAGCCCTTGCCGATCAGGTCGGAGCCTCGCTCGAAGGCATCGTGGCCAGTTCCGTTCAACCTGCAGCCCAGATCCACGGCTTCCGTTATTTTCGCGGCGGACATCCCACGCCCAACGCGGAATCCATCCAGGCCGCGGGCGCAATGCTGCGGGCTCTTGAAGCGCAAACCGCTTCGTCGCTGGTCATCTTTCTGCTCAGCGGCGGAGGTTCGGCGATCGTCGAAAAACCGATTGACGACGAGATTTCACTCGACGATCTCATCGCGACCTACCGTGCGCTGGTGCACTCCGGTGCGCCCATCGCCGAGATCAATGCCGTGCGCAAACATCTATCCGCGGTCAAAGGCGGACGGCTGGCCCAGACGGCGTTTCCCGCCCAACAGGTTTCGCTGCTGGTGTCCGATGTGCCCGACGCCACCCCCGATGTGCTGGCTTCCGGGCCAACTATGCCCGATTCGACGACCGCCGAAGATTGTTACCGCATCGCGGAAAACTACGGTCTGTTGCAACAATTTCCCCACTCAACGCGGGAACTGTTTGAGCGTCGCGCACTGGAGGAGACTCCAAAAACGGATGACCCGGTGTTTCACCGTGCCCGCTGGTGGCCGGTGCTGTCGAACCAGGCTGCCATCGAAGGGGCCAGCGCTGCGGCCGAGCGCCGCGGCTTCATCGTGCACGTGGACAATTCCTGCGACGACTGGGACTACGAACGTGCCGCCGGGTATTTGCTTGGGCACGTGCGCGAACTGAAGGAACAGTTCTCTCCCGTGTGCCTGATTTCGGGCGGGGAAGTGACCGTAAGAGTCACGAACGGCGGAGTAGGCGGGCGCAATCAGCAGTTCGCTCTGGCATGTGCGGAGAAAATCGCCGGCGAAAATATCACCGTACTCAGCGCAGGCACCGACGGCGTGGACGGAAACAGTCTGGCGGCCGGCGCGGTGGCGGACGGAACCACGCTGGAGCGGGCAAAGCTTCAAGGCCTGGACGCGCGCGCCGCGCTGCAGAAGTTCGATGCGTATCCGTTATTCAGCGCACTCGGAGATGCTATCGAGACCGGCCCCACCGGCAACAACCTGCGCGATCTGAGAATCCTGCTCGCGTATTGAAGCTCGCGACTTACGACTCGCCGGGCTTCGTCCGGCGGGACCGTCGAGGCGGTTGTCCCCACACGGTTGGGAATTGCCAAACGAGTGTTACAAAGGGCCAGAAAAGTCAAAACAAAAACAGGGAACTGGCGTTCAGAAGAACCTGATTCAGAAGAACCTGGTCACGCCTTCTTCCATCACCACCACGCGGTCCTCGATGCCCGCCGCCCGGGCTTCCTGTTCGAGCAGTTGCAGCGGCTCCTCCACCGGTTCGTGGGACAGGCGGAATGTGCCGTAGTGCATGGGGACCATCCAACGGGATTTGAGGTCGAGAAAGGCCCGGGTGGCGTCGGCCGGACTGGCGTGGACGTTGCGGAACTGCGGCGGATTATAGGCGCCGATCGGCAGCAGCGCGAGTTCGGGGGCCAGGCGGCGTCCAATCTCGCTGAAGCCCGCGAAATACGCGGTGTCGCCCGCATGATAGATCGAATGTTTGCCCGCCTTCAGCACAAAGCCGCCATAGCCGCGGTGAGAATCCTTCAGAATGCGCGCCCCCCAGTGCCGCGAAGGAACGTGGGTCACCAGCAAGTTGCCCCGGCGCGCGTGCTTCCACCAATCGAGTTCGATGATGTCGGAAAAGCCGAGATCAGACACCAGATCGGAAACGTGAGTCGGCACCATAATGGCCGGAGCTTCGCCGCGCACGCGCAAATTGTTTTGCACAATGGCGCGCAACGACGGCCGGTGTAGGTGATCGAAGTGGGCGTGCGACACCAGCACCAGATCGATTGCCGGCAGATCGGCAATGCGCAAGCCGGGACGGCGCAGCCGCTTCAGCACAAAAAGCCAGCGCGCGAAATTGGGATCAATCATGACGCTCTGGCCGCCAATCTGCACAAAGAAGCTGGCATGGCCGATGAAGGTCACGCCGAGTTGCCCATTCGTGGCCAGTTGGGGTTTGTGGGTCTGGCCGCACCGCGGAGTGACCGCGGAATGCCGCACCAGGCGCCCGAACTGCGTAGCGCGCTTGCGAAGGGCCGGATTACGAAGCGTCTGCTTGATCATCCCGCTACGATGCCTGTGGCCAAAGCCTGGAAGCACTTTAACCCTCTAAATATTAGTCCCGACGGCCGCACCGACGGAGTAACAAAAGCGGTGCGGCAAGTTTTTTCATCTGCCATTCATCTTAGATGATCTCCAGAGGAGCGGGGCTGCAATTCCTCAGCGCGAATGTAAAGAATTGTTAACAATGGAGGGAACCGAGATCGCTGCCGGCGTGCGCTTCCAAAGGCAATATCCCGTTGCTTGACCTTGATCGCGCCGTCATATCTAATCCGAAAAACGTTCCTTTCCGGAATCATTCTAGAACCAAGGAGAAGTCTCGAATGCGAGTGGCATTTCTGGGGTTGGGGATCATGGGTCAGGCGATGGCGGCGAACCTGGTGAAAGCAGGTCACGAAGTCACGGTGTGGAACCGCACGCCGGGCACGCTGGTGGAGGGTGCTGCGGTAGCTCCCACTCCGGCGGCAGCGGCGCAGGGAGCCGAAGTGGTGTGGTTGTGCGTTTCTGACACGGACGCGGTGCAAGACGTCGTCTTCGGCAACGACGGGGTGGAAACGGCGCTCGCCGAAGGCATGATCATTACCGATTCCAGCACGATTTCTCCTTCCGCTACCGTGAAATTCGCCGAGCGCGTCGCCGCCAGGGGCGTGGCTTGGGTGGATGCTCCCATGACAGGATCGAAGATTGGCGCCCGCGACGGGACGCTGGTGTTCATTGTCGGCGGAGACGAAGCGCCCATCGAGCGCCTCAAGCCGCTGTTCGCGGCCATGGGCAAGAAGATTTTCTGCATGGGCGACACCGGCAAGGGCCAGGCCACTAAGCTTGCCATGAACCTGCAGATCGCGATGATCTTTGAAGGATTCGCCGAAGCCCTGACTCTGGCAACCAAACTGGGCGTGGATCCGCAACAACTGCTCTCGCTGATCGAAGCCACGATGGTCCGTTCGGGAGTGGTGGATTACAAAGCGCCATTCATTCTGCAGCGCGATTTCACGCCCAACTTCCCGCTGCGGCTCATGCACAAGGACATCAAATTGACGCTGGAGGCGGCGAAAGAAGCGCGGGTGAAACTACCGGGTCTTGAAACCGTGGAAGAGATCTACGAAATGGCCACCGAAGACGGCCATAAGGATCTCGACTACGCCGCCACCTTGACCTTGCTGGAAAAGTGGGCGGGCGTGCAGGTGAAGGGAAAGGCGGCTTAGCTCAATCCAGCAGAACCCGGGCAAACACGTCGTGATCCACGTTCCCCCCGGTAATCACCAGGCCCACCCGCTGGCCTCTTAGCGTCTGCGCTTCCTTCAGCGCGGCCGCGAGCCCGGCGGCGCCTGCTCCCTCGGCCACGTTGTGCGTATCGGTGAAGAAGATCTTCATCGCCTGGCGGAGTTCCTCCTCGCTGACCTGCACCATGTGGTCCACGTTTTGCAGAACCACGGCCAGCGATTCTTCGTCGGGTACGCGGCAGGCCATGCCGTCACCGAGCAGCGTGGTCACGGGAGCCGAGATTTTGCGGCCCGCCGCAAAAGAAAGCGCGTACGCGGGCGCGCCTTGGGCTACTACGCCGATAATTCTGGTCTTGAGGTTCATCCCATTCCGAACCGCCGCGCAGGAACAAACGCCGGAACCCTGCCCAACCGGAACATAAACTACATCCAAATCAGCGACTGCCGAGAAATATTCAAGCCAGTAGGTGGCCACGCCTTTGACGATGTCGCGGTGGTAGGGCGGGACGAAATGCCAGCCATGCTGGTCGGCAAGCGTCCGCGCATGTTCCTTGGCTTCCTGGTAGTCGCTGCCGAATTCGATCAGCTGCGCTCCTTGCGCCCGCATGGCCGCGTTCTTCTCGACGCTGTTGCCGCGAGGAACAACGATGTAGGCAGGTACGCCGAACCTTCGTGCCGCCAGCGCCAGAGATTGGCCATGGTTCCCGCGAGTCGCGCTCACCAGCCCCGTGATTCCGCTGCTTCTGCGAAACAACTCTGCGGCATACACCACAGCCGTCCGGGCCTTGAAGGCGCCGATCGGCGTGTGGTTTTCGTGTTTCACCCACACCTCGGTCCCCAGCCGCTCACACAGCAGCGGCCATACCATCTGCGGCGTGGGCTGCATCACCGAGTACACCATGTCCTGGGCGGCCCGGATTTCGTCAAGGGTGGGTAAAGACGCGGTGGCGAAGGTTGGTCCGGTCATAGTCCAACAAGTGTACCGCTTCCAGGAAGCACCGCGGATCGTGCAGCCCGGTGTGACCGAGACGTTACTGCTGTAATGGCCGTCGGGCCGCTATTACACAAGTATTACATTCGCAACCAGTTACGCCTGATAGCTTAAGAAAGCGCTATCGCATTCGACACGACAAAACGGGGACGCCACTTGGACATGCAACTGCAAGATCTGGAAAAAACTCAATCCGCAAAAGGCGAAATCAACTGGGTGACCGCGATCTTCATGGCCCTGTTTCACGTGGGGGCCATCGCCGCCCTCTTCTTTTTCACATGGAAGGCGCTGTTCGTGGCGATTTTCCTGTGGTGGGTCGCCGGCAGCCTGGGCATCGGCATGGCTTACCATCGCCTGCTCACGCATCGCGGCTTCAAGACTTACAAGTGGATGGAGTACTTCCTCACGGTATGCGCCACGCTGGCGCTAGAGGGCGGACCGATTTTCTGGGTGGCCACGCACCGCATCCATCATCAGTTTTCCGATCAGGAAGGCGACCCGCACTCGCCCATTGACGGCAAATGGTGGGCGCACATGGGCTGGATCCTGATGGGCAAGTCCATGCACCATGACACGACCACGCTGGCCCGTTACGTTCCCGATCTCGCCAAAGATAAATTCCACGTCTGGATCACCAAGTATCACTACGTCCCCCAGATCATTCTGGGTGTTGCGCTGTTTGCCATCGGCGGCCTTCCCTGGCTGCTGTGGGGCACGTTCTTCCGCACCGTATTCTTGCTGCACGCCACCTGGCTGGTGAACTCGGCAACCCACTCCTGGGGCACGCGGCGCTTCGCGACTCGCGACCTCTCCACCAACAGTTGGTGGGTTGCCCTGCTGACCTTCGGCGAAGGCTGGCACAACAACCACCACGCGCATCCGACCGCGGCGGCGCACGGCTTTACCTGGTATGAGGTTGACATGAACTGGTACGGCATCTGGGCGCTGCAGAAGTTCGGCCTGGTCTGGGATGTCAAGCGCGTAAGGCTGGCCGATATTGAGCGCGGGCTGGTAGCCGCACCCAACGGACGGTTGATCGAGCCTACGAATGCGGTGGAATTCTGGGCCGCAGGGGACTAACCGACATTATTGTTGTGGGAATGCAAGTCAGCCCGGCTAATCCAGCCGGGTTTTTCTTTTGTTGGAGCACGGGGGAGGATAATCCTGCTGGAGGGCAGCCAACTCCTGCCTCACACCCGGATGATCATTACCTCGGTGGCCTTGATCAGCGCGGCGGCGGTTTGACCCTTCTTCAGTTGCATTTCGCGGGCCGAGCTTGCGGTGATAATGGACGTGATCTCCTGGCCGCCGATCGAAATCTTCACTTCCGCCATCAGGCCGCTGATGCGAACTGAATCGATCCGTCCCACCAGCTGATTGCGTCCGCTGACCTGGCGGATGACTTGTTTGCGTTCTTCTTCCGTCCTGCCCCGGGTTCTGAACAGCAGCTTGTCCACTTCGCTCTGCGGAATGCGGTGGTGTCCTCCGGCCGTCTGGACACTGCGAATCTTCTTCCTGTAAATCCACTGCTTGATGGTGGGGAAGCTGATTCCCAGCTGCAAAGCCGCGTCACGGAGCTGGAGCAGCTCTTCAGCGTCCCGTCCAGACTTGTCAGTTTTCGGCATCGAAGCGAAATCCTACAGTCAACACAGCGTGCGGTCAATTACGCCGCGTTGCCGCGGGTTGCGGCGGAAGCATAGCCGCCAACTGGCTCGACCCATAAACTGTGTAACGTTAGACACTAAAACTGTATCTCATGTACACTTCTGCTCCTACTTCGATGACTGTGGGAGGTTTTGATGCGCATTGCTGCTCCGATTGTCGCCCTGCTCGTTCTCTGTCTTTCGTCAACCTCGTCTTCGGCACAGGATGGATTTCCTTCCAGCTGGTTCAATATGGTGTCCGAAACCCAGGCTGCACAGCCGCACTGGATCACTCCGCTGGCCACGACCACTCCGCGGCTCGAGCAAGAATTTCGCTACGATATCCAATGGCAGACTCACAACAGCGGGGTCACCACCACCAATTACGGCGTCAGCAAGGGCCTGGAAATCATTCCGGAGAAGAATCTCGAAGTCATCCTCGCCGTGCCTCCCTACATCCAGAACAATCCGGATTCCCCAAACGACGGATTCGGCGACTGGCAGTTCCTCGTCAAATATCGAATCGCTGCCGGAAACGAGGAGCACGGGAACTACATCCTGTCTGTCTTCTATCAGATGAGTCTTCCCACCGGGCAGTACCAGGAAGGAGCACCGAACCCGATCATCACGCCCACGATTGCCTACGGAAAGGGTTATAAGAATTTCGACCTCCAGGGAACCGTGGGGTACACCCTGCCCACCGGGAACGGGGATGTCATCGGAAACAATCTGCTCTGGAACAACACGTTCCAGTACAGAGTCTTCAAGAAAATCTGGCCGGAGATTGAGGTCAACGTCAACCAGTATCATGGCGGGGTCAACAATATTGTCCCGACCGCTCACCCCGGCAAAACGTTGGTTTATATGACGCCGGGCCTCGTGCTGGGCAGGTTTAACCTGTGGCATCGTCTCGCTTTCACCGCGGGCGGCGGGTTCGAAATTGCCACGACACGATTCCATCCCACCAACCACATCCCGATCCTATCCATACGATTTCCGTTCTGAGCGATTGCTGAAATCGTAGGGATGGCGGTTGCCGAAGTTGATGTCCGGGCAACGCCAGCGCGCAGGCGCAGCCCGCAGCGCGGTAGAATCAGTCTCGATGCGCATCACGAGCCGCCGCGGAACCATCGTTTTCTTTCTCTGCCTGGGCATCATGCTGGTGGGGTTGGCGGTTGCCCTCAACGTCGGCTGGATCATCCTCAACTGGCGCGAGGGCGTGCTGCTGTTCTTCGGCATCGTTTTTTTCGCCCTGATCATTGCCGGCATGGTCGTCAATACCATCTTTCTGGTGCGCGAACTCCGGCGCAGTGAGCAGCACGACAGCTTCATTAACGCGGTCACGCACGAACTGAAGACGCCGGTCGCCTCCATCCGCCTGCACCTGGAAACGCTGCAGCGCCGCGAATTGCCCGAGGCTCAGAAGCAGGAGTTCTACCGGCTCATGCTGACCGACACCGACCGGCTCACCGAGACCGTCGAGCAGGTACTGCGCGCCGGACGGGCCGGCGACAAGCGCGCCGGGCGGGAGAAAACAGAAGTGGATTTTGCCGGCTTGGTGCGCGAGTGCATGGACGCGACCCGGGTCCGTCATCACTTGCCGGCGGAGACTCTGCGTTATGAAGACGCTTCCGGCCACGGCAGCGGCCTGCGCGTCCGGGGCAGCGCCGAGGATCTGCGCACTGCCGTTTTCAATGTACTCGACAACGCCATCAAGTATTCTGGCGAAACGGTAGACGTGTGCGTGCGTCTGGAGACGCCGGACGAAAAGCGCGTCGTGCTCCGCGTGCGGGACCAGGGCGTGGGCATTCCCCCCGACGACGTCAAGCAGATCTTCAAACGCTTCTATCGCGTCACGCACCGCTCGCTGAAGCATGTCAAGGGAACCGGCCTGGGCCTGTTCATCGTCAAGGCCATCGCCCAGAAGCACGGTGGCAAAGTGTTTGCCGAGAGCGACGGCGAAGGTAAGGGCACCACCATCATCCTCGAATTGCCGAGGTGGACCGCATGAGCCGCGTTCTCGTGGTGGAAGATGAAGCGCACCTGGCGCAGGGATTGCGCTTTAACCTGGAAGCGGAGGGATACTCCGCCGAAGTGGTGGGCGATGGCGAAGCCGCCACCGATCGCCTGCTGGCCAAGAAAGAAAACTTCGATGTGGTCCTGCTCGACATCATGCTCCCGGGGAAAGACGGTTTCCGCGTGGTCTCCGAACTGCGCGCCGCGCACAATTACGTGCCGGTGCTCATGCTGACGGCGCGAGGACGACCGGAGGACGTCTTGCAGGGCTTCGCCTCAGGCGCCGACGATTACCTGGCTAAGCCGTTTGATCTCTCGATTCTGCTGGCGCGGTTGCAGGGACTCCTGCGGCGCACCCAATGGATGCGCGGCGGGCCGGTGGCAGAGAAGTTGCCCGGCAAACAGGTTGACGCGGGCGCCGTCGGGGACTTCGGCACTTTCACTTTCGCGGGGAAGACGATTGACTTCGGCGCGCTCGAACTGCGTTCCGGCAACAACACGATTCACCTCACCCTGATGGAATCCGAACTGCTCCGCCATCTGGTGCGTAACGACGGACGCATCGTTTCGCGCAAGCAGATTCTCGAAGAAGTGTGGGGATTGCACGAAGACACTGACACCCGCGCCATTGACAATTTTGTAGTGCGCCTGCGCCGCTATATCGAAGACGATCCCGGCAATCCGCGGCATCTGCTCACGGTTCGCGGCGTGGGGTATCGGTTTCTGGCGAATCCGGAAAACAAGTGACGACCTAGTTCACGCCCGGCACAACTCCCCGATCAATGCCTCCCGGCGCTCAAGTGCGATGCCATCCAGACGACGCAGAACCATGATGTAAAGCGGAAACGAGATCGCGGAGAGCAGAAGAAACGCAAACGCGGAGATCCAAAGATTGTGATAGAGCCGGCCGATCATGAAAGCCGCCGCCCCCACGCCGACGGTCACGATCTGCACTCCCAGGCTCACCAGCACCGTGGTCTGCGAGACGTTCTGCCGTCCGAAGGTCGCGAAATCGCGCTTCTTGGGAGCGTAGATGGAGAGCAGGTTTCCGGCGGTGAAGTTGAGTGGCGCGGCGAAAAGCAGTCCGGCTAAAGTGGCCACGGAAACGGCCAGCGCGGGCGCGCCGTAGAAAAAAGTCACCGCGATCCACGCCAGCGCGGTATTGGCCACCAGGATCGCGCCATGGGTGAGATTCTTTCCCAGTACAATCTGGCGGAAATGAACAGGAGAAGCGTAGAAGAACTGGATCCCGCCGCCATCTCCGCCGAAACTGTTGTAGACCAAGTTCGTCAGCACCAGCAGCGCGTAGGCGGCCGCGCCAGGGAAGGCCATGTCGGGGGCGCGGGTTAGGAAACTCGAATGCCGCATGGGATTCATCGGCCCCAGGCGGAACACCAACAGCATGAAGATGGGCATGATCAGAGTGAGCAGCATGGGGCCGCTGCGGGCGAGATACCGAACTTCTTTTTCAAACACCGCTGCGACCGCCTGGGAAAATCCCGGCACCGTCCAGCCCACCTGCAAAGCTTGCGTTTGTTCGACAACCGGCCGTGCACCGGCCTCGCTGAGGTTCTCGCCGCGGAACTGCGCGCGCAGACGCAGGTGCAGCAGATACCCCACGGCAGTCGTCAGCGCTCCCAGAAACAACAGGGAAGTGAAGCCGACGAAGTACTCTCCGTGGGAAGCCTGCGCCATTGCATCGGCCGCCAGTCCTGGGGGCAACACCGCCTGCACCTGGGCCGCAATCTCGACCGCCTTGGTCAACTCGGGCCGCGGCTTTTTCTGCAAGCGCTCCACCATCGGACCGATCAATTGAAAGCTGAGCATGACCAGGATGAACAGAACGCCCAGAATCTCGCGCGTGCGCCGCTGCGCCAGCCAGCGCTCCAGCCACGCGAACACGGTCTGCATCAGCACCAGGTTGAACAGAGCGAAAGTCACGATCACCACCAGCGCCCAGGGGAACAGCAGCGGGCGCGCCACCGTGACGCCGAGAAGGATTCCCAGCAGTCCGACGCTGCCCAACGCGCTGGCGGGATCGAAAAATCCGTAGGCCAGGCGAATCAGAAAATACGAGCGATAGGCGAGTGGGAAGCGCAGCAGCTCCGAAGAATCGGGATTGTTTGTGAAAGCGGTCGCCATCACCGGGAAGACCTGCCAGAAAAACAATACGGGCCACAAAAGAACCGCGAGCATCTCGGCCTTGCCGTGCGAAACGAACCAGTAAGCGAAACCGGCGGCAGCGGAAAAGCCTCCCAGGCCGCCCACCGCGAAGGCGAGAGTCACGATGATGCGCGAAACCAGCTCCATCTTTCCGCGCTTGGTGCGCAGTCCGTTGACGAACATGCGCCAGCGCAGGTTGGCGATGGCGGAGAGTTGGCCGCGGCGATGGACACTAAGAAGCATGTAACGCTCCAGTTTCACTCAACGCGTAACCGTTCGGTTCCTGATAGCGTGCGAAGATCCCAGGCATGATTATCCCAGCCACGACAGCTCCTGCTCGGCCCGGCGGGTGCCACCGACAATGCTGAGGAAAATCTGCTCCAGCGTTAGCTTCTCGCCGGATGCCGGCGAACCGTCGCCCGATCCGGCGGATGTCTTCGCCTGGACTCCGGCGCGCAATTCCTCGAGCGACCCCTGGGCGACCAGCCGTCCCTGATGAATAATGGCGACGTGGCTGCACAGGCGCTCCACGATTTCGAGCACATGCGAGGTGAGAAAAATCGTGGCCCCCCGCGCGATCATGCCTTGCAGCATGGATTTCAGCGTGCCCGCAGCGATTGCGTCCACGCCTTCGAAAGGCTCGTCGAGAAACAGCACCTTCGGCCCGTGAATTACGGCCGCGGCCAGCGCCAGCTTCTTCTGCATGCCGTGGGAATAGTCGGTCA
Organism: Candidatus Sulfotelmatobacter sp.; assembly: GCA_035266345.1. Classification (GTDB taxonomy): domain Bacteria; phylum Acidobacteriota; class Terriglobia; order Terriglobales; family Acidobacteriaceae; genus Sulfotelmatobacter. The sequence continues at coordinate 37,176 of DATFNP010000089.1, forward strand.
CGAGCTTCTTGGGTTGGTCGGCGAGCTGCATGAACTCGAGCAGTTCCGTGGCCCGCTTGGCCGCGGTCTCGCGCTCGAGGCCATACATGCGTCCGGCAAAGCTCAAAAACTCAGCGCCGGTGAGCCGTCCGAACAAAGCCATGCCTTCCGGCACCACTCCGATCTGCCGCTTTACCTCAACCGGATGGGCAGTCAGATCAAGGCCCAGGATTTCAATGCGCCCCGAACTCGGTGCGAGCAATCCGGTGAGCATTTTGATGGTCGTGGATTTCCCGGCGCCGTTAGGGCCGAGGAAGCCGAAGAACTGCCCGGGGGCGACCTGCAGGTCCACGCCATCCACGGCGACGAGATCGCCGAAGCGGCGGGACAGACCCTGCGTGGAAATTGTGGGAGCGGAGTCCATGAAGCTTCTGAATTTAGCACAGCCGGGGGGCGAGCGGGCCAGCTTCCAGTTTTGCCGGTGATCAGTTTTTTACATGCCGGTGACAACCAGCACCTATCCTCGAATATACCTTTCACGAATCGGCCGCCACTGCGCAAAATCCCATCGCGTCCGGAGGATACTGGTATGAAGGGAAAGTTCCTGCTTGGCCTTCTTTTTGCTCTGCTCGCTCTGTTCACGGGCGCTGCCTCAGCCGCCAGCTCGCAACCGGTCGTCAGTCACACCTTCGTCTGCAACGGCAACGCAATCCAGAGGACGGGCCCGTGTCCGAACGGCAACGGGATCAATTCGCTCATCCAGGGATCCGACGGGAACTTCTATGGCACCGCGGAGTTTTCTGCCTCAGGAGAAACGTCGGGCAGCGCAGGCACGATATTTTCGGTCACACCGGCTGGCCAGTTCACCCCGCTGCACACCTTCGTTGCCAATGCCAAAGGCGCTTTCGCCAACGGCGCGAACCCGCTCTCGCTCACTGAAGGCCCGGACGGCAAACTTTACGGGCTGACCAATGGAGGAGTCGGGGTTGTGTTCCGCATGGACAAGACTGGTTCCAGCTTCAAGGTGATCCATCATTTCTGCTCGGTGGGGACGTCGTGCAGCAGTCAGGGGACCATCGGCGTAGGCGTATTGCGGGTGGGAAAGGACGGTAATATCTACGGCGCGACAAACGAGGGAGGAACCGGGTGCTCGGGTGTGGGTTGCGGCACGATCTTTCGCGTCACTCCATCTTCTGGGGCCTACGCGGTCGTTGCCCTATTTACTTCGGACGTTACAGGATTTCCCTACGGCCTGACGGCGGCTTCCGACGGCACTTTCTACGGGCTTACCGCCAACGGGTCCAGCTTGTTCCACTTCGATCCGGCCACCGAGGCCCTACAGTTGATGGCATTGTCTTTCCCTTTCCCTGCGGGTTGCGGCGGCGTAGCATGCTTCGCCACAGGTACGCTGGCGTTCGGCCCAAGCGGTAACTTGTATGGGCTCTACACCGAATACGATACCGGCGGCTCTGGACTCTTCGAAGTCGAGACCGATGGCAGCCATCTCCAGCTTTCTCCTCTGTACAACGCAACTCTCTTGGGGGGTGGTCCGATGGAATTGCTGCTGGGCGGCGACGGCAACTTCTGGATTCCCGAGAGCGTCGGCGGCACTGGCTCCGGAGACTTGATCGCGCTCTCGCCGTCCAACGGAAAGGTGCTACAGACTCTTGCTCCCTTCGGAACGGCGGCTCCGGCGGGCGCTTTTCCCAGTTCGCTCATGCAGGCCAAGGATGGCACGCTATGGGGAACGGCGTCTGAATATGGCGTTGTCCCGAAGGCCCATTTCGGCGGTGGCACGGTGTATAGCGTGAACCTGGGCTTGCCTCCAGCGCAGTAAGGGTGATGCTGCCTGGACGGACCGCGATCCTTCCCCGCCCGGTAGCGGCGGGAAGGGATTTGCGGTTTCGCTGCCGATTGCCAATGGACTCACGTTCAAATCACGAGGCCGCCACTCGGAACGCGCGGCGTAGCGTTACGCGAGGACTGTCATCGGAACCGGGTCGTGCGCCACAGAGCGATTCCGCAGGTTGCCAGCAGGGAAAGCATGGCCAGCGTCAGCGCAACTGCCCAACCCGTGCTGATGCCCATGTGGGGAAGCCTGGCCAGTGCAGCAAGCGCAATGAACAGACCGGTAGTTCCCAGAATGAGCAGCCAATCCAACAGTGTTCTGGAGGTTGGGCTGGAGCCATAAGCTCGGCCCTCCATCCCCGCGCGCACGTATTCAGCTTCGACGCCGTAGCGTTTGCCTTCGCGGTGTGCGGCATCCTGCCAAGACGAGTGCTCCCGCGCCGTCGCCGAGGAGAGCGCAATCGCTACTGCTCCCAGCGCCATGAGAATCGATCCGCCGACGACCTGCGCATACACGGTGTGGCCTCCACCTTGCAGCTCATGAAACACCAGAATGCCCCACAGCATTCCCCAGAGCTGATTCGTGTTGGAGAGCGGAATGCCGCGGCTGATGCCGACGTATTTGGTGGCGTATTGCTGAAATAAATCTCCGATGACCCAGACGAAACCGCCGAGCATCAGCCAGAACAGCACCGGGCGGGCGCTCACGAGTTCGTGCCACAAAGGCGTCGCGCCGCGGTAGCCCACGGCCAGCACCGTCATGGTGACAAGTTCTCCGACGGTGAAGAATGTGATGAACGAAAGCGGATTCATCCCGGTCAGATACGCCTTGCGGTACGGAATGTACATCGTCCCCCAGAGAATGCCCGCGCCCAGCGCGGCCAGCACACCCAACGTGGCTTTGCCCGGCGCAGCCTGATGCGACGACGCGATGGCCAGCAGCGTCGCCCCTCCGAACATGCTCACCGCGCCGCCCACCACGCCCAGCCAGCGCTTCCATCCGGCATAGTGCAGTTCGTTGAAGAGCAAAAATCCCCAGAGGATGCCGAGCAGGCTGTTGGTGTTCCACAGCGGAAAGGCAATGCTCAGGCCGACGTCGCGGATGGCATAAATCGTCAGCGTATTGGCCACCGCCCACATGCATCCGGCGAGCACAGCCCAGATGACCAGGTGCGGCGCCTGGCGAACGTCGCTGCGCACATGTGACGTGCCGCGGACCAGCGCCGGCACGCTCCACCGCGCCAGGAAAACCCCGCACACCATGATGAGGGAAACGGTGATGGGCGAAATATCGGGACTGACGAGTTTAATCGGAGCTTCCGCCCCGCCCAGCCAGGCTCCTGCGGCGAACCCGCAGAATACGCCAAGCGCCTGCAGGCTGCGCAGGCGGGTCGCGTGCATGGGGCCGAGGTGCACGGGAGGTTGCGCAGGGGGCGCTGCCTGCATGGTTCCTGGCGGAGGGTTCAATGGAGCTTATCCAGCAGCACGAGACCGCCGAGCAGCACCGTGAGCGGAATCCAGAAGTGGAGGTCTGTGGCGATGGCGCGAAACAGCTTGCAGGAACCGTCAGTTCTGCTCGGAGACATTGCAGCCTCGGGATGAGTTCGCTGAATCTGGAGTGCCATCTTAGGGCTAGATGGGCCGGGAGTCAACGCGGAGGAGGAGTACACGCCAAGGTCACGGCGCGTAGCTGTTCAACGAAAGCCCGCTGATCTAAGTGAATCCCGCTCATTGGAATGGTTGCAGCCAGCCGGAACACAGCCTCATCCAGGGTTGTACCGTGCTGCCATTCCGCCAGCAGGCCGTGTCTATACAGCGCCCTGAGTTCCGTATGCCGCAGCCATACCGCGGGCAGATTCGCGCTGGGGCTGCAGGCGCGGGCCATTAACTCGAGGCTCACCACCCCGTCCTTGCCGCAATAACGCTTGGCCCTTTCCACGCACAACTCGTGAAGGCATTTGAGGTCGTGCTCGCCGACGGGCGGTATCGCAGCGCCTTCTTCCGCCGCCTTGATGAAGGCTCGGAACGATTCCAGCAGGTCTACTTGCTCATGCGCCATCTGTGTCACCTGTTGAGAGAATTATAGAACCAGGGAAGCGTCCCTTGCTCTACACGAAGGGTCGGGGCACGCTCCAACCGGCCCATGAGCGGAATGGCGATTTCTTAGCCCAGAACTGTATAATCGCGACAACCGAAAACTCCAGTCGCGCGACCATTTAATGAGGGCAATTGTTTGATGGCAAACGGAAATCCGGAACCTGAAGACAAGCGACTGATTCAGGAAGAGCCAACCAAGAAACCTTACACCAAACCAGCTTTCCGCTTCGAGCGCGTGTTTGTCACGACGGCGCTGACCTGCGGCAAAAGTGACCCCACCGAATTCCTGTGCCGGCATAACCGCAAGGTTTCCTAGCAGGATCGTTTGCTCCGAACTCAAGCTAGTTCACTCCCATCAGTTCAGGCCGGACTGCGTGGCCTTGACCAGGGTGGCCCCGGTCTTGGTCGCGTAATAAATGCTCGCAGCTTCGGTGAAACCGCTGTCGTTATCCACGATGATGGCGGTCGTTCCTCCGGTCGCAGGCAGCGCGGTGCTGCTGGTGCTGACGGTGGGAAATCCCGTAGTGATGTCGAGGCTCATGATGCAGCCGGCGGTTCCACCGCTGGTGACAGCGGCGCAATTGTTGGTGACCCCAACGAAAAGGTAGTCCTTCTGGAGCGTGGCGCTGAAAAACTCCGTAACCGGCGACGAGTCCGCTATACCAGTAGCCAGAGCCGCCGTGGTTGCGTCTGCGCTGGAGTTCATCACGCCGCTGCCGTTGAACCCTACACTGTAGAGCGTGGGAAGATTTCCGGCGCCAGTGCCGGCGATGTACAGGAGGGGCGTCCCCGATCCTTTGTACCACGCGTTGTTAAAGTCCGGCTCATACGGGCTTGAGTACGCCGTGCCTGCAGTACCGACAGGGACGGAAACAGCACTCGCCAGACTGGTCGGGGCTTGCACCACGATGGAATTGGTTCCGTTGGAGTTAAAGGTGGCGTAGACCATTTGATTGGTGCTGTCTACGATTACTGGATTCTCGGAGGTGGCGCCCGTCGCCAGGACCGCGCCATAAACGACCGATGGCGACGCGCCCGTGTCCAACACATAGTCAATCCGGCCGCTGCTATCCGTAAAGAAGACCTTATTCGATACCGAATCGTACACCGGGGTTGATGGAACCGCATTGATGGGAACGCTCCAAACGATGGTTGGGACGCCGCCGTTGAATACGCTGCTGATCTTGTACAGGTAGCCGGAGCCACTCTGGGCGCTGTAGGTGGTGGCGTAGGCGACATCGCTGGCATCGCCGTGTGTGTAAACCACCCAAACGGTATTCGTGGAGCTTTGGTTTGTAGTGCCGCCGTCGGGCGACAGCAGCACGGTCTGGTCCACGGCGTTGTTTCCACCGGCAATGCCCGGCACAACTGCCGTTATCGCGCTGGTCCCGTTGGTGCCCGTGGTGCCGATGGTCAAGATGTGAAAGTAGGAACTCCCGCTCGGCAGATTCTCGATGTAGGCAAGCTGGGTCCCGTCCTGCGAAATGGCCACGGAGGCCGGCACCTGTCCGGTGCCTGAGGCATAGGCGAACATGACCGTCGGCCCGGTCGGGCAGAGCGCGCCAGCGCCGCCGCTGTAGAGGTTGTTCACTCCGACAATATTGGCTTGACCGCCCGAGGCCGGTGTCGTTGGAATACCGATCACCACAAAGTCGTTCGTGCAACTCGGAGTCGAGTACACGTCAAATATAAACTTGGCGGGCGTAGTCTGGCCCCCGCCGGGAGCCGCGCTCAGCGTGAAAGTTGGACCGACCGCGTCATTGGTATAAGCGATGCCGTTGTAGTCATCAAACTCGTAATTGTCGGGACCGGGAAAGTTGCTCCAGAGGTTGAACTCGAATCCGCCGCCAATGAAGAGAGGCCCGTTGTTATTGACAGGGGGGACGACCCCAGGATAGAGCAGATTATCGTACAGGAACTTCCCGCTTGGGCTCGTTGTTTGATTTGGCCCACCCGGAAACAGCGGGTATACGCCTCCGTTCGGGACGCCAGTCCCGGTAGCTGTGATGGCCAGGAAACCGGAGGCGGCGAGGAACCGACCACCGCCGGCGTCGGTTGTGTTGACGCTGCCGTACCCCGTGTCGAGATTAATCCCATAAGAAAAATCGAACAGTGGTTCAAAAGCGGCAGTCTGTGGAGTCACTGACAATTGCACGCTCCAGTCTCTATGGCTGCGCTTGTGGTGGCGCCGGCGACGATGTTCCGGCCACCAGGTCTCCGGATGGCGGAGGTACCAATTCTGCACCCAGCGCGGATCTCTCCGGATACTGGTCATGACGGAATCGTCCTTCGAATCCGGATAGAGAACATGGCGGTGCGTCCAATCTGAAACGATTCCCAGCGGAACGTGCGGTGCGGCCTGGGCCGCAACGACCTGCGCCGCACCGATCTGCGCCGTAACGACCGGTGCAGCTAGCGCGCAAACGATACCGACCACGATGACTTTCATCTTCAACTCCCGGATCTTGCCAGAGAGACGTGTTGTCAGAGACACACGCATGTGGATATACGCGCAAATACAGCCACTATGACCTCGACGAATGCCTTTTAGCGTTTTTCAATCGGTACCACAGCCAGTCTCTTAAATCAAGCTGTGCTGCGGAAAACGTCGCCACCTGATAACGAGGGAACCAGAACTCCTCAACAGGAAAGCTAGGATTGGAGAGACAAAACAAACCGCCCCGGCTCCTGGCCGGGGCGGTGGCCAGAACTCCGGCGGTCTAAAACAGGTTCCACAGGAACTGGTTGTAGACCTCGTGGTGGAACTGCACTTCCGCTGGCTTCACGATTGTGCCCAGGAGGCGCGGGCAACGGTCGGCGGAGGCCTGCTTCAGGTCTGCGTAACGGCCCTTCACGTCTGCGCCGAGGAGAGTGGTGGTCCACTCCGCTTTGCGGAAGTTCTCCAGAGCGTCGTAGATGTTATCCGGCAAGTAGCGCTCGGCCTGACGCAAGTTCTTGATCTTGGCCGTGGTGCCCTCGATCCCCGTCTTGAAGATCGAGTACATGACCATGTACGGGTTAGCGTCAGGAGCGACGGCGCGCACCTCGGTCCGCATGCTGCGCTCGTTGCCGATGGGAATGCGGATCATGGCGCCACGGTCCACAGCCGATGCTTTGAGCTGGTTGGGCGCCTCGAAATGCGGATCGAGACGGCGATAGGCATTCACGCTGGAATTGAACACCAGGCAAAGATCGTTGCCGTGCGTCAGCAGCCGGTCGAGGAACTCGTAGCCCAGCTTGCTGAGCTTTTCCTCTCCCTTGGGATCCCAGAACAGGTTTTTGCTTTCCTTGCTGATGGAGACGTTGGTGTGCATGCCGCTTCCGTTAACGCCCACAACTGGTTTGGGCAGGAAGCATGCGGTCAGGCCCATGTTCCGAGCTACCTGCCGGCATATCAGCTTGTAAAGCTGGATCTGATCGGCGGCGGCAACGACCTCGCCATAGCCATAGTTGATTTCGAACTGCGAGGGCGCGACCTCGGGGTGGTCCTTTTCGTTCTGGAAACCCATCGCGCGCTGCACTTCCGCCGTAGTGTCAATGAAGCTGCGCAACGGGTCGCCAGGCAGGGAGTGGTAATAGCCGCCGGTGTTGACGTATTCGAACTTCCCGGTTTCATGGTAGCGGCGCTCGGCTTCGGGACCCTGGAACAGGAAGCCCTCAATCTCGTTGGCAGCGTTGAAGGTGTAGCCGTGCTTCTTGTGGGAATACGCGGCAAAGCCTTTCAGCACGCTGCGGATGTCCGCGTTATAGGGCTCGCCGTTCTTGTCAATGACTTCGCCGAAGACCAGCACCTTGCCAGGGCCGAACACGTCCGCCGGCCCCCAGTAGAAAGCCGCCCAATCAATGCCCAGCCGCAGATCGCTCTCGCGCTGCGCGGTAAAGCCGCGGATAGATGAACCGTCGAACGTCAGGTTGTCCCAGCTCTTGAGCAGGAACTTTTTGTCGTAATCGAGCATGTGCAGACGGCCTTCCAGATCGCTGAACAGCACGGTCAAGGCCTTGATGCGCTTTTCATCCGTGAGGTACTTAAGACGCTCCTCCTGGATCTTGTGCGCGGCAACGCGGTTCCTGCGCTGCTCCTTCGCCTTCAGGTTGAGTTCTTCCAGTTCGTCGTACGAGAGTGCCAGGAAATTGCGGAGTTCAGTAGACATGGATGTAGGTCAGTCTCCTTCGATGTAGACACACGGGTTCGGGCAACCACATCACAGATACAGGGAAGTTGAAATGGCTGGTTTCAACACGCTGAGTTGGAACAGGGAAGGATAGCGCGAGTGTCCGGGCCCGGCCAATCGAAAAAGCTGATGCAGGGCATAAAAGGGATTTATTTTGGGAGTCGGAGGCCCGAGGGCGTTCCGCTTGCCATTCTACTGGATCTCCACAGAAACGACGCTGGTTTCTCCGGCTTCGCTCTCCCGGTAGTTCACTGCCACCTTCTGATTCCTCCATGCGCAGGAAAACTGGTCTGCTCCAATCATGATCACGTGGTTCCTGTCAGCTAGGTTCAGTTTCAACGTCTTAGCCCCGGAAACCAGCGTCAGCACAGCCGCCGGTTCGGCGGAACAGTTAACACCGCTCAGCACGCCGCGAACAAATTTCGGTGCACTCCACTTTGGCTGCGGCTTCCCTGGAACAGCGGGGGACTGCACGTTCGCGTTTGTGGGATGGTTGGAGTCCTCGGCGCCTTCTCTCTGCGTCAGCACCCCGCCGCCCGCCGCCACTTGCTGGAACCGCTGCACCTGGGCCAACATGGCTGCCACACGCGCCGCGAGCTGAGGGTTGGCCGTGCTGCGAATCGACTGCAGCACCGCGGCCGCCTGATCCGGCTGCCGGTTCGCCAAATAGAGATTGGCCAGATCAAAGACATACTCCTCATTGCGGGGGTTGAGGGCCACCGCTTTCTGCATGGTGACCACGGCTTTGGCTGAATCTCCAGTCGTGGTTTGCGCAAACGCGAGCAGGGCATAGGAATCGGCGAAGTTCGGATCCAGGCTGATCGACGTCTCCAATTCCTTGGTCATTTCCTCCAGCTTGTTAGCGCCATCTTGCCCGTCGGCGCCGATCCTGAATCCACTCTCGCGAACGGTCAGCAGAGCGTTGTAGTAATGCACGCGGGGGTCCTTGGAGTCCAGTTGCGAGGCGCGCTTGAAGTACTCTCCCGCTTGGGAAAAATCTCGCTTCTGTAGGTAGGCGTAGCCCAGCCCACGACACGCGGCCGCATTGTTCGGATCGGACTTCAGAATCTCCTGAAACTCGCCTAACGCTCGATCCTGATAATCGGGGGAGTGCAAATGAATGTCGGCCAGCACCCCACTCGCATCCTCGGGCTTCATAGGCATCACTGTGTAATTGTCGGCGGAGGCGCTGGCTTGCGTTGGAAGGGCGTAGTACCGGTAACGACCGCTGGCAGTGTATTCGCGCAAAGCCTTGTCAAACTGCGCGGGGCTCATCCCGAAGGCCTGTTGAATGGCTTCTTCGACTGGAACGTGCTTGTTTTCCTTCAGGTCAAAGTAGGTCGCCACTTTGGGCAGTAACTGGTTGTCGTAGATGTAGTGCGTCAGCATTCCGGACTGCGCGTAGAAAGTTGTCCGGTGATCGCCGCTCTCGTTGTAGGTCTGCGAATGCTGTTGCACCTGGAACAGGTCGGCGATCCTCATCATTCCGAGTTGCTGCAGGATTACGTACTCGTCATGAGGGACTTTGCCTACGCGAGTTTGTTTGCTGTCTACCTCGATACTTGAAAAATATTCCGCGAATCCTTCCTCGAACCAAGGATCGAACTGCACTTGCATGTTCCCATTCATCAACTGGTGGGCATACTCGTGGAATACGACAGTCCATGGATTCTCCACCGACATGTCAAGCATGATGAAACTGCGGTCGGTGCCACCCTGAAACAATCCGGCCATCTGGGTTGGCTTGCCGTTCCAGAGGGGCGCCACCTGCCGCATCTCCTTCGTGCTGCGGAAGGCCACAATCTGTAGAGGGATGGGGAGGTTTACTTTGGCCTTGGTCATCAACGTGCCAAAAGCCGCTCGCATCTGCTCGAAGCGCATAGCAACCTCGCGGCCACGTTTCTCACCGGCGTCGGTAACCACCGAGAAATTGGGGGATCGCACTTCCACCCACTGCGGCTCGCCGCCGAAGACCACCGGCGCACCATAGAAGGGAACTACTAGCAGGACGAGCAAAAAACGAGGAACGCAACGAAACCACCCGACACAATTCCTCATGGGGCAGGTACTCCGTTTGGCAGCTAACATGGTATATGACCCCACCATGATTCGGTGGGCGTCCTCATTACGCCAGGGCGGAGGAAGCGGATTGCCGTTACTGCCGGTGCGCCGATGCCCCCGCGGCCAACTCGCGCAGCGTGGTGAGAAATCCGGCGGCTGTGCGGGGATCATCCAGGGCATCGAGAGCGATGGTGGCGGAGAACTGCGGTGACTCGGGATGGAAACGCACCTGCAGCACGTCCTGCTGGCGGACCGCCATGAGCGTGTTGAGTTCCGCGGTCGGATCCTGCTTCCAGTGGGTGCGCGTGGTCAGAATTACCGGGCCGGGCTCGTACACGTCCCATTCGCGCTCGTCGCGGCGGGCGGAGACTCCGCGGCTGTGCGCGCACCAGCGATGCCGCAGTACCTCCAGGTGGAAGCTGGGCGAACCGCCCAGGTCGGCTTCGAAAGTAAGAGTCTCTTTCTGTTTTCGCCAGCAACTCAGCAGCCACTGCACGGGCAGCGGCCGCGGCCGGAATCGCACCGTCACGCGGGCATTTTCAAAGCTCCGGGAAGGGAATTGCAGGCGGGCGTTGAGGCGGGAGTTGCTCAGCCAGCGCGGATCGAGGACGCGTCCCTTGCCGGCGCAGGCCGACTGCACCCAGCGCAGCGCCTCCGCTCCCTTACGGCGGTTGTAGGCGGCAAAAGCGAAATACCATAGCCCCAGGGCTATGACCGCGCCGACGGCGTCAATGGCTAGAAGGCGCCCCACACGCTTCCTCTGATTTCGATGTTACGTCCGAATTTGGGGACGGGCAAGAGGGCAATCGGCCCTCAACTCAATTTTTTTCCGAACTTCGGGGCGCAGCCTGTGGAAAACCGGCTGAGGATTACGGGGAACGGTTCGCGCGCAAATTTGCTCCCTCGGACTACGCCGGTCCGCGCCTCCCGCTACAATGTCGCCGTGGCTTTTCTTATCCGCGATTCCCGGCCGGAAGAGTTCGAAACGCTCTGGCGCATTGATCAGGAATGTTTCCCGCCCGGGATCGCCTATTCGCAGCAGGAACTGCGAGTTTACATGCGGCGCCGCGCTTCGTTCACGCTGGTGGCGGCACGCCGCGCCGATCGTGGGATTTCGGGCTTCATCGTCGCCTGCGGCGGCGTCACCGGACACATCATCACCATCGATGTAGTCCCCGAAGCTCGCCGCTCCGGCCTGGGATCGCTGTTGCTGCGGGCTGCCGAGGAACGCCTGCGGGCGGCGGGTTCCCAGGCGGTGGGCCTTGAAACCGCCGTGGACAATACCGGGGCGCTGTCCTTTTACAAGCGCCACGGCTATAGCGTGGTCAGTACCCACGCCCGTTATTACTCGAACGGAGTGGATGCACTGGTGTTGCGAAAAGAACTGGGAACTGTTTCCTAGGCGGGAAGACGCGAGGGAAAACACAGCAGGGATTTGCACTTTCCCCGCCGGTCCAGATACCTTGCCTTATTCAGGAAAACGACCGGAAAAGCGAAATGAAAGTTGCCATTCAGGGAGAACTGGGATCGTTCAGCCACGAAGCGGCGGAACGCATGCTGCCGCGCTGCACGGTGGTGCCTTGCGCGCGGTCGGCGGAAGTGTTTGAGCGCGTGGCGCGCGGATCGGTGGGAGCGGCGGTCATTCCGATTGAAAACACTTTGGCTGGCACGGTGGCGGAGCATGCCGATCTCCTGGTGACGCGGGACGTATTCATTCAGGGCGAATACCTGCTGCGCATCGTGCACAACGTCATCGCTACCCCTGGAGTGCGGCTGCGCGAGTTGCGCCGCGTGCTGTCGCATCCCGTCGCGCTCGACCAGTGCCGCGATTTCTTTCGCCGCCATCCCCGGATCGAGCCGGTGCCGTTCTACGATACGGCGGGCAGCGTGAAGCACGTGGTCGCCAACCAGTTGAAGGATGCGGCCGGAATCGCCGGGCGGCAGGCGGCCCGCGAGTACAAGGGAAAAATTCTTCAGGCCGGCATTGAAGACGACAAGCGCAACTTCACCCGCTTCTTTCTGATTCGCAGGCTGGGCGCCGGCAAAAAGAAGGAAGGCGCCGGCTATCACCGCCTGATTCCACGCGGCGCGAACAAGACTTCCATCGCGTTTCAGGTCAAGAACACTCCCGGGGCGCTGTTCAAGTCGCTCAGCGTATTCGCCCTGCGCGACATCAGCCTGAGCAAGATCGAGTCGCGGCCGATGCGCGGACGGCCGTGGGAGTATGTTTTCTACGTGGACTTTCTGGCCGGCGACGATGAGCCGGCGCGCAATGCGCTGCGTCATCTGGGCGAGGTCGCAGAGTTCGTCAAGGTGCTGGGCATTTACCCGGCCGCGTGAGGTCCGGGGTCCGACACCCGAGTTCGATTTCTCTTGGCAAGCGCCATTATCCGCGTTAGCCTCTGCACCTTAGGCACATTCCACGCGCGCCGTAAGGGAATAGAATTCAAGATCTTGCGGGAATCCTCTGGGGAGTGCTGAAACCTTTCCGGAAGGAGTATCATCTAAACTTGAGCGAGTTACACTCAAGGAGAATCATGAGCCAGAATCCGCCAGTCGAGCGCACGCCTAAGCCTAAGGAAATAAACGATCAAAGGGCTCTCCCCGTGCTCCCGGTCCGGGACACGGTCCTGTTCCCGCACGCCGTTTTGCCTTTGACCGTGGGCCGGGAAAGCTCCGTGCAGCTCATCAACTCCCTAGGTGAAGACAAAACCATCATTGTGGTCGCGCAGCGCGAGGCCCGCGTGGATAACCCCCAGCCCAGCGACCTTTATACGGTGGGGACGTCGGCCATTGTCCACAAAGTGGTCAAGATGCCCAACCAGAGCCTGTTTGTGTTTGCCGAGGGGCTGGAGCGCGTCCATCTGGATGAGTTCACGCAGTTGGCGCCATTTATGCGGGCGCACTACGTTCCCATGCCCGAGGCCGTGGCGCCCATTGCCACGTCGGAAATCGAAGCGCTGCAACGCAATGTGCTGACCCTGTTCCAGCAGATCGTCGCCGGGTCGCCGACTCTGTCCGACGAACTTTCCACTGTGGCCATGAACATTGACGAACCCGGCCGCCTGGTGGATTTCATTGCCTCGTCGCTGCCGTCGCTCTCCACGCCCGACAAGCAGGACACGCTGGAAACCACCGACATCCACGTGCGCCTGCAGAAAATCAACCAGCATCTGGCCAAGGAACTGGAAGTTCAGCAACTGCGCAACAAGATTCAGAGCGAAGTGCAGGACCGCGTGCAGCAGACCCAGCGCGAGTACTACCTGCGCGAGCAGATGAAGGCCATCCAGAAGGAACTGGGCGAGCAGGACGAAGGCCAGCGCGACGTCGAAGACCTGAAAAAGAAGATCGAAGAAGCCGGCATGCCCGACGAGGTGAAGAAAGAAGCCCTCAAGGAATTGGGCCGCCTCTCGCGCATGTCGCCGATGGCCGCCGACTACTCCCTCACCCGCAACTACATCGAGTGGCTGGCCGTGCTGCCGTGGGCGAAGACCTCCGGGCAGGAGATTGAGATTCCCAAGGCCAAGGAGATCCTCGACCACGACCACTACGATTTGGAGAAAGTCAAAGACCGGATTCTTGACTACCTGTCGGTTCGCCGCCTGAAGCCGAGCATGAAAGGCCCGATCCTGTGCTTCGTTGGGCCTCCCGGCGTGGGCAAGACTTCGCTGGGCAAATCCATTGCGCGCGCCTTGGGACGCAAGTTCGTGCGGCTCTCGCTGGGCGGCGTGCATGATGAAGCCGAAATTCGCGGCCACCGCCGCACTTACATCGGAGCTCTGCCCGGCCAGATCATTCAGGGCATTCGCCGCGCGGAAACGAAGGACCCGGTGTTCATGCTCGACGAAATTGACAAAGTCGGACGCGACTTCCGCGGCGATCCCGCTTCGGCCCTGCTCGAAGCGCTCGACCCTGAGCAGAACTCGAGTTTCCGCGACAATTATCTCGACGTGACTTTCGACCTGTCGAAGGTGCTGTTCATCACCACCGCCAACATGCTCGATCCGGTCGCCGAGCCGCTGCGCGACCGCATGGAGATTATTGAACTGCAGGGCTACACGGAGGAAGAAAAAGTTCACATCGCGTTCCAGTACCTGATTCCGCGGCAGATCGAAGAAAACGGCATCACTGCCGAGCAGATCGAGTTTCCGGAAGAGGCCGTGCGCCACGTCATCCGCCACTACACGCGGGAAGCGGGTGTGCGCAGTCTGGAACGCACCATCGGCACCATCTGTCGCAAGCAGGCGCGTCGCCTGGCCGAAGGCAAAACTGGGAAACTCACCGTCAGCCAGGAGATCATTCAGGAATTCCTGGGCGGCATCAAAGTCCGCAGCGAAGGCGAGATCGCCGAACGCACCAAGCGCGCCGGTGTTGCCGTGGGTCTGGCCTGGACTCCGTCCGGCGGGGATGTGCTCTTCGTAGAGGCCAATGCCATGAAGGGCAAAGGCGGCTTCACCATGACCGGTCAGATTGGCCAGGTGATGCAGGAATCCATGCAGGCTGCGCTGACCTGGGTGCGGTCCAATGCGGAGCACCTCAGCGTGGCTGAAGATTTCTTCGCCAACCACGACCTGCATATTCACGTGCCCGCCGGCGCCATTCCCAAAGATGGGCCCTCGGCCGGAGTCACCATGGCCACCGCCCTGGTCTCACTGCTGACCGGACGCAGAATCCAGCCGCTCATCGCCATGACCGGCGAAATCACTCTGAGCGGAAACGTCCTGCCCGTGGGGGGAATCAAGGAAAAAGTGCTCGCGGCCAAACGGGCCGGAGTGCGCGACGTGATCCTGCCCGCGGAGAACAAAATGAACGTCGAAGAGGATCTCACTCCGGAGCAACTGGAGAACCTCGCCGTTCACTACGTGAAGACAATCGAAGAGGCCCTGCGTGTTTCGCTGCCGGAGGTCGCAGGAGTTCCGGCAGCGACAGCCCTGACGACGCCCGTAAAACAGGGCGAGGGTGTCCGGGAAACCGTCCTCTCCCGGGCGTAAGAGCATATCGGCTATCGCCCAATGCCCGTCTCCTCGTGGGTTCAGCGAGTACCTCGGTAACCTTGTGGGCGGCCCCTTCCTAACCTACCGTTAGTGAGCGTTTCAAGCCCGTGGGAAGCTTCGCCGAGGCGTCCGTTTTGCCCAAACGTAATTTTGGTTTTCAACCCGGTGGAAGGATCGCGACGAGTTTCATCTCGGCGACGCTTGCGCTCTGCCTGATCGCCGGCTGCGTTCCTGACCTGCAGGCCCAGAAGGCCAAACCCCGCAAAGTGATCTCGGAAGTACAACCAGTTTATCCCGTGATGCTCAAGAGCCGGCACATCGCTGGGCAGGTTCATCTGACAGCCGTTGTGCTTCCCAACGGAACCGTGGCGGCGGTGGAAGTTCACGGGGGAAATCCCATCCTGGTCGAGAATGCAGTCAAGGCCGTGAAGAACTGGAAGTATGCTCCCGGCCCGGAACAGACCGAAGAGGATGTAGTCCTCAATTTCGTTGACTAGCAGTTTCCCGGCGCAGCCAGCGCCGGGCAGACCCAGGCACACGAATCGCTCAGGCATCCAGATTCGTCCCCGCTCCCTAGAAGAGTACTTTCATTGCGAACTGCAATTGCCGCGCCCCGGTTGTGCCATCATTGCGTTTGACCTCAGCCGTTGACTGCCCAAAGGTTGCACCGTCATTGATGAAATTGTCGGGCTGTTGGAAGTTCGGATGGTTGAAAATATTGTAGTACTCGGAGCGGAACTCCAGGCTCATGCGCTCGGAAATCTTCGTGGTTTTTGCCAGGACCATGTCGAAGTTCTTGTACCCGGGGCCATAGAAGCTGTTGCGCTGTACGTTGCCCGGGCCGCCGAATAACGGAAATGTGAAACGGCCGACATTGGGTCCTGTTTGGGTGAGGGGCATTGTAACCGGAATGACCGAAGGGCTCGTGGCGTAATCCGCCCTCTGGGGTGCGCCCGTGCCATCGCTGTCAACTCCGCCCTCGAAGATCTCGAAGGGGAACCCACTTTGGAATGTGCCCACCCCCGACCAAGACCATCCCTCGAGCACTCTGCCGATAAAACCGCTACTCAGGTGGCTCTTGCCGCGGCCAAAAGGTAACTCGGCAACATAGTTGAACACTAAACGGTTGCGGACATCGTAGGACGAATTCCCCCTCTCGCGGTTGAGCTCGAACGAGTTAGCCGGGAAGACCGTCTGGTTCGCTTGGGGCAGGAAGGCGTCGCTGGCATCGTCAATCGCATGGGCCCGGGTATAGTTCACCTGAAACGACATGCCATGGCTGAACTGACGAGTCAGGGTAGTCTGCAAGCCGTTGTTATTGGAACTGGCGACGCTGGACACTTCATTGGAGTGATACGCTGCGTTGTTATTAACGGCGTCGAACGGAAGCGCATTCGCCGGGTAGCCAAAATCCACGAGGTCGGCTCCATAATAGAGAAACGCACCTTGCACGGTTTCCTGTTGGGGGGTTGCAGTGGGTGAATCATAGCAGCCGTATGGGTTTGGCACGCTGCAATACGCCCTCAGCTTCGCCACCAGCGCCGGGTTCGGAGCATTCCCGTCAACTACTCGGAGCAAACGGTGGGCTGTGTTCCCCACATAGTTGACTTCGAGAGTGAAATGCCCAGGGAGTTGACGCTGGATCCCGAAGTTCCACTGCTGCACGTAAGGAACGTGGAAGTTTGGATTAATCGTGGCCGGAAATGCGAAGGAGAACTGGGGCAGCGATGAACCGGGAGCCGGCTGCGTTGCTGGGAGGGGTATATTGGAGATCTGGTCAGCCGTACCGGGCCCTAGGTCAATGAATGCGTTATTCACATAGGGCAGAGAAAATGGCGGATTCGCCCGCGTGTCGCCGGTAAGATTGAAGAACTGGCGGTCGCGAAACACACCATATCCGGCACGGACCGACGTCTTTCCGTCCTTGAATGGATCCCATGCAAAGCCGATTCGTGGTTCGAATCCCTTCACATCGTTGGCGTAGAGTGGATTCGCTCCTCCGCGCGTAACCGTGACAAACTGAATCGGAGCAGGACCGGACAGTGCCGCCGGGGTTGCGCTGGTGAGTTGGTTGTTCACCACCCACGGAACCCCGTCCCATTCGTAGCGCAGACCATAGTTGAAGGTGAAGTTTGAGGTCAGCTTGAACTGGTCCTGAGCGAAGCCGTAAATGTCTCGCTCGCGGAAACCACGCTCATCGCTGGGAATGCGGACTCCACTGCTGTTAAACAGTTGCGTTTGAGATTCACTGTAAACCCCGCCCAATAAGCCCCAAACCGCATCCTCAACCGTGCCGTTGTTAAATGGAACCGTATTCTGCAGCGCGGAATAGCCCGTATTGCCGAAAATGTTGAAAGCGGGAGTGGGTCGCGTACTGAAGTCGTCGTAATCGTTCTGATAGTTGTCGCCGAACTCGAAGCCAAATTTCAGGGTGTGGCGGCCTTTGATCCAAGTGATGTTGTCGCCGATATTATAAGTTCCGAAAGGGCGGTCTTGGCCGTTGCTGTCGCCCAGGGCTACGCAACCTACCTGAGTAAAGCCTGGAAGCTGCCAATCGCGCCCGCGGCCGAACGCATCCAGGCCCGCGAAGCCCAAACTATTGATTGTGCTTATGCCATTGCATGGGAAGTTGTAGAACGACCGGTTTGCAGCGGCGTAGAAGTCGCTTTGCAGGGTCGGAGTGACCGTGGTGACAAGGTGGCCATTCACGCTTTGTGTTAGTCCCAGCGATGTTGCGCCTCCAATGCCGGGAAGATAATTTCCACTCGCGCCGTTGTCGTTCGTCTTATTCGCGAGGTAGCGGAAGCTAACTGTGTTTTTCGAACTAATGGTGTAGTCCACTTTCGCAATGTAATTGTTCGCATTAAAAAGGTCCGTATCCCCAAAAAAAATCTGGGATGAGACACCCTGGATCTGCGCTGGAGCATTGGCAGGCGCCGCAGGATAGAAATTCAGAATCTTCTGTGTTTGAGGGTCGAGCGCAAGGCCCCACGCGTTGTTAGCCGAACCAGGCGTACTGACGTCGATAGGGACCGCCCCTGCCGTCGGATCCATATAGGTAAAAACGCCCGTCTTGAAAGCTGCTGTCGGGACAACCGCCAACGTGGTTGTGGCCGTGGCGAAGCGATTGCCTTCGTAGTTGAAGAAGAAGAACATCTTGTCCTTGATCACCGGGCCCCCAATCGAGGCTCCGAAAGTGTTGCGCACGTAGGGGCTCTGCCGGCCAGTAGTAGCTTCCGGGTTAAAGAAGTCTCTGGCGCCGAGAGCGTTCCAGCGGCCGAAGTAATACACGTCGCCGTGAAGATGATTCGTCCCACTGCGCGTGATGATGTCGATGACCGCACTGGAGTTGCGGCCAAATTCAGGGAGGTAGTTGTTGGTGATTACGCGAAATTCCTGGGTTGCGTCGGGGTTCAACGTGACGAGTCCGCTTCCGGGAACGCCGGGATCATTGTTATTCGTCCCATCCAGTTCGAAGTTGTTGTTCCGCTCCCGGCCGCCGTTGATAGAAAAGCCGCCGAGTCCTGAGTTGGTCTGCGTCGTTCCAGGCGTCAGGAGAACCAACTGATAGGGATCCCGAAGAATTAACGGAAGCGCCTCCATCTGCTTTTCGTCCACCACGTTGCTGACCTGGGCATCCGTGGTGTTGATTGGGGCCACTGTCCCGCCTTCCACCGTCACCTGCTCCTTGGCGGTTCCGATCTCCATCTTGGCGTTGAGGGTCAGTGCCTGGTCCACCGTCAGGGTCACCGCGGCAAAGCGCACCGGGCGGAAACCCTGTTTCTCGATCACCAGGTCGTAGGGTCCGGCCACGAGTTGAGTGAGGCTGTACACGCCCGAGCTGCCGGTGTCGGTGCTGCGGGCGATGTTGGTCGCAGTGTTGGTGGCTGTCACTTTCGCATTCTGGACCAGCGCTCCGGTGGCGTCGGTCACGGTTCCGTTGACCGACGCGGTCTGCGCGATGGCAGAGGAAGCAAGAACCAGCATTGCCAACGAGGCGGCAGCAAGCAGAACGAACATTCTCCGCATGATTGAATCCCTCATTTCCGTCTTTCGACTTGCAACTTGCAGAAGACACGGGCACACGGTGGAGCGACGTGCAAACCAAGAACCAAGATGCGTGCCACGTAACTTATCTATTATCAGCATATTGTACGGGTCCGACGCAACGATCTACAGATAGGCGTATCCTAGAATGTAACTGCATACCGAATTACATATATTCAGGGTGCGTTATGTCTTGCGCCCAGCCTCCTACTTAAGATTGCTAGATCTTTTCCGGTGGCCTGTTCCCAGGTGGAGGGCAAGTTCCGGGCAGAATCCTGTGGCTACGATAAACTCCGTCGTCCACGATAAACTGACGAAGGGCAACTGCCCAATGGCGACTGATGTCATGCGCGTACGTGTGCTTTTTTTCGGGCTACTCAAGGACGCGGTAGGAGTGTCGTCTGAAGTGATTGAACTGCGCGCCGGCGCTTCGATCCGCGATGTGCTGGCGCTCTATGAGGCCAAAATCCCGCGCCTGAAGGAATCGTCGCCGTCTCTGGCGCTGGCCGTGAATCAGCAGTACGCCAGCCCGGACACAAGATTGGAGCCGGACGACGAGGTCGCGCTGTTGCCTCCGGTAAGCGGGGGAGTGGACGATACGAACCCGCCGGTGCACCGCAAATCGGCTCACTGCGAACTGGTGCGCGAGCCGATTGACACTGGGCGCACGCTCTCCAGCCTCAAGTGCGCGGACGACGGCGCCGCCCTTGTTTTTGAGGGCATGGTCCGCAACCAGACTCGCGGCCGCAAGACGCTCTATCTCAACTACGAAGCCTACGAAGAGATGGCCCTGCAGGAGATGGAATCTCTAGTCGAACAGGCCTTGCGGCAATTCCAGATTCGCGACGTGGCCCTGGTCCATCGCCTGGGGCGGCTCGAAATCGGCGAGACCAGCGTGCTGATCGCCGTGGCCTCGGCGCATCGGGCCGCGGCGTTCGAGGCCTGCCGCTGGCTCATTGACACGCTAAAACGCACCGTCCCCATCTGGAAGAAGGAATATTTCGAAGACGGTGCTGTCTGGGCCGACGGCGAACCGTTTCCTCCCGAGATTCCCCGGGCAAATTCCTCCCCACAAGGCAGCCCGGCCGCGGGGTCGGCATCTAAGTAAGCGGCGCGATGAGCCCCGTCCGATACCGCAGCGGGGCGCCCAGACTTTGTGCAGGTATAATTCCCACACCCGATGAGAAAACCCGCCACGCTCAGACTGCTGGCAGCGAGTCTGCTCCTCTCCGGCTGCGGCCTTTGGGCGCAGCAACCCTCAGCCCAACACAATCCGGCGCAGCCCCAGTCCGAACCGGCCACTACGCTGAAAATGGACGTCAATCTGGTGAACGTGTTCGTCACCGTGACCGACGCACAGGGCGCTCCCGTGGCCGGTCTCAAGAAAGACAACTTTGTTCTAAATGAAGACGGGCACGAGCAGAAAATCGCGGTGTTCGACAAGGAATCCGCCCTGCCCCTTTCGATTGCGCTCGCCATTGACACCAGCCTGAGCACGCGCCATGACCTGCCGCTGGAACAAGCCTCAGCCAAGCGATTCGCACACGCCATCCTGCGGCCGGTGGACGCGCTTTCCGTCTACGGCTTCAGCGAAGTCGTGGTGGACTCTACCCGCGGATACACGTCCGACCTGAAGCACATTGATGAAGCCATCGAGCACATCCACGTGGGCGCGGCCACGGCGCTTTACGACGCGATTTATCTCGCCTCCCACGCCCTCGACCGCCGCAAAGGACGCAAAGTTATCGTCCTGATCACAGACGGCGGCGACACCATCAGCAAGGTGGATTACAAAGAGGCCGTGCGTTCCGCCGAGGAGGCCGAGGCGCTGGTGTACTCCATCATCATTGTTCCCATTGAGGCCAGCGCCGGACGCGAAACCGGAGGCGAGCACGCCCTCATCCAGCTTTCCGAGGACACGGGAGGCAAGTACTATTACGCCACGTCTACCGCGCAGCTCGACGAAGCGTTCCAGAAGATCAGCGACGAACTGCGCACGCAATATCTGCTGGCGTATTATCCTGCGCAGCGCACATCGTTCTCGACGTTCCGCCGCATCGAAGTCAAAGTCGCCGCCGTACCCGACGCAGCGGCCTATCGTGTGCGCCACCGGGCCGGGTATTACACCGTGAAAGAGGAGTTCTGAGAACGGCCCTTCGCAAAACATTCGCGCCGGACGCTATGCAAAGCGTGGAGATACGGTATTCTCTATGTTTCATTGATGCGACCTTTTATTGATACGACCGCCGGCGCCGCTCTCCGGTTTATAGCCAAAGGCGAATTCTTAGACTCACCGGGCAAGGAAGGTGGAATTATGTTGCGATTCAAATGCGGCCGCTTGAGCGCCAGGCTCAGCCTGCTGGTTCTGCTCGCGGCATGGGCGCTGATGCTGGCCATGACCATGCTGTCGGTGACTGCGTCCGCGCAGACCACGCCCAGCACCCCGGCGAGTACTCAGGCCGCCCCGGTCCCGACCGGCAGCATCGCGGGCAAAGTGGCAGATCCTCAAGGCGCGGCGGTCGCCGCAGCCCGGGTCACCATCACGAACAAAGCGACCGCTCAGGGGACTTCCGTAACCACCACGTCATCGGGAACTTACGCCTCGGGTGCGCTGGCCATCGGCGATTACCTGGTGAGCGTCGAGGTCTTCGGCTTCGAGCCGGGTGAGCTGACCGTAACCGTGCAGGCAAACGCCGCCGCCTCGGGGAATGTGAAGTTATTTCCCAGCCAAACCAAACGGATGGAGCACCTGCCCATGAACGGGCGAAGGTTCCTCGACCTCGCGCAACTGCAACCTGGGGTGCAGATTCCGGACGGCAACACTTTCGATCCCACCAAGAATGGATACTCTTCGATTTCGGTGGACAGCCGTTTCGGCCGCGCGGCCCGCATCGAAGTGGACGGCGTTGATCTGTCCGATGAAACCGTGGGCGGCAGCACCCAGAACCTCCCCTTGGGGTCCATCCAGGAAGCCGCTGTGCAGTATGCGTCGCCCGACTTTTCCAACGCGTTGGGATCGTCCGGTTCGGTCAACATCGTGACCAAATCAGGAACGGACGCCTTGCACGGCGAGGGCTTTTTCAATTTCCGCGACCAGCAATTTGATGCGGCCTTGCCCGGCGGTTCCAAGAAGTATTTCCAGAGGAATCAGTTCGGGGGCAATGTGGGCGGCGCGCTCGTCAAGGACAAACTTTTTTTCTTTCTGGATGGCGAGCGCAACAAGCAGGACTTGATCGCTCCCGCCCTGGGCGGCGGGGATTTTAGCGCCTTGACGAGCAGCTTCGCCTCGCCCCTCCGTGAGACTCAGGCCGTGGGCCGGCTCGACTACCAGACCCAGAAATACAGGGCGTTCTACCGCTTTTCCTTTGATCAGAACCGCAGCGTTTTTCCCTTTATTCCGAACTCCTTCCAGCCTTTCACCAGTGAGAACAATGCGCGCGATCACGTGCTGGGCGTTGATTTCTCGCGCGGCAGCTATACCCACAGCATCCGGTTCAGCTACAGCAAATTTCAGAATGGAATCACCGATGCCGTCGCCAGTTCCGGCATCTTGCCATTTGCTCCCGGGCTTGAGCTCGCGATCGGAGCCGATCCCAGCTGCACGGCGGCCGGACTGGACAACTTCTGTTCCGGCCCGAGTTACCTGGCGCCCCAGACCACCTTCCAGTCCAACGAGCAAATCAAATACGACGGAAGCCGGCCCAAGGAGAACCACAACTTTCGTTTCGGCGTTGGCTTCAACCGCTTGCAGGGCGGCGGTTTCAGCAACTTCCTGGGACTCGCTCCCGCGGTAGGTTCGCCTTCGCTGTCACCTGGTGTGCAACCGCCGTGCTTCGCGGCAGGGACTTGCCCGGACCAGGCCGGCGGCGCGGCCGACCCGCTGAACTATCCCGCGTATAGCATTAACCTGGGCAACGGCCAGGGATTCTCCTCGGAAAAGTCTGCATTCGGCTACCCCGGCGGCGGTCTGGGGCCGGATAACCGGATTTCCTGGTACGCCGGCGATACGTGGAAATTTCGGCCAAACTTAACCCTGACTCTGGGCGTGAGTTATGTCCGCGACACCGGCCGCACCGACAGTGACATCGCTCCTATTGCGGCCCTGAGCCAGTTCAACGTCAGCAATAACCAGTTCTACACGTACTCGGGCCTGAACAACCGGGTGCACCAGCCCAATCTCGATCTCTCTCCGCAGTTCGGATTCGCCTGGGATCCGGACACCAGCGGCAAGACGGTGATTCGCGGCGGAGCCGGCCTTTTCTACGAAAACTCAATTTGGAACAACAGCCTGTTCGATCGTTCGGCACGCCTGGCGCGCGGCGAGTTCCTCGGTTTCACTTCGGTTTGCTCCAGTGGCGCCCCGCAAACTCTACCCTTCGCAACCACGGTCAATCCGGCAAGCATTTGCGGCCAGCCGATCGGCAACGTGGCCTCGCAAGTTACTCAACTCGAGCAGCAGTATCAGGCTGCCACTGCGGCCGCCGGGTCAGCCTCGAACCCGAACTATATTGCCAACAGCCTTGCCGACGGCATCAATATCAACGGCACTCAGCTGCTGGCTCCCAGTTACGTCACCCCGCGCTCGCTGCAGATGAATCTCGGCTTCCAGCGCGAGATTCACCCGGGAGCCGTGCTGAGCGTGGATTTTCTCCGCACCGTAAGCACCCGCGAGCTGTTGAGCATTGACACCAACCACGTGGGAGATGCGCGTTTCTTCAATCCCAATGCCGCGCTGGCGGCGATCAATGCCACGGTGGGGCCGGCTTGCGGCGGCGGGAGTGTAACCTACGGCGGCGCGCCCGGCGCGATTCAGTGTTTTATCACGAATAATCCGACGGCAACCATTTCAGCCTTCGCCTCCAACGGCCTGGATTCCGGCTATTCCGACTGCGGCGGCCGGCCGTGCGCGCTCATCGGGAGACCGGCGGCCGCGTACCCGGGCATCAACTCTGCCTTGGGTGCCAACCAGATGCTGTTTCCCATCGGTCGCTCCGTGTATCAGGGCGTGCAGGCAACCTGGAAACAGGATGTGGAGCACCCACTGCAAGGCGTCAGGCACGCCAACTTCCAGGTGTCATACGCGTATTCGAAGTATGTATCCAGCGCCCGGGACGGCGACACCGCCAACTTCGCCCAGGATAATGTCAACCCGCTGAAATATATGGGGCCGAACGGATTGGATCGTAAACATCAGTTTTCCATCGGTGGCGTTGCGGATCTGCCCGCCGGTTTCCATTTGAGCACCATTGCTCACTTTGACAGCCCGCTGCCGCTGAGTGTCACGCTCCCGGTCAGCGGAAATTCGGGCGGCATCTTTCAGACCGACATTACCGGCGACGGAACCGGCGATGGATCGTTCGCTTCCAACGGTGGCCTGGGCGATTTGTTGCCCGGAACCAAAGCCGGCGCGTTCGGCCGCTCGCTTAACGTGAACGGGCTCAATCAGGTGATCAGTAATTACAACCTGAAGTGGGTCGGCACACTGACTCCCGCCGGCACGGTTCTGCTCAACTCCGGCTTGTTCACCCAGTCCGAGTTGACGGCTCTGCAGGCCGTGATCGGCGGAAATCAAAATGGATCGGGCACGATCGCTCCGCTCCGGGCGCTGCCGGCAGGGGCAGTGGAACAGGGTTGGCTGAAGAGTTTTGACGTCGGCTTGAACTGGAGCTACAAGTTCAAAGAGAAGGTCGAATTCCGTCCGGGAGTCACCTTCTTTAACGTACTGAACCTCGCCAACTTCGAGAGTCCATCTTCTCCGTTTACCAGCGTTTTGAATGGACAACCGGGATCGGCAAACGGCACCATCAGTCCGCAGCCGAACGCGCTGCGCCTTGGCCTGGGCTCGGGCGTGAGCGCCGCGGGCTCGCCCCGCGTCATGGAGTTCGAACTGAAGATCAAGTTCTAGCAGGCTGCGGGAAAACTCAATGCGACACGTGATTTTGGGTGGCGCAGCGCCCTTCGACTTCGCTCAGGCAGGCCTTTCAGCGCTGCGATAAGCAGGTTGTTTCTGGGTACGGCTTTAGCTGAGGTCACGCTTTCCCGCTCGCGTGTTTGTGTACAATGCCTGCATGCCTTTCCGCGCTCCACAAGGTAATCCCAACGCCAAGCGCAGCCGCACACCTCCTCCGGAAGACACCTTCGAGGAGGCCGCGTTCCTCAAGGCGCTGGGAGAGAAGCAGAAGCCGGTCTCGATTAAGCTGATGGACGGACAAGTCCTGCGTGGCTGGATCGAATACTACGACAAGAACATGGTGCGGCTGACCCGTGAGGGCGCGCCCAATCTGTTCATCTTCAAGCACGAAATCATGTATATCGCCGAGAGTGACGGAAAACGGAAGTGAGGCGTTCGAGGTCGGACGCCTGAGGTCCGACGTCAAAGGTCTGAATTCCCATGCCTGCTTCTCCCCATCCTGAAACTTTCCTTCCCGCCATCTCGACCATCGCCCGCGAGGCAGGCGCCTTACTGATGCGGCATTTCCAACAGGGCCTGGCGATTGAATACAAAGGCGAGGCCGATCTGGTGACCGCCGCGGACCGTGCTTCCGAAGCTCTGATACGCGAGCGTGTAGGTAAACAGTTTCCATCACACGACGTAATGGGTGAAGAGCAGGGCCTCAACGACCGGGGCAGCGAGTACCGCTGGTACGTGGATCCGCTGGACGGAACCACGAACTTTGCCCACGGATATCCTGTGTTCTGCGTTTCCCTGGCGCTGGAGCGCCGTTCCGCAACCTCGGCCCGCCGCGTGGCAGCCGTGGTCTACGACCCCACGCGCGACGAACTGTTCACCGCGGGGCAGGGAAGCGGCGCCCGGCTCAACGGCGAACCCATCCGCGTGTCCAAGACAGCGCAATTGAAAGAATGTCTGGTGGCGACGGGCTTTCCCAGCCACAAGCGGCACAAGAATCCGAACATTCACTTCTACCACCAGATCACTCTGCGCACCCACGGCGTGCGGCGGGCCGGATCGGCCGCGCTCGACTTGTGCAACGTCGCCTGCGCCCGTTTCGACGGCTTCTGGGAGTTCAACCTCAATCCCTGGGACACCGCGGCCGGCGTGCTCATAGTGGAAGAAGCCGGAGGCAAGGTCAGCCGCTTCGACGGCTCGCCCTTTGAACTCGACAGCCGCGAGACGCTGGCCTCCAATGGCCTGGTTCACGAAGCCCTGCTGCACGAATTCCAGGAAATCTTCGCCGGCCGCGGGCTCGAACCGCTGCCCAATGCGCGCGACTACACGGGATGATCACCGGTGTTCGGAACGCGCTGATTTCTCAGCGGTACAATAGAGCGGTGTTGAAATCGGCCAGGAGTCTGGGGTAACACCGTGATCACATCACTGCTCGAACGTAAAATTGAAAAGCGACCGGACAAAGTCCGGCTGCAGGGACGCATTCTTTTCCTCACCGAAGATCCGGAACTCATCAAGCGTCAACTCGCCGGCGAAGACCTGCCCTGGGACACGAAGAGTCCTGCCAACAATCCCAAGCTGCGCGATGACATTTCGACCGACGAGATCACCCCGGCGCACTATTGCTTTTACTTCGACGAAACGCTGGGCGAGATCCCTTACCTGGGCCTGAAATGCGGCACTGGGACGCCCATCGGCCGCGGCGACGTGAAGCGCGGCGGATTCGTGTGCGCAGTCAGCGGCAAACGGCGCGGCAAGGGATCGAGCCGCGAGCAGTCTCCTTACGCCGAGATGTGCGCTGGCATTCGCGTGGTGATCGCGGAAAACATCGAGCGCATCTACAAGCAGAATTGCCAGAACCTGGGCCTGCTGACTTCGACCAACTTTTCGCTGATTGACCGCATCCGCGGCGGGGAAGAGATCGCGCTCAGCGAATTCACCGCGGGCGAGGACGAAATCACGCGCCAGGTGATCGAGCACGGCGGACTGTTTCCGTTCAACGTGGCGAGGATGCAGGGGAAGGTTTTTTTGCCGCCGATCGAGAACGCGGGCAAGAGTGCCCGCGCCACACGAGCGATGACGCTGGCTGAGAAAATTTTCGCCCGGCACATGATCAACGAGAAAGGTGAGGTCGGTGTGTCCTCGGTTAAGCCGGGCGACACCGGGTTTGCCCGCGCCGATCTGCGCTTCAGCCACGAATACGTCACGCCCATGGCAGCGATCTTTTTCGAGCGCTACGTGGGCAAGGACGCCAAGGTCAATGATCCCGCGAGCATCCTGTTCTTCCGCGACCACTTGACCTTTCTCGACGAAGTGATTTCCGAAGAGAAGAAGAAACTGGGCCTGCTCGATCTGGCCACACAACTCATGCTCAAACAGCAGGACTTCGCTAAGAAGCAGGGCATCCGCCTGCACGGCGAACTGGCCGACCGTAAAGGCTCCGAAGGTATTTGCCACTCCATCGTTCTCGAGAGCTACGCCCTGCCCGGGCAGTTGAATATCGGCTCCGACTCGCACACGCCGCACGTGGGCGCGATTGGCTGCGTAGCCTTCGGCATCGGCACCACCGACGTTTTCAATTCCTGGATCACAAAAGACGTGCGAGTGAAGGTTCCAGAATCGGTCAAGATTGTGATTCGCGGCCAGAAGCACCCGAACGTCACGGCCAAAGATTTCATCCTGAAGATTCTGAGCCTCGATTACGTGCGCAGCGGCAAGGCGCTCGCCAAAGTCATGGAATACGCGGGTGAGGCCATCGAGGAACTCAGCGTGGATGAGCGCGCCACCATGACCAACATGGCGGCTGAAATTGGCGGCTTCACCGGCATCGTCGCGCCCGACAGGAAGGCTGTGGATTTTCTGGTCCAACGCCGCGGCATGAAGCGCGACCGTGCCGAGGCCATGATCGCCGGCCTCTACAGCGATCCCGGCGCGCAGTATGCGCATGTGATCGAACTTGACGCCGCCGAAATTACGCCGATGGTGGCCACGCCCGGCGATCCTGGCAATGGCAAATATGTCCGCGAAATGAACACCCCCGTACCCGTCGAAATCGCCTACGGCGGCACCTGCACTGCGGGCAAGAACGAAGACATGGACATGTACGCCCTCGTGCTCGCCGACGCGCTCAAGCACGGCAAGCGCGTGGCCGATTCGGTGAAGTTCTATATCCAGTTCGGCTCGCAGGAGACACGCGAATATTGCCTGCGCAAGGGCTACCTAGATGTTTTTCAGCAGGCCGGCGCGCACGTGATTGAACCCAGTTGCGGCGCTTGCATCAACGCTGGACCAGGAGTTTCCACCCGTCCCGATCAGGTGGTGATCAGCGCCCAGAACCGCAATTTCCCCGGCCGCAGCGGTCCCGGCCAGATGTATCTGGCTTCGCCGCTGACGGTGGCCGCCAGCGCAGTGGCGGGCTACATCGTCGAGTATGAGCCCAGCGAGAAGAAGGAGTTGAGTCGGGTGTAAGGCACGGACGCCGCGGGACACGCGTCGGCACAAGAAAGCTTGCTTACCTGCATAGGTTTCGAGAGTCTGACCTGCGGAGGACATCATGAACCGTTCCCGCCTGCTGCTCGTCGCTTTCATTGTCATCACTTTTGCCGTCGCCGCGACCGCCTTCCGCGCCTCGCAGTCTTCGGCTGCGCCCGCTGGTTCCCTCACTGCCGCCGGGCAAATGCTTGAGCCGCGCTCCGGCCACACTGCAACTCTGCTGCCCGACGGCAAGGTTCTCATCGCGGGCGGCATGCGGCGCAATCAGGACTTCTACAAATCCGCCGAACTCTACGATCCTGCGACCGGCAAATTCCAGCCCACAGGCGAGATGAACGAGCGCCGCGTCAGTCCGGTCGCGGTGCTGCTGCGATCCGGGAAGGTGCTGATCGCTGGCGGATACGTGGGCCAGGGCTGTACCGACTCGGCCGAACTTTATGATCCGGGGACGGGTAAATTTACGGCGCTTCCCGCCAGGATGACCACGCGGCGCGGCGACTCCAGCGGCACGCTGCTCCCTGATAGCGACGTCCTCATCGCAGGCGGCGCCGACCACGACTCTCCAGGGGGCGTCGCCTCCGCCGAGGTTTTTCACCCCGCCACCATGACGTTCCATGCCGTTGCGTCCATGCATTTTGCCCGCGTTTCGCACACCGCCACTCGACTGCCTGACGGGCGGGTTCTCATCGCCGGTGGCCGCGGAGACAGGGTCCAGGCGACCGCGGAAATCTACGATCCGAAAACCTCACAGTTCCTCGTGACCGGCGATTTGATCACTGCTCGCTACAAGCACACGGCCGGCCTGCTTCCTGACGGACGGGTTCTGATTGCCGGGGGCAGCGACGAGCGCGATTGGCGCGGCACCATGAATCGCGCTGAGATTTACGACCCTCGGACCGGAAAATTCACGGCTGCGTCGCCCTTGAACGACAGCCGCTACAAACTGCCCGACGAAGCCGTGCAGTTGCCCTCTGGAAAGCTGCTGGTCGCGGGTGGGAGCAGGGAAGTCGAAGTGTATGATCCGGCAAGCGGGAAGTTCCTCGTGGCCGCAGGCCAGATGAACGACGCCCGCCACTTCATGACTGAGACGAAGCTCAAAGATGGCCGGGTGCTGCTGGCGGGCGGCTATCCAGACAACGATCAAGCCACAAACCAGGCTTGGATTTACCGCCCGTAAAGACGCTTTGTCGCGCCTCCCTCCCGGAGGGTTGGGACGGCGGCTCGGATCAGTTGGCGTCAAGCCCTTCGCAAGTGGTTGAATTCGGGCAGGATGGCTGAAATCAGCCACTCCTGCCCTTGCAACTTTTCTCGCCAACGCGAGTTCAAATCAGTAGGCCTTCAGAAGAGATGAAGCTGGAGGCTTCGACCCGGTGATTCGCCAGAGGCGAAAACGGGATCGGTGGGAAGGGCGAAGGGAGTTCACCATGAAATACGTAAAATACTTGGCTTTGTTGGCTGTATTGACACTGCCGCTGACTTACTCTCAAGCGCAGGTCAGTGTGGGCGTGGGAGTCGGGCCGGCGTACGGCTATGCGGGTGGCCCTCCGGTGTGCGCGTACGGCTACTACGGATACTCCCCTTACGCCTGCGCACCCTATGGCTACTACGGTCCTGACTGGTTTGTCGGTGGATTGTTCGTCGGGGCTGGTCCGTGGTTCCACGGTCCTGGATGGTTGGGACGCTGGGGCTGGGCGAATGGGTGGTATGGTCGTCCCTGGTACGGTCATCCGGGTTGGGGCCGCGCTTGGGGCTACGGCGGATGGGGTCGCGGCTACTATGGCCGCGCCGGCTGGGGCTATGGTCGTGGCTACGCCGGACGTCCCGGATTCGCTGGTCGCGGGTATGCGCGCGGTCCGGCAGGGGGCTTCCACGGAGGCTATGCTCGCGGAGGCGCAGTTCACGGAGGTGGCGGCTTTCATGGTGGAGGCGGATTCCATGGTGGCGGCGGGGGCTTCCACGGAGGTGGTGGGCACGGTGGCGGCCACCGGTAGCGAACTGCGGGAAGCTTAACCGCTCGGCTCGATTCCCCCTTGGCACCAGTGTAGTATGGGCGCCAAGGGGGACAACGTTTATGCTGCCACCGTCGGCCAAGGGAAGTCAGGTTGTGGTCGCGTGCCTGGACGGGCAGCGGCTGAAGGGTTACGTCCACAATTTCCTGCCGACGCGTGACTCCTTCCGCCTTTTCCCCGCGGAGAATTCGCCGCACGAAGCCGGGCGCGATGTGCGACTCAGCTCTCTGAAGGCAATCTTCTTTGTGAAGGATCTTGCCGGCCACGGCAGTCACCGCGATGCCTATGACGTGAAGAATCTGGGGCATGGCCGGAAAATCGAAGTCACGTTTTCCGACGGCGAAACGATCATCGGAGCCACCGAAGCGTATAACCCCCAGAAGGCCGGTTTCTTTCTGTTCCCCGCCGATCCGGAATCCAATAACATTCGTGTCTTCATCCTTAACCGCGACACCGTGAAGGTGGTATTTCTCTAGCACCATCTGATGCAGGAAAGTGGCAAGGGCTCGACGCACCCCCATTCCCCACCGGCGTTTATCCCGGAGCCCGGCTGTACGGCTCGCCTGCATTCTTGCTAGAATGTCCGGTCACCAAACCGCCGCGGTAGTAAAATAAAGGCAGAAACTCTCAGGAGACTGACACCCTTATGGCCTACGTAATTGCTGAGCCGTGCATCGGCACCAAAGATACCGCCTGTGTGGATGCGTGCCCGGTGGATTGCATTCATCCCAAGAAAGACGAGCCCAACTACGCCACCGAGGAATTGCTCTATATTGACCCGGTGGAGTGTATTGACTGCGGCGCCTGCGTTCCCGTCTGTCCGGTCTCGGCCATCTTCGCTCTCGACGATCTGCCGGAAAAGTGGAACGCTTTTACCGAGCGGAATGCCAAGTACTACGGGCGGTAAGCACATCTAGGCTGTTGGCCGTTAGCTCTTAGCTTGGAGTTCGTGGTTTGGATGGATCAGAGGCGCGCGTCCTTCATGGGCGGGCGCTTTTCCTTTTGCCTGCGAACAGGCTGGATACCGTAACCGCTATCGCTTTTTGGCATTTCCCAGGATCTCGGCATCCATGCCAGTGTGGGCCTTCAGAGCATCCAGAATTCGCAGGTACTCTTTCTGTTCCATGAGCAGCAGGAGCACCTTATGTGCGTCCTGATCGTGATAGGCGATCTCCAGCCAGTGGTTCTTCTCCCCCATGAGAGCGTTCGTGTACTCATAATCGCATTTATCAATCTGGTTATAGGGGATGGTCACCGCCGCCCCCTTGGCAGGACGTACTTCGATTGCCTTGTCTTTATCGCTGAAGGTCAACACGGCCTTGATCTGCTTCCCATTCAGGTCGGGCACCTTTACCTTGCGGAACGAAGTCTCTTCGGCGATGCCCAGGCCAGCAGTGACGACGATCATCAAAACGGACAGGAATGCTCTTTTCACGGTGTCGAAAGTATATCGAAGTGAGAGGCGAGGCCGGCAGCGAAGGTTGCCGCCGCCTTCGTTTTCCCTATAATTGCAGTCCATCCCAGACTGTGAGTTGATCCAAACTACTGATGGTTCCATCGCCGGGAGGTGCGCAACATGAAGAAGAAGAACCGCAGAATCATTGCGTATATCGCGATCAGCGCCGACGGCTACATCGCTCGGCCTGACGGCGATGTCGGCTGGCTTGATCGTCCCCGCCCCAAGGGCAATTACGGCTACGGCGCATTCTTCAAAAACATTGACACAATCCTTTGGGGCCGCAAGACCTACGCTAAAGGAATCGAGATGGGAATGAAGACCTCCGGTTTCGGCCCCGGGATTAAGAACTGCGTTTTTTCGCGCGACCCGAAGTCGTCTTCCGTAGGGGCATTCGAATTTGTAAACGGCCCAATCAAGCCTTTCGCACGGCGGCTACGCGAGCAGCCGGGCAAAGATATTTGGATGATGGGCGGCGGCGAAATCATCGCATCGTTTCTTGACGAAGGAGAAATTGACGAGTTCAGCATTCACGTCATCCCGGTCATGATTGGCGAGGGAATTCCGCTGGTTCAGCCCCGCCATCGGACGATTCCCCTCAAACTCCTGTCCACCCGGAAATTTTCCGACGGAGTCGTGCACCTGAACTATCGCGTCATGCCGAAGGTGTGATCTCCGCCGGCTCTCACTGCCGAAAGCTGATGGCTGAAGGCCCCATGCACTAGAATCAAGCCTTCACCATCAAATTCCCATGTCCCTGCGAGAGTCAGAAGCGATCGTGCTGCGCACCTATCCGCTGCGCGAGGCTGATTTGCTGGTCACGCTGTTCACGCGCGTGGAAGGCAAAGTGCGCGGTGTGGCGCGCTCGGCTAAAAAATCGAAGCGGCGCTTTGGCGGCGCTCTCGAGCCTCTGACCTACGTGCGCGCTTTTTATGACGTTCGCGAGCGCCAGGAACTGGCCCGGCTCGACGCCTGCGAAGTGCTGGAATCTCCGCTGGCCTCGGAAGTCAGCTACGCGCGCGCTGTCGCGCTCGGCCACATCGCCGAGTTGCTCGACGAACTGCTGCCCGACCGCGAAGCGAACGACGCCATCTTCCGCCTGACGCTCTCGGTGTTGCACGTTCTGACCGGGCCCGAGGTCTGGATGCCGGTGACTTATTTCGAATTGTGGCTGACGCGCCTGGTCGGATTCCTGCCCGAGTTGACCGAATGCATCGTCTGCGGCCGCAGCCTCAACGGCAGCCGCGCCTACTTTCACGCCCTGGCCGATGGCCTGATGTGCCCCGACGACAAGCGCTTGGCATCGTCGGAGATTTCCGCCGAGTCGCGCGCTCTGGCCGCGCAAATGTTTCGTGCCCCGGTGGAAAGCTTCGTGGGAAAGCCCTGGCCCAAGTCACAAGCCGCCGACCTGCGCAAGTTCCTGATCCAAATTCTGCAGCGGCACATTGAGAAGAAATTTGTCACGGCGGCGATGCTGGAGAAGGGCGGGTTTTAGCTCTCGTTCCTCACATGCTTGTCTTTTCTTGACATGCGTTACGTAACGCATTACGGTTAAGGCGTGATCCGGTCGATCCGCCACAAGGGCCTGAAGCGCCTTTACGAAGAAGACGACCCTCGTGGCATAACCGGCTAGCATGTGGACAAGTTGCGTGACATTCTTGCCCGCCTTGATGCCGCCAGTGCGGCCGCGGACATGGACTTGCCCGGTTTCCGTTTGCACCCGCTCAAGGGAGACCTAAAGGGCTTTTGGGCCGTAACAGTTCGTGCAAACTGGCGGGTCATTTTTCGCTTTGAGGACGGCGACGCGCTCGAGGTTGATTATTCCGATTATCACTGAGGGAGCTTAGATCATGCCCATGAAGAATCCACCACACCCCGGCGGTTTTGTGTTGCGGCAGTGCATTGAGCCTCTGGGCCTGACCATCACCGAAGCCGCTGCTGCGCTAGGGGTCACGCGTACCACGCTGTCGGAACTGGTCAACGGGAAGCGTGGAATTTCTCCCGAGATGGCGGTGCGCTTGGCCAAAGTCTTCGGCGGGAGTGCCGCTACGTGGCTTACGCAGCAGGCGTATTACGACCTGTCACAGGTCCGGGCCGACCGCATTAAACTCAAACGCCTGGAATTCGCCTAAAGAGAACGCGCGGGCCGGAGGTGCCCTGATGAGACGCCGTTATTTCACGAGCGGTTCGCTCGCCATAATCTTGTTGGTCGGCCGTGCACTGGGCCAGGCCGACCCTAAGCAGCCACCGGCTTCAGGCACGGAGCGGACGCAACCCGCTGCCGCGCCCGCCCAAATAACGGAACCGAAACCCGGCGCGCAGATCGAGAGATTGTTGCACGCTTTCGAGGGAACGTGGGCCATCCACGAGAAACTCGCACCCGATTCCACGCTGCCGAACGGCGCCACGGGCGAGGGAAGAATCGTGTGGCGTCCCGGCCCAGGTGGCTTCTCCGTGGTCGAAGACTATCAGTCGCAGCAAGGCGCCCGGCAAGTCACCGGCCTCGGTGTGTTCTGGTGGGACGAGTCCGCCGGCGGGTACCGCACCATCTGGTGCGACAGCACCAATCCCGGAGGCTGCATTTCGTTCAAGAACGTTGTCCGCTGGCAGGGCGCGCAGCTCGTGCTCGTCGAGGACTACGAGATGAACGGAAAAAAGTTTACCTTCAAAGAAGTGTTTGAGAAGATCGCTCCGGGCACATTCGTGCAGACCCTGTTCGGCGGTGAAGCCGGTGGCAATTTGAAGATTGACCAGACGATCCATGCCCGGAAGTTGGGGAATGGCGCCACGGGCGAGAAGACTCCGAAGTGACACCGATCCGAGTTAGTTGTGCTTGAGGGAAAGTTTCGACCCCCAAAGGCTGACGGTTACCGCCCGCTTCCGTTACAATCGTGGATTGACCTGCTTCGTTCCAACGACACCGTAGGAACCAGCTCTTGGCTGTTAGCTCTTGGCCTTTGCCCTTGCCGATGAGCGGGCTGAGCCAAGAGCTAAAGGCTAAGAGCCAAAAGCTTCACCAATGACTTCATCCTCCTCCAACCCGCTTACCTTCCAGGAACTCATCCTGCGCCTGCAGACTTTTTTCGCCGAGCGCGGATGCGTGCTGCAGCAGCCCTACGACGTGGAAGTCGGCGCTGGCACCATGGCCCCGGAGACGTTTCTGCGCGTGCTCGGGCCGCAGCCTTACAAGGTCGCCTACGTGCAGCCTTCGCGGCGTCCCGCCGACGGCCGCTATGGCGAGAATCCCAACCGCCTGTTCAAGCACATGCAGTTGCAGGTGATCCTGAAGCCTCCGCCCGAGAACGTGCAGGAGTTGTACCTGGAGTCGCTGGCCGCCATCGGCATTGACCTGCGCCAGCATGACATCAAGTTCGAAGAGGACAACTGGGAGTCGCCCACGCTGGGCGCGTGGGGCATCGGCTGGCAGGTCATGCTCGATGGCCTCGAAATAACTCAATTCACGTATTTCCAGCAGTGTGGCGGCGTGGACCTGCTGCCGATCTCGGCGGAACTGACGTACGGTCTGGAGCGCATCGCTTCGTTCCTGCAGGATGTGGATTCGATCTACGATATCGTGTGGGCCCGCGATCCCGTGTCCGGCAGCGAGGTGAAATATGGCGACGTGCGCCTCGCCGATGAGCTGCAATTTTCGGTCTACAACTTCGAATTGGCCGACGTGGAGAGCGCGTGGAAGCACTTCGAGCTTTGCGAGGCCGAGTGCAAGGGATTGCTGGAGAAATATGCAGTGCTGAAGCAAAGTGAAAATTCCCAGCCCGGCGAGAAGAACCGTTTTCCGCTGCTCGGGGCTTATGACCTGTGCCTGAAGTGCTCGCACCTGTTCAACATTCTCGACGCTCGTGGGGCGATTTCGGTAACCGAGCGCGTGGGCGTGATCGCGCGCGTGCGGGCGCTGGCCGTGGGGATCGCGAAGGCCTGGGTGGATCAACAGAAGAACGACGAGCAGAAAAACGGCCAGCAGAAGGCAGACGCTCCGGAGAAGTCCGACGAGCCTGAGCCTGTCCGCGAAAAGAAGCCGAAGCCGAAGAAGGAGACGCTGTCGCCAGTAGGCTGACGGCAGCGATGTCCCACTTTGGGTTTGCACAGGCCGGGTGTGATATCCGTCACATTCGAAAGATGGGTCCATTTGAAAGACTACTTGGTTTGAAGACATGCCAGACTTCTTATTAGAGCTCGGGTGCGAAGAGATTCCGGCGCGCATGATTGACGCTGCGTCCGAGGAACTCCGCGAGCGCGTCGGCGCGCTGCTCCAACGCGAGCGACTGGCCGGCAGCGAGGTTACGAGGTTCGACACCCCGCGCCGTCTGGCCGTGCTGGCTTCCGGAATCGCTGCTGCCCAGGCCGACGTGGTCGAGCAAATCACCGGTCCTTCGGTGAACGTCGCTTACAAAGACGGTGAGCCGACCCCCGCTGCCCACGCCTTCGCCAAGAAGGCGGGCGTGGACGCAGCTCAGCTCGAAACCATTACCACTCCCAAAGGCGAATACATCGCCGCCAAAGTCACCCGGAAGGGCCGCAGCGCGGCCGAGATTCTGGCCGAAGCGCTTCCCAAAGAAATCGCCGGCATTTACTGGCCCAAGAACATGTACTGGCGCAAACCCAACGAGCGCTTCGTGCGCCCGGTGCGCTGGCTGGTGGCTATGCTCGACGGCGAAGCGATTCCGCTGGAGTTCGCCGGCATCCAGGCCGGGACCGTGTCGCGCGGCCACCGCATTCTTTCCGATGGCGCCGTTACCATTCCCCGAGCCGGGTCCGCCTACACCGAGTCGCTGCGGGCCGCAAAGGTTCTTGGCCGGGCGGAACGCGAGCAGCAGATTCGCAAGGCTCTCGACGCCGCCACCCGCACCGTCCCGGGCGCGCGCTGGCGCGAAGACAAAGCTCTGCTTGATACCGTGGTGAATCTCACGGAGTTTCCGTCCGTAATCCTGGGCGGTTTCGATCCGCAGTTTCTCGCGCTGCCCGAGGAAGTTCTGGTCACCGTGATGCGCGACCACCAGAAATACTTCGCTGTCGAAGACGCTGCCGGCAAGTTGCTCCCGCATTTTCTTGCCGTGCTCAATACCGGCAGCGATCCGCAGGGGCTCATTCGGCACGGCAACGAGCGCGTGCTGCGGGCGCGCTTCAACGACGCGCGCTTCTTCTGGGAAACCGATCAAAAGAAATCCCTGCTCGACCGCCTGGAACTGCTGCGTCACGTCACCTTCCAGAAAGATCTCGGCAGTTACTACGAAAAAACGCTGCGCGTGCAGCGGCTGTGCAGTTGGCTGAGCGAGATTCTGAAGCACAACGGGATGACCGTGCGCCCCGGAGTGATCCACAAAGCCGCGTGCCTGGCGAAGACCGATCTGACTGCCGAGCTGGTAAAAGAGTTCACCGAACTGCAAGGGATTGTCGGCGGCCTTTATGCGCGCGTGCAGCAGCTCGATCCCAGCCTGCCCGAAGCCACGCGCATGGCCGTCGCCGATGCGATTTACGATCACTACAAGCCGGAGTCCACCGACGACGATGTTCCGCGGTCCATGGAAGGCGCGGTGCTTTCGATCGGCGATAAGGCCGACACCATCGCGGGCATGTTCGCGCTGGGACTGGTGCCAAGCGGATCGAAAGATCCATTCGCCCTGCGCCGTCAGGCCAACGCGATCGTCAAGGTGATCGCGGAAAAGAAGCTCCCCCTGCGGCTCGGCGACATGATGCGCGACGCGCGCTCGGGATATCAGAAGTCCGAGGCCGAGAAGAAGTTCGTTGACGATGCGAAGTTCGGCGAATCGGTGGCGACGCTCTTCCGCGAACGCCTGGAGTTCTACCTGAAAGACGTTCTTGGCTATGTTTACGACGTGGTGAAAGCCGTGCTCGGCGCAGACGCGGAAGATGTGGTAGACGCCGTCCAGCGCGCCGAAGCCGTCAAGCAGGTTTTGCACCTGCCGGAGTTCCAGGCGATAGGCGCGGCCTGCAAGCGCATCCGCAACATTTTGAAACAGGCCGCGGAGAAGGGAATCGAACCGGCGGCGAAGTGGGAAGCCCTGCCCGGCTCGGCTCCGGAAGAGAAGAGTCTGGCCGCGTACCTGGAAACGAATGGGCCGCAGATCGAAGTTCAGCGCAAGGAGAAAAAATACGGCGACGCACTCCTGTTGCTGGCCAGAGCGCGCGCGCCCGTGGACGCCTTCTTCGACAGGGTCATGGTCATGGTGGACGACCCGCGTGTGCGCGCCAACCGCCTGGCACTGCTGCAGACGCTGTTGGGGGAATTCTCCACCATCGCCGATTTCTCAGAGATCGTGACGGAATCGAAGGCATAGGGCAACGTAAGACCAACGCGGGGCCTAAATCCCGCTGCAAGAGTTTAAGGGACCTGGTCAAAGAGACCCTCAGTTCGCAAAATCTCGAAGCAAAGGACTCATATATGGCAACCATCACTCTCCCCGAAGCTGAAGTGCAGGCGACCAGCAAATCCACCACCAAGTACGTGTACTTTTTCGGCGGCGGCAAGGCCGACGGCAACGGCAAGATGAAAGACGTGCTCGGCGGCAAAGGCGCCGGTCTGGCTGAGATGACCAACGCCGGCCTGCCCGTGCCTCCGGGATTCACCATTCAGACCGAGGCCTGCCGCGAATACATGCGGACCGGCGCCGCGTCTGGAGACGTTGACCGGCAGATGGACGAAGCCCTCGCGAAGCTTGAGGCGCTGCAGGGGCAGAAACTCGGCACCGGCGAAAATCCGCTGCTGGTCAGCGTTCGCTCGGGCGCAAAGTTTTCCATGCCCGGCATGATGGACACGATTCTCAACCTCGGCCTAAACGACAAAAGCGTCGAGGCCCTGGCGAAGCGCAGCAACAATCCGCGCTTCGCGGCCGATTCCTACCGCCGGCTGATCCAGATGTTCGGCAACGTCGTCCTCGACATCGAAAAGCCGGCTTTCGACGAAGTGTTCGACGCCAAGAAGAAGCAGAAAAAGACCAAGCTCGACACCGATCTCACAGCTAAAGATCTGCAGGAAGTGATCGTCGAATACAAGAAGGTCGTCAAGAAGCACGCCAAGCGCGAGTTCCCGCAGGATCCGCGCGAACAGCTCGTCATGGCTCGCGACGCCGTCTTCCGCTCCTGGCAGAACGACCGCGCCAAGCACTATCGCCGCATCAACAACATTGACGACATGCTGGGCACGGCGGTCAACGTGCAGGCCATGGTCTACGGCAACCTCGGCGATACCAGCGGCACCGGCGTGGGCTTCACCCGCAATCCCGCAACCGGCACGAAAGAGTTCTACGGCGAATTCCTGATGAATGCGCAGGGCGAGGATGTGGTTTCCGGCGTCCGCACCCCTGTGCCCATCCTTGAACTGCAGAAGATCATGCCCGCGGTCTACAACCAGCTGCGCGAGATCACCACGCGGCTGGAGAAACACTACAAGGACATGCAGGACTTCGAGTTCACCATCCAGGACGGCAAGCTCTACATGCTGCAAACGCGCAACGGCAAGCGCACCGGACTCGCCGCCGTGCGCGTGGCCATCCAGATGGTGGAGGAAGGCTTGATTTCGAAAGACGAAGCCATCTTCCGCGTCGAACCCAATCAGCTTTACGACTTCCTCGTTCCGCGTCTGGACGAGAAGAGCACCAAGGTGGAAGTGCTGGCGACGGGCCTGCCCGCGTCTCCGGGAGCCGCGGTCGGACAGATCGTGTTCACCGCCGACGCCGCCGTCGAAATGGTTGGACACGGCAAGAATGTGCACGTGATTCTGGTCCGCGCGGAAACCACTCCCGAAGACATTCACGGCATGGAAGTAGCGAAGGGCATTCTCACGTCCCGCGGCGGCATGACCAGTCACGCTGCCGTCGTAACCCGCGGCATGGGTAAGTGCTGCGTGGCGGGCGCCGGCGACATTGACGTCAACGAAAAAGCGCGTGAGATGCGCGTGAAGGGCCAGACTTTCAAGGAAGGCGACTGGATCTCGCTCGACGGCACCACCGGCCGCGTGATCAAGGGCAAGCTCAACACGCTCGATCCTTCCCCGGACGACCCCGAACTGCAGAAGTTCATGCACTGGGCCGATCCGCACCGCACCATGAAAGTTCGTGCCAACGCCGATATTCCCCGCGACGCCATCCAGGCGCGGGCTTTCGGCGCCGAGGGAATCGGACTTTGCCGCACCGAGCACATGTTCTTCGGCGAAGAGAAGATTCCGCACATGCGCGCCATGATTCTCGCCGACAACGAAAAAGACCGTCGCACCGCATTGAAGAAGCTTCTGCCCATGCAGCGCGCCGATTTTGCCGGCGTCTTCAAAGCGATGGACGGCCTGCCCGTAACCATCCGCACCCTCGATCCGCCGCTGCACGAGTTCCTGCCGCGCCGCGAAGACCTGATGGTGGACATCGCTCTACTGTCCTCTTACAGCGCAAAGCAGAAAAAAGAGCTGGTCGCCAAATACAAAGACTACGGCGTGAAAGCTGCGGGCGATCTGAAGAAGCTACTGCCCACGCTGCTCAACCGTGTGGAACAACTGCATGAGTTCAATCCCATGCTCGGACACCGCGGCTGCCGCCTCGGTATCACCTATCCCGAGATTACGGAAATGCAGGCCCGTGCCATTTTCGAGGCCGCGGTGGATTGCACGAAGAAGGGAATCAAGGTGCTTCCTGAAGTCATGATTCCGCTGGTGGCCACGCTGAAGGAAATGGCCAACCAGGGAGCCATCGTGCGCCGCGTGGCCGATGAAGTGTTCAAAGAAAAGGGATCCAAAGTCGAATACCTGGTCGGCACCATGATCGAGTTGCCACGCGCCGCCCTCGTAGCCGACGAGATCGCCAAAGAGGCCGAGTTCTTCTCCTTCGGCACCAACGATCTCACCCAGACCACGTTCGGCTTCTCCCGCGACGACGTGAACAAAGTGCTGCCCACGTATCTGGCGGAAGGCATCCTCAAGCAGGATCCGTTCGCCGCCCTCGATCAGGAGGGCGTCGGGCAACTCGTCAAGATGGCGACCGAGCGCGGCCGCAAAACGCGACCCACGCTAAAAATCGGCATCTGTGGCGAGCACGGCGGCGAGCCGTCATCGGTCGAGTTCTGCTACCGGGTCGGCCTCAACTACGTTTCCTGCTCACCGTTCCGCGTCCTGACCGCCCGCCTCGCCGCAGCCCAAGCTGCAGCAACCGACACGTTGAAAGTGGAGGGTGGAAGAACGAAATGAAAACCGCAGAGGACGCGGGGGACGCAGAGGATTCATAAAAGTCGTCCCTGGAGATGCTGTGGAGCTCGATAATGTCACCGGCGCCGTAGTAGATGCGGCGATGAAGGTCCACCCCGCCCTTGGTCCGGGCATGCTTGACAGTGTCTATGAGAAGTGCCTGAA
The DNA here is from genome assembly GCA_035266345.1 of Candidatus Sulfotelmatobacter sp. Lineage (GTDB taxonomy): Bacteria > Acidobacteriota > Terriglobia > Terriglobales > Acidobacteriaceae > Sulfotelmatobacter. Next base: position 78,606 of record DATFNP010000089.1, read on the forward strand.
GCACGAACTCGTGAAGAGGGGTCTGAGGGTCGAGTCGCAGGTGTGGCTCCCTGTCATTTACGACGGAGTGGAGATCGAAGGCGGTTACAGGATTGATTTGCTGGTGGAAGGCGAAGTTATTGTCGAGCTGAAGGTAGTGGAGCAGATCCTGGAGCTGCACAAGGCGCAGTTGCTGTCCTACTTGAAGCTAGCGGACAAGCGAATTGGCCTCCTAATCAACTTCAACGTCGCACATCTCCGAAACGGCATCCGCCGGCTCGTCAATAACTATCATCCCTCCGCGTCCTTAGCGTCCTCTGCGGTTTTGGGTTGATCTTTTGTCCGGCTACTGCACTTTCTGCAGCCGCGCGATCAGTTTCTGCGCCAGGTTTTCTTCCGATTCCGACCACAGCAGACGCCCGCTGGCCCGCGTGTTCTTCTCCGCCTTCACGGTGAACTCCACCAGTTTGGCCACGTTCTCGCGCACCTTGATCTGGGTTTCATCCGTGAGGTCCACGTTTTCCTGCAGGAAGGGAGCGTCCAAGCCGAAATCAATCTCGATGTGCCCGTTTTGCTCATAAGCGCCCTCGTCGAACTCTTCCCCCTGCGCAATAAACTTGACCAGGCTCGGAATGAGCCGCCAATCGCCCCCGGTTTCATCCGGCGTCCACAGATCCCAGTACGCGTCGAATATGTAGGCGTAGTCGTCATGAATCAGATCGGCGGCCACCGTGACCGCTTCCTCCGCGCCAATGCCGGGAGAGAAACGCTGCTCCAGCACGCTGGCCTCGTTCCACGAGACCGGCTGTACAGCGGCATACGTGATCCCCGGCCGCTGCATCGAAAAAGGAAACTGCTGCAACACCGCGAACAGGTGAGGCAACATCGCCGGCCCGCTGAAGTCCGGGAACCAGAGGCTGAGATAAAGGGGATCGGCCATGACAGTCAGGAATCTTCTGCCATTGTACCGCTGAGTTCGCATCCCGATTTTGACACTGCGAATTGCGACTGTTACTATCGAACGGTAGCCGCATATCCCGCCCAGCTAACCGTCCCCGTCGTCTAGCCCGGCCTAGGACATCGCCCTTTCACGGCGGTAACGCGGGTTCGAATCCCGCCGGGGACGCCAAGGTTTCAGTTCACGGAAGCAACACTACCCCGCGCATCCCGCCTCCGCTTCTCATATACTGAATCCGGTACGCGCCAAATCGAATCCGTTACTTAACCGGCGCGTATGACCGCAGGTATCACTTTCGCCCTACCCGGGTTGGAGAGCCGTCACACCGATGTGGATTGTTGCCTTAGCCCTCAGGCGCCCTTATACGTTCGTGGTGATGGCGTTGGTGCTGCTTCTCCTGACGCCGCTCGTCATTTACCGGATGCCGGTGGATGTGCTCCCCGACATCAACATCCCCGTCATTAGCGTGGTCTGGCGCTACGATGGCCTGTCCCCCGACGAAATGGCCAACCGGATTGTCACCGGTTCTGAGCGCTTCCTCACTATCACCGTCAATGACATTGAACACATCGAGTCCCAATCGGTGAACGGCACCGGGGTGATCAAGATATTCTTTCATCCCACGGCGAACATCCAGACCGCGTTGTCCCAGACCACTGCCACATTACAGACCGCTCTGCGGTCAATGCCAGTGGGAACGACGGCGCCGCTGATCATCACCTATTCGGCATCATCCACGCCGATTGTCCAGTTGGGCTTGAGCAGCAAAACCCTGCCTGAGCAACAGCTTTTCGATCTCGGCAACAATTTCCTGCGCGCGTACCTGGCGACGGTGCCGGGCGCGGCCACACCCTATCCTTACGGCGGCAAGATCCGCCAGATCCAGGTAGACCTCGACCTGCCGCGGCTTCAGGCCAACGGCCTTTCGCCTAACGACATCGTGAATGCGCTCAGCGCGCAAAATCTGATCCTCCCCGCGGGAACCGCCAAGATCGGCGCCCTGGAGTATCAGGTCGAGATGAATGGAGACCCGCAGACCATCGCGGAATTGAACGATCTTCCCGTCAAGACCGTGAACGGCTCGACGATCTACATGCGCGATGTAGCCCACATCCGCGATGCTTTTGCTCCGCAAACCAACATTGTGCGCATGGACGGCGTTCGCGGCGCCCTCATGTCCATGCTAAAGGTCGGCAGCGCCTCCACAATTACGATCGTCGAGGGCGTGAAGCACGCAGCTCAGGCGGCCGCGCAGTCGCTTCCGCCGGAGATGAAGATCACCCCGCTCTTCGATCAGTCGCTTTTCGTGCGTGCCTCCATCCGCGGCGTGGTCCTGGAAGCGATCACCGCCGCTCTCCTGACCGCCGCCATGATCCTGCTGTTCCTCGGGGACTGGCGTCCCACCATCGTCATCTCCATCTCGATCCCGCTTTCGATTTTCGTTTCCATCATCGTGCTCAGTGCGCTGGGGCAGACGATCAACATCATGACCCTCGGCGGTCTGGCGCTGGCCGTCGGCATCCTCGTGGATGACGCCACCGTCGAAATCGAGAACATCGAGCGCAATCTGGCCCAGGGCAAGGAGATGAAGAAGGCGATTCTGGATGGCGCGGCCCAGATCGCCGTTCCCGCTTTCGTTTCTACCATTTGCATCTGCATCGTGTTCGTGCCCATGTTCTTTCTGACGGGTGTCGCGAGATTTCTGTTTGTGCCGCTCGCCGAAGCCGTGGTCTTCGCCATGCTGGCCTCCTACTTCCTTTCCCGAACGCTCATCCCCACGCTGGTGATGTACATCATGCGCGGGCACGAGCACCGGGCGGCGGGTCCCAAGACTGTCCTGGGGCGCTTCCAGCGCGGCTTTGAGGCCGGCTTCGACCGGTTCCGCAGCGGCTACTACCAACTCCTGGAAACTACGTTGCAGCACCGCAAGCTCTTCGCCAGTTGCTTCCTAGGGTTTTGCCTGTTGTCCTTGGGATGGGTGTTCTTCCTCGGCGAAGATTTTTTCCCTTCGGTTGACGCCGGCCTCATCCGGCTGCACCTGCGGGCCCGCGCCGGTCTCCGCGTGGAGGAAACTGCTCGCCTTTGCGATCAGGTGGAGCAGTTCCTGCATCAGGATCTCCCCAGGGGCGAAATCCTGACCGTGCTCGACAACATTGGATTGCCCAACTCCAGTATCAACTTGTCCTACAGCAATTCCGGCGTGATCGGCACCAGCGACGCGGAGATCCTGGTTGGCCTGAACCCGCGGCAACATCACCCCACCGAAGAATTAGTGAAATCCCTGCGTCAGGACCTTCCGCGGCGCTTTCCCGGAGTGGAGTTCTTTTTTCAGCCCGCCGACATCGTCACTCAGATCCTGAACTTCGGATTGCCCGCGCCCATTGATATCCAAATCATGGGCGCGGACATGCAGAGCAACTACCGCATCGCCCAGCAGATTGCCAACAAACTGCGCCGCGTTCCCGGCACGGCCGATGTGCACGTGCAGCAGATGCTCGGCCTGCCCACCTTGCATCTCGACATGGATCGCAATCTCGTCACCCAGGTTGGCATGAACCCGCGCGACGTCGCGCAGAGCGTGCTCGTCTCCCTCAGCGGCAGCTTCCAGACTGCGCCCAGCTTCTGGCTGAATCCGAAAAACGGCGTGACCTATTCATTGGTGGTGCAGTCGCCGCAATACCGCATGACCTCGCTGCAGGACCTGCTCGATATGCCGGTCAATGACCCCGCCGTTTCAAACTCGCAGGTCCTGGGTAATCTGGTGCAGTTGGCGCCCGTCACGCGTCCGGCGGTTGTGTCGCACTACAACGTGCAGCCGGTCATTGATGTCTACGCCAGCACGCAAGGCCGCGACTTGGGGGCCGTAGCTAAAGATACGCAGAAAGTTCTGCAGCCCTTCATGGACCATCTGCCGCGCGGCTCCAGCATCGTCGTGCGCGGGCAAGTGGAAACCATGCAGTCCTCGTTTGTCGGCTTGGCCGTTGGCCTTCTGGGAGCGATCCTTCTGGTCTATTTCCTGATCGTGGTGAACTTCCAGTCGTGGCTGGATCCATTCGTCATCATCACCGCCCTTCCGGGTGCGCTGGCCGGAATCGCATGGATTCTGCTCCTCACCCATACCACGCTGAGCGTTCCATCGCTGACCGGCGCCGTGATGTGCATGGGCGTCGCGACCGCTAATTCGATTCTGATGGTATCGTTTGCCCGTGATCGCATGCAGGTCGGCGTGCCCGCCGTGCAGGCCGCCCTGGAGGCCGGCTACACCCGTATTCGTCCCGTGCTCATGACGGCGCTCGCCATGGTGATCGGCATGTTCCCCATGTCCCTCGGTCTGGGTGAGGGCGGCGAGCAGAACGCTCCGCTGGGCCGCGCGGTCATCGGAGGCCTGCTGTTCGCGACTGTGGCAACATTATTCTTTGTGCCCTGCGTCTTCGCCATGGTTCACAGCCGTAGAGAAGCCCGGGCCGACGCGCTGAAACTTCGTGACTGAACACGGATTCCTGAAAATGTTCGACCAGTTGATCGTCGAATCTGTAATCATGGAGAACCGAACCGAGAACCATGCGGACTGAAACCGAGACCAATAATCCACTAGGCGAACAGCGCACTCCGCCCGAAGTGACGCCTCCCCCGGAGCTTCCTCCCGCGCCGCCGCGCAAGGCCGTCGTCCTCGTTGTCATGGTCGTCGTGGTGCTCGCCTTGAGCGGCGCTCTGAGCATGCTCAGCCGCGTCCGTGCGGGACGCGCCCTGGCCAAAGAGACCGACATTGATGCCGTCGCCACCGTAGTGGTTGTTCATCCCACAGCCGAGAAGCCCGACGAAGAACTCGTTCTGCCCGCGTCCTTGCAGGCCTACGAAGAGTCTCCAATCTATGCCCGCACCAACGGATACCTGCTGCGCTGGTATAAGGACATCGGCAGCCACGTCAATAAAGGCGATCTGCTGGCCGAGATTGATACTCCGGAAGTGGATCAGGAATTGTCGCAGGCCCGCGCCGCTCGCCAGCAGGCCGCCGCCCAAATGGACCTGGCGAAAATTTCTGCCGATCGCTGGCAGAATCTGCGCAAGACCGATTCCGTTTCCCAGCAGGAGACTGACACCCAAGTCAGCGCCTACCAGCAGGCCATCGCCAACTTGGCCGCGGCCGACGCCAACGTCCGCCGCCTCGAGCAACTGGAGTCCTTTAAGCATGTGTACGCGCCGTTTTCCGGCGTGCTGGTCAAGCGCAACGTGGACCCCGGCGCGCTCATCAACGCCGGCTCGGCGGGCATGGAGTTGTTCATCCTGGCGAAGGTTGATCCTTTACGCGTCTTCACCAACGTTCCCCAGACTTATTCGCCCGCCATCAAGAACGGAATGTCGGCGTATATCACGCTGCAGGAACTTTCCGGGCAGAAATTTGGCGGAACGGTAGCGCGCACCGCCGAGGCCATTGATCCCGCCACCCGCACCCTGCTGACGGAAGTGGATGTTCCCAACAAAGACGGTCGCCTGCTGCGCGGTTCCTTCGGCGAAGTCCATTTCAAACCCAAAATCAACACCGCCAAAATTACTGTGCCCGTCAACGCCATGCTCTTCCGTCAGGAAGGTGCGCGCCTGGCCGTGGTTGGCGCAGACAACAAAGTGCAGTTGCGGCCCATCAGCATTGGCCGCGACTACGGCACTACGCTGGAGATTCTGGGCGGCGTCGGCCTCGAGGATCGCATCATCATTAATCCCTCCGATTCCCTCGAGGACGGACAAACCGTCAACGTCGTCGCTGACAGCCAGGGTAATCATTCATGAAGTGGCCGGTGGCGACGGTCGCGCTCGGGGCCAGCCTGTGCCTGGCGGGATGCGCTGTCGGGCCCAAATACCAGCGCCCGCCTGTCCCCAGCCCGCCGGCGTGGAAAACCGAAGGCCCATGGCGCGAGGCCGAACCCAAAGATGCCATTCCCAAGGGAGCCTGGTGGCAGATTTTTCACGACGAAGAACTGAACGGCTACGAGCAGCAATTGCTGGCTGCCAACCAATCCCTTGCCGCCGCCCGTGATCGCCTTGATCAGGCTCGTTCGCTCGCTCGCGTCGCATCTGCCGGGTTGTTTCCCACGCTCAGCACAGATCCTAATGCGTCGCGCAATCGCTACTCCGGCAATCGTCCTGAAAGTCCTACTCCCGGCACGCCGCTCACCCAGAGCGCGTATGAGATTCCATTCGCCCTGACCTACGAGGTGGATCTGTTCGGCCGCGCCCGCAAAACTTTGCAGGCAGCCAATGCCAGCCTGCAGGGCTCGGCCGCCGATCTGCAAAACGTGCAATTGGTCTTGACCGCGGAACTCGCCGCCGACTACTTCAGCTTGCGCGAACTCGACTCCGAATATCAGGTCGTGCAGGAGTCGGTCAAGATTCAGCAGGAAGGACTAACCCTCGTCACCCATCGCCACGAAGGCGGAATTGCCTCAGGCCTGGACCTGGCGCAGCAGCAGACGCTGCTCGACTCCACCGTCACACAACTCTCTTTGTTGCAGCAACAGCGGGCCCAGTTCGAACATGCCATCGCCGTGCTCACGGGAAACCCGGCGTCTGCATTCACCGCTCCGGTTGCGCCGCTGCGCGCGACTCCTCCGCCGGTTACTCTCGGAGTACCTTCGGATTTGCTGGAGCGCCGTCCCGACGTAGCCACCGCCGAACGAACCATGGCCCAGCAGAACGCGCTCGTAGGTGTTGCCAAGACGGCGTTCTACCCGCAATTCACCATTTCCGGCGGCGGTGGGTTTCAGAGCATCACTCTCGGCTCGCTCATTAGCGCGCCCAGTGCCTTCTGGTCGCTGGGCGGCGATCTGCTGCAGCCGGTCTTCAACGGCGGACGCAATCGCGCCAACCTGGCCTTCGCGAAATCGGCTTACGACGAATCGGTCGCCAACTATCGCGAGTCCGTGCTCGCCGCGTTCCAGCAGGTCGAAGACAGCCTGTCGGGGCTGAATTCTTTGTCTCACGCGGCGGAAAGTCAGAATGCGGCGGTGGCCGACGCCCGCCGCGCCCTCGAAATCGCCAACCAGCGTTATGTCGGCGGACTGACCACCTCGCTCGATGTCATCACCGCCCAATCGGTCCTGCTGACCAACGAAAGGCTCTCCGTTCAATTGCTCGGCCAACAAATGGTCACGTCCGTGTACCTGGTCAAGGCCCTCGGCGGAGGCTGGGACGCCGCGGCCCTTCAGAACCAACAGATCCATCCCACCGCCACGCAAGTTCTTCAACCGTAGATGTAGGGACAACCCCGATACAAATGTGGGGACAGCCGCCTCGGCTGTCCGTCGAGCGCAGCTCGACGGCCTCTCGCCACAGATGCTTCAATGGCGAAGGAGGGAACATTCGCCCAAGCCGCGTCCCTTAGGGACGCCCGAGAGTAGCCCGGCGTTTCAACGCCGGGAGAGCTGGGAAGGGATGGAACCGCGTCCCGTAGGGACGCCTGGTATAGCTCCCAATAATCTCGCTACCTCACCGGCGGCAAATACGGAATATACCGCGCAAACAACCAACACAAGAAAAACACCACCGGAATGTGCACGATCAACTGCAGCATCCCGTACCCCACAATGTCGCGCGCCTTCAATTTCAATATCCCCAGCAGCGGCAGCATCCAGAACGGATTCACCAGATTCGGCAGCGCCTCCGACGCGTTGTAGATCTGCACCACCCAACCCAGGTGTACTTGGTGCAGGTTCGCCGCTTGCAGAATGTAAGGCGCTTCGATCACCCACTTGCTGCCGCCCGACGGAATAAAAACTCCCAGCACCGCCGAATACGTCGCCACCAGCAGCGGATACGTGTTGTGCGTGCTGACGGCGGCGAACAGTTTGGCCAGCGCATCGGAGATCCCCGTTCCCACAATCATTCCAAAGATCACCGCATAAAACGGAAACTGGATCAGCACCCCTCCCGTCGCCGGAATGCACTCGCTCACTGCCCGCATAAAACGCTTGGGTCGCCAGTGCAGCAAAAGTCCCACCGTGATGAATATGAGGTTATAGGTGTTGAGATCGAGCGCCGCCAGCGCCCCCTGCGGCGAAGTGCGGAACACTTCCCTCAGGTACCAGCAAAGCAGCGCCGCAACCAGTATCGTCAGCAGCGGACTGTATTCCAGCCACTCGCCCGGCTTGCTCTTCGCCTCCAGACTTGAGCTGGTCGGCTGATACTGGACGCCGTAGGCTTCCGCAGTCTTCGCGTTCTCCGCCGATGGCGTGGACAAATAAGCGATTACCACCGACAGCACGACCAGAACGAACGTCGTGGCCATGCTTTGCCACAGGAACAGCGTCTGCGTCAGCGGAATCAATCCACTGATGCTGAACAGCGACGCCGGCATGGCGGACTTGGTCGCCATCAGCATGGCGGCGGAAGACGACAGCCCCATCGCCCACACCGCTCCCAATCCCAGATAAGCCGCCGCGCCCGCCGCCCGATAGTCCATGCCCTTGACACGATGGGCCAATTCCCGCACCAGCAGCCCGCTGAAAATCAGGCTTAAGCCCCACGAGATCAACGAGGTCAGCATCGAGAACAGCGCCACCATCGCCACCGCCGCCTTCGGTGTGGTTGGAATTCCCGCCAGCGCTCGGATCGCGCGATGTGCGACCGGCGTCGAAGCCACTACGTACCCGCCAATAATAATCATCACCATCTGCATGGTGAACGGCACCAGCGCCCAGAAGCTCTTCCCGCCCTGAATGGCCAGTTGCGCCGGACTCTGATGCAGCAACAGTCCGGCGAAGAAGACGACCACGATGCCGAGCAGGGCAAACACCAGCGGATCGGGAAACCACTTCTCGCTCCAGTTGGCGAGTCCCAGCCCGAAACGAACCAGACGCTTCTCCTGCGTTACCGACTGCTGCTCTCCGGGCGAGTGCATACGCAATCCTTTCTGTCTTCTTTTCGCGTTGGCAGCGGAATTCTAAGCGAAATTCCGCCCCGCCACGCAAACTTCGTGGCCAGACCCACCTCGCCATCAACGACAACGTCCCTCAACTGCGTTACACTAGCCAACCAGAATACTCATGCCCCCATCGCTCCCCGCGCTTCTCGAACGGCTGGAAGCCGCCAGAAACCGCTTCGGTCGTGGCGCCGCCGCCGCAACCAGAAAGCTGCTCAATCAGCTGTCCGCCCGCGATTTCACCGACGCCCAATCCCTTCTTCGTTTTCACGAAGCCCTGCTGTTTCTCCGCGCTTTCCCTGCGGGCCCATCGCTCGTCCCGAAGATCGAAAAACTGCTCAACACCTTCCACCCGCGCATCGAGAAAATCCGCGCCGCCGGCGCCGACATGTCCGTCTTCGACGACTTCGACACTTCCGGTGTCGCCGGCACCACCATGCAAGACACGCTCAACTTCGAAGCCGCCCGCTGGCTCGTCCGCCGCGCCCCGCGCCACGTCGAAATCGCTTGGGACGATTTCTGGGAAGACTCCCACGCCGAGCGCGCCCTCGGTTCCGCCTGGCCTCGCTTCGTCCCGCTCCTCGCAGAAGATTCCGACGTCGAAGCCAACATCCCCTGGCGCCGCTGGCTCGACGCCGCCCGCGGCCGCGAGCGCGACCTCGCCTGGCTCATCCGCCGCTTCGAGCAATCACCCGCCGCTCCAGAACAAAACGCCCGCGCCCATGCCGAATTCTACGACTCTCTTGGCCTGCCCCTGCGCTGGCGTCTCGAGAACCTCAAGCTTTCCCGCACCCGCAACTGGAACACCCCGCGCCATTTCTATTTCCACCAGGAGCCTCTGCTCACCCGCAGTCAGGTCTCCCTCGCCCGCGAACTCGCCCAGCCCGCGCCACGTTTCACCCGACTTTCCCGCTGCGAAGGTGAGTCAGTCATGCACACCATTCGCGAAGTCATGCTCGTCCGCTACCGCGAACTCTACGGCACCACGCTGGGCGATCCTGCTTCCGTCGTGCGCGCCGACCTTGGGTCGGAAAACGACGCCCGCGGCGTCGTCATCCATCTCTGGAATCTTCCGCCCAGCCGCCGTCTCCCGCTGCGCGCCTACGTCGCCGGATTCACCCTCAAGAACGGCGTCCCCATCAACTACATCGAAGCCATCGGTCTCTGCGAATGGATCGAGGTCGGCTTCAACACCTTCTACACTTACCGCCAGGGCGAAACCGCCTGGATCTACGCCCAGGCCCTGCGCTGCCTCTGCGCCTTCACCCGCGCCACCACGATTTCCGTCTACCCCTACCAGATCGGCCAGAACAACGACGAAGCCCTCGACTCCGGCGCCTTCTGGTTCTACCGCAAACTCGGCTTCCGCTCCGGACGCCCCGATCTCGAGCAACTCGCCAGAAGGGAAGAGCAAAACATAGCCGCCAACCCCCGCTACCGCACCCCAAAGAAGACCCTGAAGCGCCTAGCCGAAGCCCACGTGTTCTATGAATTGGACCGAAGCGGGAAGCGAACCGGGAAGGGCACGACTTCCAGTCGGGCCGTTAGGGCCGCACTACTCTCGCCGGCTTTAGCCGCTGGGGGAGCCTCCTTATCCACCACCGTGGAAGAGCGGCCCTTTCAGGGCCGCGTAATGCGTCCATTAAATGGAGCGGGCTTCAGCCCCGGAACCCCTGGCCTCTGGGACACCTTCTCCACCCGCAACCTGGCCCTGCGCGTGAACCGCCGCATGGCTCGCGAATTCCACGGCGACGCCGCCCGTATCCGCGAAGCTTCCGTCAACGAAGTCAGCCGCGCTTTGAACATCAACATCTCCCGCTGGACTCCCGCCGAGCGCCAAGCCTTCGAGAACTGGTCGCTCGTCCTCGCCCTGGTTCCCGACCTCCCGCGCTGGTCGCCGCAAGAGAAGCAAGCCGCAGCCAAAATCATCCGCGCCCAAGCCGCCCCCAACGAAATGCGCTACCTCCGCCTGACCCAGAAGCACCCGACCCTGCGCGCCGCACTACTCCGCCTGGGCGCATAAGTGTGGGGGCAAATACGGTGGGCCTTCGGATCGCGCAAATGCTAGAGTCGTCCACAGCCCCATCCATGCCCCCGCCCATCCTCCTCTACGACGGCGTCTGCGGACTCTGCAACCGCCTTGTCCAATTCATCCTCCGCCGCGATCCGAACGCCGTCTTCCGCTTCGCCGCGCTGCAAAGCCCGCTGGCGGCCCGCATCCTGACCCGCCACGGCGCGAATCCCGCCGACCTCGATACCGTCTACGTCGTTGTGAACTCCGATCTCGCTGACGAGCGCCTGTTGCCCCGCTCCGACGCTGTCGTTTTTATCCTTAACCAGCTCGGCGGCTTCTGGGGCCTCACCGCAGTCGTCGGAGCCGTCCCGCGCCCCCTCCGCGACTGGGCCTACCGCCTCGTAGCCCGCACCCGCTACCGCATCTTCGGCCGCTACGATACCTGTCCCGTCCCAACCGAAGCCACCCGCGCCCGCTTCCTGGATGTATAGGCCGGAAAGGTCAGGCCACGAACCGGCGAGCAGCGGCGAGTGCAGGGCGACACCACCGCGCTCGAAGATTTCGGCGTGATTGCCCGCCTGAGAGAGCAGTCGAAGGACCCCTAGCAGCGTTACTGCCTCCGCGCGGCCAATCAAGGCATTTCTACGACCGCGGGTGCCCCATTTCTCGCGCGCCTTTTGCGCGAGAAGTGGGGCCTTTCATTACCGCGGCCACAACCACCCAAACGTCCCTGCGGTCAGCAGCCCGTACACCAGTCCATCAATCACTTCTTTGATCACCATACCCCAGGGCTGTCCCTTCCAGATGCCGTTGCTGATGCTCCCCAGCCCGTACCCCAAAAAGCCCGCCGTCCCCGCCACGCGAAACACGACCAGATAGTTCTGGCCGGGCGCGACCGTATGCCACGTCAGATAGGCGACAAAGAAACCGATCACCAGGCAATACACGAACCACATCGCCATGAACTTCGGAATCGCCGGCGGACCGCTGGGAAACACAGTCAGCATCCCCACCGGACCCTGCCGGAATTTTTCCTGCACTGCGGGCGACTTCATATCCTTGTGCGTGGTGTAGGGGAACATGTACAGGCCTTGGTGCAAGCCGGCGCCACGCAGGGCCGAGAGAGTCTTTTCCTCGTCCGGTAGCTTCTTGCAGTCGCTCTGGTGGTACTTCAGCAGCATGTGCATGATAGAGCTGGCCACGAAAACGATCACAGCCGACAACACGATCGGGAGCCAGAGAGCGGTGAGAAAACCCATGTGAGGCCTCCTTCTGTACGACGGGTGGAATCGGGCAATTTGTCCCGGCGAGATTACGCCTACCGGTGCACAGGGTCAAGCCTATCCCCCTGTTCGCTTTGATCCGTGGGTAGTGTCTCAGTTCGCGCAAATACCCACGTGGGGACAGCCGCCCTCGGCTGTCCGTCGAGCGAAGCTCGACAGCCCGTGCGTCCGAACCGGCAAACTGAGATACCACTGATCCCTGCAATCCGTGGGAAGGACTTGACCGTGGTGGTATCCTGTTTCTCGTACCTCGCGGGCCCCGCGCGCTGAGCAGAATTTGGCGCCACCGGCTTCGGCCGGACCACAATGAGGCGGCCCTACTTGCGCTCCCTTCGCAAGGAGCGCAGATGGAGGCGTTGCGAACACACAACCTTGGTGTGCGTCGCGCCTCCCGAAGCAATCCCGGCCGCGCCCACCCCTTAGAACCAAACAGGAGATGCCATGAAATTTCAGAAGCTCACGCCCAATCTAGTCGTCCGCGATGTCGCCGCCAGCATGGACTTCTACCGCTCCGTGCTCGGCTTTCAGCCCGCCATCACTGTCCCCGATCAGCCGCCCTACGTTTTCGGATCGGTCACCAGCGGCGGGGTCGAAATTTTCTTCAACGATCAGAAAGCCGTCGCCGAAGATTATCCGCCGCTCGGAAACCGGCCCGCCGGCGGCGCGCTCACGCTGTTCGTTGAGGTGGAAGGGATCGAAGAAGTGCTGGCCGCAGTCAAGGCCAGCAAGGCGAAAGTCGTGATGCCGTTGAAGCAGCAGTTCTACGGCATGCGCGAATTCGCCTTCGAAGATCCCGAAGGCTGGATCGTGACCATCGCCGAACGGGTGAAAACGTAAGAACCTAGAACCACAAGGACGCAGAGTTCCAGAGAGGGAAATTCCTCTGTGCCCCAGCGTCCTCTGCGGTTAAGCTTTTTTTCTCAACCAAGTAAAAAGGGCCGCACTTTTATGCGGCCCTTGCTTTTGAGTGATCCGTGCGAATCCGTGAAGATCCGTGGCTAGTGTCTTCCTCCACCGCCGCCACCGTGTCCGCCGTGGCCCCCGCGGCTGCCACCGCGTCCGCGGCCCCGGCCGCGTCCGCCGCCGCCACCACCACCACCCGGACGTCCGCCGCGCCCGCCACGGTCTCCACCACGATCTCCACCATGCGGACGGGGGCTGGGGCTGCCCACGTGCGGCGCGCCTTCGCGATTGAAATTCGGTTCGGTGTCGCCTGGCTCATCGGGGAAATCACCGCCGCCCTCGATCACCAGCGTGCCTGCGGGAGCGGGTTCGCCCTCAAATGCCGCTGGCGCAAGTGGAGGAGCTTCGCCGCCACCCATTTTCGCCCGCTGCTCTTTCAGAATGGCCTTGCGCGACAGCCGGATGCGGTTGCCCTCCACGGCCAGCACTTTCACCAGCACCTGGTCGCCTTCCTTCAGTTCGTCGCGCACGTCGGCAATGCGATGCTCCGCGACTTCGCTGATGTGCAGCAGGCCGTCGGTCCCGGGCAAAATTTCGACGAACGCGCCGAAATCCGCCAGCCGCGTGACTTTGCCGAGGTAGGTCTTTCCCACTTCCGCGGTCGCCGTGATGTCGCCGATGATCTGCAGCGCCTTCGCCGCTGAGGCCTGATCGCTCGACGCAACTTTCACCAGCCCGGAGTCTTCCACGTCAATCTTGACTCCGGTCTGTTCCACGATGCTGCGGATCATCTTTCCGCCCGGCCCGATCAGGTCGCGAATCTTGTCCACCGGAATCTGGACGGTGTAGAAACGCGGCGCGTAGTCGGAAATCTTCTCGCGGCCGGAAGTGATGATTTCATCCATCTTGCCCAGAATGTGCAACCGTCCGCGCCGCGCCTGCTCCAGCGCCTCGCGCATGATCTGCGCTGTAATGCCGGCGACCTTGATATCCATTTGGAGCGCCGTGATGCCGTCCTTGGTGCCGGCGACTTTGAAGTCCATGTCGCCGTAGTGATCTTCCGCCCCGGCGATATCGGTCAGGATGGCGTACTGCTCGCCCTCCTTCACCAGACCCATCGCCACTCCAGCTACCGGAGCTTTCAACGGAACGCCCGCGTCCATCAGCGATAGCGAAGCCCCGCAAACGGTAGCCATTGAAGACGATCCATTCGACTCTAAAATGTCGGCGACCACGCGCATGGCATAAGGCCACGCTTCTTCGGTCGGCAACACCGCCGAAACCGCCCGCTCCGCCAGCGCTCCATGTCCAATCTCTCTCCGTCCCGCCCCACGCATAAACGCCACTTCCCCCACTGAAAACGGCGGAAAATTGTAATGCAGCATGAAGCGTTTTTTGGCTTCGCCTTCGAAACCTTCCAGGCGCTGCATGTCGTCGCTGGTGCCGAGAGTTGTCGTGACTAATGCTTGGGTTTCGCCTCTGGTGAAGATGACGCTGCCGTGGGTGCGGGGCAGGACGCCGGCCTCGATCCAGATTTCGCGAACTTCGTCGAAGGCGCGGGCATCGGGACGCCGCTTCTGGTTGATGACCTGCTCGCGGAAGATGCGCTCGCGCAGCGCTTCGTAGTAGTGATCGAGCTTCTTCTTCGCCGCCTCGTCGTCTTTGTCGCTTCCCGTCTTGGGCAGCGCGGCGGCCAACTTCTTTTTGATGTCCTTGACCAGGGTGTAGCTTTCGGCTTTGGGGTGCTTCTTGGTGTCGAGAGCGTCCGCCAGTTCGGCGCCGACGCGTCCCCGCAGATCGTTGTAGTACGCGTCATCGAATTGCGGCGGCTCGACGGTGCGCTTGGCCTTGCCGACTTTGGCGCGCAGGTCGTTGATGGCGGCGCAAATCTTCTTGATCTCGGTGTGGGCGAACTCGATCGCGTCCACCACCGTCTCTTCTTTCACTTCCTTGGCGCCGGACTCGATCATCACGATGCCGTCGGAAGTTCCGACCACCATGATGTTGACCAGGCTCTCGCGCATCTCGTCGTAAGTGGGATTCACGATGAACTGGCCGTTGATCAGGCCGACGCGGACCGCGCCGAGGGGGCCGAGAAAGGGAATGTCGGAAAGGGTGAGGGCGCAGGAAGCGCCGTTGATGCCGAGTACGTCAGGATCATTATCGGTATCGGCGGAAAGCACAAAGGCGATGACCTGGGTCTCGCACTTGAAGCCTTCGGCGAACATGGGCCGCACGGGGCGGTCAATCTGGCGGCTGGTGAGGACTTCGCGCTCACTCATGCGGCCTTCGCGCTTGATGAAGCCGCCGGGGAAACGTCCGCCGGCGTAGGTGTACTCGCGGTAGTCCACGGTGAGAGGGAAGAAGTCTATGCCTTCGCGGGGATCGGGGTTGGCGACGGCAGTGGCGAGGACGACGTTTTCGCCCAGGCGGACCACGGCGGCGCCGTGTGCCTGCTTGGCGAGCTTTCCGGTTTCAAATGAGATTTGTTTGCCGCCGGCGAGGTGTACTGTGACGCTGGTTGCTTCTGGTTTCATGATTTTCCTTCGGAGCTATGAGCTGTGAGCCATGAGCGGTGAGCGTGCGGAATAAGCCGTGGAGAACGGATCCTCCATCGAATGGAGAGACACGTCCCCGCAGAATCCTTGGAAGTATTCGTTGCGCTCGAAAAACGCACGGATGGAAGTTCCTCAATGCTGGCGTCTCGCACGGGAGACGGCTTTTCAGAAATAGCCTGGACAAAAGTTTCAGAGTTTCGAAGGTTTCAACGTTTCAAGGTCTTTGAAACCTTGAAACCTTGCCACTTTGAAACTTTGAGTTTCCCGGCCAAGTGTCTACTTGCGGATGCCGAGCTTGGTGATGACGGTCTTGTAGCGCTCGGAATCGTATTTCTTGAGGTAGTCGAGCAAGCGACGCCGCTTGCTGACCAGCATGAGAAGGCCGCGGCGCGAGCCGTGGTCTTTCTGGTGCGTCTTGAAGTGCTCCGTCAACTGCCCAATACGCTCGCTCAACAACGCGATCTGAACTTCCGGACTTCCCGTGTCGGTTGTGTGGGTGCCGTACTGGTCAATGACGGATTTCTTATGCTCTCTGGCTAGCACTAAACTGGTGTGCTCCTGTCTTTAATCGTTTGTCTTTGTGACGGTTACAGAATATCACGGCGGTTTGCGGGAGGTAAAGGATGGAGGGCACCCTGTCGCGGTCAATCCGAGAGGGTGCCCCGTTCAAGCTCCGCTTGAGCGGGGACTTTGACTTCGATTCTGACTCCTTCCAGTTTCAGGACGACAAACCTCCCCATTTTCGGTTTTGATGTTCAGTCGTCACAGACACCCTTAGGCCCGGGCCAGTAATCTGTCCCCATGCCTTGGGGATTGAAGCGCTTCCAGGAGACGGGCCAGAACCATTTCCTTACCTTCAGCTGTTATCACCGGCAACCGAAGCTTGCCGCACCAGAGGCGTGCGACGTATTCGTCTCGGCGCTGGACCGAGTCCAACAATCGTATCGGCTCTGCGTCTACGGGTACGTCGTCATGCCGGAGCACGTTCACTTGCTGGTGAACGAACCCGAGGGCAGCACGCTGGCGCAAGCGCTGAAGTCGTTGAAGCAAGGAGTAGCACGCCGGTTCGCCCTGCGAGCCGCGGAACCGTTCTGGCAAGAGCGCTACTACGACTTCAATGTCTGGAGCGAGCGCAAGTTTGTGGAGAAGCTCCGATATCTGCATCGCAATCCTGTGGCGCGCGGCCTGGTCGCCAAACCGGAGGACTGGCCGTGGAGCAGTTTTCGTCATTACGCAACCGGAGAAGTTGGACCAGTCGAAATCGAGTCCCAGTGGACCGCGCGCCGGCGCGAGCGGGCGGGGATGTTCCTTGAGGTCACCGTGCGCGCCCCGACAGAAAAGCCCCGCTCAAGCCAAGCTTGAACGGGGCACCCCCGAAGGTTGGAATGCACAATCGTCCGCGCCACCCGCCGCGGATTTTTTCCGGAGCATAAAGGATGAGCACCCGATCCTGCTGAATCTGAAGCCGCGGGTGCCCCTCGATAAGAGCGAAGGCGGTGTCAAGGACAAAGATTTCCTGAGAGAAATATGGGGACAGACGGGACGTTCACCGATTTTTTCTCAGACTCAGTCCTGGGAACCCGAGAACGTCCCGTCTGTCCCCAGTTTTTCCGTCCCCACCCCCTCAGCTCCGCTCAGAGCAGGCTCTTGCAAAGAGCGCAAGGATGAGGCACCCGGCAACGAAAGCGAGGTCAGAAATCCCCACTTCTCGCGCACAGAACGCGCGAGAAATGGGGCACCCGCGTTGGATCCTCCCGGGCGGGACTCGATGCGCGCGAGATCCCTTCGACTGCGCTCAGGGCAGGCCCTTCCCTCCGCCTGAAAAACGGCTCCGGTCAGGATGACGCCTCAGTGGGGACGGAGGCTGTCGAGACTCGGGACCGGTTCCGTGTTTTGCTGCTTTACCCGGCACTGACGTGCCGGGCTATTTTCTGTCGTCCCTAACGGGACTGGTTCCTGATTTTGTGGCTCTACCCACGGCTTGCGCCGTGGGCTGCATTCTTTCGCCGCTTCGCGGCTGAGGCTGGAGTGGTTTTCCGCTTTCGTGCGTCGGGCAGGGTCTCGCGGGCAGGAGTGCCTACGCCACACTGCGGCCCGATACACCTGGGCCGCTGGACAGCCGAGGGCGGCTGTCCCCACATGAGGCGCGGCGGCTACGAATTGGGGCGGAGGAGGTGCCAGGCTTCGCGGAATGCGTCGTAGAGGCCGGGGCGGGGGTCGCGGCGGCGGCGGAACAGGAGGCTGGTGGCGCGGAGGGCTCGGACGGGGATGACGTACCAGGTGTCCTCGGGAATGATGTAGGCGACGAGGAAGTGGATTTCGGAGGGAAGGTAGGGGACGGCCCGTCCGCGGGTGCGGCGGTGGGCGTTGACGCGGTAGAGTCCGTTGAGCAGCTGCGTGGAACACTTGACCTGGACGCGCCAGAGGGGTGGGTCGGGGGCGGGGGTGGTGGTTGCGACGCTTCGAAAGGCGCGAGGGGTGGGGCGGGCTTGCGAGAGAAAGTCAAAGTCCCCACCCTGTCGCAAGAACCGCGACAAGGGTGGGGCACCCGCGGAGAAAGACACAAGGTCCTTCGACTGTGCAAGCCGATTCGTTTTGCTCATCGGCTTGCTCCGCTCAGGATGACAGAGTTTGGGGAGGTTCCTTCGACTTCGCTCAGGGCGGACAGCCGAGGCGGCTGTCCCCACAGGGGCGTATGAGGGAGCGAGTTCGCGGGAGTCGAGGATGAAGTCGTAGCGTTCGCTGTCGCCGTGGGGCTTGGCTACGCCGAAGCCGAGGCTGGCGGCTTTGTAGGTGAAGGCGAGTTCGGCGAGTTCTCCGCGGCGCTTGGTGGTGATTTCGTGGTGGGCGGGGTGGACGGGTCTTGCTGGGGCAGTCTTTTCTCGGGCCTGGGCAGTTCTTGGGCGCGACGCTGGGAGGCGCCGGGTGGAAGAACTGGTCTTGGACATTGGCGAAACAGAAAAGGCGCAAGCCTGGTGGCCTGCGCCTTAATCTCTACTCTATATTTTCAGTATAGCATTTTCGACAGGGTAAACCGGAAAGGATTTAAGGTTTAATTGATCTTATTATTCTGTTAGTTACGGGGATTTCCTCAAGTTTACCCTCTTGACAGGTTTGGGGTGGAAATCCCCACTCTTCGGAAAGCGCGAAGGATGGGGCAGCCTTGGTCAAAGTCCCAACCCTTCGACTTCGCTCAGTGCAGGCTTTCTCGCGCAAAGGGCGCGCGAGAAATGGTGCACCCGGGGTTCGGTGATTCCGGGGTGTGGGCGTATTGAAGGCCATGCGGTCGGCCACGGTTTGACCAGGCGCGGCAGCTCTGTTAGATTCGGCGTCTTCCTGAGAGAGGGGACTGGTATGCGGCCGTTGGGAGTGTCGTTGATCGCGGGCTTGACTTGGTTCCTGGGGGCGCTGTGGGCGCTGGCGGCGGTGAGCGTGATTGGGTTCAGCCATCTGGGAGCGAGGCTGTTTTCGTCCATGTCGGAAGGGCGTTTGCTGGAGCGAATCACGGCGGGCATGGGGACGACGGTGGGCGTCCTGCTGCTGCTGGTGGCGGTGATTTACGTGGCGGTGGGAGTGGGGTTGTGGAACCTGAAGAGCTGGGCGCGGATGGCAACGATTTTCTTTGTGGCGCTGGGACTGGTGCTGGGGCTGCGCAATCTGATTGAGTATCACCACGTGTTGCGGCTGGTGCGGACGGTGGTGGATGTGGCGATTGTGGCGTATCTGCTGATGCCGGACGTGAAGAAGGTGTTTGTGTAGTGGTGCCCGGGCGGAGCGCCCGGGCCCCATGGAGACGTTAGTTTCCGGACAGAGTGAAGTTCACCTGGGCTTGAGTTTCGACCTCGACCGGAGTGCCATTGAGCAGGTAGGGCTTGTATTTCCACTGTCGGACGGCTGCGATGGCGGCGGGAGCCAGCAGAGGGTGTCCGCTGATGAGTTCCACTTTGTAGACGTTCCCCTGTTTGTCAATGTTCACTTTCAGCACCACGACGCCCTGGATGTGTTGCTCGATGGCGTCCGGCGGGTAGTCGGGTTGAACCTTCTTGATGATGAGGCGTTCCATCACACCTTGGGATACGCGGACACGCGTGGGAACGATTTGAGGCACAGCCAGGGAGGAACACAGAATCAGAAGGAGAAGAAGAACGGGCAGACGCTTTGCCATGGCGGCCTCCGCGCGGAGTTCAGGGATGAACCATCCTACACCAGCGGGGCGCCCGTGCCACACGGGCGAACTCAGGCGAAGGTCAGCTCGAAGTAGGTGTCGGTTCGCCACCAGATCAGGGGGATGCGGGCCATCCAGTACTTACGGTTGATGGCCTGCCGGGCGCGGGCGTGGTCTTCGGGGAGCAAGATGCGCGCGGTGGCGGGGAACTCGGGGCCGGTGACGCGGCCGCGCATGGTGCAGGGCGCCACGCGCACCTGCGGATTGTTGCGAATGCGCTTGGTCTTTCCCATGTCGCTGCGGGTCATGACGTAGAGCTTGCCGTCCTGTTCCCCGAACCAGACGGGAGTAGCGACGCCGACTCCGCTCTTGCGAAATGTTTTCAGGGAAATGTAGTTCTGATCTTCGAGGGGAGCAGGGATTGGTGTGGGCATGGTTCTTATTCTAGAACGGTTTGTAAATGCTGTTGCGGGCAGGGGCCCTCGGGGGCTAAAGCCCAGCGTCTTTTGTGCTGCTTTGCGGCGCGGCTGAAGCCGCGCTCTTTCAAATCCAGGCGGTGCGAGCAAAGGTGTGTCCTTCCCGAAACCGATTCGATCGGGATGGCTGAAGATGTGGCCAAACGAAATGTGGGGACACGGGTGGGGCACCCCACGGGCAAGAGCAAGGACAAGATCAAAGAGCGCGTGCAGGAGTGGCCGCGCCACACGACCCGTGCCACAGGGCCGGCTGATCCTGTCACTTCTGGTTCGCAGCAGGGCGGGCGGATTGCTCCGGTCCATGCATCTGTGTTACAAGCCTGAACATGCGTAAATGGATGCGCGAGCGCATGCAGCGCCGCAAGAAGAAAACCGGGGAGGAAGCGTCGCAGCCGGCGCCTCCGCCCCTGCAACCTGCATATTTTGACGCTGAGGACGCGGCGCCGCCTGCGCCGCGACGCGAACCCGAACCGGAAGCGCAACCTGCGCCGGAAGAAGTTGCGGGCAGCGAGCCTGTTGCGCCGCGGCGCCCAGCGGCCAGCAAAGCGGCTGGTGAAGGACGGCGTCCGCGGCGACGGCGCGGTGGACGCGGCCGTGGAGGCCGTGGCCGCGAGCAAGCCGTAGCACAGGCGTTTACTTCGGCGGTCGGGAAGGGCATCGTGCCGGAAGTGCCGGTGAGGGAGGGCGAAGAGGAAGCAGCGGAAGAGGGCGAAGCCGCAATTGAGGGCGCCGTCCCGGAAACGCCCGCCCCCGCGATTCCAGCGGCCGTGCCGGCTGCTCCGCCGCGCGCGCCTAAAGGCATTGTAGTTCTGGCCATTGGGCTGCCAGGATCGGGAAAGAGTTCCTGGTTCAAGCGCCACAATCTGGTGCCGCTGTCGAGCGACATGGTACGTTCGCTGCTTTTTGATGACGTGCGCGAACAGCGTTTCCAGGATCTGGTGTTTTCGAATTTGCGTTCCATGCTGAAGGCGCGGCTGATCGCCAAGCGTCCCATGAATTATGTGGACGCGACCAACCTGACGCCGCAGGAACGCCAGCACTGGATCAAGCTGGCCAAGGATTATCACTACGAGGTGCACGCGGTGTTTTTCGACGTACCTTTGGAAGTCTGCATTGAGCGCCACCAGAGGCGCGACCGCGTGGTGCCAGAAGACGTGATGCGGCGCATGGCGGCCAAACTGAAGCCGCCGGCGTTCGCGGAGGGCTTCGCGAAAATCACCGTGGTGCGGGTGAAGAAGAAAGAGGGCGCGGAACCGCAAGAGCTTTAGTCGCCAGTTCCTGTCGAAACAGGGGATGAGATCAGCACATGCGATGCAAATCTGAAGCATCACTTGCAGACGACCCCGTATCCCGCTGATTCTGTTTTACAAGGTCGGAATCTGTTCGGAAAACCGAACACAAAGCAAGATTCCGTGCGCGTCGAGTGATCCGTATTACACTCGCCGCCCATGAGCCCTCCTCCCGGCGGAAAAATTCTCAACGGCGCAATCTGGTTGCTGGCGGCGGCGTTGCTGGTGGAGAACGTTGTCCTGCTGCGCCAGAACCACAAGCTCAAGACCACGCCTCCACAGGCTGACGTGTTTGCCGTTCACAGCGATCGTCCGCTGCGGAATATCAGCGGAGTTGGACTGGATGGCCAGTTCCATGTAGTTCCTTTGCCCACCTCTTCCGCCCAGCATCTGCTTCTCTTCACCTTTGCTCCAACGTGTCCGGAATGCCAGTTGGAGGAGCCGTTCGTGGCGTCGGTCAGCAGCCGGGCGAAGAAGCTCGGCTGGCGTACGGTCTGGATCAGCAGCGGTGGGATCGAAGACACACGAGCATACTGCGAAGCCAATAACATCCCGGTGCAGGAGACGCTGGTTGAGCCTCCGTTTTCGACGTACCTGAGGCTGGGTTTGGGAGCGGTCCCCCAACTCGTTGCAGTAGGAGATCAGGGCAAAGTCGAGGGGGTGTGGGCAGGCCGCCTGACCGAGGAGACAACAACCGCGGTTTCCCGGTTTCTAACCGAGCATTCGACCGGCGCCAGTTCCAGCGTCGTGGCGCCTGCGGTTCCAGCGGGCAGTGCGCAGGCTCAAGCTCTCAGGCAGTAGATGTAAAGCTGTAGCTGAGGAAAGGAGAAAGCAAGAATGTTGAAGACAATGGGAAAACTCGTGTTTGCAGCAGGGCTCTGCATGACCGTGCTAGTCAGCGGCCTGCAGGCCGCATCCCCCGCCCAGCACTCTGGACCGTGCATGAGTTCGGGGAATATGTGCATATCAATCACTTGTCCGGGCTTCTGCAGCAACCCTCCAAGATGCAACCGCTGTGTGGATTAACTGCCGGCTAGCGAAAATTTGGGCGAGGCAGAGTGCCGGAATTGGTGAGTAAGAAATTCGGCATTTCCGCCTCGCCTCTTGTTGAAGGCGTAACTCATCGGCGGGAATTCGCGTTATCCCTTCAGGTGCGGCAGCATTTCTTTGAAGGCGGCTGAGGACGACGAGCGCATCAGCTCATAGATCATCATTTCCGTGGAAGAAATTACAGCGCCGGCGGCGCGCATGCGCTCGAGGCCGATCTTCCAGTTCGATTCCGTGCGGGAGCTGACTGCGTCGGAAGCGACGTGCACTAGATAGCCTTCGCGCAGCGCGCCCAGCGCGGTCTGAGTCACGCAGATGTGGCTTTCCATGCCGCACAGCAGCAGGGTGTTGCGCTGGCCCGGGAGGCGCTTGAGCAGGGAGCAGAAGGCGTCGCTGCCGAAGCAGGAGAACGGAGTCTTATCCACGGGATCGGTGCCGGCGAGGAGGGCAGCGACTTCGGGCACGGTGCCACCGAGTCCTTTTGAATACTGTGTGCTGACGAGCGCGGGGATTCTGAGAATACCGGCGGCGCGGATGAGGAGCTGCGCGTTGCGGACGAGCTGGTCTCTTTGAAAAATAGGAGGCAGCAGCTTTTCCTGAATGTCAATGACGAGGAGCGCGCAGTGGTCGGGTTCGAGGGGGCGGCGGGCCATTTCGGCGTAATCAGGCGTGGTAGTTGGGTTCTCGAATGTGGTGACCATGGGAACTCTCCTCCGGCGTGAGCGCGATGGTTCTCGAGGAATTCTAACCCGGCCGGGTTCGCATTAGTTGCTAATTTGCAACGTTGCCGTTGACCGGACTCGCGCCCGCCCATAAAATCAAAAGGAGCCCGTTGTGCGGGCTCCAACCAACGAAACTGCCCCCTCGTTCAACGGCAGGACAGCTGACTCTGGATCAGCATATCGGGGTTCGAATCCCTGGGGGGCAGCCATCAAACATGGCTTCTGGCAAGGCTTTTCAGCGATTCACCCTCTGCGACAATTCTACTAGTCATTTTCATGACCGAGTGGTGACCGGAAACTGAGAACGGGCCGACAGATCCAGAATCTTGGCGTGCCCTCGCTTGGGTACAGTTCGAATCTTGATCTCTAAAGTCCATATCACTTCACTTGCAGACGCCGGATGTCGGATTGCGCCGAGAGGCGAGCGTCTGGGCATCATGGGGTTAGCCGCCCAAACTTTGGAAGGGTCACGCTGTTCCGTTCGAGTACTGCGCGGTCTCATTCGGAGGGATGATTAGCCGCGGGATCTGACTGAGTGTCGGGTCCGTTTGGCTCTCGCGACATTGGCAGGCGCGTCCCCGCCGGTTACGGTGGCTAGCGGGTTTTCCGCATCTCCGTCCTGGGAAGAGTAGAGAAAGTCTTCGATCTCATCGATTCGTTCGCTGGCGTCATGGTAACCGACCTCGACGAGTTCTCGTGTGTACTTGGTGGTGAATAGAAGGTAACTCATCAGGTCCGAACAGGAAGCCGCATCTCTTCCCAAGCTGGATACGAAGTAATGGACAAGAGAAGGCATGTCTTTCTGGTGCTGCTCTGCCACACCCGACAAACTGACCGATGGGGTGATGACAAAGATCTTCAATGGCCGTAGCGAATGATATCCGTCAACCCCCAGGCGATTGATGTGGCCGTCCTTGAGCCTCCGATTCAACCGTTCGAGGTGGTCAATGTCAGTAGCGAGATGGTCCAGAAACATCACGTCAAAAAGAACTCCCATCACTTGCGCCAGCGAAGGGTGTCTATCGTCTGTGGTTTCCTCTCGGGGTTCCTTGTTTGCGCAGCGGACACCGATGGCAAAAACCTTCTCCGCTCCCAGGCGGATGACCGGGCTGAGAGGTTGTTGCAGACGCAAACAACCGTCACCGAAGAAGGCGGAGCCTCGGGGGATTTTGAGCCTTACTGGCTGGAAAACCAGGGGAATAGCCGCCGACGCACAAACGTGGTCCACCGTGATCTTGGTCGCAACCGTCACGAGCCGGATCCGGTTAAACATGGGATGGCCCTTCGCTCCCTGGATGAAGAGGTAGCTCTTGCCGGAATTGTAGTTGGTGGCGGAGATGGCGAGAGCGTAGAGGCTTCCGCGCTTGATGTTGTCCTGGATGCGGTCGCACCTAAGGTGCTTGTTCAGATAGTTGCGCAAGGGAGTGGCGTCTAATAGTGCCTGGGCATTGCCTCCCCCGAGGAATGCTCCAAAGGAGAGATCGAGTATCCAGCGGAGGGAATTATGGGCTTGAGACAGGACATCAGAGCGATAGATGTCGGAAGGTTTAAGGGTGGCCCAGAGTCCGGCCAGAATGCGAGTTGCCGACGCAAAGTCGTCGCAGCCCATGGCCAGACCAGAACCATTCACCGCTCCAGCTGATGCGCCTCCTATGATAGGGAAGGGATTGCCGTGCGTCTGGACACGTTTCAGTTCGCCAATGCGCCTGAGAACCCCGGCCTGATAAGCGCCGCGAGCACCACCACCCGTCATGACTAGACCGACCGCGTTTTCCATGTTCCTCCCTGGCTAGGCCTGCTTTGGGAACATCCAGTATAGACACACCTTCCCGAGCAGCCGCTACGGCGTGCGCAGGGGAAGATCGGAGACGTAGGTTCGCACCAAATGATCCTGAAATCGCCACCAGCCCGCGAAGGCGTGACCTCCGGAATAACGAACCCTCAAGGGACGCCAGTCATCAGGGCTGGTGACCAGAGGAGTCGGACCCAGGTCCTGCCATTTCTTCGCGGCCGACTGCGGCCACGTGTGGGCAGGGCTAACACATATGGAGCGGGTGTCGAGGCGAAGGCCTACGCGCAGCGCTTTGAGGGCGCTTTCCTTTCCGCTCCAAAGCAGGGCCACGAGCAGAGGCTGCTTTTCCCCGGGAGTTTGCGCGATGAGCGCTTTCTCGGCGGCAGTGAAGTAGTCAGCAACAAAGGCATCACTGCGCGGCTCGATCGTTTCCAGATCACACCCGACGCTGGTTCCGGCAGGAGCGACAGCACATAAAGCGGTTCCGTCTCGGTGGCTGAGCGAGATCGCAAGGTTCGCCGGTTGGTTCTGAATAAACACTTCCGGGGCGCCGGAGGACGCGGCGTGTATTTCTATATCGGCAAGAGCGTGAAGGTCAGTCGGCAGATTCAGGCAGGCAGCCACGGCCTGCTTGGCGGTCCAGCGGCCCAGCCGCCAGTCGGCGCGTCGTTTGGCAAAGCGCAGGCTGCTAAGACAAAGGGTCTCCTTTGCGCCCAGCCATTGATTCCCGGTTGGCGCGTCGGATTCGGTTTGTTCCAACCAGTAGATGTCCATCACTCACCGTCAAGCTAAGCTGCCGCTTCGATCTTGAAGTTGCTTCTTTGTACGGCCTGCTCGCTCCTGATACCCCGTTCCACCGCATTGACGAGATAGGAGCGAAGATTTGCGGGAGGAATAATATGGTGCAGCGCTCCCACTTTCAGCGCGCGGAATACACTGTGCACCCGGTCAAATTCGCCGGCCATTTCGCCTAACTTTTCGGAATATACGATGTTGTAAAGCTGATTCCATTGGGAGCGCAGGCGCCCTTTCCCGGCGGCGTCGGCCTGGAGCATCACCTGGTTCAAGGCTTGCAGGCGCTCGTCTTTGCGAGTCCGGGCCTCAACCTCTCCGGCAAACACCACAGCCGCGGCTGGGGCGCCGCCAATGACGGAGGCGTAAGTGCCTTCCAATGCGGCGATTTCAAGTTGCTCGTTGAGGGCCCGCGAGAAGACAACGTAGGCCCCGCCGTGATACCGGGAGATCACGCAAAAGACGATAGGGCCTTTGAAGTTCACGACGGCCCGCCCGATCTCCGCGCCGTACTCGAGTTGCAACCGGCGCATAGACTCCGGCGAACCATCAAACCCTGACAGATTGGCCAGAACCACCACCGGGCGATTGGCACTGGCAGCATTGATGGCGCGCGCCACTTTCTTGGAGGACTGTGGGAACAGAGTTCCCGCCGACCACTGGTCCGGGCCGTCGGCCGGGACAAATCCCAGTCGTGGCATGGAGCGAGACTCGATACCGATGAGGCAAACGGGATAACCGCCCAGGTGCGCATCCCACACGACAGAGGTTTCCGCTGCGCGCATTCCCGCCCAGCGCTCCAGCGGTGGGTGGTCCTGGTCAATGGCGGCCATCATTACCTTGCGAATGTCGAAGGGTTTCTTCCGTCCGGGATTGGTTTCGTCCGACAAAATGTCCCCGACGAGCGCGAAACCCTCCTCGCCATTCAGGCTGTGCGGATAAGTCTGCACATCGCGCTCGATGGGATCGGTCGTTTCGGCGCGCCGTGGAAAACGTTCTCCGGGCAGAACATAGGTATGGTCGTAATGGCGGAAGAGAATGTGGCAGGCTTCATTGATGTCGTGGGCCCAGTACTGGGCCTGGCCATTGACTCCCATGATGCGGTCGTAGCCGCCAATTCCTTGATTGTCCTCGGCGGAAATGCCGCCGGAGTAATCCAGGGCGCGCTTGCCGGTGAGCACCATCGCCGCCTTCGGAGTCATCACCAGAATGCCTCGCGTATGCATGAGCATGGTGGCTTCGGCATTCCAGTAGGGTTGTGCCCCCACGTTGATTCCGTTGATCAGGAGATTCACTTCGCCGCCAGCCTGGGTAAATTCAATCAAGCGGCGCAAAACGCGGGCGATCCAGTCCATGTTTTCCACGCCGCTGTCCATGGAAATCTTGGCGCCGGCAGAGATCGGGAACCACTCCAGCGGAACTCCCTTCGCTTCCGCGAGATCCAGAGCGGCAATGATGAGCCGGCACTCGGCCTCGGCCAGCGCGCCCAAGTCCTTGCTGGGATCTCCCAACAGAAGGACGCGACTCATGCCCTCAGGATATCGAGGGGTAAAGTTGCGGATCACGCCGGCAACAATGTTGGCACGGTTCTTCCCATAGGGGCGATCCACCGGAACCAGGCGCTTCTCGGCGTCGAGATCGTATTCAACAAAGTCACCTGGAGGAAATTCGGTGTGCGCGTCTTCCCGGCCGGGAGTGAGCATCTTGATGATCTCGTAGGGATATACCAGTCCGCGCTGCCGGACGCGGACGACTTTCTGATCGTATTCAGACAACGACTTGAGAGCGAGCAGCTTGTCGGCGGGTCGGAATGTTATGAGCAGGCCGCTACCGATGGGGCTCGAGATTCGTACCACGAGGTCACGCAATTCTCCGGTGGAGGGATTGGGAATGCGAGCTCTTACCACCACCTGTTCCAGCCCGAGACCTTCGGTCGCGGGCACGAGCCGGCGCACAATGTCGCGCAATTCGTCCGGCTTCAGGTTGAGTGGAGGCCAGACATACAGGAATACGCGGTTCCAGTAGAGGCGCTCCTGAGGCCGCCGCCGCGATTGAAACAAGCGAATCGTGGCCAGCGCTTCCATCAGCATGCGCTCCAGATGCGGCAATTGCACGATACGTCCGGTTTCATCACGCACGGGTGTCACATCCCGCACCTCGGCAGCCGCGAACAAACGCTCGTCTTTCGGGTTGTCATGAGCCACGGCATGGAGAAGATAGACGTCTTCGACCGAGGGCACGCGGTCAATCTTGAAATTGCTGAGCCGCCAGAGATGCAGACGCTTCCCCATCATGGGATGCAATCCGCGGTAAAACTGATCTTCTTGGTAACCAGTTCCACTGGGTTGGTAGGTGAAGTACTGCATGCCGGTGACGCGCGGGCCTGAGCTGGCGCCCGCGGCTGCTACTACGATGCGCCGGATGGGACGGGGAAAGGCCAACTGGTTGAGCACCGATAGGACTTCATGCTGGGTGGCGTCCGGATCGCCCAGCATGTGGGAATGGCAGACGTGAAAATCCAGGACGATGTCATGATCTGGCGGCAGTTCCGCGATCAAAGGCAGCATCGCAGATGCTGCCGCGGAAAGAGCGTGATAGTCAGCATACAGAGCCAGGAGATGAATAATCTCGCCCCCGTCGTCATATTCGGCCGAGACATAACAATGTCCTTCCGCGGACGACGAATGAAGGTTCCGCAGCGTACAAATACGGTAATACCTCCAGGTGAGCACTTCCAGCATGGTGCGGCGCAACGCGGGCTCGGCTGAGGGGAAGCGGCAGGCAAACAGGCTAGCCAGCAACTGGGGACATTCGATGAGAGCATGGAGCCTGGCGGGACGGTCGGCAGCGTCAGGATTTGCCGCAAGATAGTTGAGATGGTTGGCGGCTTCCTCGTAGACCATATCCCGGGCGCTCTCAAACAATGGCTGATCGAAACAACGATAACGCACTTCCCGGGCGAGTTCGCTGACCGAAGGATAGAGTTCATGAGTGATGGCGATCATGCGATCCAGGAGGAGTCGAAAGGAACTGCTGGGGGGCTGGGAGGCTTTGGCGCGGTGCAAACGGCGTTCGAGGATGTTGAGAATAGAAGTCGTCTGCCGCTCCATCCGCTGGTGCGATTTGCAGATCCAGAGCAGGCTCTCTTTCAGTTCGGGCGAGCCGTCTAGCACCCGCACGTCATAATGCACCAACGCGCTCCGCAGCGCGCTTACAAAGGCCGGGGGAAGTCCTTCTCCGTTGGTCTCGACCATGCGCAAATAGGAAAAGAGGAGAGACTCGGCGCTGGGCTCTTCGCCAGAGGCACGATGGTTGACTTCCGGCTCACGATGGAACAGGGAACATGTGTCCGTAAAGATACTGAGGATCTCGTCCTCGTGCTGTGTGATCCGGTTGCTGTGCGCGGGGCAGGTCTGGCTCCATGCGGCGAGACGGCGGGCATGATCTGTGGGGTCCAGGTCAAAGCCCAGCATGCCCTGGCGGATTTCCTTGAGAGTCTCTATGCAGGTGGCTTCCCGGGGTTGGTGCCGAGTCTGGGATTCTCCAAGGACCACGCGCATCTGCGGCCGGATCGCATCGTCGTCCCCGGTAGCTTCGATTTGAAGCAGCGGAGCACCGGCGTCCACCTGCACATTCGGCAGGGTCATGACTTTCCGGACTTTGCCGGAAAATGGCGCGACCACCTGAGTCTCCATTTTCATGGCTTCGAGGACGGCCAGGCGGTCCCCGATTTCAACCGTATCGCCCGCCTTTACCGCGATCGAAACGACCACGGACGGGGCCGGGGCATGTACCACGCCTCCGTCGTCTCGATCTACCTGGTGCGACACGCCGTCCACTTCAATGCGGGAACCTACTCCCTGACTCACGGAGACCACATGGAACCGGCGGCCGAAGACAGTCAGCCAACTTTCAAACTCGTCCAGGCGATCGAGGTGGGGCTCGATCCATGATCCGTCAATCTCGATTCGGTAGTCTCGTGGCCCGAGGCGATGGGTCTTCATGGAGTAGAGGTGGCTGCCGTAGCGTAGCGCCAGGACGCGGCCGATCTCACTGCGCACCTGTGGCCGGCCGCGCGCTGCGGATGCGTAGAACTGAGCCTGCTCCACGGCCAACTCGGCGTTGTAGGCATCGATCGCCGCCTGCACCAAGGCTACGTCGGCGTACTGCTTAGAAAGGTGACCGCCCTCTTCCGCGATCCGGTCCAGCCAGCCGATATTGACATCCCCACGCTGTACTTCCTTACGGCCCAGCATTTCCAGTAGAAACGCTTTGTTGCTGGCCCCGCCCTTGACGACGATGACGCTCTGGGCCAGCGCCCGCTGGAGCCGGGACAGCGCCTCTTTTCGGCTCTGACCGTAGGCGATCACTTTGGCGACCATGGAGTCGAATTCCGATGGGATACTGTCACCCTCGGCAACACCGGTGTCCACTCGGACACCGGGGCCAGTCAGCATCCGGAACCGTTCCATGATACCCGGGGCGGCGGCAAAAGCGTTGCTGGGGTCTTCCGCATAGAGCCGCGCCTCAATGGCGTGACCGGTGCTGAGCGGGGGATCGCCTTCGAGGCGCCCGCCCCGCGCAATGTGGATCTGCAGCTTCACGAGGTCGAGCCCGGTGGTGCATTCGGTGACCGGATGCTCAACCTGCAACCGGGTATTCACTTCCATGAAAAAGAACTGCTGGGCCTCCGGGTTGTAGAGAAACTCCACCGTGCCGGCATTGCGGTAGCCCGCGGCCTTGCTGAGACAAACCGCAGCTTCGCGCAGGTACTGATCCTGCTGCGGAGAAAGCGCGGGGGAGGGTGCTTCTTCCAGCACTTTCTGATGGCGGCGCTGAATCGAACAATCGCGCACGCCCACCGCCCAAGTAGTCCCGTAGTGGTCGGCGACGATTTGGACCTCGACGTGGCGCGCGCCCTCGACCGCGTGCTCCAGAAAAACAGTTGGGTCTCCGAAGGCTTTGAATGCCTCGGCGCGGGCGCGCTCAAAGGCCTCCGGCAGTTGGCTCGCGGACCGCACGAGGCGAATCCCGTGACCGCCGCCACCCGCCGTAGCTTTGATCAGGAGAGGAAACCCCAGACGCTGGGCATGAGACACGGCGTCAGCGAGAGTCTCGACCGGCCCGCCGCTCCAAGGGGCGACAGGAATCTGCGACTGCTCGGCAAGACGTTTCGCGGCTATCTTGTCGCCTAGTTGCCGCATCACATCTCCGGTTGGGCCGATGAAGACAATTCCCATTTCGTGGCACAGATCAGCGAACGCCGCGTGTTCCGCCACAAAGCCCCACCCTACCCAGGCCGCATCTGCGCGCGCTGCGGCCATTGTCTGTTCGAGACGCTTGTAGTCGAGGTAGCTGCTTTTGGGATGTTGCGTGTCTGGATCCATGAAATGGGCGGCCCCGAGACAGACCGCTTCGTCCGCTTCGCGGACGAACATGGCATAACGGTCGGGCTCAGTGAAGAGCGCGATGGTGCGCAGCGGCACTCCGTGCTCTTGACTGAACTCGCGCGCCGCATGGATGAAGCGCACGGCGGCTTCACCCCGATTGACGATGGCAACGCGCTGGAACTGGTTCGGCATAAGTGCACCGACGAGGCGATTTGTGGCTAGCGGGATTGCATGAGTTAGACCGCCAAGAGGGCTTCTCCCGACATGATGGCTTGCAACCTCTTCAAGCGTTCCTTGTCAACGCCGTCGGGCAGAGCCACCGTCTGGTAGCCCGCGAGACGCAGGTAACAATTTCCTTTCGTGTCCAGAACTTCCGCATCGAAGCTTCCTTGGACGGTGCCGGGCGTGACCACGGCGAACAGGCGGTCCTCGGCCGGATTCGGCGCCCGCAGCAATGAGACTTCGAGAACATGCCGTGGCAAGCCCATACGGCCCTGCGCGCCCAGTTCCCAAATTCCCGCGGTCTGGAAACAAAGCTCGATCAGCCGCGGCGCCATGACCGTGGGCAATTCAGAAGGATGATGATTGGGCGGCAGGGCTTTTGCGAACAGTGCAATGGCGCGCTCTCCATCCCACCACGCCTCGTCCACAACCTGATATGCGGGGCCATGGAAATAAACACGGTAAACGTCGTCGGCTTTGATGCCGCTTGTACTCGGCGCAACGAATGCCTTCGCGACCGGCGCTTGCACGGGCTCTTTTGCGAGGCGCACACGTGCCGTGAAATGTGTCGTGGGTTGAGGCTCGGCCTGGTTGGGCAGGGAACGATGGCCGATCAGCCGGCACTCGGCCAACATCTGGTCTCCCTGCGGATGAACTCGGACTTCGATACGCAAGGCACGGGGTTCACTGCGATAAAACTTGAAAGGCGCGAGGAAGTTCACGTCTTCAATCGCTTCGGCATGCCATCCGGGAAGCAGGCACAGAGCAGCTTCCGCAAACGCCTCGATGCCCATCACGCCGGGCAGCACCGGAGTGCCGTCAATCTGATGATCATGAAGGAATGGTTGATCGTGCGGATCCAGAGTCGCCTCGACGGTGTAACCATTGGACAGGCTGACCGGCACGATTCTGCGGATCATCGGTCCCGTGGCTTGCGAAGACTTCATGGCAGCCTCTGCGGCCGACGCATCAAGCCCGCCAGTCGCGTCCCATTCATTCAGGAAAATGCCGAGACGCTGGGCGATCACAATCTCGCCGCGCGTAGCCCCAGCGGTGAGTTCGCGGCGGATCAGCGGAATGCCTGCCTCGGGCGGCAACATGTCAATGCCGGCTAGTTCCATGACTTTCGGGATAGAGCCGCGAGTGGCCATGCCGATGCCGCCCCACGCCGTCCAATCAACTGCGATGCCGCGGGTTGCGGGGCGAGTGGTGCGGAAGCTCGAAGTGATCTTGCAGAGCAGGTCGTTGGCGGAACTGTAATCGGTCTGGCCCACGTTGCCGAAGCGGCCGGCAATGGAACTGAAGGCGACCGTCGCGCCGAGCGGCATATCGCCGATAGCGTGCAGCAGATTGAGGAATCCGTCGCTCTTGACGTCGAACACCAGGTCAAACTCCCGTGGATCCTTATCCGGCAGGGAGTGGCTCCGCTCAATACCAGCGGCATGCAGCAGTACGTCAATGTGGCCGTGGCGCTGGCGGACCTGGCCGATCACTCTGGCGACCGCCTCCGCATCCGCAAGGTTGACGCTGAAATAATGTGGCGTGCCGCCCGCAGCACGCACGGCGTCTATGGCGGTTTGCGCTGCTTTCGCCCGCTCCAGGTTCGCAAGTTCTTTTTCGACGAGTGCGGGAGTGGCGCGCTCGCCGCGGGCCTGGATGCGGGCGAACAAGTCGCGCTTCAGGTTTTCTTTGTCGGTTACGAAACGCTTGAGATCAGGATTGTCCGGGTCGGGTTGCGGCACCAGATCGAGCAGATAGAAAGTTCCGCCCGACGCGGCGGCCAAGTCGGCAGTGATGGCCGAGACGATGCTTCCAGCCGCGCCCGTGATCAGAAAGACGGTATTGCTGTCCAGCACCATGCCGGGCTGGCCATCGGCGGCTGATTCTTCGAGCAGACTGATCGTCCAACGCTGATCTGCCGTGTATCCGATCTCGACCGCACCGGGATCGCGCAGGGTCTCTTCGATCAACCGGCTCGAGAGGTCGGCAGCATCGCGGTGCAGTTCAAAATCCAGCACTTTGACCAGGCTCTCCATGCGTTCCCGCTTGTAGGCCTTGGCAAAACCCGTCACCGCGCCGCCGAGTGGAGACACCGCTCCCGCCTCGTCGTAGCCATGGCGCCCACCCATCCGTGTGGCCGTCACGAGAAATGTGCCAGGACGCGCCATGTGCTCATACACAGCGCGCATGGTCGAGTAGAGTGATTTCACCCGCACGCGCAGGGCTTCGTGCCAGGCGGCAGGGTCCAGTTCGCGAAGGTCTGCTTCTTGGTCAAGCGCGGGGAGCCAGTAGACCCCATGGACGGGACCGGCCGCGATCCAATTCCTGAGAAGACTAGTTAGCGTGTTGGCATCCGCCGCCTCGTCTATACGGAGTACTTCTACTCCCATGGTCTGGAGGCGTTTCGTCAGCGCCTCAGCCACGCCGCCTTGGTCGGGCATGACGATGACCCGGGAGCCACGCTCGAGCTTCACACCTGTGGTTTTGCAGAAGGAGAGCGGTGGGCGCAGGATCGGTATCGGCACGCGTCGCGGGACGCGATTGGCAGCGTCGAGACTGGCGAGGGCCGGAGGTGCGGGGTGGGGCGAGGATGCGGTCGGCTTATGTGCCTTTGGCGCCGAAAGAGTTGGATCAAGGGGCGATTGTTCAACGGAAGCTGGGGCAGGCGCCGGACGCGCCGACCGGTCGCGCGCGAACTGAATCACGTGAGCCAGAGTGGGGAAGTCGCGAAGCTTGAGAGTCTCATCGCGCGGAATGTTGTAGGTAGCTCGGACGGCCGCGAACATTTCGGCCTGTTTAACGGTATCCACACCGAGGTCGGCTTCCAGGTCGAGATCCAGGTCCAGCATGTCTTCGGGATAGCCGGTCTTCTCCGCCACGATCTGCAGAACCGTCTTCCTGATGGAATCATCGGTAGTGTCCGGAGTCACGGCTGGAGTGTGGGCAGACGCGAGCACCTCGGTCGCGGCCGGCGAGAAGGAGACTGGCAGAGATGAATCCGGCGCAGGCGATACGGCTGCGGCTGTGCCCGCCAGGTCGGGCCGCTTCTCGTATACGAACCGGATTACATGCGCCAAGGTGGGATAATCGCGCAGCTTGCGGTTCTCGTCACGCGGGATGTTGTAGATCTCGCGAATAGACGCGAACATCTCGGCTTGCTTCACTGTGTCAACGCCCAGGTCCGCTTCCAGGTCGAGATCCAGATCCAGCATGTCTTGTGGGTATCCGGTTTTCTCGACCATCAGCGCGAGGATGCGCTCTTTCACGAGATCGCCGTCGTTCTTGACCGAGGGCGCTGCGGGTTGGGGTTTGACAGCGCTGACCTGGGGCTCTGCCTTGGCCGGTGGTGGCGCTGTGGCTCGTGCAGCATTGGGTTGCGCCGCGCTGGTTGGTGCGGCACTGACTGGCGCAGCACGAAGATCAGATCGCCGTTCGTACACGAAGCGGATCACGTGGGCGAGCGTGGGGAAGTCGCGCAGTCTAATTTTGTCGTCGCGAGTGATGCCGTAAGCTTCGCGGATGGTGGCGAACACTTCCGCCTGCTTCACCGTGTCAACTCCCAAATCTGCCTCGAGATCGAGATCCAGGTCGAGCATGTCAACCGGATAGCCAGTCTTTTCGGCTACCAGAGCCAGTACCCGCTCTTTAACCGGATCGCTTGCCACAAGGGACCGCGGTGGCAAAGGAGATGCGGATGCAGGAGTTCTTGCTTCGAGCGTTGACTCTACGACTAGGTTCGCCGGAGGCAGCGGTGCTGCGTTTATCGCGACGGTTGACTTCGTCGCGAGCGCAGGGGCAGGTGCCGGTTGGGAGTTCTGCGTGACTTGGGCAGGGTGGGTCATGGCTGCTTGATCGCGGACCCGCAGGGTGCGGTGTACGACTTCCATATCCGCGGTTGGATATCCTGCGATCCGGCTAAGCCAGGTCTTCCAGCAGTTGTCGTCGGAGATGCGATAGGCATAGCCCAGGGCATTGGGGCGGCGGTGGACGCCGTCTTTGGTCGCGACCCAACGCAGTAAGGTCATGCTGATCTGCGAGCCGAATCCTGCGCCCAGGCGCAACGCATACTCGACGGGATAGATGCCACCCTTGGACAGGTTCAAAGTGCCCAACTCCGGATCTACCTCCTTGAAGTTCACGACGGGCGGCACGCATCCGGTTTCGAGGACCTTCACGGCAATGACTTCTTCGATTCCGGTCGCCATGGCGTGACCAGTGAAGCCCTTCGTGTTGGCGATGACGATCTGATCCGCCGCGTCGCCAAATACGCGGCGCAGGGCGTGAATTTCGGCCGATGCGCTGCCCCCGCGCGCGGGGGTGTAGGTTTCGTGGGAAACAAACACGGTATGTGGCGCTATTTGCTGACGGGAAATGCCCCGGCGAGCTTCGGCTTGTGACACTAGATTTTCCATCATCTGGCCAATGTGCTGCACATCGAGGCGGGTGCCGTGGAAGGCGCTGTTGGCCGTGACCGTGGCCAACACTTCGCAGATCGCCTGAATTCCGCGTTCACGGGCAGAGTCGGCGCTCTCGACCACGAGGCCGGCAGCGCCCATTCCCACGATCATGCCGTGACGGCGGCGGTCAAAGGGGGTGGCGGCTTCTTCCACGACTTCGTCGGTGGCGGCAGCGCCGCTGGCCAGAAATCCGGCGCCAAACCAGTCAATCAAATGGTCGGAAGTCACATCGTCGGCCGAGATGATGATCACGCGGCGGCAGCGCCCGGCCTGGATCCAGTCTTCTGCCAGCCCCACAGCTAGCGACGTACTCGCACAGGCAGAGTTGATCTGGGTGTTGGGACCGCGGGCGCCGATAAATTCGGCAAACTGCGAATGTCCCATCGCCAGAACTCGGAGCAGGAAGCGCCGGTCGAAGACATAGGGATTCTTTTCGATCGTGTCTCGCAACTCTTCCAAACGCCGCTCCATCTCCTGTTCGAGTATGGAGTCGCCATTCGATTTTGTAGATCGCGCCAGCAGGCTTTCCAGCAGGCCCAACTGTTCACGGCGGGAGTGATCTGTGTAGTAGCGCCCCATTTCATCGGCGTAGGAGTCGTAGCCGGGGAAAGCCGAGGCGAAGATCACGCCGGTGTCGTCGCGCAAGGCGTCTGGCAGGGCCCAGCGATCCGGCAATTGCGTTCCTTTGCTGGTGGTCTTGTAGCGCATGACCAGCGGGATGCCGGCATCGCGCAAGGCGTCGAGGCCCACTGCAATCGCCAGTTGGGTAACGCGATCGAGGGCGGCCAGGCGGTCGGCGGAAATGCCGAATTCTTTTTCCAGATCGAAGGCGCCGCCGCGGCCTGCAAGCTTGATGACGTCGGCGACGTTATTAATGGTTTCGAAGGTAGGTCCGCCGTTATCGCTCTTGACCAGGCGCGTGATGTGCTTGTCAAGCATGGCGCGGCGGAAGCGGGCTGGGATGAGATCGATGAACTGATCGCCGCGCAGGATGGCGGCGAGATTTCCGTCATCAAAGATGTGTTCGGTTCCGGGCAGGCCGAGAGCGGCCCCGGTAATCACGACGGGAAGGGTGGTCGGCTTGCGCTCGGTGCCGTGATACATCTCCCAGCCGCGCTCAAGAACGTCGGCGAAGAAATGGCCGAGTTCGGCGTAGCGATCGCCATTCCCTGCTGTTGCTGCCGGCGCGGGAATGCTGGCGGTAGGAGCAGCCACCGCAATGAACTCGGGCGTCTTAGCCGGCACGGGCGCCGCGGAAATGGATTCTGCGGAGACTTCAACGGTCCCGCGCCCCAGTCCCGCCGCGTAGAGGCCGCACAAAGCCTGATTAAACGATGCGATGTCGCCAAACTTCGGATGATTGGTAAACAGCGAAACTACATCGCCGCGGTCACCGAGCACATCCTCCGCGAACCCCTGCAGAGCTTTCTTTGGACCAACTTCCACGAAAATGCGTGCGCCGGCGTCATACAGCGTGCGCAGGCCTTTGACGAATTGCACGGGAGAAGCGACTTGCCGGGCGAGGATATCCAGCATCTGAGGTACGACGCCCGGCCCGGTGGGATAGAACTCGCCGTTTACGTTGGCCACGATGGGCAGGCGCGGAGATTCCATGCGCAGGCGCGCGAGTTCCTGCCGGAGCGGTTCGCTGGCTGGCGCCACAATCGAGGTGTGAAACGCGTGGCTCACCGGCAGCTCCGAGACCTCGTAGCCGGCTTTCTTGAGAACTTCCATGGCCTGTGCGACTGCGTCGCTGGCACCGCCGATGACTGCCTGCTGGTTGCTGTTGATGTTGGCGATCACCACGTAGCCCTGCACTGACTTCAGGATTCGTTCGATCTCGTTGAGCGGCGCGAATATGGCGGCCATCCTGCCCTTGTCCGCCACCGCTACGCGGGTCATGCCGCGGCCGCGGGCGCTGACGGCTTCCAACGCATCCTCGAAAGGCAGAGCTCCGGATGCGACCAGGGCTCCGTATTCGCCGAGGCTGTGCCCCATAGTCATATCCGGCTGGATGCCGTAAGCGGCCAACAGGCGGGTCAATGCGAGATCAATGGCCAGCACGGCGGGCTGAGTAATGGCGGTCTGACGCAAGTCTTCATCAGCCTTGGCGACGGCGGCGGGATCGGCCTGGTCCACGAAAACAAAGTCGGTGAGGGGCTTGCCCAGTAGCGGAGCCATCACCCGATCGGCTTGCGCGAAAGTCTCGGCGACAATCGGTTCCGCCGTGTACAGTGGCCGCAGCATGTTCACGTACTGCGAGCCCTGCCCCGTGTAGAGGAACGCAACCTTGGGCGCCGGACCTTGTCCGCGAAAGATGCCTTGTGCACGCAGAGCCTTCCACACGGCGGGCTGATTGGCCGCGAGGGCTCTGATCGTCTTCGCTGACTTATCAGCCAAGTCGGAGGCGTCGGCGTAGTCAAGCGCAATGCGCATGGGAGCGCGCAGGTCGGCTTCGGCTGGCGCTGCCGGCGCAGGAGAACGGCCGGCTTTAGCATCCTGCAACACGGCACGCAGGCGGTCGGCCAGTTCGGCCTCTGAGGCAGCACCAACCAGGAAGGCACCGCGCAAGGGAGCCTTGTACGCGGACGGCACGGCCGAGAGCACGGGGAGGGTGGGGAGTTGTTTCGCGTTCATGACTACCTCATTGATCGCAGTTTGCGGAAGCGTGCCGACAGCGACGGACCGTTTTCCATTTCCGGTCAGCCGATGGGGAATGTGCTCTTCGAGCACGAGATGAAAGTTGGTGCCGCCAAAACCGAAGGCACTCACGCCGGCGCGCCGCGGAACGTCGGACGGGACCGTCCACGGCTTCAGTTGGGTGTTGACGTAAAGTGGCGAGTGGGCAAAGTCAATATCGGGACTGGGATGTTCGCAATGCACGCTGGGTGGCAGTACCTTATCCCGCAGCGCGAGCGTCGTCTTCAGCAGACCGGCTGCTCCGGCTGCTCCTTTGAGATGACCGATGTTTGACTTGACCGAACCCAGCGCCACCGAGTGGACTGGAAGATGATGGCTCTTGAGCACATCAGCCAGGCTTTGCGCTTCGACCACATCGCCCACGCGGGTGGAAGTGCCGTGGCCCTCGATCAAAGTTGCAGTAGCCGGCGATAGACCGGCGTTCTGCCAGGCGCGCTCCAGGCAGAATTTCTGACCGATGGGATTGGGCGCGGTGATGCCTTTCCCTTTGCCGTCGCTGGACGCGCCGATGCCGCGGAGCACGGCGTAGATCTTGTCCCCGTCGCGTTCGGCGTCTGCCAGGCGCTTCAGCAGGAAGATCGCAGCGCCCTCGCCCATGACGAAGCCGTCGGCGCCCTCGGCATACGGACGGGTGCCAGTTGCCGAGAGAGCGCCGATCTTACAGAACTTGACGAAGGTCTGGATTCCCATGTTGCGGTCAATGCCGCCCGTGATCACCGCGTCGAAATCGTTCGCGACCAGTCCCTCCGCGGCAGCGCTCATGGCCGCCATGGCGGAGGCGCAGGCCGCATCGCACACGAAGTTCGGTCCGTGAAAGTTGTAGATGTTGGCGATGCGGCCGGCAATGCAGTTGGCCAGTTCGCCGGGCATGCTGTCTTCTGTGATTTCGGGGAGGCGCTTGCCGATCCTATCGTGCAATTCGCGTGTAATGTCACGGCGGATCGCTTCGGGCAGGGCAGCAAAGCCGGCGATCTCAGCCAATTCATGCGCGTATTCCGGAAATTGCACGCGCAGCGCGGTGAGATAGTGTTTTTCTCCTGCCATGGCGTTGCCCAGAATTACCGCGACCCGGTCGGGGTCGAGCGGCCGCTTTGGGTAACCGTAATCTTCCAAGGTTTCGC
The DNA here is from genome assembly GCA_035266345.1 of Candidatus Sulfotelmatobacter sp. Lineage (GTDB taxonomy): Bacteria > Acidobacteriota > Terriglobia > Terriglobales > Acidobacteriaceae > Sulfotelmatobacter. The sequence goes on from DATFNP010000089.1 coordinate 118,386, forward strand.
GTGTGGCCGCGATGGCCCATTTCTGCGCCTGGTCCATGGCGTCGGTGACGCGCGGCGGAATGGGAAAGTGCCACTTCATCGGGTCCCACGGGTAGTCACGCACCCAGCCGCCGATTTTCGAGTAGGTCTTGTCTGGAGCGCTGGGATCGGGATCGTAATAAAAAGCTGGGTTCCAACGGTCCGGCGCAACGTCGGTGATGCTGTATCGGCCGCTTTTCACGTTTTCCCAGAAAGCGGCGACGTTGGCAGCGTCGGGCAGAATGGCTCCCGCTCCTACAATCGCGATGGCTCGATAGGCTGTGTCTTCCATGATGACGCTCCTACGCAGCCGGACTGGCGGCTGCGTGTGCAAGATAGCCGGGCGTTTCGAATGCCTAGGCGGCGACAGCAGGCTTCGCCACGCGGGCGTAGAGGACGTCGGCTATGTAATCCATGTCAGAGATCAAGCCCGCCTGCGCGCGGTGAACGGCGGGCAACTGCAAACTCGCTTCAAAAGCCGGCATTTCGGCATCGCTCACGCCCCCGGCTCCGCAAACCCAGCGCAAGCCTTCCTCCGCGACCTGGAGCGCTGCTTCGCGCGCGAAAGCCCGGCTTAACGCCGCCAGGGCCGTCGCGTCAAAGCGCCGGTTCGCTTTTTCGTTGAGCTTTCCTTCCGCAAGGCGGGCAGCGCGACGAGCCAGGCTGCCGGCGCTCTCGGCATAGGCGATCCACTCACCCAGGCGCAGAAGAATGTGCTGATAGCGTGTCAGGCGGGCGATGCGCGCTTTCTCCAGAACTTCGGCCAGGGCGTGATGAGCCAGTGCAGCAATATTCGCTCCAACATTCGGATGGCGCGCGTGCAGCGCCTCCAACTCGCGAGCCCGCTCGTGATAATGCTGGCCGCGCGTCTTCAGGTGAAGCTGCCAGCGATCGCGGCTGATGGTCATTTCCATGATCTCGGACGTACCTTCGTAAATCGTGGTGATGCGCACGTCGCGGCTGATCTTTTCCACCAAGTATTCGTGCGTGTACCCGTAGCCACCGAGCGCCTGGATGCTGGCGTCGGCAGCCTGGTTTCCGGCCTCGGTGGCCATGTATTTCGCGATGGCGCCTTCGGTGTTCAGGCTGCCTTCGCCAGCGTCGATTCGTTCCGCAGTTTCTTCGATGTAGGCGCGGGCAGCTTCCAGGCGCGCTACGTGCGGGACAATCAGCTTGTGCGTGTATCCCTGCTTCTCCGACAGTGGTGCGCCGGCCTGAATGCGCTTGGTCGAATACGGGATCGCGCGATCCAGCGCGGCCCATCCCGCCCCTAGGCCAAATGCGGCGACCATCAGGCGGGTGTAACCGAACACAGCCTGCGCCTGAATCAGTCCCTGGCCTTCGACGCCTCCGACGAGCCGGTCAGCGTCAACATAAACATCATTAAAGGCGAGCGCCGCAGTGTTGCTAAGGCGGATGCCGTGCTTGTCCTCCGGTTCGTCATGCGTGAAACCGTTGGCGTCCTTTTCGACGATGAACCAACTCGGACCGCTGGGCGTGTTGGCCAAAACCGTATAAGCACCGGCCACTCCGCCGTTGCTGATCCATTGTTTGTTGCCGTTAATCTTGTAGCCGACGACACGGCCTTCCTGTGTGACGGGGTCCGCGGTGGTGCGCAGGGCGCCCAGGTCGCTGCCCGCTTCCGGTTCCGTGGCGCCATAGGCGAACAACAATCCTTGGTCCGCGATGCGGCTCAGCCAGAGCTTCTTCTGCTCTGGAGTCGCGCCCACGGTGATGGGATCGCTGCCCAGAAAAGTAGCCAGCACGGAGGTTGCAATCCCTAGATCAATGCGCGCCATCTCTTCGCAAATGCAATAGACGTCGAACGTGCCTCCGCCCATGCCGCCGAACTCTTCGGGAATGAACAACAATTGAATGCCGAGCTTGTCAGGACTGCACATGTCGCGCACGATCTCGATCGGGCATTCATCGCGCTCGTCCAGCTCAATCAGTGTTGCGTCGGGAAGGCGCTTCCTGGCAAACTCCTTGAGAGACTTCAGGCTCAGTTTCAGCGTCTTGTATGCAAGCATGGGGGCAACCTCACTTCGCGGAAGTACCACGCATTTCGCGGACTTTGTCGGTCAGCATGGGCAAGAACTCCAGAACGTCGTCTACAATTCCGACATCAGCCACCTGAAAGATGGGGGCCTTGGGGTTCTTGTTGATGGCGATGAGGAACGGATTTCCTTTGATGCCAGCCAGGTGCTGGAATGCTCCACTGATGCCGAATGCCAGATAAACCTTGGGCTTCACCGTTTTTCCCGACGAGCCGACCTGGCGGGATTTCTCCATCCACTTGGCATCCACGACAGGTCGTGAGCAACTCACCGCCGCGCCCAGAACCTCGGCGAGTTCCTCGGCGAGAGTCACGTTCTCTTTCTCCTGAATGCCTCGGCCAATCGAGACCAGGACGTTGTGCTTGGTGATATCTACATCACCCGCCTCGGCGACGATGGTTTCAACGTAGTGGCGTCGAGCCTCAAGAGCGCCGACAGCGGATGACTTGTCAACGACCACACCCGAACCGGAGGCGCTCGGCCCTGGTTTGAACGCGCCCGGGCGGATGTTGATCACCGTACCTGAAGAAATGTCGCAGCGAACATGCGCGCTCACCTGCCCGCCGAATTCCTGGCGGACAATTTTAAGGAAGTCGCCCTCGACGCCATCGATGCCCACGACGTCAGGGGCAAAAGCGGAATTCAGCTTGATGGAAAGTCCCGGCGAAAGATCAATTCCGAAATGATCGTGCGGAACCAGCAAAATACTGTTGGGCAGCAGAACGCTCACCAGCGCCTGCCGGACCAGTTCGGCGTTGGGATAGGCGAGGGCTTCGTTTGCGATCTTCCAAATCTCGCTATAGGAGGCGCGGAGCGAGTCGCATGCGGCATCGAGATCCGCTCCCCAGCCCACAACAATCGCAATGGGCGACACTGTGCTGTCAATGTTTCTTGCAGCGGCCAGAAGTTCGGCGGCGGAATCGTCGGCCGCGCCTCCCCGGTGCACGATGTAGGCAAAAATGCGAGCCATTATTTCAGCCCTCCCTTCGCTGCCACTAACTCAAGAACTTGGGCGGCGTTCTCTTCGCGGCTCCGGTGGAGGATTAGCGCTCCCTTGCTCAATGCGGGAATGAAATAGTCCACTCGCTTTGCCCTGGCAGCCTTTCCGCCAACGGCGGCTTGGTCAACGCCGACGTCCGAGGCTCCCAAGGTCGGGATGGGGAGAGAAGCCACCTGGCGAATGCCGCGCATTCCGACGTACCGCGGCTCATTAATGCCGGTTTGAATGGAAAGGACGCAGGGCAGCTCGATCTCGTTGATCTCCCGATTGCCACTTTCGATCTCGCGGCTCACTCTTAGCTTCCCGTCTTCCACGACGATGGAATTCACCAGGGAAGCGAAGGGATAGTCGAGCAGGGCTGCCAGCATCCCACCGACCTGGGCGGCGCCCTCCTCGGCCTGGACCCCGGTCAGAATCAAGTCGTAATGACCTTGCCGCACGAAGGCCGCGAGCACAGCCGCGATGCCCCGGCCGTCGGATCCACTGAAAACATCGTCGGAGATCAGCACCGCCCGATTCGCACCCATAGCCAGTTCGCGGCGCAGGATCTCTTCGTCGTCTTCGCCGCCTACTGTCACAACGGTCACGTTGCCTCCGACCCGATCGCGGATCTGGAGAGCTTCTTCGACTGCGTAGTTGTCCGGCTCATTCATCGAATACACCAGTTCGTCTCGCTCTATGTCGTTTCCGGCGGCATTGATTTCGATCTCGTTCTCCGAAGTGTCGGGCACTCTTCGTGCACAGACCAGGATTTCCATGTTCAACCTCCACACGTTGCAGTTTGCAATTTCTCTTCCCCTGTGCAGACTGCGCGAATGCATCCTTCGCGAACCAGGTGCTGGTCCACCAGTTCTGTCAGGTCAATCGCGGACATTTTGCCTTCCATGCCCGCCACCTTGATCGCATCTTCGATATTCACCATGCAGAACGGGCAGGCGGTCACGATCACGTTCGCCCCTGCGTCCGCGGCCATGCGCACTCGGAGCACGCCCATCCTTTGCTCTTCTTTGGGTTCGTAGAACAGCATGAGTCCGCCGCCACCGCAGCAGAATGACCGGTCTCGCGACCTTTTCATCTCCACTCTCTTCAGCCCCGGGATGGCATCGAGCACGTCGCGTGGGTCGTCGTAAATCTGGTTGTGGCGTCCGAGATAACAGGGGTCGTGGTAGGCGTACACGTTGGCTTCGTTTTCAACCGGGCTGAACTCGATGTTGCCGGCCTTCACTTCTCTGGCGATGACCTGGCTGATGTGCTCGACGGGCGGCACGTCTTTGTAGTCATGCTTCAGGGCGTTGTAGGCATGGGGGTCGGCTGTGACAATGCGCTGCACTCCCGAGGCTTTGATGGCATCGGTGTTGTGATCGCGCAGGGCCAGGAAGAGCGTCTCTTCGCCGAACCGGCGCACTTCGTGACCGCTGTCCTTCTCCGCCGCGCCCAGGATTCCAAAGTCTTCTCCGACATGGCTGAGTATTCTGGCCGTTGACCGTCCGATGGACTGCATCCGGTCATCGTAGGAAGTGATGCTGTCCACGAAATACAGGGTGTCGGCGCCGTTCTTGCCGTCGAGCACCTTGACCGGGCCGGTCTGTCGCAGTTCAGGAGACTTCACCCAGTCGGCCTTCTTCTTCTCCAGCTTGCCGTAAGGATTGCCGCGACTCTCCAGAGCTTTCAGCGGCTTTTGCAGAGACTGGGGGACATTCCCGTCATCAATCATGCCCCGCCTCAGATCAACGATCTTGTCAATGTACTCGACCAGAAGCGGGCATTCCTCTTCACATGCGCCGCAAGTGGTGCAGGACCAGATTTCGTCATCGGAATAGATTGTCCCGATCAGCGGGTTGCTATTGTCCGCCCTGCCGAGCACGGGATAATGCTGGAACGCGTAGTCTCTGGCCTTGATGGTGATAAACCGAGGCGACAACGGCCGTCCCGCGGCATTGGCCGGACAATTGTCGGCGCAGCGCCCGCAATCGGCGCAGGAATAGAAGTCGAGCATGTGCTTCCAGGTAAAGTCCTCGAACTTCTTCACCCCGAAAGATTTCACCTGGTCCAGATGCTCGTCGGGAACGCCCCATCGCACCGGCTTGAGAGTCCCCCGCTCTAGCTTGGAGAAGTAAATGCTGAACAGCGACGTTTCCACGTGGAACTGGATTCCAAAGGGCCGATAGCAGAGCAGGAAGTAAAAGGTTACCTCGTGGACGAGATATGCGGTGACGTTGAGGATCCATAGTGTGGCCATTGGCATGGAGCCAGTCACGACTTGGAGAAGCCACGGCAGGGATAGCACCGCCAGCGTCTCAGCGGGCTGGCCCCGCTGGGCGTGGCCGGCGGCATCGCTGGCGGCAAAGAGGCTGTCGGCCACCATCAGAAGGGCAATCAGCCCGAGAAGAAATACAGCGTCGGCGGTGTGGCCCTTGCCATACTTTGCAGGCACCGCGTACCGGGAGGGCTTGAACACCAACCTTCGAATCGCGGCAACCACCATGCAGAGGAAGACGATCGTGGCGGCATAGTCCGTAACAATGTTGTAGATGTGGCCGGACTTTCCTGAAAGGCCCGGCATCACGAAAGTTTCGGAAACCCCGACGATCAGTACCGTGAAAGCGCGAGCCGCCAGAAGAATGAATCCGGCAAAGATGAGAATGTGGAGGATGCCAGCGAAGTTGTAGCGTGGATGCTTCCACTGTCCCAGCCAGAACTTCAGGACTCTTCCCAGGCGTGCTAGTGGCTGATCAAAACGAGGATCGCGTTGTGCTCGAACGAGCGGTACCAGACGCCGGGCCACGATGTAAACGAAACATGCGACTCCGAATACGTGGATGGTCAGAAACAGATTGCGACCGGAGACCAGCCAGTCTGCGATCTGCGCAGATGAATAGGTGCCTACCACAGCCTACTTCCCGAAACTGCGTCATGTACGCGACGATGAACTGGGCCAGAACGTTCTCTGGTTCACGCGTCCGTTACTACGCATAGTCGATGGGATTCTTCTCGAACCAGTGTTCATCCCGGGTCTTGCTGATACTTTTCCAAGCGCCGGAAACGACACTGGCGGTGAATTCCCGGTTTTTCCAAATCATGCCTGCCCCAAAACCAATCGCTCCACCGAGCAAACCGCCGGCCAGAGCTCTGGCCGTGGAACGGCGCCTGTTCCCCAGGTACCCACCCAGCACGCCCAGACACGCTCCAATGGCGGCGGGCGCGAGGGCCTGACGGGCCGACTTACCGAGATAGGGAGCAAGCGTCGCTTCTTTGAGGAATTCGTCCTCTCCAGTGCGCGCCCCCTCGACTGCGGAATCCACGAGCTTACGGCCGTAGTCAACGCTGGACTTTGACCATTCCTGAACATTCATGGGTGCCTCCCAATGCAGTGGATTCGCTGCCGCTGTCTCACCTTTGGCCGGCGACTACGCTGCTTTCTGCAAACACTCCATTTTCGATTCGATGAGCTCGAGCAACTCCTCGAAGGTCTTGCCTTGATCGAGCATTCGGAGGAGAGCGTCACTCTCAAACCCTGCCGCTTCTGCCGCCTGAACCAGTCTCTCGATGGCCTCATAGACTGAGAGTTCGTGGGATTCGTGCAGGCGGGTAAGAAAAACCTCAAGTGTGGTAACTACTTGGGTTTCGGAGGGCATGTGACCTCAACCTCGTTCCCAAAGTAGAACCCCAGAGGTGGGTCCGGTCAGCAACGCCTGTCACTTGGTGTTGTGACTGGCGTCACACATCATCGCCGTCGAGTGAGGGGAATCACAAGGAGCCACGCGGAGTGACGAGCCCGCGACGGGCGAACTGGACTTCGGAACAACGGAATTATCTAGCCCGGGCGAGCGCTTGGCGCGTAGCTTCCAGAGTGTGGATCAGGGACTCTTTTGGGAGTTTCTGGAGGATCGGTTCGATAGCCCATCCCAGCCCAAACGGCACGTCGCGCGTCAGCGAGATCGCTCGACATTCAAGGTACACTCCATCGTCGCGTTCCTGGAATCGCCAGTAGGAATACAAGCGCCACAGGAAGCCATGCCCTGTGTCGGGCGGAAGAATTCTCTCCTTCGGACTTCCGGCGTCTTCCACCTCTGCGATGCGAGTCGTGTACGAGCGACAAATCCAGCGCGATCGGTCCAGAGAACGGTAATGCACCTCATGATCGGTATTGAGGACTACCGTGACGATTTTCTTCTTGAGGAGCCGCAGGTGGACTTGGAAATCGTTGTCGTGACGGCTTATCAGCCTTGAGGCAACCACGTCGGGTTTGTAGATATTCTTGTGATTATCGTAGTCCTGAACCAGAGCCAGCGTTGCTTCGATGGTCGTGCCAGGAATCAGGGCGGCGCCGATCCAGTCATGGATCAGACCATTGGGCACCTTTACCGGCCCTTGGCCGGCCCAGAATTGTGCGACGACGCGTCCTTCGCGGACCTGCTGGGTTCTCTCCGACCCCAAGTCAGACCACAGGAACGGAGCGTCGGCGCGTAGAGCCAGATCCATGGCTGCTTCAGCCTCGCGAATATAGGCCTCAAAGGCCTCTATCGTTTGAGGCTTCAACTGCACCAGCTTTGCAGTTTCCGTCATAGCGACCGACATTGAAGAGAGAGTTTTCTGGCGCGACGGGCCGTTCCTCGAGCGCTACACCGGGACGCTACACTGACTGCGAGAGATCGTCATCAACCTCCGGTTGCTCCAGCGTTTCCGACGTTGACAGCGCCGAGGAGGGTTTGTTCCCGCGGCGCATGGCGACGATCCCGGTGCGCACCATTTCCAGGACACCGTAAGGACGGAGCACTTCGAGCAGCCCGTCAATTTTGTCTTCGCCACCGGTGATTTCGATGATCAGGGACTCGGGTGCAACGTCCACCACGCGCGCACGGAAAACACCGGCCAACTCCAGGACGTGGGAGCGCGCCTCATGGGTGGCCGCCACCTTGATCATGGCCAGATCGCGCACAATCGCCGGCACGGTTGTGATGTTTTCCACCAGCAACACGTTCACCAGTTTGTAGAGGTTAGCCTCGATCCGCCGCGCCTGGTCCCTATCGGCGTCAACGGTGATCGTCATGCGCGACACTTCCGGCTTTTCCGTGCGGCCGACGGTGAGCGAGTCAATATTGAAGGCGCGGCGGCGAAACAACGATGCCACGCGCGTCAGCACGCCCGGCTTGTTTTCCACGTACACCACGAATGTGTTCAGCATATTGGGTTAGTCATCTTTAAGTTCTTCACCGGCGGCTATTCGTCGGCAGCGGTCTCCACAATTGGACTAGGGCGCCGGATCATCTCATGCAAGGCGGCCCCGGCTGCAACCATGGGATAAACGGTGTCTTCCTGCTCCACTTTGAAATTGATCAGCACTGGTCCCTGGTGCTGGCGGGCCATTTGCACGGCGGGTACGACCTGAGAACGCTCAGTTACGGTCGCATTTCGAATGCCGTAGGCTTCGGCAACCTTGGCAAAATCCGGGTTCAGCAGCGGTGTGGCCTGGTAGTTGCGTTCGTAGAAGAATTCCTGCCACTGGCGCACCATCCCAAGAAAGCCGTTATTGATGATCGCAATGTTGATCTTGAGTTTCTCCTGCACCATGGTAGCGAGTTCGCACATCGTCATCTGAAAGCCGCCGTCTCCGACAACGACCCAGACCTCGGCCTCGGGGCGCGCAACCTTGGCTCCGATCGCGGCGGGCAGGGCGAATCCCATCGTGCCCAAGCCTCCGGAGGTGATCAGCGAACGCGGTTCCTCGTGCTTGTAGTATTGCGCCTCCCACATCTGGTGCTGGCCCACGTCGGTCACCACCACAGTATTGCTGCCTCGCGCCTCCCGCCAGAGGTCATTGATGACATGCGCGGCGTAGAGGTGGCCGCTGTCCGGCAGGTTCTGAATGTCACGGACAGCGGAGTCGCCTTTGAGCCGGTCAATAAAATCCAGCCACTCACTGCGATCAATGGATTCGATTGCCGGCAGCATTGCATTCAGGACCTCGCGCAGATCTCCCACCAGCGCCACATCAACTTTCACGTTCTTGTTGATCTCGGCCGGATCGATCTCCACATGAATCTTCTTGGCATTAGTCGCATAGGTTTTCAGACTTCCGGTGACGCGATCATCGAAGCGCATGCCGAGCGCGATGAGTAGGTCAGCTTCCTGAATGGTGTGGTTCACCCAGGCTTCGCCGTGCATTCCCATCATGCCCAGGTTGAGGGGATGAGAAGCGGGAAGCGCGCCCAGGCCCAGCAGAGTCAGGGCCACCGGGATGCCGCCACGCTCAGCCAAATCGCGCACTTCACGCATTGCACCAGAAACGATCACGCCGTGGCCCAGGAGGATCACCGGCCGTTTGGAGCTGTGGATCAACTCCAGCGCTTTTTCGTATTCCTTTTGGTCGGGAGAGAGATCGGGACGATACCCTGGCAATTGCGGTTTGGCGGCTTCCCAATCGAATTCGCACGAGGACTGTTGCGCATCCTTGGTTATATCAATGAGAACCGGGCCGGGCCGGCCGGAACGGGCTACATAGAATGCCTCGCGCATCGTGCGCGCCAGTTCATCGGCGTGCGTCACCAGATAATTGTGCTTGGTGATGGGCAGAGTGATACCTGTAATGTCAGTCTCCTGGAAGGCGTCGGAGCCGATCAGCTTGCTGCCCACTTGACCGGTGATGCAAACGATCGGGGAAGAGTCCAGCATGGCGGTGGCAATGCCGGTCACCATGTTGGTGGCTCCAGGACCGGAAGTCGCCACGGCGACTCCCACTTGCCCACTGGCCCGCGCGTACCCATCCGCCATGTGCGTGGCGCCCTGCTCATGCCGGACCAGCACGTGATGGATCTTGCTGTGCTTCAGGGCATCGTAAGCGGGCAGGATAGCGCCGCCGGGATATCCGAAGACGTGGGTCACGCCTTCGCGTTCCACGCACTCCCACAGAATCTGTGCTCCAGTTTTCATCATGGTTCCAGGTTCCTCTGACTGCTGCCGCTTGCTTGGGGTGCCCGCCTAGCCGCGAAAATGAGGTGCTCCCCTCCAGTTAGTGCGACTATATCTCTGCCGGATGCGCCCGGCATCATACTCCCCACAGATAATCTTCCTGCTGCTCGTTTTCGTGCGTACCCATCACCACGGACGGCACCGTGCCGTTCCCGTCGCCGGCCTTTGAAAGATGCAGGATGGGGGTGATACCGCGATGGGAATCGTCAACGGTGTTGCCGGCGGCGAACACGGAATGGTGTGGCGATTCCGCAGCGCCGCCCGGGCAGGATCGCTCCTTCTGCATCTCTCTAAAGAGTTCCAGGATGTGGCTATCCTCCACGGTTTTCGCGGTATCGGCCAGCGCAAGGAAATGACGGTAGATGTGATCGAGATCGTGCCGGTCCAGACGGAACCCCAGCTTTTCGCAGCAAAGCCCGAGCGCATGTCGCCCAGAATGTTTGCCCAGGACGAACCGCGTGCAGGGAACTCCCACGGATTGCGGAGTCATAATCTCGTAGGTTAACGGGTTCTTGATCATGCCATCCTGGTGGATGCCCGCTTCATGCGCGAAGGCGTTGCGGCCGATGATGGCCTTGTTGGGCTGCACTGGCACTCGGGTGATTTCGGTCAACAACTGGCTCGCTGGGAAAAGCTGTTCGCTGACAATGGCCGTGCGAAACGAGTAGCGGTCAGGGCGGACGCGCATGGCCATCACAAATTCCTCCAGCGAGGCGTTGCCTGCCCGTTCTCCGATGCCGTTGATTGTGCATTCCACTTGCCGTGCTCCGGCACTCACCGCAGCCAGGGAGTTTGCCACCGCAAGGCCCAGATCGTCGTGGCAGTGCACCGAAATGGTTATCTGTTCGATACCGTGCACTTTCCGCCGGACGGTCTGAATCAGTTCGGCGAACTCGGAGGGGACTGCGTACCCGACGGTATCAGGAATATTGACGGTAGTCGCGCCCGCCTCGACTACCGCGGCGAGCACATGGCACAGGAACTCCGGATCCGAGCGGGTAGCATCCTCCGGCGAGAATTCCACGTCTGCGCAGAGAGACCTGGCGAAACGCACGGCGTCACGCGCCTGTTCCAGGCACTCGCGGCGGGAAAGCTTGAGCTTGTGTTGCAAGTGAATGTCAGATGTGGCCAGGAAGGTATGGATGCGGGGGTGGGCGGCTGCCTTGACCGCGTGCCAGGCTCGCTCGATGTCGGCGGGACAGCTGCGAGCCAGGGCGGCAATTGCGGGCCGGCGAATCTCACGCGCTACCAGCTGCACGGATTGAAAATCGCCCTCCGAAGAAACTGGGAATCCAGCCTCGATCACATCCACACCCAGGCAGTCGAGTTGCCGCGCCATGCGCAGCTTCTCATCCGCAGTCATACTGCAGCCCGGAGACTGCTCCCCGTCGCGTAGCGTAGTGTCAAATACGATTACCTGCCCTGTTTTCGACAAGTGGCTCCTCCCAATCCAGAAAACTGAAAGGGCCATCATCGCTCGTGGATGATGGCCCTTTTTGAAACGATATCTGTTTTATGGCTAGATCATCCGGTACGTCCCAGGGGTGCAAGCACCAGGCCAAGAATGGCCACGCTAAGGGCGAGCAGACGCAGTCGTACCTCGCCTAAAACCCGGTTCGCGTTGGATGCCAGTGGCGACATTAGGAAGACATTCCTCTACCCACTTTCGGTACTGTAAATCAGCAGGTTAGGGTCGTCAATGGTTGTCTTGATGCCGCCGTATGCGAATTATCGCTGCTTGCTATCGGTTTCTTGGATCAGTGGGGAACTTGCTGGCTTTAGATAGTCTGGATCAGCATATCGGGGTTCGAATCCCTGGGGGGCAGCCAACTCGATCACCGCGGTGTATCCCGGTGACGCGGACTTTGACAACAGCAAATCGCAAACGGTGCAGCAAGTGGTAGTGGGGTGGTAGCCCTGAATGCGGGCGATAGTCCCTGCTAGTGGCGGCCCTCCATTTCGATGGCGCGGGGAAACAGGATGTTGTTTTCGAGATGGATGTGCTGGTGCAGATCGGCTTCGAATTCGGCCAGGGCGCGATAGAGAGCTTGATAGCTGGCGCAGGCTTCGGGCGGAGGCGTGTACCCGGTGCTGGCCTGGCGCAGGACGCGCAGCGCGATCCCGGCGGAATCGTGCTCGTGCATCATCATGGATACGGGATTCTGAACGGTTCCGAAAGGCGGCGGCAGGACGGGTTCCTTCTGAATGACGGCCTCTTCCATGCGAATCACGTAGGGAAACAAAACCATCTCTTCCTTCATCAGGTGCATGGTTAGTTCCTGGGCGAGATCGGCGAAGGTGGCCTGCATGCGGGGGAGTTCCGGGTGGTTCTTGCCATGGACGCCGCAGACTTTCTGAAAAAGCGGGCCGAGGCGGGCGATTTCTTCGCGCACGAACTTGTGATGCGTGCGGGTGATGTGGGCGATCAGGTCGGTCAAGGATTCGCGGCGCCAGTCGCGGTCATTGTCATTGTCATTGGCGCCCGGCTGGGGCGCGCGCTGCGCGGCTTCGAGCGAATCGAGCACCTGCTCCATGGGCAGATTGGCGGCGCGACAAGCCTGCTCCAGAGTCTGGTTGCCGCCGCAGCAGTAATCAATGCCGAGCTTTTCGAAGACGCGCGTTGCGGCGGAGTTTTCCAGGGCTAGTTCGCGAACGGTTTTTTCGGTGGTCAGGGGCATCGCAATCTCCTTGCGCCGGCTTCGCGGCGGCGGCTTATTGCTGAAGGTTAGCGGAGAGGCGGAGGCATGCCGATGACTTTTGTCACAGCTAGGGGAATGCCAGGGGGCTATTCGGCGGCGGTGACTTCGGCTTCGAGAGCTTTCAGGTTGCGGACAGTGACGGAGCGGCCGTCGAGCTTGAGCACGCCTTCCGACTGCAGGCGGGAAAGATTGCGGGAGACGAGCTCGCGGACGGTGCCGATCTGCGAGGCCAGCTCCTGATTGCTGGCGGGCAAGAGAATTTCCACACCTTCGGCAGAGTGCTTGCCCTCTTGCGCCAGGCGCAAAAGATAAGCGGCGAGGCGATGGCGGACGGTGGTGAAAGACAGTTCTTCCACGATGCCGACCAGCTTGCGCAGGCGGGCCCCTACCACCTTCAGGACTTTCAGAGCGACCTGGGGATGGGCGAGGCAGAGGGCGTGAAAGTCCTGTTTGCTGATGAAGAGCAAAGTAGCGTCGTCAAGGGCCGTGACCGAGGCGGGATAGGGTCCGCCGTCGAAGACGGGTAACTCGGCCACGGAGCCTCCAGGGCCTTCGATGCTGAGCACCTGCTCGCGGCCTGCGGCGGAGCTTTTGAAAATGCGGATGTGGCCCAACTCGACGACATAGAGGCCGGAGCAGGGCTCGCCTTCGCTGAAAACGGTTTGGCCGGCGGAAAAGTGACGACGGACGGCGTGCCGAGCCAGGAATGCCAACTCGGGTTTCGCTAACTCCGAGAACAGCGAGGCTTTGGCCAGCGTGGAGATCAGGGGCGAGGTGGGTTCCGGCACGAGGTTATTGTACAAAAGGGCTTTTGGGGGAGGGGAACACGGGGCACCGAACGTCGAGCTGCGCTCGACGGACAGCCGAGGGCGGCTGTCCCCACATAATCCTGTTCACACATCAGCCGAGGGCGGCTGTGCCCACATGAGGCTTGGGTGGCCCTCTCCCTACATGAGCCGAGGCTGCTGTTCCTACATTACTTGGTGAAATCGGCGGTACCGAGCTTCACGATTGTGCCTTTGGGCTGCGGCTTTGCAGCTTCTGGCTTCTCTTTGTTGTCCCTGTCTTTGTCTGTATCTTTGTCTTCAACCTTGCCCTTCTCATCCTTGGCGTTGGCCGCGGGTTCGGGGGTGGGGGCGGGTTTCTCCATCCAGATGCCGTAGACGCGGCCGCCGTAGGCGGCGAGGCCGGTGTAGTCGCCGAAGAAGACTCTGCTGGCTTCGAACGGAGTGTCGGTCCAGGCGTAGTTGTTGAAGGTGCGAGCGGCGTCGGTAGAGCGGGCGAGGACGACGATCTGCTTCTGGTTTTGCGGATCGCCGCGTCGGTCGTATCGGTCGTAGAAGAGAACGTCAATGGAGCCGTCGGTGGGATCCACGGCGAGCCACTGGAAGAATTGCTCTGCACCGTTGTGGACGGGGTCGTTGTTGACGCGAACAGGCGCGCTCCAGCGCTTGCCGCCATTGTCGGACGAGGCGAGGAAGATATCCAGATCGCCGTTGCGGTAGTCGCTCCAGGCGACGTAGAGGCGCTTGGTCTTGGGATCGATGGCAATCTCGGGGAATCCGTTGGCGCGTTCGAGGGTTTGCACGGCGAACATTATGGGCGCGGTGTGCAGGATGGGCCGGGCGCGGGAGAACGTCTTGCCGCCGTCGCGCGAGGAGGTGAGCATGATCCAGTCGTCCTGACTCCAGATGGCGTAGAGCGTGCCGTCGGGGGCAACCACGCCGGAGAAGCCTTCGGCGGCTCCGTTGTCGTCGCGAGGGAGTCCAGGATGTGCGTCAATTTCGACGGGCTGCGACCAAGTCTTGCCGTGGTCGGTGGAACGGGAGAGCTGGATCTCGGAGCCGGTGATGGTCCAGCGTGTCCAGCCGACGTAGAGATTGCCGGCAAAACGGCTGGTGGTGGCGTCGGCCACGATGTAGGGCTTGTCCTCGAAGGGAATGCCGGGCTGGGAGGGCTGTTCGGCGACGGGAATGTGGTCGGCTTCCCAGGTCTTGCCGCCGTCGAGGGAGCGGCGGATGAAGATGCCGTTGCGGGTCGCGCCGTGCGCCCAGTAATTGAACGTGCCCAACTTATCGAAGGCGATGTAGCAGAGGAAGGCGTGACCCTGATTGTCGAAGGTGACGGAGACGTCGCCGGAGACGCGGTAGTTTTTGGGCTCGACGCCTTCGGCGGGTTGCCAGGTGTGGCCTGCGTCGAGCGAGTAGGAGGCGTGGACGTTGTCCTGGAAGACGCCGACCACCTGCTGCGGGTTGGCGGGGTTCACGGCAATGCTGGGCTCGGTGAAAGGGCCGGGCTGAGGGGTGAGGGTGAATACTTGGGCGTGCGGAGCTTTTGGGAGGTTCTGGGCTTGGGAGAATGAGGCTGCCGTGATGAGCAGGGTGAGGGCGATGGGGCGAAGGGCAAGTGGCATTTTGAGTCCTCTAGCAGAATGCGGACAAGATTGCACAAAGTACCTCAGGGGCTAAAGCCCGGAAGCGTAACAGGAACTGATCGCAGCGCTGAAGCGCTGCGCCACCCAAAAACGAACTTCTCGCCGCGCTGAGGTGCGGCGCTCCCCAACAACATGGACTTGATGCAGCGCTGAAGTCATCATTGGTTTGCAACTGCGCGGTTTGTGGCAGGTTTTGTGGGCGCTGCGCCTGCCGCAGAAGACGGCGGTAATGCGAACCGTATCTTGATCGTTTTGATCTCGTAGGGCTTGGTGCGCAACTCGACACCGCCATTTCTTACGGGAAGGTCGGCGATGGGCCTCTCCATGAGATCGGTTTCGACGGCTGATTGGGCTCCGGGCGGAAGTTGCAGCCTGGCTTGTTCGTCTATGCCCGCCCATTCGTAATAGCGGAGGATGAGCGCGTCGTCGTCCTCGGCTTTTTTCAGCGCGGTGACGACGATGTTGGGGGCAGTTTGGATGTACGAGAGTATTGGTCCGAGAGAGCCTGAGTGTTTGGCGGTCTGCATGGCGATGAGTTTGTAGTTGAGTTCGTAGCCCCGCTGGACCGTGAAAGCGTCACGCCACGTGCCGCGATGCGGATAGAGCGAGTAAGTGAACTCGTGGGGGCCTTCATCGGCGTGAGGGTCGGGCCACTCGGGCGAGCGCAACAGCGAGAGGCGGAGCACGTTGCCTTTGGCGTCGTAGCCATACTTGCAGTCGTTAAGCAGGCTGAATCCGTGGTGCGCGTCGGAAATATCGGCCCAGCGCTGGGCCGGAACTTCGAACTGCGCCTGCTCAGCGGGGGCATTGCGGGTGGTGGGACGCTGCACGGAACCGAAGGGGATTTCGTAGGTTGCCATGTCGCTATGGGCGCTGAGCGGAAATGCGACTTTTAGGAGAATGTGCTTCTCATGCCACTCGGCCTGCATGCGCACGTCCACGCGGGGCACGCCCGCGTAGAGAATGACGTCGCGGGTGAAGGTGGAATTCTGGAAATGGTTCTTGATCTGAATGATCGCGCGCAACGGACCGCTTTCGATCAGCTTGACGGAATCGGCGTGGTCGAGATCCCAGTGCTGCTTCTCGAAGTCGGCGTCAATATTCCAGGCGTCCCACTGCTTGGGCTTGTCCACAAAGGCCTGCAGGAGGTTTCCACAGATGGAGGTTTTCGGGCCGCCTGCCTCCGTTTCGGCCGGAGCTAAAGATTCCGAGGCGCTTTGCTTGTCGAACAGGTTAGTCATGCAGCCGGACTGGGGATCGATCTTCAGACGGACGAAGTTGTTTTCGAGCGAATCAGCGGAAGCGTGCAGAGGCGAACGCACAGCGGGAGCCTTGGCGGCGGAGCGCACGAAATAGGTCTGGTAGCCGAGCGCGGGAATGGTTGCCAGCAGGAGGAAATGGGCACGGTGGGTGTCGGCGTCAATGGAGAGCAACTGGGATTCGGCGGGCTTGCCGGATGAGTCAACGACTTCGATAGCTTGCGCGGGATTGGGAAGTTGCGCCTCGGCTTCGACGATGTCGGTTCTTGGCCAGGACAGGGAATTGAAGACGACCACGGCCACGCCTTCGCCTTGCGTGTTGGCGTGGGCGGCGATTTCGCGAAGAGAGGCCGTAGCGAAATCGTTGGCGGCGCGGTGAACGCTTTCGAGGTTGCGCCTGGCGTCGAGATAGTTCACGGCGATGCCCGAGCCGGGCATGATGTCGTGGAAATGATCGAACAGCAGGTTCTTCCAGTTCTGTTCCATGCCTTCCTGCGGGTAGGCGTGGCCGTACAGAAAGGCGAGCGCAGAAAACTTCTCCGCGTTGAGCATCATCTCTTCGGTGCGGCGGATTCTGCGCTTGGTTTCCGCCTGCGTGGTGAACACGCCGCGGTGATACTGGAAGTAGAGTTCCCCGTCCCAGGTGGGAACCTGCATGGTGGGAAGTTTCATCTCGAGATCGCGGAAGAAGTCACTGGCAAAACTGAACTGCAGTTTGGGGAAGACCGCGTCGGGGGAGCGAAGTTGATCGGAGTGGTCGAGCATGATGCGAGTGGGGCCGCCGCCGTGGTCGCCGACGCCGTACAGGTGCATCATTTCGGGCTGGTCGGGGAGGGTCTTGCCGTAAATTGAGGGCATCCAGAGGGAAAGGTCGGCGCCGAGTGGTTCCGCGTCTATGCCCCCGGCGTAGTCGTGGGGGAAATAGGTGAGCAGACGGCTGCCGTCGGGCGCCTGCCACCAGAACAGCTTGTAAGGGAATGTAGTGAACTCGTGGGCCCAGAGCAGTTTCTGGGTGACGAAATAATCCATGCCGGATTTTTTGTAGATTTGCGGCAACTGGTAGTTGTAGCCGAAGGAATCGGGGTTCCATCCGATCTTCACGTCCACGCCGAAGTTTTTCTGGAAGTAGCGCTTGCCGACGAGAATCTGACGGTCTAGAGATTCGCCGTCGGGCATGTTGAGGTCGGGCTCGACCCACATGCCGCCGATGACTTCCCAGCGGCCTTCCTTGACCCGCTGCGCAATCTGCTGGAACAGGTCGGGGTATTTTTCCTGCATCCACTCGTAGGTGCGGGCCGAAGACATGGTGAACTTGAAGTCGGGATACTCGCGCATGAGGTCGAGCACGCTCTGGAAGGTGTTGCGGACGACCTCGACGGTTTCGGTCCAGGGCCAGAGCCAGGCCATGTCAATGTGCGAATTGCCCACGATGCGAATGGTGAACTGTTGCAGCCAGGGCTTGAGAGCTTCGAGCTTGGAGTGCGCGGCGCGAAGGGAAGCATCGAAGCCGGCTTGGTCTCCGCGGTCGAGGGGAGAGAAATCGATGGCTTGAACGGCGGCGTCGAGTTGGCGCTGGCGGTCTGGTTTGCCTTCTTCGTAGGCCGCGATGATGGGCTGGACAGCGAGAATCTCGGTGCGCAGGAATCCGGGGTCGGGGCGGCCGTGCGGCGACTCGATCGTGAGTTCGCTGTAAACGAACTCCGGCTGCACTTCGTCGCCGGCGACGACGCGGGCGGCAACCAGGAACTTCTGGCCGGGTTGAGCGTTTGGGGTCAGCAGTACAGGAAGAATATCGTCGTCATCGCCGCGGTAGAGGATAGCCTGGTTGGAAAAGACGGTGATCATCAAGCCGGAAGGGCTGCCGAATCGCAAATCGAGCAGGACTTTGGAGCCCAGCGTGGCGTAGCCGTTAATCTTCTCGGGGATCTGAATCCAGCGGCGGAAGACGCGCGTGCCCGTCCAGTGCTCGTTGGCGGCAGGCGCGCCCGGACCGGAAATATTGTTCACGGTCAGGACGCCCCAGTCGGAGTCATTGAGGGAAGAATCCTCGGGGTGAGGGACGTCGGGGTGAAAGCGCCATTCCGGTTCGCTTTGGACAGTCAGGGAGTGCAGGCGGTCGAGCGCCGGCTTGTAAGCGTCGGCGGAGGTCAAGGTTTGAGAGGC
Source organism: Candidatus Sulfotelmatobacter sp. (assembly GCA_035266345.1). Taxonomy (GTDB): domain Bacteria; phylum Acidobacteriota; class Terriglobia; order Terriglobales; family Acidobacteriaceae; genus Sulfotelmatobacter. The sequence goes on from DATFNP010000089.1 coordinate 136,985, forward strand.
GCCGGAAATGGCACACAGCGGAATCGCAAATATCAGAAGTGCGAGGAAGCGTTTCATGGGAGGTTTGCCTTTCGGGCGAAGTCTGAGCGATGACGGCAGGCCTGCGCGAAGCACAGAAGAGATTATCATCCGACGGCCGGGGATGGTCTAGGAGGCTAGGCTTCCAGCTTCTTTGCGGCGGCGGTCTGGCGGAGGAGGCCGATAAAGGCGTTGGTGGCGACGGAGAGCGTGCGGTCGCGGCGGTAGGCGAGGCCGAGTTCGCGGTACAGTTCTACGTCTTCCAGTTCGATCAGTTTGACGCGACCGGAGTCCACTTCGTCGCGGGCGAAGGAAGCGCTGATGAGCGAGACGCCCAGATCGGCGGCCACAAAGCTTTTGATCATGCCGATGCTGGGCAGTTCCATGCGCACCTGCACTTCGGCGTGATAGGGGCGAAACAGCTTGTCGAGCAGCCTGCGAGTGTGCCCGGTCTTGGGGAACAGGAGCGGATGTTTGACCACTTCGCGAACCGGGACGGTCTTGAGCTTCGCCAGAGGATTCCTGGGGCTCACCATGAGCACGAGCTTGTCGCGGAAAATGGGCTGGATCTTCAGACTGGGCGACTGGATGGGCAGGGTGAGAATGCCGACGTCCACGGCGCCGTTCTCCAGCTTCTCGACGATCTTGTAACTGAAGTTGCGATAAATGCTGATCTGCACGGGCGGATAGAGGCGGCAGTACTCGGCAAAGACTCCGGGCAAGACATAAAGGCAGGTGGCCTCGTTGGCGCCAACGCGCAGGGTGCCGCGGGGAGTACCGCTGTGGTCGGCCACGGCCATCAGGGACTCATCGCGCAGGGCGCGGAGACGCTGGGCGTACTCGAAGAAAACCTGTCCGGCGGGCGTGAGTTTCACGGTTTTGCCGGAGCGATCAAGCAGGCGGTCGCCGTATTCCTGTTCGAGCTGGCGGATTTGCGCGCTGACCGCGGACTGCGAGCGGAAGACTTTTTCTCCGGCGCGGGAAAAACTGCCCTGCTTCGCTACTTCCAGAAACGTGATGAGCTGGTCAAAATCCATGCCAAGTTGAGCCAGATTAAGTTGAGGCGATTATAGCGGAGTCTCCGGCGTCTGCGGTCTGCAAACCGAGGACGGTGGGTTACTGTGCGGAAATGTTGATGCCGCGGATCGAAATTCTGAATGCGGGCACGGAACATGGCTCCAAGGTAAGATGAGGGCTCGAAGCTCATGATTCAACTTGCGGACATTCAGGCGGCGCTGGGCAGAATTCAGGCGGACATTCGCGTCTCTCCCTGCCCGCGTTCCGAGACGTTTTCCGCGATAACGCACGGCACAATCTTTCTCAAGCTGGACAACCAGCAGCGCACAGGGGCGTTCAAGGAGCGGGGCGCGCTGAACAAGTTGCTGACGCTTACCCAGCAGGAGCGGGACCGCGGGGTGATTGCGGCTTCGGCCGGCAACCACGCGCAGGGTGTGGCGTATCATGCCGGGCGGCACGGGGTGCGGGCGCGAATCTTCATGCCGCTGCCCACGCCGCTGACCAAGGTTTCGGCCACGCGCGCTTATGGCGCCGAGGTGGTGCTGGAGGGGGCGAACTACGACGAAGCCTTCGCGAAGGCGATCGAGAACGGGCGGCAGGATGGTCTTACGCTGATCCACGCTTTTGACGACGATGCGGTCATTGCGGGGCAGGGAACTCTGGGACTGGAGATTCTAGGGCAGCATCCTGATGTGGAGGTGATCGTGGCGCCGATTGGCGGCGGAGGGCTGATCGGCGGTATCGCATGCGCGGTCAAAGAAACGCGGCCGGGCGTGAAAATCTTCGGGGTGCAGCCGGCGCGGATTCCGTCCATGCGGGCGGCAGTGGCGGAAGGCAAGCCGGTTACGCTGAAGGCCGCGACCACCATTGCCGACGGCATTGCCGTGCGGCGGGCCGGCGAGCGCACGCTGCCGCTGGTGCAGAAATACGTGGACGACATTGTTACGGTCGAAGAGGAGGAGATCGCGAACGCGATCCTTCTGCTGTTGGAGCGGGAGAAGACGCTGGCGGAAGGAGCGGGCGCGGCGGCCATGGCGGCGGTACTGAACCGCAAACTCCCGGTGGAAGGGAAACGCGTGGCGGTGCTGGTTTGTGGCGGCAATATTGACGTGACCCTGCTCTCGCGCATTATCGAGCGCGGCCTGGTGAAAGACGGACGCCTGGTGCGGTTGCGGGTTCACCTACCGGATTATCCCGGAGCGCTGCACCGGTTGACGGGAATTCTGGCGGCGCACCGGGCCAATATTGTGGAGACCGCGTACGACCGGGCCTACCACGGAGTGAATCTGGGCGACACGGCGATTGATATCACCATGGAGACGCGGGGTCCGGATCATATTGCGGAATTGCTGGCGGCTTTGGAAGCGGCGGATTACACGCACGAGCGGATCTTGTGAGGGTGTGGTGCCGCTGGCTTGGCGGCTAGGGGGTTGATGCGCTGATCGGGGTTTTGCCCCCGCCGCCATGCGTCAGGAGCAGAATCAGCAGACCGGCGCCGCCGGCTCCGGCGGCGATCCACTTTGGACTCACATTGGAGCCGGCGCCGGTGGGTCGAGCCGGCGCGCCGCATGCTTCGGATTCGTCTGTGCTGCTGTGTTCCCCTTCGTGAACCGTCGCGGTGTGTTCGGTCTGGGGCTCGGCATTCGGCTTTTTGTGGCTAACCTCGCGGTCAATATAAACGTCTTTCTTGTTGGCGGCGACTTGAACCGTGCCGTTCAAGTCGGTGACATCGTACTGGGTCCATTCATTGAGCACGGGTACCACGGTGATGCAGTTGACCCGCACCTTGAAACCTCTGGACGTTCCCACCGAGACGCTGCCATGATCAAGGACAATCATGTCTTGCTGAAACTTTGCCACCGATTCCGCCTGAAGCAGGACGGTGGAGCCATCGAGGGTGAGGCTGGCGGAAAATCCGGGCTTGGTTTCGAGCAGGTCACCGACAAAAATCGCCAAAGAGTCCGGCGCCTCGGCGCCGTTAACCCAGACCCCGGCCTGGGCGTGAAGAATGGCGGCAGGAGTCTGGGCCGACAGGGACGAAGGGAGCACTAGCAGCAGGGCCCAGCAAACCACACGGCGTGTGACGGATACACTCATCCCATTAGCAAATTTGCACAACTTTCCTTGCAGTGATCGTAGCCGGGCATACTGCCGCCGTCTATTAGCAGGCTGGGTGCCGGGAGGGGCTGCGGACGAGCGGTTTGTAAAGCGGGATCATTCTGGGTAAAACTTTGTAAATCATGGAGTTCCGCATGGTTGCGCCATGTAGATTAGAGGTGAGGAATATGAACGCAAAGAACGCGCTGATGGTGGTCCTTTTGGGTTGTGTCACGAGCGTTGCCGGGGAGGGATTAGTGGCGGCGGGCGGGCCTGAGTTGCAGGCGCAGGGCTCGTCTTCTCAGGGCAACTCGGGGCAGACCGCCATTGCCAAGCACATCGGCACCGTCAAGGCCATCAACGGGAACGCCATTACCTTGGCGGCTGAATCGGGGCCGGAGGTTGCCGTGACCGTGCAGCCCAACGCGCGCCTGCTCCGCCTGGGGCCGGGCGATAAGGACCTGAAGAACGCGACGCCGATGCAGTTGCAGGAGTTGCAGGTGGGGGACACGATCCGGGTTCGGGGTGCGGCCTCGGACGACGGGAAGGCGATGGCTGCGCTCGAGGTCCTGTTGATCACGCGTTCGGCGGTGGCGGCGGTGAGTGACCAGATACGCCAGGACTGGCAGAAGCGCGGGATCGGCGGCATCGTGGCCTCGGTAGTCCCGGGGAGCGGAATCGTCACGATTTCGATCCCCGGCCTCGGCGAGAAGAAAAGTGTGACGGTCCACACCAGTAGCAGGACGGTGATCCGGCGCTATGCTCCGGATTCCGCCAATTTTGAGGCTGCCAAAATCAGCACTCTGCAGGAAATCCACGTGAACGACCAACTGCGTGCCCGCGGCGACCGCAGCGCCGATGGAAACGATTTCACCGCAGTCGAAATCGTTACCGGTACCTTCCCCTACGTGGAAGGCGTCATCAAGTCCGTGGATGCAAGCGCCAACACGATCAGCGTTCAAGATGTGTTGAGCAAGAAGACGGTGCAACTCAGGGTCACGGCGGACTCGCAACTTCGCCAGGTTCCAGCCGACATGGCCCAGCGGATGGCTTTCATGCTGAAACGAGCAAAATCGCAGGGAGGCAGCGCGGGTCCGCCCTTATCCGCTTCTTCCGCTCCGGCGGGGAATGCTCCCAGTAACCAGACTCCGGCTAACCAGTCTGCCGCGCCTTCCGGCGGGATGCTGCCGGGCGGAGCAGGCGGCGGAGGTACGCGCGGGGGTGGAGCCTCCGGATTTCAGCGCATGCTCGACCAAACCCCGCCGGTAACGCTGGCTGGCCTGCACAAGGGAGATGCGCTCGCAATCCTAGCCACCGAAGGCACGGCAGCGAATGGCGGCACCATCGTCAAGCTGTACAGCGGCGTGGAACCAATCCTTGAGGCTGCTCCGAACGCCATGATGCTGGCGCCTTGGAGTTTGGGGGGCGCTCCCAATGGGGACTCCGGGAATCCGTAGCTCTGGGCATGGCAACTCTTAGCTGCGGTGCGCAATGTTTCTGCAACCGGGGCTGCCGGTGAGTTCTTTGAGGGTGGGGAATCATCGAATGAAGGTGGATGAATTAAAGGTGGGTCAATCGAGG
>DATFNP010000090.1:0-47455 GCA_035266345.1 Candidatus Sulfotelmatobacter sp.
GCCTGCCGCTGCGTCGGATGCACCAGCCACGCCACGCCGACGCTCACGCCGTACAAAGCGACCATCGGCGCGGCAAACACGCACATGCTCACTAGGTCCGGCGGAGCCACAATCGCCGCAAGGATGAAAATAAGCAAGATCGCGTAGCGGAAGTTCTGCAGCATGAAGCCCGGGCTGAGCACTCCCAGAAACGCTAGAAAGAACACGATCACGGGCATTTCGAAGATCAGCCCCATGCCCAAGATGATGGTCAGAAACAGCTGCGTGTACTCGCTGATGGTAATCATCGGCTGAAACTGCCTGCCGAAGCTGATCAGTACGTCCAGTGCCCGCGGGTAGGCGATCTTGTAGCCGAAATATCCGCCCAGCGCGAATAGGGTGATGGTCGAGAACATGAACGGGAAAACGTAGCGCTTTTCTTGCCGGTAGAGGCCGGGCGCAATGAACATCCACACCTGGTACAGCACGTACGGCGACGTAAGAAAGAGGCCGCCCATGGCGGCAATCTTCATGTAGAGACTGAAAGGCTCGGTGGGGTTGAGATACACCAGCTTATCGGGCAGGTGATGCGCGGCCAGCACCTGCATGATCGGCCGCTGCATGAAGTCGTAAATCTTTTCCACCTTCCACCAGCAGATTCCCAGACCGATGACGACGGCGATGATCGAATTGACGAGGCGTTTGCGCAGTTCCTCGAGGTGATCGAGGAAGCCCATGGTGGGCATGGGTTCTTTTTCACTATCGCCGCTGGAGGCCGCGGCCGCGACTTCAGCCATGAGACTCCTGCGAGGGGGAAATCACTGTCGGGGGGGAAGTGGGTGGCACTTCCGTGCCCGCAGTGGCCGGCTCGGTTGTGCGCACGGCGGCGAAGAGGGGTTCGTCCTCCACAACAGCCGGAGCCGCGGGCGATTCGGCCGGACTGATCTGGTTCGTTGCGACCGTCAGGGTCCGGCTGGCCGTGCCTTCCGGCGGCGGACTGGGCGGCAGGATTGTCTGCTTCTTGTTCTCCAGTTCAAGATTGGAGATCTCCTGTTCGATCTGCGCCTTGAACTCGTTCGACGCCCGCCGGAACTCGTTCATGTACTTCCCCACCTGGCGGGCGATCTCCGGCAACTTCTTGGGCCCGAAGATGATGAGCGCCAAAAAGAACAGGAAGATCGTTTCGGAAAAACTCATGGGCTTCATCATACTGCCGGAGAAGGAAGGGCGGCAACGCGCTTGCCGGCGCAGCAGAGGAGTTGGCCGGCTTCCTTGGCGGGCGGGCTCAGCTTATGATGTTGCCGCCATGCAACTCTGGTTTGCCCGGGGCAGTGAGGTTTCGATTCGTGAGCAACTGGTTACGCAAGTCGTGCTCGGAATTTTGAGCGATGACCTGGCTCCGGGCCAGCGGCTGCCCAGCACGCGCGAACTGGCGCGGCGGTTTCACCTGCATCCCAACACGATCAGCGCAGGCTACCGCCAGCTGGCGCGTGAACGCTGGGTCGAGTTTCGCCGCGGCAGCGGGGTCTACGTGCGGGCCAGCAAGCCGGACATGCCGCCCTCGCCGGCCCTGACTTTGGATCAGATGATCGCCCGGCTCTTCCGTTCGGCGCGAAAACTCGGTATGTCGTTGCCCGCCTTGCGCTCTCGGCTGCGGCAATGGCTGGAACTACAGCCACCCGATCATTTTCTGCTGATCGAACCGGACGAAGAACTGCGCCGGATTCTTGCCGCAGAGATCGCTCGCGTGGTCAGCTTCCCGGTCAAGACCTGCGGAATCGAGGATTGCCCAAAGACGCCGGGGGACGGCGTACCGGTGCTGTTGCCGAATCGCGTCCCGGCGGTGCGCCAGTTGCTGCCGGCGGGAACGGAGTTGCTTACGCTGCAAATCCGCTCAGTGCCGGCTTCGCTCGCGGGTTATCTTCCCGCGCCTGCGGGCGCGCTGGTGGGCGTGGCCTCCCGCTGGCCGGAGTTTCTGAAAGTAGCGCGAGCGGTCCTGAACGCCGCCGGATTTCATCCTGACAGCCTGGTCTTTCGTGACGCGCGGGAGGCCGGCTGGCAGCGCGGCCTGAAGCAGACGGCGGCGGTCGTGTGTGATTCCCTCAGCGCATCAGAGCTGCCCGCGGGCTGCCGGGCCATTCCCTTCCCTCTGCTCTCCGAATCTTCGACCGAGGAACTCCGGCGCTATGAGGAGTTCATCCGCCGGCCGATGGAATTGTTGTGAACTCTTCCAGATGGAAGCAACCCCTGTTGTGACACTCGAGAAACCGTCCCAGAACTGCCGGTTCGGCAGGCGGATATCCCTTACGCTGCCCTCAGTAACACCTGAGGAGGTCCAGTGTGAAGAGATTGGGCATGAAGAGATTGGTGATGTTCGGTTTGCTCTTGCTTTTGTCTTTGCCGGCTGCGGCGGAGGAAGGACAGGTGAAGTACGCAGGAGGGACGGCCCCGGGTTTGAATGCAGGATCTGTCGGCAGGCTCGATACGACGCCGGAGACATCGCTGCTATTCCAGTACGGCGGAGTGAAATTGATGATCCCCTACGCGTCCATCGAGTCGTTTGACCACTCCATGGAAGTAGCGCGGCATCTGGGAGTTGTACCCGCAATGGCGGTCGGCCTGGTCAAGATGCGCCAGCGCCGGCATTTCTTCCGCATTGCATACCGCGACTCGAACCAGGTGGCGCAGGTCGCCGTCTTCGAGGTGCCGAAGCAGATGGCACGCGCGCTGCAGGCGACCCTAGAGACTCGTGCTCCGCTTGCCTACAAGCCCTGTCCTGCGTCCTCGCCGCGGAAATGCCCATGATCGGGGCGTCGGTTCAGGCGCGGCACTGCTGTGACACCCCAGAATGTGACACTCCAGAAACTGTCCCGGAGTGCGAACCGCTATCACCGCGCCGGAACTACGATCCGCCCATGAAAACTCCACGAATCCTCCCACTGCTCCTGACAATGCTGCTGATGGTCTCGGCCTCTGTGGCGCAAACCAAAGACACGCCAGACGCAACCGGTCTTACTTCTGAAAACGCCTCCGAGATCGCGGCCCGCTGCCAGTACACGCCGGCGGACGACGCATGCATCGGCCGGAGAGCCTCTGGTCCGGCTGGCAGTGCGAATCTTGACCTCAATCTGGCTCAGGCTCAGCGACGGTTCCCCGGCCCGCCGGTCCGCGGACGCCGGCCGATGGCGTATCCCGGCTACCCCTCTCCGTGGGCCGAGCCGGGCGATGGCCGGTCCGCCCTGATCGGGGCTGCGATCGGCTTCGGCCTGGGAGCAACCGCCGGTGCCCAGGTCAACACGGACGCGCGAGGCCGCGTCGCGGGCGCCCTGATCGTGGGCTCCATCGGAGCGCTAATGGGCGCAGCCATCGGCCAGGGGATTCCGTCGTTCCACGTGCGGAGGGCCTACCCGCCCAATTCCCTGCCCGAGGAGGATGAGATAGCGTCTCGCGCCAGTGCCGTCAATCCCGAAACCGCCAAGACCTCATCGGGTCAAAGCGGTCCACCGGAGATTAGCCCGGCCGCATCACCGTCCGGCGCCGAAAACCCCAATGTGCCCGCCCCTACGGTGCCCTGAGCCGATTTCGCCATGCGGCAGGAACCCCGCCGGGCTTCCGCCGCATCTTAGAAACAGGTCCGTTCCGGGTGGTTACCAATGGTGACTATCCCGGTCCGGGGGCGTCTAAGCTGGTGATATACTGCGGTTATTCAGTGCGGTAGCTGGGGTGGAAGTAAGCCCTCAACCGAAGGAAATTTCAAGATGGCTCGTAGTTCTCGCCGATCACTCTTCCTGGTAGTTTTTTTTCTGGTCGCCTGCGGTTTCCTGGGCATTCTGTTTGCCCAGCGCTCCGGCCAGCAGCCGTCCATGGCGACCGACTCTGAGGTCAAGGACAGCCTCAAACAGTTCACTGATGTGTACTCGGTGGTCGAAGAAAACTACGCCGAGCCGGTGAACGCCGACAAGGCGATTTACAACGGGGCCATCCCGGGGATGCTGCACGCGCTCGATCCCCACTCGAATTTCTTCGATCCCAAGTCGTACGCGCTCATGCGGGAAGATCAGCGCGGCAAATACTACGGCGTGGGCATGACGGTGGGACCGCGCAACAACAAGGTGATTGTCATTTACCCGTTCACCGGCACTCCGGCTTACAAAGCCGGTATTCACCCCGGCGACGTGATCATTGCGGTGGACGGGAAGTCCACGGAGAACATGAGCACGGGCGACGTGGCCGATCTGCTCAAGGGGCCCAAGGGAACGACGGTCCATATCACGATTTCCCGCGAAGGCGTGACGGAACCGATGGAGTTCACGCTGGTACGCGACGAAATTCCTCGTTATAGCGTGGATGTGCATTTCCTGATTCGCCCGGGCGTGGGTTACATGCACGTCAACGGGTTCAACGAGACCACCGAGCATGAAGTTTCCGAAGCGCTCGATCAATTCGGCGATTTGAAAGGCCTGATTCTTGACCTGCGCGGAAATCCGGGCGGGCTGTTGAGCGAGGGCGTGGGCGTAGCCGACAAGTTTCTCAAGAAGGGACAACTCATCGTCTCGCACCACGGGCGAGCTTCCGCCGAGAAACGCTATATCGCTCAGCACGGCAACGGAGGCAAGGATTATCCAATCGTCGTGCTGGTGAACCGGCTGACGGCCTCGGCGGCGGAAATTGTCTCCGGCGCGATTCAAGATCACGATCGCGGCCTGATCGTGGGCGAAGTCACGTTCGGCAAGGGATTGGTGCAGACGGTATATCCGCTGTCGGAAAACACTGGACTGGCCTTGACCACGGCGCACTATTACACCCCGAGCGGACGCCTGATCCAGCGCGACTACAGCAATATTTCGCTCTACGATTACTACTACAACCGCGACAGCTCCGAGACTTCCGGCACGGCCAATCGGGAGGTGAAGCTTACCGACAGCGGGCGCACGGTATACGGCGGCGGCGGCATCACGCCCGATGTGAGCATCCCCCCGATCAAGAGCAATCATTTCCAGGACACTCTTCTGCAGCATTACGCGTTCTTCAATTTCGCCAAGCGCTATGTGGTCACCCATCATCCCGCGAAGAGTTTCGACGTGGACGACGCCACAATGCTGGAGTTCCGCAAGTCGCTGGACGAGGCCAACATTCCCTACACCCAGGCGGATCTGATTGACAACAACGACTGGCTGCGGTCGAACATCAAGGCCGAGATCTTTGTGGACGCTTTCGGGCAGGACGAAGGCATGAAGGTCCGCGCCGAGACCGACCCGGAGGTGGTCAAAGGACTTGATCTTTTGCCTCAGGCCAAGGCGCTGGCCGAGAATGCGAGAAAGATCATCGCGGAGCATAACGCGGCCCCGGCGTTCAACCGCTAGACTGGGATGGTTCCTCGAAAGGCCCGGACGCGTTCCGGGCTTTTCGACTTTTCTTCGCACGCTGTCTGATCCGGGTGGCGAAGGTGTTCGGCACTTAGTAGTGGACACGGAAAGGCATCTGAACTGGCCGAAAGCTTCATTGACTTCGCCCCGCTGCCATGTGAAAATCCGCGCTATGGGCTGCTTTTGCAGGCATCTGAGCGCGAGCAGCGGGAATCAGGTGTCCCTCCCCTTGGACGATTCGCGAACCGTCACAACATGGATCTTTTTCAATATCTTTTCCCATATCATGGGAAGTACGGGCAGGCAGCCCCGGTCGCTGGGCCCGGCTTAGGGCGGAAGTGAAGCCCATCGTTCTCGCCGGGGCAGTCCTGTTGGCCGTGATCGCGGGCTGGACCGACCTGCGCAGTCGGCGTATTCCGAACTGGCTGACGGTTCCGGGACTGCTGGCCGGAGTGGCGGCGAATGCCTTCTTGGGCGGCTGGGGCGGGCTGAAGACTTCCCTGCTTGGGGTGGCACTGGGGCTGGCGTTGTTGCTGCCGTTCGTGCTGCTGAAGAGCCTGGGCGCGGGCGACTGGAAACTGGCGGGAGCCCTGGGGGCGTTCGCTGGCCCGGCAGTGCTCATCACGCTTCTCATGGGATCGGTATTCGTGGCGGGAATCATGGCAGCGGCTCTGGTGGTTTATAGGGGCCGGGTCCGTCAGACGATGAGAAATATTGGCCACATCCTGGTTTCGCTGGTGACGTTCCGATTGCCGGGAGATCAGGTTTCGCTCGACAATCCGGCGTCGCTGAAAGTGCCGTACGGCGTGGCGCTGGCGTTCACGGTGGTGCTTTATGGCGCTGCCCGGGTCTGGGGAGTTGCGTGAGATGACGATGACGACGGCGAACTTGGCGCGGAGATTCTCTGGACTGGCCCGCAGCCTGGCCCGTGAGACCGATGGCACCGAGATCGCGGAAGCGGCCGCCGTCCTGCCCCTGCTGTTCATGATTATTCTGGGCATCTTCTGGTTCGGGCAGGCTTTCAGCATCTACGGCACCATCACGCGCGCCGCGCAGGAAGGCGCGCGCGCCGGAGCCGCGCCTTACTGCACGACCTGCAACGCCACGAACACGACTGCGCAGTACGCAACCAACGCGGTCAACGCCGTGAAAAGCGTGATGACCTTGAGCAAACTGGATCCCAACCTGGCCCAGTACCCGTCGCCGCAGCCGTCTTTTAACGCGTGCGGAGGGGGCGTGGGCGGCACGAGCTGCATCGGCTCCGCCAGCGGGAAAATCTGCGTGCAAACTCCGGTTCAGTTCTCAAACCCTGGACCCAGCGGAGCGACTGGAGTCTGCGGTATTTCCGTGTCGTTTCGCTATCCGTTTGCGTTCAAGCTGCCTTTCACTAACCTGAACAACCGGCAAATCTGGCTGACGGCACAGGCGCGCGTGCACATGGAGACCCAGTGATTCGTTGGCTCTATCCCGGGAGTTGGCGCGCGCGGTTGGTCCGGCTCGGATGGCTGGATGATCGTGCCGCGCAACTGGTGGAGTTCGCCGTGTCCCTGCCCGTGCTGGTCCTGTTCGTGGTGGGCATCTTCGATTTCAGCAGCGCCTTCACCCTCAAGCAAAAGCTCACCAACATCGCGCGGGATGCGGCCCGGGTCGCTGCCGCTGACCCGGCCAACGATTTGACGCAGCCCCAAACGCCCCTCCCGGCGTCAGTCGCCGATGCTTTGCAGGTGGTGGACAACTATCTGCAGGCCAACAAGATCAACGATTGCGGGATCGGTGGCACGCCTACTCCGGCTGGTTTGACCTGGACGTTCACCGCCAACGGAAATGGCTGCCCTGCCGGCGGCATCACCTTGCTCATCAACCGCGGATACTATTTTCCCCAGACCGGCGCCGTTCTACCCACCGTGAGTTGCACCTCGCAGCCGGTTCCGAACAACCAGATTACGATCGTCGCCACCTGCGTCAGCATTCAATACACTTACCAGTGGCGGTTCGGACGCGTGGCCAGCCTCTTTGGAACGACGACGCTGCCCTCGGCGCTGACGGCAATCGGTGTGGCGATGAACGAGAACTGAATATGCTTATGGAATCGCTATGAAGCCGGCTTTTGTCCAACGCGCCCGTCATCATCATCACCGTTCGCGGGAACGCGGAGTCACCATGGTTTTGGTCGCGCTGTCTATGTTCGCGGTTATCGCCATGGCAGCGTTGTCTATTGATCTGGTTGCTCTTTATCTGGCTCGGGAAGAGGCGCAGCGGTCGGCGGACGCCGCCGCCCTTGCCGGCGCCCGGGTGCTGTCCCTCACCGGGGTAACAGGTGACCCGGACAATGCGCAGGATCTATTGCCGGCGCCTCCATGGCCAACCGCGTGCGCTCTCGCTACGCAAGTGGCCCAGGCGGTTGCCAACCAGAACTCAGTCGGCTCGACAGTGGCGACGAGCGCGACCGTCAGTTTCCTCTATAACGGCACCGCCAACGACTGCACGGCTCCGGCGGGCGGTTTTTCGCTGAATCCGCAGGTCCAGGTGAAAGTCGTCCGGCAGAGCCTTCCTGCATTTTTTGCCCGTATGTGGGGCCAGACGACCAACAGCGTGAGCGCAACCGCTATTGCCGAGGCCTACAATTCTTCCAACTCCGGTCTGATCGCGCCGAATGGGATCGTGCCCGTGAATCCGCGCTGCGTCAAGCCCTGGATTATCCCGAACATTGACCCCAGCGGCGGCGGTGCATTGATTAATGTGAACCCCGCGGGCTCAAGCTCGATAGCATCTCCTGGTATACGTTTGAGCTTTGCTCCCCCCGGTCTTGTGATCGGCGAAGAGATACTGCTGATGAATAGGTGCGGCGCCGGTCCAGGCTGCGGGACCACTCCATTAGGTGCAATAGCGGCTAACTATGTCCCTGCACTCATCGCGGGCAACTCCGTGGCCTACCCCAGCTGTGCGAACGGCTCGCCGTTTGAACAAGCGGTTGGAGGTTGCGACGTGGGCACTCAGTACGCGTGCGGAATTCAGGGCGGAGGAATGCAGGCGGACCTCTCAGCGAGTTACAACGCCGATACCGTGGCCGCCGCTCAGTGCCTCATTCGCTGGCCAGCTCAGGACACCCTCAACACCTCGCAGTACCCCTACCAGATCCAGCCCGGAGCAAGCAACCCGGTCTCCACCACCGGATACCTCAGCTCCAGCACCAGCATCGTCACTTTGCCCATCTACGACAATTCCCAGGCACCGGGAACCCTTACACCCCCTAGCCCGGCGGTTACGATAGTGGGATTTCTGCAGGTGTTTATCAATCAATCTTTTCCCAGCGGGAACCTTGACGTAACCGTCCTCAACATCGCCGGCTGTGGCAACGGCTCGGGCCCAGTCACCAATGGGGTGGGCGGCATTTCTCCTGTGCCGATTCGGCTCATCACGCCGTAATAGGCTCGCGGGCACGAGTCTTCACCTCTTGTGTGGCTGATCCTGCGCGTGTAGTGCTGCAGAAAAACTACTGCGGTGCGTTTTCGTCGGGCGGTGTCTTAGGTTCCTGCGGTATTGCAGAAACCGGAGGCGGATTGTTGGTCGGCGGGGCTTTCACCTGCGCGGGCGGTGGTGTGGGCGGCTCATCGTCATCGTCATCGTTGTTCCGCGCTGCAGCCGTGGCCGCGGACGGCACAATCGGGCCCTCGGTGCGCGGGCTGAGGATCACGCGCTCCAGTTGCTGCGGATTATTCACCGCACTCAGAATCATGAAATTAAACTTCGATCCATTCAGCAACTGAGACAGAACTTCAGGCGCAGGCGCAGGCCCGAGGTCGGCGACAACTTTCTCCTGATCCGCTCCGGCGGCAATGGCGACTTCGGCGCCAGTGCGCTGCTGCACCGCGAACAGAACCTCCGCCAGCGTGGCCTTGTTAGCCTTGATCGCCAGCATTCCGCCGCGGAAGGTTACATCGAGCACGGACTTGGCCGGACCGTCCGCGTGAATGCGTTCCGCGCTCCTCGTGTAGTTGGCCACCACCAGTCCTGGGCGCGAAGTCGGCGCGGGAGAAGAATCCTCCGCCTCTTCCTGCGCCACACCCTGCGCCACAACGGAATCATCCTGCGCGCCGCCCGCGATCTTGATCATCACCGTGCGGCCGTAGGGAAATACCTGATACGATTGCGCGCTTTTCAGATCGAGCACCACGCGGGTCACGGGAGGATTGGCCTGGAACAGGCCGATACGCACATCCTTCACTTCTCCCCGGTACACAGACTGGCTGCGCAAGCGGGCGCCGGGAACGGAATTGGGAAAATCAATGACCAGGCGGTCGGGGCCGGTTAACACTTGCGTCTCGGGAACCACGCGACCGCTGGTTTCAACTTCAATTTCGACGGCGCCCCGGCTGTCGAGCACTCGGATGCCGCGAACCGCGATCTGGTCAAGCGAGGCCTGACCCTGCGAAGTCTGCCCCTGCAACCCCGGCGCACAGAGCGCCAACGGGAGCAGCAAACCCACAACGATTCCCGCTAACTTAGGCATGGACAGCTGCATGAACACCTGCGCCGGGCGCGGCTTTGAATGGCTTCGAGACGATTGTAGCAGTCAATGTTTGGGCAGGGGCTTACTTTGGGATTACGCCTTTAGTATTTAGGACCGTTCTGGCACGAGACCATCCATTCGCTCGATCGGATCGCGGGATTAGGTTCTGGCGAAGATCAGATTCTGGCGAACCTGTGGCGGGTCTTCCAGTAAATCAAGGCCAGGCCCGAGGCGACGAGCAGCCACGTGCCGGGTTCGGGAACCTCGCCGCCCGCGCCACCGCAGGGATTTCCCTTCCCTTTCTTACCTCCGCCACCGCCAGTTGGCTTCTTCCCCACGCCGCACACACTGGGTAATTCGGGCGGCGAGAACGGAACCAAGGGGTTGCCGCTGAACGGATCATACACACTCAAGGGCGGAGCCGGTCCCAGGCCGGGCATCCCCGGGCGGGTCAGGAGAGCGGACTCGAACGGAACGGGAGGACTCGCGACGGCTGTCCCCGTGGCGGGATGGACCGGTTCTTCAAACTTGGCTGCGGGAGGCTCGGACGAAGAGGTCGCCTGCTGCGGAACTTCTTCCACGCGATTGGCGCAGCGCGTTCGCGCCGTGATTTTGCCGTCGGTGATGACTTCCTCGCCCTTCTTCAGCGAAACCCGGTGACGGGTCCAGTAGACCTTGTTGCCGATGCGGTAGGAAACGTAGGCCGTCCGCGCCAGAACCAGGCGAACCACGCGCGCGTGATCGTAATCGAATCCGGCGTAGTGAGCCGCAACGACCGGATCATGCTGCGCCGCCCACTTCAGTTCCGCCACGTCCTTTACTCCGCCGGGAACCACCGAGTAGGGGTACACCGTGCGGTTCTCCAGCGATCGCAAGGCCTCTTGCTGGACTTGCACCAACCGCTCCCGGCTGGCCTCTGCCGATTGCCGGTTGGGTTCGACCGAGACGGAGGCGCGGAACAGGGATGGAACGAGGTAGCGGAGGGCCACCGCGGAAATACCGAAGCCGCAAGCAAGCAGAGTTGTGGCCAGCAAGGCACGCCGAATCAGACGATTGCGGCGATGACGGCTGGTCCGGCGACGCCGGACTACCGTCTGAACACTCCCTGCTTCCGGTTGTACAGACAAAATCTACCTACCTTTAGCGGCCAGGCCGTCCTGGGGCTCGGGACCGAAAGACACTTTGCTGCAAAATTTCGTGCAGTTGCAGTGCCATTGCCGGACGCTCAATCGCCTGAAAACGCAGGAGATTGGGGGCTCTTAATGGCAACATGCTAACAGACAGCGCAGAGATTTGCACAAAATATGTCGCAAAACGGCTCGGCGTACTCGAGTGGAAACCGTAAAGGCTCGCGGGCAACAAGCCTGAATTCTCAACGGACCCTGCTCCTTGCACCTAAGTGACTGGGGTAATGCCACGCAAGGGCCATTCCGTCGCCCGCTTTTCCGCTGGTACCATCCATGATGTTACGGGAGTCATTCCCGTACACGAGTTCCTCGCCGTCACCTTCGCGGCGCTACCAAAAGCGGGACCAAACCCCCAGGGTCTTCCGCGGAATCTCCCCCCGGTAGAAGCAAGCGCAACATGCTGCGGCAGGTGAGGAAGACAGCAGCGTAGTTTTGCTGGGAGACAAACATAATGCGTTTCAGTCGTTCTTATTCCTTCCTTTTCGTGGCGCTCATCGCGCTGGTTCTGGCAAGCCCCGTGTCCGCGACCTCGGTGAAAATGACCTACGAAGGTCATCAAGGAGCCACGGCTCAGGGCGGTTCACCCTACATCGGTTATCCCTACTACTTCTCGATTAACGGCAGTTCGACCTACACGCCGCTGATGTGCGACAGCTTTGACAACAACGTCTATCTGGGAGAGACCTGGACGGCAACCGTCTCACCCTTTCTGCAAGGTATCGCCACCAGCATGTTTGGTCCTTCCATGACGCTGGACTACAAGGCAGCGGGATTGATCTTCAAGAGCATGCTGGCGGGAAACCTCACCCGCACTCAGGCACAGTGGGCGATCTGGGGACTGTTCTCAAGCAACGCGAAGGGCAACGCCTTCTTCGGCACCATCAAGGGCGCGACGATTGACGCGACTTATCTGGCACTGGCCCAGACCGCGCCCAACAGCGCCTACAACGGGCTGCTGCTCTACACTCCGCTCGGCGCCTCGCCCGGCATGGGACCGCAGGAGTACATCGGCTATAGCGCGGTTCCCGAACCCGGCACGCTGACCCTGTTGGGTACGGGCCTGATCGGTCTGGCGCTGGCAATGCGGCGCAGGTTCGCGAAAGTTTAAGGTTTTTGTCCGGCTTCACCCTTCTGAACGCAACTCACTCTGCCGCACAGCTCACGCTGTGCGGCTTTTTTCTTTCCGCATCGGCTCGCAAGGCGCATCCAGGTCCAAGCAGCATCGGGATCCTGCGTTTCATTCGATCGCATAGTTGATCTTGATGCCGCGCTTTTCTATCTCGTCGAGAAAAAGATCGGCGGGAACGTCACACTCCTGCAGGACTCCACCGCGCTTGCTGATCGCGCCCGAGGCCAGCATCTGCACCACGATGGACGCGGGGTATGCCGTCGTGCGCATCATGGCGCTGGTGTCGGTCTTGGCGTCGTAGTGGTCCACCATGGTGAAGGAGGCCACGCGCCCTTTCAGCCGCCCGCCCAGCAGTCCCCTGACCCCGGCCCGGTTCACCGATTCGTGGGCTTCGATGCGCATCAGACAGACATCCGGTCCCTTGGAGGCAAACTTGCCCTCGAAGATTTTCGACATCACTGCGCGGGGTGCGATCTCGGCCTTGCCGATTTTCATTTTTTCGCTGGAAAACAATCCCAGTTCTTTTAATTCGCACAGCAGGTCATAGTGGCCGGGATAACGCAGGGTCTTCTCAAAACACTCCCCGACGCGCCCTTCGAAGGTCTCGGGCAAAGTCGAAGTGCCGCCGGAAGTGTGGAAGGCCACCAGCGGCGGAAATCCCGGGAGATAGAAGTCTTCGGGCTCGGTCAGCGGATCAATCGTGGTCAGCTTGCCTTTGCGCAGGATGCGCGCCGGCTCGACGTATTCGTTGATGAGTCCCTCAACGGAAAACACCAGTTGATAGTGGAACGGCGGCGTGGGTTGTTCGGGCAATCCTCCCACATAGATGCGCAGCGCGTCGGCACGGCCGCCCAGGCGGCGCACGAGTTCACCGCCCAGGATGGAGGCCATGCCGGGAGAGAGGCCGCAGTCCGGGGCCAGGGCCACACCGCGTTTCTCGGCTTTTTTCGAGAGCGCCAGTTCCTGGCGCACCACCGTGTTGTTGCCGCCCAGGTCGGCGAAGTGGCAGCGCGCCTCGACTGCGGCGCGCGCCAGTCCGAGATTCAGAAAGTACGGGACAGCGGAAAGCGCCGCGTCGTGCCCGCGCATCAGCCGGGCCGCCGCTTTTTCGTCGGCAGCATCGAGCGCAACGGCCCGAACTTTCTTTTGAGCCGTAATTCGATTCACCCGCGCCGCCACTTCGCGGGCGCGCTGGAGGTTGCTGTCGGCCAGTGTGACCGAATCTACCTGATGCGTGCGGGCCATATCGAACGCGGCCGCCGAGCCCATCATGCCGGAACCAATGACTAGGAGTTTCATAACAATTCCTTTCTTAAGCTGTTCGTGAGGAAAGCTCGCCTCAGAACAATCTCGTGCGCGAGGCACAGGAGACGTCCTGATCTGAGAAGCTGCGATGTGCCAGTAACGCCGGAGCGCGGAACCAGCAGATCTGAATGCGTGAGATTGAGCGAGAAGCGGCCTTAGAGGCCGGAGGGAGCGAGCCGCTCACAGACGTAGCGGCGAAGATCAAGCCGAAGCAGGTTCACAGAAAATGATACCACTCTTGGGCCCCTGGATTATCCTCCTAAGGTGCGCTCGCGCCTCCCGGCATCGAAGGCTCAGAAGAAGGTTCAGAAAAGCGATCAGAAGCTAATCCAGATCGTAGACGCCGCGCTGGCCGACGTGACTCGCCGGAGTGGAGAGTGGCTGGTCTGCCGCCCCGGATGCACGCAATGCTGTATCGGCGTGTTCGCCATCAATCAGCTCGATGCCTTGCGACTGCGCCGGGGGCTGGACGATCTGGAACGAAGCACCCCGGAGCGGGCGGCTCACGTGCGGCAACGCGCTCGCGACGCGGTGGCGCGCCTGTCCGCTGGGTTTCCGGGAGATCGCGCGAGCGGGGTGCTGGCCGAAGGAGAAGAAGCGGCTGAGCAGTTTGCCGGCTTTGCCAATGACGAACCGTGCCCGGCCCTCGATCCAGACACTGGGTACTGTGACCTCTACGAATCCCGCCCCATGACCTGCCGCGTCTTTGGCCCTCCGGTCCGTGCCGAGATTGGCCGAGGCGGGGATGGCTTAGGTGGCGATGGCCTCGGTGTCTGCGAACTCTGTTTTCAGGGCGCCTCGAACGAGGAAATCGCTGCCTGCGAGCTGAAGCCGGATCCGGACGACTTGGAATCCACCTTGTTGAACGAACTGGAAAAAAGCACGGGCGCGCGCGGCAATACCATCATCGCGTTTTGTCTGGCACAGTAATTCGCTCGATTCGGTCTGGTGCCTGTTCGCCGTCGTATTTGTACCGATGGCCGCGTTTTATCAGCGGCTTCTCCAGATACTCCCAACTGATCGCGGCCACCGCCGTCGCGAGGGCAAGACCGCAGACGGACCCGGCCATCGTGATCCATCCGGATTGTGCAGGGTGAATCCACGCCGCCACGTTATGCGCCACCACCAGGCAGGCGGGATGAAGCAGGTACAGTCCGTACGCGATCGTTCCCATGTAGCGGAGAAACCGCACGGAAAACACGGCCTCGAACTTGCTGCTGATCAACACGCTCAGCAAGAGCAAGAAATAGAGGAATCCCAGCAGTGAGTACTCAAGGCCGAAGACATTGTTGGTGAAAGCAGTGAATCCGCTCAGCAGCAAAACGACCACCCCGAGAAAAGTTGCGCCGAGGGCGACGTATAGGTAGCTTCTCCAACGAAGTACCCACCCCCATATATTGGGTGTTCTCTTCATCAGCGCGGCGGCCAAGCCGAAACCCAACGCATCTGCCCGGCAAGGCATCAAGACGTAGCTGGCCATGGCGCCCTGCGGGATCGAGTGAATCAACAGCATGCGCAGCAAGGGTGCTCCTGCGATCATGCCGCCGAGAACCCACCACAACCGTGATCGGGATACGTAGCGAATCGTCAGCGGCAGCGTGAGATAAAACTGCTCTTCAATGGCCAGCGACCAGGTCATACCCAGCATGTTCGAGCCGAAGCTGTCATGCTTGGCCATCCAAAAGTTCTGCAGAAAGCCGCTGTATTGCCACAGGGGAATGCCGTTCGTGACCCAGCCCGCTGCGAAGCTCCGGAATAAGTACCGGCTCAGAAACACAAATGCGACAACCGCTGCGTACAACGGCACAATTCTGTGTGCTCTGCGGATGTAGAACGGGGCAAAGTAATGTTTCGAATCAGCCGCGTCCAGCAGAATTCCACCAATCAGAAAGCCGGAGAGAACGAAGAACAGGTCCACTCCGCTCCAGCTAAGGCGGCCAAGACCGATGATGCGAGCTGCGAGCGGGTGGTTGGGAAGGTTCGACAACGGAGCGAAAAGACCATGCCACAACAGGACCAGTCCGATCGCCAGCCCTCGAACACCGTCCAGGGATGGAACTCTATTAGTCTTCTGCGCCACGCCGGGATTCTCTCATACGCTCGAAGCGGCTTGCTTATTCGATGTATTTCTTCGCGTCGCGATACCCCCGGCTGACGCCGTCCTCTATCCGGCATCGCCTGCGGCCCCGGCCCCAGCGGGCGCAGCACGCCCGCCGCTTTAGCCTTTGCCGTTTTTTCTAAAGCTGCAGCGCCGTACCCGACAGTCCAATTCACGGCTCGTGACGGTGGCAAGACGGGAGTTTCAAAGGTCCCTGGTGACTGTTCAAATCGGCAAGTGACTGAGAAGATTGGTGGAGCTAGTCGGGCTCGAACCGACGACCTCATCGTTGCGAACGATGTAGTCCGCCGTAATCATCTTGCTGATTCTTCTCGACTTCTCTCCAGCTTCAATCACTTTTCAGCCCCGTTTATTGGACCAGCAGTGGGACAGACTTTGGGACAGAGCTTTTCGCAAACTCTGTGAGCTTCTCCAGTGCGCGGCGCTGCGCTGCCGGCACGATCTGCGCATAGATGTCCATGGTGGTCGAGATGCGCGTGTGTCGCATCTGACCTTGCACCGATTTCGGGTCGGCTCCCGCCTGAACCAGCCAGGTTGCATGCGAAGTTCGCAGGCAACGCCAGTTCACCCGCAGGCCCAGCTTTTTCGCCGCGGGCTTGATGAAGCGCTTGAGAATGTTCCCGTCGCTCATCGGCTTTCCGTCTTTCACGGACTGGAATACCAGATCGTCGGGACCTTCTGCCTTGACGACTTTGAAGTGACGGACCCCACGCCCTGCCCGGACGTCCACCGTCAAGGATTTCAACCGGTGAATCCGCGCCAGGACCTGAGGCTCGACGGCAATCGGCGCCGCGCTTGCTTCCGTCTTTGGTGCTGCCCAGTCGCCGCGGCAATAGCGCTGCTCCACGCTGAGCGAGTCGGCATGGATGCAGCGCCACTTCAGGCCGAGCAGTTCACTTACCCGCAGTCCTGTCCAAACGCATACGTACACTGCGGTCGCGTAGGGTTCTGGGATCAACTCAATCAGCGAACTGAATTGCTCGGGTGAGATGAAGGGCTTGGCCCTGCGCGGCCGTTTGTCCGGCGGGAGTCTCAAGCCTTCCATTGGGTTTTTGATCAGCAGTTCATCTTCAATCGCAGCCCGCAAGATGCTCGACAGCGCATCCCGCGTCTTCACGATGCTGGGATAAGCAACTCCGTCGCCGGCCATCCCTGCGAAAAACTGCTTGAGTGTCCGGGGAGTAAGATCGCGCAGACACAGCAACCCAAAACTCGGTTCAAGGCGCTTCCGGATGGCACCCTGATAACAAGCCCGGGTCGTGCTGGCCAAGAGCGGTAGACTTCCCGTGATGTACTCGCTTTCCACGTAATCCCTGAAATTCACGGCTGAGCCGACAGTGATGAGGCCCTGATTTAGGGGCCTCAATATCTCATCGGCGATTTTCATTACCTCCCGCTGATTCATCGTTGCAGGAGCGATTTTGATGCGCTGGCGTTTTCTTGTTCTCACGCCTCCGGCGAAAACATCCTGCCAGACGCGCACGTACCAGAAATTCCCCTCCCTTTTTGGCTTCGGACGTTGATGTCTCCGCTTGGCCATAGCTTCGAAATCTCCTCGAAGCCTGCCGGCGGTGTTTGCCTCGGGCGAAACAATATCACAGTTTCCAGCCGAGACAATCGACTTATGGGGCACGGTCATTTCGCTTTCACGAAAATCCTTCGCGCGGGATCGAACACGAAGCCCTGACTTAACTTCCAGTGGAAATAGCAAACCAGTTGACGCCACGGAGCAAATTTGCAGCCCGGTTGCTTGCAGTGACTCACTATTCTCGCCTCCAGGCCTTCGGGATTACGTCGATGCCATAGCGTTCCTTCGCTTCCTGAATTTCCGATTCATGCGCATATGTCTTTATCGAGATGCTGAGGCCAGCCGCCCCCAGTAATTCGCGCATCATGGGCAATCGTTTCAAGGCGGCGCTTTGGATTCGAGTATTCGGCGGCAGCGCTGCCAGAAAATGCTTTTGATTGTTGCCGACGGATAGCGGCCGTTCCAATTTCATTGGGCGCACCCAGAGATCCCATTCTTCGGCTGGCAGCTCGCCGCGTAACTGTTCCTTGAAAGCATCAAAGGTGGGTAGTAAATTCAGCGCGGCGTCGCCGTGCTGAATCTCTATAGGGCTTGAATTATGTTTAGATCTTGAATCGGGTGCACACTGTGCACCGGTCAGACGCAAACCGTGCACCGGTACGGGTGCACACTGTGCACCGGTCTTACAGATTCCAGGGAGCCAAAGTTGATCGGTGCGGTAGGGTGTCATCCTCGGGTCTTCTGACATGCCCGGTTCATTGATCCGGTAGATCGCTGGCCGGCGTTTATTCCAACTGTTCGCCGGCGCAAGCTGACTCAGAATGCCGCGATTGCAGAGGTCGCGAAGAACGTATTGCACTTTACGCTCGCTCAGCTTGGAATAGGCTGCAAGGCGCGGGATGCCCGCCCAGATCGTTGACCCATCACTGCAGTGCTCGCACATTGCGGTCAGGACCGCAAACTCCGCAACATCGAGCAGATACCAGTGGAGGCGCGCACGCAGAGGCGGAGTCATTCGCTATACGTCCGACCTGGCGAGAGCTCGCCGAACAATGACTCCGGCTCGGCTGGGGGATCTGGCGGTCGCTGATCGACCGCGGGGGTGGAGTTGGCCGCTTGTGAGGTTGAGTGAGTGACCAGGCGAAACCAACTTCCGCCCGGTTTGTTCTCGATTCGATGCCCCAGGCCCCGCAACTCGTGGATTCGTGCCCCGTACTGCGAGCCACCTACAGCGAGGATTTGACCAAGGGGAACCCAATCCGGCGCGTGGCCCTTTAGGAGCGCGAGTAGGCGATCGCGTTTGCCGATGTGCTGGTTTTGTTGCATGCCCAAGGATAGGGGCATGCGGCGACGCGAGGCTTGCGCTGTCCGGTATCCTGTCCGGTGATTTGTCCGGTGATTTGTCCTGTGATTTACGCTAAAACCCGCTTAAATGGCGGGTTTCTAATCTGAAGCTGTCCTGTGAATTGTCCGCAGATTCCTTGCCTACTGTCCCTTGGTTGTCCGTTGACCCCATCGGGCTTTTGCAGCCTTGCGGTTCAATTCTTGACGTGTGAGTGTC
Organism: Candidatus Sulfotelmatobacter sp.; assembly: GCA_035266345.1. Taxonomy (GTDB): domain Bacteria; phylum Acidobacteriota; class Terriglobia; order Terriglobales; family Acidobacteriaceae; genus Sulfotelmatobacter. The sequence goes on from DATFNP010000090.1 coordinate 18,685, forward strand.
GTCATTCGGTACGAGACCGGTTCCGATTGCGGAGTCTGCGAGGTGTCGGCTCGCTTACCGTATGGGCCCAAGGGCCTTCCGACCCATTCCCTTATGCGCTGAATCGTCTTCAAGCTCGGGAAGTCCTGGCCGCTGGCGAGCACCCGAGCCTTTAGGTCTGCGTTGCCGATGAAATCGCAGGAAAGAAGTTGGTCGCCTAAAGCATGCCAGTGAGGCCTTTTCTCCCAATCCGCGGGCCGCGAATTGGCTTTCACAATCTGATCCGCTTTCAGCAGTCTGGGCTCAACTGTTTTCAGGAAGGCACTGACTCTGCGGTTAAAATCCCGCGATGCCTTTCGGCCGCGTTCTTGTTTCACCTCTTCGGCGGTTGCGAGCTTTGCCTTGGCCTGCTCTATCCATTCTTCCGGCTTAATCCCAGACGACACATACTTTTCTATCCACCGGTAGGCGGTGTTTCTCGGTATCCCTACGGCTTCGTAGATGACCTGGAAACTCTTTCCCTTGCGCCCTTGATTCCGAAACTTTGCCCTCGCCGCCTGAAGCGCCCGACCCAATTTCAAGCCAAGTCCATGCCTCTGGATATATCCGCCGTTCGTCTTTCGAAATTCCCTCCACGCCAGAATCAGCACCTTCTCTTCGCGTGTCATTTACCGTCCTCTTGCGTCCTACGGGTTTGGATTTCCGCGCGGAGTTCATATTTTGCTTCTTCGTCCGACTCAGCGAGCTTCTTCAACGTATGGACAACCGATCGCAAGAACTTCTCGCGCTCGCTTCCGTCACTCACCCAGATCGTTTGGCAATTACTGCACATTGCAGGAGACTGCATCCACGTGTCGAATGGGCGCCTTACGGATGAGCCGCACGCCTTGCACCGAAACTCCAAGGCTATCAAGTCGCTGAAGATGATGAATAATTTCTGCTCAGCGGTCACGGCTTGGCCTTCTTCTGCTTCCCCCACCGGGCCTTGGCGGCCTTGCGAGCTGATGCCTTGCGCTGTTCGGGGGTAAGGTTCTTGGCGGTCGCCTTGCCACCCTTTCGGCCAAGCTGTACGGCTGCTTTGTTTTTTGCCATGACACCCTATTACAGCCTTCCGCAGCGGTGCGCAAGTAACTAGTCAGTACATGCCTTGACACATGCGCAGCGATGCGCATATAGTAGAACAATAGAACGGGCTGAGCAAGTGCGGAAACACTCACTCAGCCCTAACCAAGTTGCCTGGATTGGAGGCAAACATGGCTGACACGAACCTAGCAGTTCTGCCCTTCCCCTTTCAACGCATTCGACGGCGGACCAAGCCCGTTGCGGAACGCCGACAGATCACAGAAGCCCGCATTCGGCTCTACGAGAGATCGCAGGGCCTTTGCGAGATGCGAATCAGCCCGAAATGCTGGGGGCAAATCACCTGGCGCACGATGCACACCTGTCACGTAGTCAGCCGCGGGCGAGGCGGCCAATGGGATCTAGAAAACCTGGAAGCCGCCTGCCCCGAGTGTCATATCGGCTGGGAACACAATGGCGGGAAACCCTGCCCGCCGAAGAATGGAGGCGGCCTATGAGTCACTTCCAATTTGCGCTGAGCGTTAAGTGTCCCAAGTGCTACGCTGGCGCGGGCCGCTGGTGCCGCGAAAAAGGCAAATGTGTCCCGCCCCATCGTGAACGCGCGAAAGAGGCTCTCCGCCTTTCGTGCGCAGTGCTAACACATCTTCGCTTCGGCTCACGCAGTGAGGTGCCAAATGGAGACTAGCAACAATGATTTGATCGTTCGTTACTGCTCCTACCTGAAATCCGAACTCAACCTTGCCGGAAATACGCTGGCCAGCTACGAGCACGATGTCCGCGACTTTTCGGGTTGGCTGGAAAAGTCATTTTTGCAGACCACGCGAATTGATCTACAGAAGTACGCCAGCGATTCACTGGGCGAGGGCCTCGCCCCGAAAACAGTTGCGCGCCGTCTTTCCTGTCTGCGCCACTTCTACCGCTTCCTGATTGACGAAGAGGAGACGCAAATCGATCCGACACGCAACCTTCCCGCACCGAAGGCTTGGAACAGAATCCCCAAATCCTTGAGTCTCGCCGACCTAGAGACGATGGTTGGCTCGCTCGGTTCTTCATGGATCGGTATTCGCGACAAAGCCATACTGCTCACATTCTTCGCTTCCGGTCTGCGCGAAAGCGAGCTCGCCGCTCTAAGACTCCAAGACCTCGACCTCGACGCAGGTGCCGCAAAAGTCTGGAATGGGAAAGGCGGTAGGGATGGAATTGTGCCGCTAAGCCTGCCAGCCGTGGCTGCCTTACGTCTTTATCTCGAAGCCGTCCGCCCAAAGTTGGAGGCAGCGACAAATGAGCCAACGGATCACGTATTCATCGGAAAGCGCGGGCGCCCGCTCACGCGACAACAAATCTACTACCGCGTGCGCGCCATCGCCCTGGCCGCGCTTGGCAAGCATATCTCCCCGCATTTTCTGCGACACGGGTTTGCCACGGCTCTGGTCGAGGGGGGCGCGGACATTCGCGACGTGCAGGTCCTGATGCGGCATTCTTCGGTGGACACTACAGCGATCTACGTCCATATCGATTTGAACTCTTTAAGGAGAATGTACTATGACAGTCACCCCCGAGCCCGTATTGCTGAAGCCCAGAATTGACGAGTTCTTGACGTACTGCAAGGCCAGAAATCTAAGCCCGAACAGTGTACGTGCCTATCGCTCAGACCTGATTCAGTTCGTTGCGCTCTGCGGGAGGAGCGAGATCCTCGCCAGTCATATCAGCCGCAAACTGATTCGCCGATTTGTCCTTCAGCTCAACGAAAGCGGCGGCGCCGAGCCCTCCTCAGTGAAGAGAAAACTTGCAGCAGTCAAGAACTTCTGTAAGTGGCTGGGAGCCGAAGGTCTGATCGAGGCCGGTTTAATTGAATCCATTCCCGGACCCCGGCGCCGGGATCGCCTTCCCGACGTCCCGAAAGAAGAACAAGTAAAGAAGCTGCTCGACGGCGAGATTCCGAGCGTCAGTCCAGAGCGTGACCGCATCGTTTTGGAGTTGCTCTACGGGAGCGGGTTGCGCGCGTCCGAATTGGTCGGCATCAACCTGGACGACTTTCGGGATCGCGATGTTTTGCTGGTGCGAGGCAAGAGCAAGAAGGAACGCCTTGTGATCGTCAGCGAATACGCTCAGGCGGCAATCAAAGTATGGCTGCCGCTTCGGGCCAAATTGCTGGCAAAGTTCAAACTTGAAACCCCGGCACTCCTGTTCAGCGTAGGCCCCAATCGTTCGGTTGAGCGGCTTGAGGTGCGCTCGGTCGGTCGTATCGTCAAAGCGGTCGCCAAGGCGAAGGGCATGGACCCCGAGGTTTGGCATCCCCACTTATTGAGGCACTGCTTCGGGACCCATATGCACGATCACGGTGCGCCGCTTCAGGGAGTTGCAACGCTGTTGGGACATGCTAAACTTTCCACCGCTCAAATCTACACGCGGGTTTCCGTGGGCCGCATGATGCAAACCTACCGGGCGGCGCATCCCCATGCGCTGAGGAGCTAACTTTATGTGGAAGATTGTTGCAGCCATCGTCATCGGCGGTCTGATTCTGGCAGCGCTGCCATCCGTATTCGCTGGACTGGTGTGGATCATCACCGCGATCGCAGACCGCCGCACGAGTCGGAAGACGAGCGTATAATTCGCCGCGCTATGACAGATCACTTCATGCACGATCTCAACGATTTCATTGGCCCCAATTCTAACTCTCTGGCTTCGGCGCCGCTGTGACCTGTGCGCGCATACGCTCCTCAACCTTCGCCGTAGTCACACGATCGAGCAGGTCTAAGATGCGTTGGCGCTGTGCCGACCTCTCCTTATCGTCTATCTTCAGTTCCGCCTCGATGTCCCTCTTCTCGATGTAGTACCCGCCCAACTTGGCCGCCAGAATCAAGTATTCCCGCCGTTCCCGATAATAGGGCTCCTCTACCTCGCCTCGTTTTCCGTCCTGATGTACCCACGTTGCGTCCAAGCCTTCACGCAACCGCTTCACGATCTTTGCCGCCGGCACGGCCTTACGAGTCAATTGCTGAAAGGCCCGCCGCACGTCCTTGCTTTCAATCTTGGCTGCGGCATTCTCCGCCATCGATTCCGAGTACCCCGCCTCAATCGCGCTGGCCTTTTTCGATTTCCCCGACAGTCGTCCGGCTACGTACTTTTGCTTTCGAATATCGAGCGAGCGGAGGGAGTCCTTCGGTGCCCTTTTCCGCCGCTTCTTGGGCGATTTCGCCATTCTTAGAGCCGCCCGTTAAGTCGGTCCATCGTGTCTTCGTCAAAAATGTCCGAATTGGTTTCGAACCTGTTCTTACGTGGAAGGGGAGAAGGGGCAACAGGAACGGGGCTTCTGAATGGAGGCTGCCCCGGTGTCATCATGCGCTGATTGAATGCCGGCGACGTTGTGAGGCCAGCGGCGGCCGCCTTAGGCGCCAAACTGCGGATGGGTTTCTGTATGTCCGACATCGCACCCATGACTGCGCTGGTCCCGCTGGGATTCGTGTTGAGTCCAACCGAGCGCGCGATCGCACCCGTCTTATACAGCGCGGAAAGTTCTTGCGGGCTGAATACGGACTGAAGGAAAGCGTCCGAGTATCCCCCAAGCGTCTTCCCGCCCGACAGCCCGAAGTTTTTCTGCAGGAGATCGCCCGCAATCGTCCACTTGATCGGTCCTTTGTCGATCCCGTAGCGGTCGAGCAGTTGTGCGTTGTACGGAGAGCCACCGATTTGCCCCCGCTGGACGAGCTTCTGGGGAACCTTCGAAGGGTCCGGCTCCTGGAGGATCTGGGCGAGCGGCGACCGCGGACTATTGAAGTCCTCCTGCAATTTTGTCCAGTGATCGTTCGCCAGGCGAAAGACTGGGGTTAGACCAGGTTTAGAGTTCGCCGCATTCATCATTTCGCCATCTACGGACCCGGTAAGTTGTTTGATCCAGCCTTGCGCTTGGTTCGAGATAGCCAGATCCGGACTGCGCGAGGCATCCAGCAGCGCAGATCGAACTTGTTGTGCATCGCTGAACGTTCCGGCGTCGGGCAAATTCCCGATGTCTTGCAGAATGCTGGCCGCTCGGCGCTGATCCAGCGCAGAAGCTTTCCGGACAAAGCTCGTATCATTTAGGATTTTCGCCGCCGTTTGCTTGAGCGGCGTAAGGTCTACCTGAGTGCCCGCTGCCCGCTGATCCACGTCGGCATAATCCTGACGCGAAGCCGCAATTTCCCGGTCCAGTGCTGCGCTCACGTTTTGTTTGATGGCGCTCCCGGCTGTGGCCAGGTCAGGCGTGTTCGGCGAGAACGAATCCATGAGGTCCTGGGCGTGCTGTGTAACCGCCGCCTGCGAGGCCTTGATCTGCTGCTTTACCGCCGTACCCCCGACCGTCGCACGTTCTCCCGCCGATTGGAGGTTCCGCGGCAGATTGTGCTCTGTGGCTTGGGCTGCGTTCAGCGGGATGCTGTTCTGATCGGCGTAGGCCTGCAATTCCGCCGGGCTGGCAGATTCGGCCGGGATCGTTCCGCGCGGCTGGCTTACGGTATCCCCCAAGGGGGCCCTGAGCTTATTCAGGGCTGCGCTGCCTCTCTCCGCCAGAAATGGCAGCGCCGCCTGGGCAGTGACACCGGTAAGGCCGCCGGCCGCGCCTCTGTAGTTGCCCGCTGTCACGTCTTCGCCTGCAGTGTTGATTGCGGGCCCAAGGAACGGGATAGCGTTGATTCCGGCTCGGACTCCAGCCCCGAAGCCCTTGCCGATGAGGTTCGGTAGCACCGGTTGGCCCTCTGCGATGTTCTGTCCCCCTTCTTTCACATCTTGGTAGGCGTCCTGGAAGCCCTTGACTGTGTTCTTGCCGTAGTTCCAGAGCATCTTCCCCGCAGTGACCGCGGGGCCGCCAAGCCCCTCCGCCAGACTCGGCTGCGCAGCCTGTAATTCCTGCATCGAGGTCGGCACGCCAAGGGACTGCCCCAGCCGCTTGAAAAACCCCGGAGGCTGCTGGGCTTGCTGATCCAGAGGCTGCAGGGTTGCACCCTGCGGAATCGGCACAGTCCCGCCTTGCGGCTGGTTGAGGGGTACTAGCTGCGCGCCTTGCGGGATCGGGACTGGAGTCTGCGGAGGCAATTTACCGGCCCGCTTGGACTGGGGTCATGGTCCTTCCGTCGGACGTGTAGCCGACCGTTTGGCCGTTAATTACTACGGCATGAGAAGCGCCCGGAGGCGGTCCGCCCTGGCCGCCCAGCCTATTGAATGCCTGCTCCGCTTCGGGCGAGATGATCTTGAAGTCTGCGGGCTTGCCCATGCCGTTCTCGTATTTGAACTGCAGGGCCTTGAGGCGCCCCTGCACCAGCCCGACGTCCGCCCCAATCACATCTTTCGTGATGCCCTTACCGAGAGAGTCGCTGATGGTCGAGCCGATCGAGGCAATCTCGGGATCCGTCGCGCCGCTCTTTTTGAAAACTGAGCCCAGCTCGCCGCTCACCGCGTTCTTGATGGCGTTGAATACGACCGGCGCCGACTGTCCTGCCACTTTGACGTTGTAGGCGTTGCCGATCTGGTTGAGAAGTTGCAAGTTGCCATTCCCGAGGGCATCGTTGGCCTGGTCCAGCAGGTTCAAATGATGCGCAACCGTGTTGAGCGCTTGAACGTTCTGCGCATCTGAGCCGGACGTGAAGCTCTTGCGGAGAGCGGACTTCGTTCCGTACTGCGTCTGGTCGTAGTTCGGGTCATAGGCCGACACTGCCGAGAGCAAATCCGCGTAGGATTTCGGGTTGCGGTTGGTGCGGAACTGGGTCGGGTCAATGTCGTAGTTCGCAATCTTCTTGACCAGCGTCTGCTGCTGGGGCGTCATGCCCTTCAATGCTTCGTCTCCCGTGCCGATCGGGAAATTCATCCCGCCAAAGGGATTAGTCGCGTTGATCACAGCCATGGGAGTCGCCTGCCCCATGTCCTTGATCGTGTTTCCCTTGTTGTCCACGAGCAGCGAGCGACCGCCAGCCTGTACGGTACGAATCCCCCGATTGACCATTTCGTTGGCTGTGTTCTTGAGTTTCAGTGGAACTGTGTCGCCCGGCTGCTTCCCGAGAATCGCCGCCTCCTCAGCCGAGAGTGGCGCCATGCCCCCGGTGGTAACCGGCTGCTTGGTGCGTAGGTCAATCAACCCCAGATTCGGGTCGTCTTTGTAGAACGCGGCTTCTGTCTGCGCCTGCTCCAGTCCCGTCTTGGTCGGGATCGCTCCCGCTTCCGCCGTCGCCTTGCCCGCCTCGGCTGTGGTTCTCCCGATATCGGCCGACGTCTTCATGATCCCCAAGCGCTGCAGCAGCGGCGCGTATTGCACCTGATTTGCCAGCATCTGATTCTCCAGGCCGCCGCGTTCCACTTGCTGCTCTTGGGATGCCCTTAGGAACGGTAAACTGTATCCCGCCTGAAAGCCGGTACCGATTCCGCCCGCACGGCGGCCGCCGGTCTGGGCGATGGTCTGCTCCTGCGCCGCACGCCCGGCCAAAGCTCCCTGCAGGCCAGCCGACAGGAATGCAAGCAGCTTTCCTCCCTTGGACAGCCCAGGGGAAAGGGCGTTAGGCATTCCAGCCGGTCCAGTGCTGACCGCTTGCGCAAAAGATGGCGTGCCGATCTTCGGTAAATTCTGCCCGGCCCCGGTATCTTGCGGATTCATCACGTCGCTGCCCAGCATGGCTGTGGGGGAGGGGATCTGCTGATTGGCCCGACTCATCACCTGTGAGGGCGAACCCATAAACGTGGGCTGGCCTTGGGGAGACATCAGCGCCGAATTGGGGGTAGTTAGACCACCGCCGCTGCCGACAAGTTGTCCCATATCAAGCTCGATCTCGAATTTTCATAATCGCCGCGCCCGCGATTTGGTACTCCGCTGTCTGTTCCAATTGCGTTTCCAGTTCATCCATTGCGACGATCGCCTCCGCGGCACTCCTGAGCGCCTGGAGTTTGTGCTCCCTCGAGACTGCAAACCCGTCCAGCGCTATCAAGAGCGCCGTAGTCACCGGGTCCGCTTCGTCCCAGCTCATGGGCGGTACCTCGTTGAGCCGAAGATGCCCGGATATTGCGCACGCTGCTTCGCGCTCGGACCTTTCGCCCAATTTGCCGAGGGCTGATTGCCGCCGCCCACCGCGCGCGTCACGCCTCGCGTTGGAAAGCCCGAAATGATCGGGTTGTATCCCTTCGGCAGGCGCGGCTCACCCACCGCGGCGAGGTTTACGGTGGGCGGGTTGCGCACGCTGACACTGCGCCCCTTGGCGCCGTATTTAAGCAAATCCTTGCTGAACTGGGAATTTGCTCGGAACGATGGATGAGTAGGCGCGGGAACGTCGACCGTCCCGTTTCGACTTTGGAACGGTGTCGGAGAAGCCTTCACCAATTTCTGGCCGTCACGGGAGGTGTCGGCCGCATTCGAGAGCACATTGGGAGTCGGCCGGAACTGCCCGGCGCCCCCACTGATTGGCATTCTGTTCTTCTTGATCAAGTTTTGTCTCCCTTCATAACCGCGAGGGCATGTGTCCTTGCCACTCCGCTGGATCCTTCCAGAATCTTTCGTCGTCCGCCCGCGCTTGCTGTAACCGCGCATCCTCTTCGGGCGAGGTGTCCCGCCCTGCCAGTGAACCCCGTATCCCGTCCTCCAGCCTCTTGGTCGCGACCGGGTCAGTCCAAACGTAGTGGTACGGCAAGGCTCGACGCAGCGCTCGAATCAGCCCCTCCGGCCCATCGTCATCCATCCCAGCCGCGGTTCGCTGAGAAAAATCAACCGAGTTGTGGCTCGGGTCTCTCACAAGCGTCCATGCTCGCGCTGGTAAAGGTTCATGGTGTCGTCGTCAAAAATGTCGCCGTTGGTCTGGAACTGAGCGCTCGAGCGCTTCCCCCCTCGCGCCTGCCTTGGGCTCGCGCTTGCCGATCGGCGAGCGGGGTGTTGCGCGGGCTGGAGTTGCTGCAGCTTCTGCAGAATGCCGAGGATGTATTTCCCGCCTGCGTCCGCCAGGTGCAGCGCATATTCGCGGCTCACCGCTCGGTCGTCTCCGAAGCACTGGTGCAGCTCCTTAGCAAACCCCTCCGCCGCTTCCGGAGAGTTCAGCCGGTCCATCGTGGCATTGAGTCCATAAGTCTTCGCCGCAGAAATGAAGCTCAGCGTGCCGCCAAGGATGAGCTGCGAAAAGCGCTGAGGATCAACCTGTGCCGTGCGTGGATCAAGGCCGAAACTGCGGAGGAAGTCACTCGTAAACTGTTGTGCAGCTTCGCGCGGGACGGGCGCCAGGTTCTCCAGCTTCCCGCCAACGCTGTCGAAGATTTGCGCGGCGCTGAGTACCGCCTTCGCCATCGTTCCGCCCAGGGCCTTCGCGTCCACACTGCCCGGGTCCCCACCGAACGGTGCGGTCAGATCGTAGGCCAGTTGCTGGGCAGCGCTAGAGTCATTCAACTGATACTGTTCGACCGCCTGACTGAGGCCCTCGACTCCTTCCTGCACTTGCTGGGGCGTCGGCTCTGCTGGCGTCTGCGTCTCGTTTTGCGACTGGGACTGGTGGCGACCCTGCTCTTGCCCTTCCTGCTGAGGGCGCTGCTGCTCAAACTCGGACAGAATCTCCTGGCCCGGATCGGTCCAAGTCTCCGGGTCATGCTCCCCTCCTTCGCCCTCCTCAGCAAGGGCACCGTCTGCCCACGACCCGACAATGGGAGCGTCAAGGATGCTGTCCGCGATGTCCGCCTGCTCTACCGCTTGCGAAATGTCTGCCACGTTCGCTCTCCCTTACGTCCAGCAGTCCGGCCCACTCGCATGGGTGTGCTCGTCAATTACAACGGTGCCCCCAGGGGCGCCAGTTCCCGCTCCCATTGCCGACAAAATTGATGCGAGGTTGTTTGACACTGCGGTTTTGATCGAGGCCGCCGTATTTACGGTCTGCTGATCTCCGCGCGATCCGCCCGAGATGCCGATGAACGTGCTGTAAGGACCGCTGGTCACCCTGCCCGCCGACGCCTCCAAATGAAATTTCACGTGCCAAACTGAAATTTGACTCATGCTAATTCGCTCCCTTCGCCGACTTCAGCTCGGCCACGAGCTTTGCCAGCTCTTCCGTTTCAATCTGCCCATGTAACTGCTCCCACAGCCGGCGCCGCACCTCGGCCTCAAAGTCTGGCCGGATTGACGCGGTATACGCGGCAACGTCCTTCTCCGTCTGCTCCCGTACTTGCGCCTCATAGTTGGGCAGCAAATCCTCGACCTTGGCGCGGAGTTCACCCTTACGCTTTTCAAGTAACGCGCGCGCCTGCAATTCCTGCTCTTCCTCGGCTCCGCACTGCTCACATCGACCGGTCCAAACAGCTAGCGTCTTGATGTAGGTTCGCAGGTACCAGCAGCCATGCTTCGCACAGCGCAATTCCTCGGAACGCATGCCGCTGGCTTCGTCTACGATGTAGCGACTTCCGCCCGGGGGAACGGCTTCGCTTGTTTGCTCGAGAGTTGGGCATCCCTCTGTCTTCTTCACGACCTGGCCCTCTTCATCACGACCTCAAGCAGCACGTCATCCAATGCGCTGCTCATCAGCCCGAGCGCATCGTGGCTCAATAGGTCAATCAATCCAAGGCCGAGGTCCCGCCGCGGAGCATTCAGCGAGACCTCGACAAACCAAGCCAGGTCTGGGTCCTGTTCTCGAATCCGGCCCACGTAACGCCGCGCAAATTCGCGTTCCGAGACTCCGTACCGCTTCTTTGCGGTTCGACCTTTGCGCGCCTGCCGGGCGATTGCGCTTCGCCGTTCCGCCGAGATACGCCGCGCACGCGACAGACCGCCCATCCTTCCGGCTTCGGAGGCCAGAACCGCGTGACCATTTGCCATGGGCTTAACTTAGCGCTTTGCTAGACGGGATACGAGCGGAGAAAGTGGAACAAACTGGAACAAATTAGGGCGCGCCCCTGCCTCTGTTTCTCCTCCGCGCCATGCGCTTGATGGACTCCTTCGAATACCTAGGCAGCAGGCCTTCCATGATTGCCAGTGCCGCCTCTCGCGCCGTGCGATCCCAGCAGCCCTGGGCATTTGGCTGCACGTACCGCACAACCTCCTCGCGAATGCACAGCCTCCGGATCTCTGGGAATTGTTCGCCGATTAGATCAGGCGTCGGCTGTTCGGTGCTGACCCATACGGTGCGCGCCGCCTCGATCTCCAAGCCCAGAACCCCGCTGTGCAGCAGCACAAAAGTCCCGGTTGCACACGATCCCCAGTCGCCGCCGGTAAAGATCGCTCTTTTGCCCCGGCCGCAACGAATGATCCTGAACGGCTCCTCTGCCATCGGCCTCCCTCACGAGGGGAAATTTCCGACCTTTTCCTACCCGGTGCCAGTCACTAAGGTAACAAACCTGAAGGCACGGGAATCGTACATCGACCGTAATCAATCTATGTGGCATACTGACCCGGTGAAGCGGATGACGCCACAGGACCTCGACCAAGCAGCCGCCAGGCTGGAAGAAATCAGGATCGAGGAAGAACGGCTCCGCCAGAACTTACTCCAGCAAGTCGAGGCATTCGGGTCCAGCCCTCCCCGGGCGGAGAAATCGCGGCGCCTCACCGGCAACCTGTACGAGATGACGGTCACGCGCTCGGTTACCACTGAAATCAAGGATGCAGAAGTGGAGCGAATCCGGCAGGTCTGCCGGACTGAGCTGTTTGACTCACTGTTTCGGCCTGTCACAAAATTCAAATTGGCCGATCACGCGACACTGATCCTCGCCGGCCGCCTGCCCGCCGATGCACCGCGCAACCTTCGCGCGATGTTTAGCCGAGCCGTCACCACAAAGGAGACTTCTCCTCGTCTGCGAATCGACAAGATCGAGGCCCGAGCAAGCTAATGCCGCAATCTCAACCGACGCCCCGCTCTACCTCGAAAAGCGCGGGGATTGCTTGGTACCTCAGGAAACCAGCGGAGTTAACCCTCGCGGACTGGCTGGAAGACCTTGCGGTTTACGGCACAGGGCGCAATCCCATAGATCTGGAAATTGGTTACCAGCTCAGCCTAGCAATCAAGAACCGGTACTTAGTGCGCGAGGCACTTCGAGGCAAACACCCCACGGCAAGCTAAAGTTTTGGGACAGAGTGGGACAAAAATGATCCAAGCGCGGCCTGTAAGTGATTGAAAGATTGGTGGAGCTAGTCGGGCTCGAACCGACGACCTCATCGTTGCGAACGATGCGCTCTCCCAGCTGAGCTATAGCCCCGGGCACAAGTTGATGGTGAACTGCCCGCTTATTTTATCAGCGTTCGGAGTCCAGCTCCAAGCCCGGCGGGTCCAGTCCGGCGCCCGATCTAGAAAATGGATCGAGTACCAGATCGAGAAACCTGGGCGCGAAATTGCTTGACGAATCTCTTGCTGCGGGGCGTTTCACGTCCTGCCCAGCCGCTATAATGAAACAGTGAATAATAACGCAGTCCAACAAGTCGCGTCTGCCGACTTCCCCACTCGCTGGGGCCATTTCCGCATTTACGGGTTCCGCGCCGAGTCTGGATCCAACGGCGCCGGCTCCGCGGAAGAAGCCGTCGCCCTCGTCATGGGCAACGTTCACGCGGCGCCGCCGCTGGTGCGGATTCATTCCCAGTGCCTGACCGGAGACGTCTTTCACTCCCTGCGCTGCGATTGCCGCCAGCAACTGGAGCTTTCGCTGGGCATGATCGGGGAAGAAGGCGCCGGCATCCTGATCTACGAACAGCAGGAAGGACGCGGCATCGGCCTGATGGCCAAGCTGCAGGCATACGAGTTGCAGGACGCGGGACTCGACACCGTGGAGGCCAACGAGCGCCTCGGCTTTAAGGCCGACCAACGCGACTTCGCGCTTCCCGCTGAGATTCTCAAGGCGTTGAAGGTCACGAGTGTACGGCTGCTTTCGAACAATCCCGAGAAGGTCGAAGCTCTGGAAAACGCGGGCGTGTGCGTGGTGGAGCGTGTGCCCTGTGAAGTCAAGCCCAGCCCGCATGCGGAAGAATACCTGAAGACCAAGAAAGAGAAGCTCGGCCACATCTTCACGTCGAGCTAGGCCGGAGTGCTTGAGTGCGATTCCGCAAGCGCGTGCGTCTGCCCTCGCAACATCCTCCCCGCAAAGAACGATAATAACGCCAGAAGGACAAACGGCAACGGCGCGGCCATGCGCGCAGGAAAAACGACCACTGCGGGACTGCGCGCCCAGAGCGGCGAAACCAGCGACCCGAGAGCGACCGCACACGCCATGAACCATTGCCAGGAAATAGTCACCAGCGCCGCCAGCGCCAGCACGCGTATGGGACGGCTCGCACTGAGGATTTCGCCTCGGCGGGAACCCAGCCAGAAAATCGCTGGGAGTAAAACGACTTGATCGTAGACAGCCCCACCGGTGGGCATCAGGATGACTGTCACTGCCAGGACAAAGCTCACGGCCAGCGAAAAGGCGGCAGACGCAGCGAGCCGGTGGCGCGTACGCCAGCAGATCGCGACGGCCAGCGCCAGCATCGCCACCCCAAGTAGAATCCCCAGGAATCTGCCCAGCACCAATTGTGTGAGCGGAGGCAAGGTGTAGCGTGAATAGCCGACCAGCGAGCGCCACCAGCCAGAGAACCATCCCGGCAGGACGAACTGGCTCACGAGACACAGCAGGGCCATGCTGAGCAGAAAGCTGATGGCAAATCTTTTCCGGCGCTTCCAGTCGCTGAGCGCCCATAGCAACAGCCACAGCGCGAGCAGCCATACCATCTGCGGTTTCACCGAGGCTGCCGCGAGCAGCATCCCCGCGAGAAAGAGCCGCCCTCGGGCCATCGCGTACACCGCCAGGGCCAGCGCCGCCCCTGCCAACAGACCCGCCTGCTGCGCATAAAGCCCTTCCAGCACGGGATAACTGACCAGCGTCAGAATGATCACGACCGCCAGTGTCGTGGGCGCAACCTGCAATCGAAAGGCTCGCAGCCAGGCCACCAAGCTGGTTGCGGTGAGCACAGGAAGAACGATGGTGAGCGCGATTCGCACGCCATTGAAACTCAGGGGCAACAGCGGCGCCGCCAGCAGATCGGTATAAAGCGGGTAGGCAAACGCGCGGAACTCGGCCGGCGGGTCAGAAGGGCGGTGCGGGTCCATGGGCCGACCGAAGAGTCCAATCTGAATCTGCCGGGTCGTCTCCCGCGTGTAGGGATCGGAGCGGTGAGCCAGCAGGGCGCGCCCGGTCAGCCAGATGGGATAAAAGTCGCCGCCATAAGCGTAGCCGCCGGCCATTTGGTTGACTGCGCTCTGCCAGTGTGCTCGAGGAATGAGCAGGGCGAAATAGTAGTAGCTGGTCCCCACCGCCAGGAGGACCGCCAGAGTCAACGTGCGTTTTGGTGGAAAGCGCATGCGCGGCTTGGTCCTCAGTCTCCTCGAGAATCGATAACCTGCTTGAGCAACCTCTTGTTTCTTGCTGGCAATCGGCTAAGGGCGGCCAGGGCCAGCGACAGATAGACCTCGTGAGCTGCAGGAACTTTCCGGAGCACGCGCAGATGCCGCTTCACCGTGTCCACGTCACCGCGAATGATCGGTCCGCTGAATGATCCCGGTGCGCCGAAGGCGGCGTAGTTTGCCAGGGTCTGCAGCAGGATGGGAATCATCCGCTGCCTCGCCTCCTTGGGCTTCACTCCGGCAACCGCCGCAACCTGCTCCATGGTGGCGAGAAGAGCGGTGAACAGCGGGGAAGCAAATGTTCCCCAGGCGTGATAAGCGGCTTTGTCCGCTTTGCGAATCGAATAAGCGCTGCCGCCCACATCTCGCACGATGCGCCGCGCCACCCGTACGGCAGTGGAATCGCCTTCGATGGCAAAGGGCACGCCCGCCAGCAAAGGCCGGGACCCCGGCACAAAAGTCATCAGCGGGTGCACCGACGCGACCGCCGCTCCTCTCGCGCGCAGCGGGGTCAGTTCGTCGCTGGCCAGAGCGCCGCTGGAATGCAATGCCACTTTCCCTTTCCATTCAACACCGGCCGCGAGTGTGCGCGCAGCACGGGCGATTTCACCATCCGGCACGCAGAGCCAGAACACTTCGGCTTGCCCGGCGTCCGACGGATCAGTGGAGACCGAGGCGCCGGCTGCTTTCGCCAGTTTCCGGGCGTTCCGCCAAGATGCGCCGCGACGCGCAATCACCGCGGCGATCTTGTACCCAGCCTGGCGCAACGACACGGCAAGCGCCGACCCGAGATTTCCAGCCCCGACAATCGCAATCCGCGGCCTGGCAACCATGGCGGGAAGCATAGCAGAAGCGGGGAACCCGACCTCAGGCGTCGGACCTCGGCCCGTTCTCCTCGGGATCAAGGAGCCGAGGTCCGAGGTCTGCTTTATATTGTCTCCATGCCCAAATCCTCTTTTCCTAAGAAAGCTCGCGTCGCCAAACGCCCCAAGGCTCGCCTCGTTTCATCCCGCATTGTGTATCGCGGGCCGGTGTTCTGGGTGAGCAGCGACCGCGTCGAGGAGCCGGGTGGCGTGCGGGCGCGACGCGACGTCATCCATCACACGGGTTCCGTGGTCGTGCTGGCCGTGGACGATTCCGGCCCGACGCCTCGCGTTCTTCTGGAGCGTCAGTACCGTCATGCGGCCAACGATTATCTGTGGGAATTGCCCGCCGGCCGCATAGATCCCGGCGAGGCGGAACTGAAAGCCGCCCAGCGCGAACTGCTCGAGGAAACCGGATACACCGCCGCCCGCTGGCGGCGCATTCTGAAGTTCTATGCCAGCCCCGGGTTTGTCGCCGAGACCATGTCGGTGTATCTGGCCACGGGTCTGCGTGCCGGCGAGGCGCAGCCGGAAGAAGATGAGGTTATCTACAAGCGCCTGGTTCCCTTGCCCGCAGCAGTGAATATGGTGATGAAGGGCACTATCCGTGACGCGAAAACAATTTCTTCCGTGCTGTGGCTGGATCACGCCTCGCGCGCCCGCCCCGCCCGGGCCAAGAAACACTGACTTCTGTTCTGTCTGGAGAAGGCAGACCAGGCCTCCACCTTTTACTTTCTTTTGACGCTGTCAAGGTATAGATTCCCTTGACAGCCCTCCCCCGGCGCTCCAAAATGCATCGTATTGACTGCGGTGCACGTCCTGGGCCCCCCATAAAAGGACGTGCAGAAAGAGGGGCCTTGCGTGGAACGTCTGAAAGGAACCGTCAAGTGGTTCAATAACGCCAAGGGGTACGGGTTTATCGGCCGCGCGGATGGGCCGGACGTTTTCGTTCACTACAGCGCGATCACCTCCGAGGGATACAAGAGCCTGCAGGAGGGCGACCCGGTGGAGTTCGAGATCACCGAGGGTCAGAAGGGGCCGCAGGCGGCAAACGTGACCAAGGCGACATGAGATTGGCTGCTAGTCCCTGATCGCCCGGCCACAAAGGGCTGAGTGTCTTTCGCCCAAATGTCGTCGTTCACGCTCACTCTGGCTCTCTCCTTCCAACTCGTTTAACCTTGTTCCAGGTCCATGGACAACAAGGCCATCGCCAACGTTCTCTACGAAACCGCTGACCTGCTCGAAATTGACGGGCAGGACTCGTTCCGCATCCGCTCCTACCGCAACGCGGCGCAGGCCATCGAGAATCACTCCGCGCAGATCAAAGACATCATCGCCGAGCCCAAGCAGGTGCTCGCTATTCCAGGCATCGGCAAAGGCATGCTCGCGAACCTGAACGAACTCTTCGAAACCGGAAAGCTCACCGTTCTCACCGAACTGCTCCAAAAGTATCACCCGTCCATGCTGCAGTTGCTGAAGATTCAGGGCCTGGGACCAAAGACGATCGCCCTGATCTGGAGCGCCTACAAGGTCAGCGATGTGGACGGCGTGGAGAAGCTGGCGCGCGAGGGCAAAATCCGCATCCTGCCGCGCATGGGCGAGAAGCACGAAGCCAAGCTGCTCAAGGCAATCGAAGACTACCGCCGCATCGGCGGACGCTTTCTGATTGACGCCGCCCAAGCCGAGGCAGAAAAACTTACTGAGTATCTCGAGAAGTTCCCCGGCTTCGACAAGATCACGCCTGCCGGATCGCTGCGCCGTGGGCGCGAAACCGTGGGTGATCTCGACATTCTGGTCACCGGAAAGGCCTGCACTTCGGAAGAAGGCCGCCAGAAAGCCATCGCCTACGTGGCGAAATATCCGCCCCTGATGGACGTGATCGCCAGCGGCGACAACAAGATCAGCTTCCGCCTGCGCAGCGGCATGCAAGTGGACGTGCGCCTGCTGCCACCTGAATCTTTCGGCGCGGCCATGCAGTACTTCACCGGATCGAAGGCGCACAACGTGGCCCTGCGACAACGCGCGCTCAAGATGGGCTACACCCTCAACGAATACAGCCTGGCCACGCTCGAAGGCGAGAAGCCGGTCGCCGGAAAAACCGAAGAGGAGATCTACGCCAAGCTCAAGCTTGACTATATACCGCCGGAACTGCGCGAGAATCTCGGCGAAATTGATCTGGCCGAAAAGCACGCCTTGCCCGATTTGATCACGCAAGAAGACATCAAGGGCGATGTGCACATGCACACCGTCGAAACCGATGGGAAGAACACGATCGAGGAAATGGCCGAGGCCGCGCAGTCGCGCGGCTACAAATACATCGCCATCACCGATCATTCGAAGAACCTGGCCTTTGCCAACGGCCTCGACGATAAGCGCGCCGTGGCACACATCCAGCGCATTCGCGACGCCAGCGAGCACATGGACGGCATCGCGATTTTCGCCGGAATCGAAGTGGACATCCTGGCCGACGGCGACCTGGATCTTTCTGACGACGTGCTGGCGCAAATGGACATCGTCATCGCCAGCGTGCACTCCGTCTTCAATCAGGAGCCGGGTAAGATGACCGAGCGCCTGCTCAAGGCCATCGAAAATCCGAACACCTCGCTCATCGGACATCCCACTGGACGCATCCAGCTCCGCCGCGACGCCTACCACTTCGACATGCAGGCCGTGCTGACCGCGGCGGCCAAACGCAAAGTCGCAATGGAGTTGAATTCCTATCCCGACCGGCTCGATCTCAACGACATCCACCTCCGCCAGGCCAAGCAGCAGGGCGTGAAGATCGTGATCAACACCGACTCCCACCACACCTCGCACATGGAGAAGATCCGGTATGGAATCCTGCAAGCCCGCCGCGCCGGCCTCACCAAAGACGACGTGCTGAACACCCTACCAGCGCAGAAATTCGCCAAAGCCATGAAGCACGTGTGGTAAATGCCCGTGGGTTTTCCACAGGCCACCGGCATTTTCCTGTTCACATAACCTTGCTCCTCATTTTGCCAACTCCAATACTGGCAAAAACGAACGAGGAGACTGGATCTTGGACTCAGAAGAAGACTGCAAACAAGCGCCCACGGGCGACATCAACGCATTCGCCTGGACCTACGCGCAAAAGACGGGCGAACTACTGCAGGACGGCAAGCATGTGGCCACCGGCTACTCCGGATTTGACGACGGCAAGAACAATCCTTCCATGGAGGCCGTTCCCAACTGCGGGCCGATTCCTCACGGGGAATGGACCATCACCGGACCGCCGGTCAATACGCGGGACCATGGACCATACGTCCTGCGGCTGGAGCCATCCCCACAAACGAGGACTTTCGGCCGCAGCGGTTTTCTGATGCACGGCGACTCCAAGGAGTCGCCGGGATGCGCCTCCCACGGCTGCATCATCCTGCCACGGACTGCGCGCGAGCAAGTCTGGAACAGCGGCGACAGAAACCTGGAGGTGGTCCCCGCACTGCCCGCGCGCGATCCCGACGAAGGAGTGGACGTCTAGCGGGCCGCGAAGCGTAGAATCGGCGAGAGTCAATCCTATGCCCGATAAGCCTTCCGTCCCACCGGCTGTGCCACCCGCACCGCCGGCCCCTCCCGCCGGGCCCACCATCAACATCGGCGAAGAGTATGGTACGGCGAAGAAAAACTTGCCGCCGGCCAAGATGGTGTTGATCGCCATCGCCGCCGTTCTGGTCGTAGTCCTGGTCGCCTCGTTTTTCAAGCGGGCCAAGCCGCAGGCTTCGGGCTCTCTCGATAATGTGGTCGCCGTCGAGATTCCCGGACAAGGCCAGACCATGGCAGCCCTGACCTTCACTCTGACCAACACCAGCGACAAGATTCTCTACGTCCGCACGCTGCAGGGCAAAATCAAGAGGCCCACCGGAGATTCCGCCGCCGATGCGGTCTCAGCCATTGATTTCGACCGTTACTTCCAGGCGTTCCCAGCACTGAAGAACGGCGCGCAGCCGGCCCTTCCTCCCGAGACCAAAATTCAGCCCGGTGAAACCGTGGCGCGCACGATTATCGTCGTGTTTCCCCTGACCTTGGACGCCTTCAACCAGCGCCAGTCCACCAGCGTGGTCATCCAGCCTTACGACCAGCAGGCGCCTGTGGTGTTAGGCAAGTAAACCGGGCCTTGCGCAAATCGCCTCACATGCGCTTCCATAGCTGGATGAAGTTCACGCCAAGTTCCCTAAGCGTCGCGACCCTCCTGCTGGTTGCGTTGCTTATGAATGTTCCCGGGGCTGGGTCCCCGGCCGCGCCCAAGGGCCAGTACTTCTTCTACGTTGGCACTTATACCGAACCAGACGGCAAGGGCAAAGGCATCTACGCTTATCGCTACGACGCCAACACGCACCAAGTCACGCCGCTCGGCCTCGCGGCGGAAACAACCAATCCATCGTGGCTCGCGCTCCATCCCAATGGCCGGTTTCTCTATGCGGTGAATGAGGTCGGCAACTACAAAGGCCCGAACAGCGGAGGCGTAAGTGCGTTTTCCATTGACCGAACTACCGGCAAGCTCACTTTCTTGAATGAAGTCCGTTCCAAAGGCGCCGATCCCTGCTACATAACGATTGATAAGACGGGAAAATGGGCTCTTGTCGCCAACTACACCGGAGGCAGTGTTGCCGTTTCCCCGATTCTCGGAGACGGCAAGCTAGGCGAGGTGTCAGATTTCGTACAGCATACGGGTCACGGCGCAAATCCCAAGCGGCAGGAAGGCCCGCATGCGCACTCCATCAATCTTTCGCCCGACAATCGTTTCGCCATGGTTGACGATCTCGGGCTTGACAAACTTCTCGTCTACAAGTTCGACAGCGCCAAGGGAACGCTCATTCCGAACGACCCTCCCTTTGCCAAACTCAATGCCGGCGCCGGGCCGCGACACTTCGCGCTTCGCCCTGATGGCAAATTCGCCTATGTGATCAACGAAATGGGTCACACCGTGACGGTGTTTTCGAATGACGCGGCAAGCGGAAGACTGCAACCCCTACAAACGATCACGACTCTGCCCAAGGATTTCAGCGGCCGCAACGACGACGCAGAAATCCGGGTGCATCCCTCCGGCAAGTTTCTGTACGCCTCCAATCGCGGCGACGATAGCATCGCCATCTATGCGATTGACAAAAGTAAGGGAACGCTGGCACAAGTAGGTGGTATCAATACCAAAGGCAAGGAGCCGCGCAGCTTCGAGATTGATCCCACCGGCACGCTGCTCTTCGCGGCCAATCAGAAGTCGGACACTCTCGTGGTTTTCCGGATCGACCCGAAGACAGGCCGCTTGACGCCTACCGGCCAGATGCTGGAAGTAGGTTCGCCAGTGTGTGTGAAGTTTGTAGCGGTGGAGTAATCGTAGAGACGTAGCTTGCTACGTCTCTGCTGGCGGCATTCCGGGAGTGGTGAGAGAGACGTTGCAAGCAACGTCTCTACGATTTTTTCTGGATGAATCTCCGCCGTGCCAAATGCGTGCTGGCATTGGGTGTGATCTCGTCGTACTTCAGGCAACTGATGGACCCATCCACTTCCAGCACGGCCAGCGCGACCTGATCACAGCTGTTGATACCGTGTTCGCGCAGCGCGCGGTGTAGTTCGTCCATGCTGACGCGTTCCCGGGCCATGTGGGCCTCGACGATTTTTCCATCATGGACCAGCAAAGTGGGCTCGCCTTCGATCAGCCGCCGCAAGTGCCGGTTCGAGCCGGAAACCCCGGCCACCAGATAATTCAACACCAGTAATGTGCTGGCGGCCACGGCGCCGCCCAGCAGCGATGTATCGGGCCCGGTCATCGCATTCTGCACGGAGTTCGAGAGCAGGAGCAGCAGCGTAAGGTCAAACGGCGTCATCTGCCCGACTTCACGCTTGCCGCTTAAGCGAACGCCGATCAGCACCAGCAGATAGATCACGCCCGTGCGCAGCATGATCTGCAACAGCACGTGACTGCCCGGGAAAAACGCTCCGGTCATTGTTATAGTTCGCCTTGTTTAGTTCGCCGTCGCCGTCACCGGCACGGGCGCATTCTTCGGCGTGCTCAGATATCCTGTGGCCTTGTTCTTGTCCACGGTCCACACCACCAGTTCAAACAGCAGGTGATCGCGTCCGGAGTAGAACTGAATGGGCTCGGCGATGTTGCGATCTTTCTTCTCGATGGTCTTGTCGTCGGCCGTCACGTTGAGCGTGAACTTGCCCCTCTTGGCGTCGGCTTTTTTCAACTGCAGGCTCACGGTGGCGACCGGTTGCGGCTTGGCGCCTTTCAGCAGCGTGAATTCGTAATAGTTGCGGTCGCCCTTGTGCTTCAGAACCTCCAGGTCGCCGGCCGTGTGAGCGATCAATCCGCTCTGCACGCCCAGGTCGCCAATCGTACTCTGCAGCTTGGCTTTGGTGGCTTCCAGATCGGCCTTGGTTGAGGCAACGTCGGTCTTTACCCCGCCCACGTCGGTCTTCACGCCCGCGATTTCTCCGCTCACCTGGCCGATCTGTTCCTTCTGCTCCTTTTCCAGGCGGCTTTCCGCGGCGTGTTGCTGGGCCTGCAACTCGGCGGTGCGCTGCGCCAGTTCCTTTTTGGTCATGCCGGCCTGCCGGGCCAGCGTCTCCTGCTGCTCCTCCGCAGTCTGCATGCGGTTCTGCAGTTCCTTCACCTGAGCCTGGCTGGCGCTCAAGTCTTGCGTCAGCTTCGCCACCGCCTCATGCATCACGTAGTGCGTATACCCGGAAACCGCCACAAAAGCCACGGCCAGCAGGGTCAGGATCCACTTGCCCGCGTTCGACTGATGTTCGATATGTATCTGTTCGCCTTCATCGGCCATACACTCTTCCTCCTCGGGAAGGAACACAAAAGATTTACTGGGATGTCTTCATTGTTCAGCAGGACCACGAACGGTGTCAATTGGCTCATAGGATGCCGAACACAGGCAGGAACGATGGGCCGCGGTGCAGCGCGCGGGATCCGGGGGCAGTCACCTCAAATCAAGGAGGGGGGCGGAACTACCGAGCAACCCTCAAGGTAGATTCTAGCTTCGACCCACCTGCAGATAGGTCTGACGTGCGTACCAGAGAGCGGACAACGCAAACGCCACGGTGATTGCCACCTTGATCACCCAGGGCATGCAGGTCTTGCTGGTGCAATACGCAAGTGGGTGCCGCACGATTGCCGGTAGCTCGGAAAGCATTCCCGGAAACAGCGTGATGGTCCACACCGCAGAGTAGAGCAGCAACAACCGGGTGCCGATGGTGCGCCGTGTCAGCAGCAGAATCAAGCCGGCAATCCCCACCAGGATGCTGGGGACCGTGACCCACAGGCCAGCCAGCCCTTGCGTTCGAACAAGGCCCAGACCCAGCTGAAACGCCGGGTCGTTGAATATCATCGCCGTAATCACTCCCAGCCAGACCACGGTGAATGCCGTCCAAAACACAGCAAGAGCAAGAAATATGCGATCCCTAACCGGCATGGTGAGCCTCCGGTCGTCCGTCTTTCTTGCGTGGTTAACGCATGCCTGCGTAGAACAGGTGCTCGCGCTCTTCCCTCTTCGCCTCCGGCCACTTCTTCTTGAAGGTCATCAACTCGAGGGCCTTGTGGGCGATATGCTCGGCGCTCACTTCAAATTTCTTGATCAGTTCCCAGGGAGCGCCTGAGTCGCCGAAGCGATCCTTCACGCCAATGGCTCCAGTGATCACCGGCACGCCGTAGAGCTGCGAGCTCTCGGTCATGATGCCGCTCACGCGCCAGGCCAGAGCGCCGATCTGGTGCTCTTCGGCGGTCACGACCACTCCTGTTTCCCGCGCGGCGCGAACGATCGCCTCAGCGTCAATCGGTTTCAGCGTGTGCAGGTTGACCACGCGGGTCTCGTAGCCAAACTCTTTCTTCAGAATGAAGGCAGCTCGCATGGCCTCAGGAACCATGGGACCGCAAGCGATGATGCTCAGGTCTTCGCCTTCGTCCTTATAGGTTGCTGCTAATCCCGTCTCAAACGCTTCCGCAAAGTTCGGACCTTCACGCCGCAGGCGGATCACATTAGCCTGACCAAAGACGAAAGGCGTTTTCTCATCCGTGACAATCGGCGTCGCCTCGCGGGCGAAGCGGATGTACTTCGGCCCCTGGTGCTGCAGCAGCAAGTAGTTAGTCGCTTTGCGCGTCTCCACCGCGTCACACGGCACCACGACTGCCATGTTCGGCAACCCCTGCATGGCGAAGAGATCTTCCAGCGCCTGGTGCGTGGCTCCGTCCGGACCAACCGAAACTCCACCGTGCGCCCCGGCGATCATCACGTTGAAATTGCCGTAGCAGACCGACGTCCGAATCTGGTCCAGATTGCGCGCCGCCGCAAACGTCGCATAAGTACCCAGCACCGGCAGCTTCCCTTCCCGCGCCAGACCCGCGGCCGCCGACGTCGCCGACTGCTCGGCGATGCCCATGCTGATCCAGCGCTTCTTGCGGTTCGGCTTGCCAGCATAGAAATCGCTGATCGTGATGGAGCCGGAAATGTCGAGGCCAAGGCAGACCACGCGCTCGTCGTCGCCATTGTCCGCCAGCGACTTGCCGAAGCCCTTGCGCGTAGGCTCCATCTTCACCTTCATTGTGTCCCTGGCGTTCCACCAGTAGTCACGCGTGAATTTCGGCATTTTGTCATCGAGCTTGCGGTCCACTTCGGCTTGGTAGGATTTCGCCTTGTCCAACAAATGCTGCACTGGAATTCGATCGCTCAGCGCAAGTTCCTCCAAAGCTTTCGTCAGCTCCTCATAGTTCGGAGTCTTGCCGTGCCAACCCGCCTGGTCTTCCATGAAGCTGACGCCCTTGCCCTTCACCGTGTCCGCCAGAATCACGACCGGGCGGCCGGTGACGGTTTTGGCCAGCTCCAGCGCGTCCACCACCTGGTTCATATCGTGGCCGTCAATGCGCATCACGTCCCAGCCGAAACTGGCGTATTTCGCGCACAGCGGCTCCACTCCCATCACGTCTTTGACCCAGCCGTCAATCTGCAGGCGGTTGCAATCAATGATGCCGATGAGATTATCGAGTTGGTAATGCCCGGCCTCCATGGCCGCTTCCCAGATCTGGCCCTCCTGCTGTTCGCCATCGCCCATGATGCAGAAAATCTTGTGCTTCTGGTTGTTCAACCGGGCGGCCAGCGCCAAACCCACCGCAATGCTCAAACCCTGCCCCAGCGATCCCGTCGAAGCCTCGACCCCCGGCAGCTTCAGCCAGTGGGGATGGCCCTGATATGGAGAACTCAGCTTGCGCAGCGTGACCACGTCGTCGAGCGGACAGAATCCGGCAAAGGCAAGGCCCAGATACAGGCTGGGAGCCTTGTGACCGGTGGACCAAATAATGCGGTCGCGTCCAGCCCAGTTGGGATTCTTTGGATCGTGGTTGGCGACCTTCAGGTAGAGCGCCGCGGCGATGTCCATGATGGAAAGCGTGCCGCCGGCATGTCCCGAACCGGCCGCGCAGAGCGCGACCAGGTCGTAGCCCCGCATCAGGTTGGCGGTATCTTTGAGTTCTGCGATGGAGTATTCCTTCAGGACGGTTCCAGTGGAGGAATCAGTCAGGGCCATGGCTTCCCCTTTCGCGCCCGACAGAAAGGCGTTACGTACGCTGCATTTGAGGGTAAACGGGAGTTGGGGCGCGGGCCGTGATTCTAATCACATCGGGCGGTGAGGCAGAGTCGTGGGGACTCAGCCCTCCTAAGCGCTCACTTGACGCAGGGGCACTTCCGTTAGCCCGTTACTCGTCCTGGCCGCGTTTCTCGAGGTGTCTTGACGTTCGGCCCGACTATTTCGGCACTGGAAAACCCTTCATGCAGACCACCGTACGGTCAGCCTCCTCAGGTTTCGCGTGGAGGAAGCCGAGGTTCGCGGTGCAAAGAATATCGCCCTTCAAAACCAGGCTGGTGTTGTTATCCAGCGGCGCGTTCTGCTTCGTGGCGATCAGGATGCGCTGTGAACCGTCGGGCGAAAGGACCCAGATCTGACTCAGCAGAATCTCGGATACATAGATGTTGCCTTTGCCGTCCAACTCGATCCCATCGAATGCCGAAAACCCGTATGGCAGCGCCACAGGTTCACCGGCCGTTCCATCGTCCTTAATCGGGATCCTGAGCACCATGGGGTCACCGTCGGTGACGGCATAGATGTTCTTTTGCTGCTTGTCGAGAACCAGATCATTCACTCCCAGGGGAAATCCTGAATAGGGATGGGACGACCAATTGAGCAAGGGGTGCGCCGACCACAAATCCACCTTTTTCCCATCCGGAGAGATTTTCCAAATCCCGGAGTACGTGAGGTCGGTCATGTACACGTTGCCGCTGGAGTCGATGGCAACATCGTCCGGATAGCAAAATGGCCATCCATCCGCTTTGGTCGCGAGAGGCGTCACTTTCTTGGTCTTGGCGTCGATTTTATAAACGCCAGATTGGGTCACCGTCGCGTCCCGGCACGCCGGATGGAACGGATCACCCAAGTCTTTCCTAAAGTCGCGTTTCGAGTGGCCCGTGTACGCGACGTAAATGTTGCCAGACTGGTCAAGATCGAGCCCGATCAGGTCTCCCTTTCCGCTTTCTTCTTTCGAGGGCACCCAGGCAATGTGGTCGTAGCTGCCGTCATCCTTGAGCATGACGACTTCGCCGATATGCATCAGGGTCGTATAGAGGTTGCCGTGCGAATCAACTCCGAGACCTTCGGGCGTGTCGGGGAGTTTGGCCATGACCCAGGCTTTGAACTGGGCCGCCGCATACGGAGGCGCGGCAGCGAAAAACCATGCGCAACCGATGAAACAGAATAGAACTCGTAGATGTACTCCATTGCGCAGCCGCGACTGGATCATACCGTTCCTCGCCGAATCATCCCAGATTTTGGCTCTGACTTCCCGGCCTACGCGAGGCTGCGTCTTCACGCTGGTTAGAGATTCTTCTTCGTCCACTGGTCGAGGCGCTCGAGCGCTTGCTCCAGGTTCTCCAGCGAATTGGCAACGCTGAAGCGCAGATAGCCTTCGCCGAATTCTCCGAACGAGGTACCGGAAAGCGCCGCCACTCCAGCCTGTTCCAGCAGAGCGTCGGCCAGCGGCTTCGACTTCCATCCTGTGCGCGTGATGTTGGGGAACACGTAGAACGCGCCTTTGGGAATGCGGCAGGAGAACCCTTTGATCTTGTTCAGCCCGGCCACGAAGACATCCCGGCGCCGCTGGAACTCGTCGCGCATCTGGTCCACCGAACTCTGATCGCCGCGGATGGCCTCCACTCCCGCCACCTGGGTGAAACTCGCGGTGCACGAATTCGAGTTGGTCATCAGACGCGTCATGTGCGCCGCCAGGTCGGTGCGCATCACGCCGTAACCCATGCGCCACCCGGTCATCGCGTAGGTCTTCGAAAAGCCGTCCAGCAGGATGGTGCGCTCCTGCATTCCGGGCACCGACATGATCGAGAAATGCTGCGCTCCGTCGAACAAAAGCCGGCTGTAAATCTCATCGGACAGGATCATGATGTTGCGATCGCCAATCGCCTTGGCAATCTGCTCGATGTCACGACGTTGCAGCACTCCTCCGGTTGGATTTTGGGGCGAGTTAAGAATAATCAGCCGGGTGCGGTCGTTGATGAGCGAGGCCAGTTCATCCACATCAAGTGAGAAGTCGCGCTCCTCCCGCAACTGGATGGGCCGGGCGTTCCCGCCCACATAATGAATCATGGACTCGTAAATGGGGAAGCCGGGGTTGGGGTAGATTACCTCGTCTCCTTCATCAATCAACGACAGGATGGTAAAGAAAATAATAGGCTTGCCGCCCGGAACGACCACCACCTCGTCGCTGGTGACCTTCACCCCGCGGGTACGGCTTACATATTCTGCGAGGGCTTGGCGCAATTCGGGCTGTCCGGCCGCGGGGCCGTAGTGCGTCCAGCCCTTGCGCATGGCGTCAACGCCTGCTTCGACCACGTTCGCGGGTGTAGCGAAGTCCGGTTCGCCAATCTCCAGGTGGATGATGCTCTTGCCCTGGCGCTCCAGCGCGCGCGCTTTGTTCAGAACTTCAAAAGCAGTCTCGGTGCCCAGCCGCGACATGCGGCGGGCGAGTTGCAATTCGTATTGAGTTTGACTGGCTCTTTCCATGGCAGGAACTCCTCCGAACGGCAAACGGATCATTATACGACCGCCGGGGGCATGAATCGCCCCGGCCAAGGGAGTAAACTCACGGAACCAAACAAGGGGGGGATTTGTGAGCTCCTATCTCGACGAACTTTACGCACATCAGGATTGGGCGGATGCCGAGCACTGGCGCGCCTTTGAAGCGCATCCCGCGGCACTGGCCGACAAGGCGATCCGCGAGCGGCTGCTTCACATTCATATGGTGCAGCATGCGTTTCTGTGGGTGACCAGTCCCCAGAAAACGGAGTTCAGCTTCAAGAAGATGGAAGACTTCCCTTCCATGGCGGACCTGAAGAAGTACGCGCAGCAGGGCCTCAAAGACATGAACGAGCTATTGAAGAATACGGATCAGGCGCGCATGGAGGAGGTGATTGAAGTGCCGTGGTTCAAGCCGCCGGTGAAGGTCAGCGTGCGCCAGGCTCTGACGCAGGCCGCCATGCACAGCCACTACCATCGCGGACAGAATGCGACACGCTTGCGTGAACTTGGAGGCGCTCCACCGATGACGGATTTCATTGTCTGGCTGCGGAATGGGCAACCGGCGGCGCAGTGGAAGTGAAGATATGTTGTAGAGACGTTGCTCGCAACGTCTCTGCCGGCAGCGGCTGATATTTGGGTGGACAGAAGACGTAGCAAGCTACGTCTCTACGGGAGAGTTACTCCGAGACGCTGTGTTCTTCGTTCTGCGAGCGCAGAACGCGATCTACCGAATACGGTGCGCGGCGGCTGGGTTCGTGGTAGTGGCGGACCTGCATTTCGCCGAGCAGGCCAATCGCCAGCAGGTTCAAGCCGCCAAGCAGCAGGCCTAAAGCGGCCATCATGAGCGGGCCGTGCGAGGCCATGACGGGCACGTGGCGTAGAAATTTTTCCACGCCCAGCCAGAGCACAACACCGCTGCCGGCAAAAATGCTCATCATCCCAAAGCTGCCGAAGAAGTGCAGCGGCCGCGAAAGATAGCGCAGCAGGAAGCGAATCGTCAGCAGGTCAAAAAACACCCGGAACGTGCGCGTGATGCCGTAATGCGAAACGCCGCGCTCGCGGTTTACGTTGCGGATGGGAACTTCGCAGATGGCCGCCCCGTGCCAGGAGGCCAGCGCCGGAATAAAGCGGTGCAACTCGCCGTACAGCGGAACCTGCTCCAGAATGTCGCGCCGGTAGGCCTTGAACGTGGTGCCGAAGTCGTGGATGTCCACGCCGCTGATTTTCGCCATCAGCCAGTTGGCGATGCGCGACGGGATGCGGCGCATCCAGAAATTGTCCACCCGGACCTTGCGCCATCCGCTGACAATGTCGTAACCGGCGGCCAGCTTTTCCAGGAACAGCGGAATGTCGTTGGGATCGTGCTGCAGATCGCCGTCCATGGCGATGATGTATTCGCCGCGG
>DATFNP010000091.1:0-3446 GCA_035266345.1 Candidatus Sulfotelmatobacter sp.
GGGTCCGGTGACGATTGCCGTCGATTCCTTTGGACCGGTAACAGACAACGCGCAATCCATCTATGAGCTCTCGCTCATCGAAAACGAGCCGGGCGTGCGCGAGGAAGTGAAAAAGCAGTTTGGCGTGAATGTGGATTTCGATCACGCCAAGAAGATGCTGGAAGCGGGCGACGGTGCGGGCAATACATTCAAAGCCAGCGCCAAGCCGGTGCTGATTGGCACCGCCGTGGTGGGGGCCACTACCCTGATCTTCGCCACCATTATGGCGCTGACCAACTCGCTGACGACAAATCTTGACAAGCTCTCGATTCTCAACGCGCCATTCCTGCTCGGCCTCGTTACTGGCGGCGCGGTGATCTACTGGTTTACCGGCGCAGCCACGCAGGCGGTGACCACTGGCGCCTATCGCGCCGTGGAGTTCATCAAGAGGAACATCCACATTGAAGGAAGCACAAAGGCTTCAACCGAAGACAGCAAGAAGGTGGTGGCCATCTGCACGCGTTACGCGCAAAGCGGAATGCTGACCATCTTCATCTCGCTGTTTTTTGCCGCATTAGCTTTTGCCTTCCTTGATCCTTTCTTCTTCGTCGGCTACCTGATCTCGATCGCGATCTTCGGCTTGTACCAGGCCATCTTTATGGCCAATGCCGGCGGCGCATGGGATAACGCCAAGAAGATCGTCGAAGTGGATCTGCACGAAAAAGGAACGCCGCTGCATGAGGCGACGGTGGTTGGCGACCTGGTCGGCGATCCATTCAAGGACACAGCCGCCGTGGCGCTCAATCCGGTCATCAAGTTCACTACACTTTTTGGCTTGCTCGCCGTCGAGCTGGCGGTGCAAATGTCTGCCACCCACGGCGAGATGTGGACGCACATTCTTGCTGCGGTCTTCTTCCTTATCTCCTTCTTCTTCGTGTACCGCTCGTTTTACGGCATGCGCATCAAGAACGACTAGCCTCCATCGGATTGGTGATGGCGTCGTTGATCTTGCGGGTCTGATTGTGGTGTTTCGAATGCGGCCATCTCTGTCCGCCCGGACAGAGATGGCCGAAGCGTTCTTAGGCCGCGAGATTTTGCTACGGGTTCGGAACCGCGTCGTTGGGCGCCACGGTGACGGAGCCGCCGGTCGAGCCTGCCGTGACGAAGCTGTAGTCGTTCCAGCCACGCACGGATGGCGCTGCTGAAGTGTTGGTCAGCTCGAGGCGGAGTGCGTCGTCCTCATCGCCTTGTGGCTGGCTCACGCCGATGGTGAGCACGTTGTTTTCGCCTGCGGGATTGAGTGCGCTCGCCGGCCACTGGAAGGCCATCCACTGCGTGTAGCCGGAGAAGCCGCTGCGCACCGCGGCGTCGCTCTTGTTGACGTTTGACCAGATGAGCTGTTGCCCATTCAGAGTAGCGATGTAGCTGGCTTCTGTGGCCGCGAGCGAAACCGAAATCACCACGTAGCCGTTGGCGTAGTTCGTCACATCGGAGGGCGTAGCGAAGTTGACTGTCCACGGCGGAAGTGGCGTGCCCACGCCGTTCTTCCCCGTGGCGCCGGTGAGTGATGCCACGTAGCTGGGAATAATGCACGTGTAGCCATCTGTCGTGTCGTCAGCAGCATTGCAGAAATAGCCGCCAAAGAGGCTGGGATCGAATGACTTCCAGTGGTTGTAATTCCACTTTGTCAGGTCGTTGGTCGCCGGGCCGGCGGGGCCGCTGGTGGCGTTGTAGACCACGGCGCCCTGGTTGGCCGCAAAGTCGGCCCAATAATTCCAATTGCCCCAGAACTGGCGGTCGTCGTGGCCTTGCGCGTCCTGCCCATGGAGGAACTCATGCGAGGAGCGGTCGGGAATTCCGATGTTCCATACACTTTCGCCGAAGTCCTCGTGTACGAAGCTCATGGTCGGAACCACCGTGACCTGATCCGCATTCACCACGACATTCTCCTGCCGCAGCTCGCCCCAATGGCCGAGATCGTAAACGGACAGGCGATAGGTGCCGGGAATCACGCCGCGAAATCGTCCCGCGCCGCCGCGGCTGATGTCGATCCAGTATTGAGCGCCAGTGGAGTATTGGAAGTTCCTGCCCGGATCGCTCAGAACAGCCCAGGCGGTTTTTGGAGGGCCAGCGACGCCATTGACTTGAACATCGACGTCGCCACGGGCCGTGGAAGGAACGTAGCCGGATGCGAGCAGGTCGTTCTCGTGATCGTAGAGGAGCCCGGAAAGCTCACCGAAGAGGACGGCGTCCCAATACATGGCAGTTGGAGTTCGAAGAAACCCGCCAAGTTTGTTGAAGCGGACATAGAAGGGGCCGAACAGGCGATGCGAAGCCGTGCCCGACGGCGTGATGTCGCTGATGTTGTTGTCGAGGTGGTTTGAGAAGGCCTCAATCATGTTGAGGTTGCCGGTGAAGAGCAGGTTCTGCTTGGTTGGGCCTCCGACGAGAGATTCATTCGATGGGAAGACCACCCACGCGCCGTATTGCGAACCGTACACGCCATGGCAGAGGTTCAGGTAGCTGTAGCCGGAGTAGTCGTACTTGTCGCCGAACTGGCGGCCGAACCCGGGCGCGATGGGCGGAAAGGCGGACCAGGGCCCAGTGCCGTAACCGTGCATGTCTGCGGTGGCGTCCTGCACCGCGCGGCCGGGATCGGCTGCGCCCAGGCCGTCAGGATTCACAGTGCCGAAGTACTCGGCGTAGGTGGGCATGGGGCCGAGCTGAACGGGGCCAGGATTGCTGAGGTCTTCGTTGGCCATGTACAGGTTGTTGAACTTGTTCTGGTCGAGGCGAAAGACCCATTGCACCTGGCCGATGGAGCCGGTGGCGTCGGTGGTAGCGTGGTCGGCGACGAAGTAGACGTGAACGCCGGGGTCATAGGGAGTCACGATCCAGTGTTCGCTGTAGGTGTAGCTGTTGCCCGTGCCCGAGGGATAGGTGACCCACCAGTCAAGGTAAAAGTCAGTGAGGTCATAGCCGGGGACGCCGGGAGGGTTGCCGAAGCCGGCGTTATCCATGTAAAAGCCCTTGGGAACGCCGCCGCCGGTCTGGGTCTGGTCGACGAGATTGTCAGAGGTGCCATTGGGAGTCATGTCGATGATGCTGGCGTGCGCAGGGTAGAAGCAGATATCGAGAGCGCCGTTGTTGATCTCCCAGACCGTTCCGGCTGTTCGGCCGCCGCAGGTTGAGGTGGTGGTGTTGATGGTGAGAGGGGTAGCTGCAAAGGCCGGAACCGCCGCAAGTGCCAGCGCGAGCACGACCGCAAGGGGGAGGAATTGTTTGTTCAAGAGGGAGCTCCTGATAAGTGATTTCGCGAGCAAAAGATACCGGGCGAACGGATGAATAGAGAACTTTTCGAGCCAGGTTCTTGCAAAGGAGAGACAGTGCTGCGAATGGGAAATAATTCTAGCGGCGGAATTATGCGCCAGTGCGACAACGGCCGTCAAGGGCTTTGTTTATGAATT
>DATFNP010000092.1:0-4029 GCA_035266345.1 Candidatus Sulfotelmatobacter sp.
TTCCGATGAACTTTCACCACTATGCCGCCGTTACGACCGTCGAAGGTACTCAGCAGGTCATACCCCAGGGTCCAGTAGCCGCGCTGGAGATCATCAAGAATCTCGGCACGAACGGCGGCGGCTTCTTTAACGCAAATGGAGCTCATCCCTATGAGAATCCCACGCCGCTATCGAACTTTCTGGAAATGTTGGCCATCGTGCTCCTGCCTGCAGCATTCACGAACACCTTCGGCCGGATGGTGGGCCAGCCTCGACAAGGGTGGCTTCTTTACGGCGTGATGCTGCTTCTGTTCGTCTGCGGATTGGTCTCCGTACATCACTTTGAACAACGGGGGATTGCCGACATCGGAAGTGTGGATTCCGGACATAATCGCCCCCAGTCGGGTGGCAACATGGAAGGCAAGGAGGTGCGCTTCGGCATTGGTGGTTCGACCCTGACTGCGGTGGTTACATCCAACACGGCCACGGGATCAAACAATTCAATGGACGACAGCTACACCTCGCTCGGTGGCATGGTGTTGCTGGTCAACATGCTGCTGGGAGAACTCGTATTCGGAGGACTGGGTGCGGGTCTTTACAGCATGGTGATGGCCGCTGCGATCGCCGTGTTTCTGGCGGGGTTGATGGTGGGGCGCACGCCGGAGTACCTGGGGAAGAAGATAGGGCCCGCGGAGAACAAAATGATCATGCTCTACGCTTTGGCCGCGCCGCTGCTCGTCCTGCCACTCACCGCGATTGCCGTGAGCACCCGGTTGGGTTTGTCCGGGCTGACGGTCAACACCGGCCCACATGGTTTCACGGGGATTCTGTTTGCCTATACCTCCTGCTTCGCCAACAATGGCCAAAGCTTTGCAGGTCTGAGTGCGAACACTGCCTTCTACAACCTCACGACAGCATTAGCCATGCTGGTGGGCAGGTTCGGCTTGGCGATTCCTGCACTGGCGTTTGCCGCTCTGTTTGGTCGTCAGAGAAACACTCCTGCTTCGTTGGGAACTCTTCCAACTCATTCTTTTGTCTTCGGGGTGCTGCTCACGACCTGCTTGATAGTAATGGTGGCCCTGAGCTATCTTCCCGCCCTGGCCCTCGGTCCCGTGCTGGAGCGATTGCTCCTGGGAAGATAGAGCGCTTGAGATTCACGTCTCATATCTGGTTCAGTGTTTTTCCCCGAAAACCTCGGCGGTGAAGGCCTCGATGGTTGCGCCCTCTTGCCACGCATCCAGAGGCAAGCCGGCTTTGCGACAGGTTTGTTCCAGGAACGTGATGCGGTCCCAGTGGTGTTCGGTGGGCACTTGCGGCAGGAGGAGGCCGCGATGTCCGGCCATGGTGATCAGCAAGCCGTGGCGGCCGATCTCGATGGCTTCGGCGGAAATGGGTTGCGGCGGCGACAGGATGCTGAGTTCGATTTCGAGATCACGCGCTTCCGGCAGCGTCACGGGATAGAAGCGCGTGTCCTCAAAAGCGGCGGCCCGTGCGGTGTCTGCCACGGCGCGGTACACCGGACTTACTGGCAGGACATAGCCTACGCAGCCTCGTAACTCGCCGCGCAGGTACAGCGAGGTGAAGGCGCCGCGCGGTTCGGAGAGATGATCGTTGGGTGGGTCGAGCGGGATCTCGCGCCGTTCGAGCGCGGAGAGGATGGAATCGTGGGCGAGGCGAAGCAGCAGGGCGCGCTCGTCTGGGGAAAACTCGCCTGGGGAGGACTCGCCAGACTCCACGGCAACGGGGCTAGGTCGAGGCAGCGACATCGCGGTCCGCTTGCGGCGGCGGCACTGGTTTCCTACGACGGCTGAGAATGAAAGCGCGGCGACGGCGCTTCACCACGCGCCGGTCAATCTTCGACCAGAAGGCGACAAAGTAGTCGATCGCCGACACCAGCGAAACACACACCATGAACCAGATCGCCGCCAGCGCGATCCAGTGGATGGGGAAGACGTAATGGCTGTAGACCACCCATTCTTTCCAGCGGTGGTCGAGGATCACAGCGACGACTGATACGATCTGCACCACCATCTTGAACTTGCCAAGTTCACTGGCTTCGATGGTAAAGCCCTCGGAAGCGGCGATGGAACGCAGGCCGCTCACCAGGAATTCGCGTCCGATCACGACCACGGCAATCCACGCCGGAACCAGGCTGGGATTCAACTGCACAAGCGTAACGAAGGCTGCTGCAATCAGAAGTTTGTCAGCCAGCGGGTCGAGCAGAATTCCCATGGTGGTGACCTGCCCGCGTTTGCGGGCAAGGTAGCCGTCAATCCCGTCGGTCATGGAAGCGGCGATAAACAACGCCGAGGCCAGCAATTCCTTTTCGCCGTTCACGCTGCTGAAGCGGCCGCTGGAAAGAATCCACATCAGCAGAGGAATGCTGAAGATACGGATCAGCGTGATGGAGTTGGGCAGGTTCACACAACGGGGTGGCTCCGGAGGCTGGGCCGGGATCCAGATTGATTATGCTCCACGGCAAGGGGGAACGCAATGGAAGGAGATTACCGGAGTTTCCGTAGAGACGTAGCTTGCAACGTCTCTGCCGGTGGGCGGCAATCAGGTTGTGCAGGCAGAGACGTTGCAAAGCTACGTCTCTACGAAATTATTTTGGCGCGGGCGCAGCCTTAGGTTGCTTGGCAATGATCAGATCCTTGATCTTGTCGTAGGTGGCCTGCGGAACGATTTTCTTCTGCACGAGTTCGTTCTTGGCGCGGTAGGGACGTCCGTCGATGATCTTCTGCGAATAGGCGTCGCCGATGCCCGGCAGTGCTTTCAGCTGATCTTTGGTTGCGGTGTTGATGTCGAGTTTGTCGGCGGCGGCGGGCTTTGCCGCCTGAGCTGGGGTCGCAAAGGCCTCAGGTTTTGAGCCCGGCTCGCCATTCGGGTATTGCTGGGCGGCGCCGAAGCTGCTGACCAGCGAAAGGGCAAAGACGAGAACCGCGATTTGCGCCATCAGTTTTCGTTCGATCGATTTCATAAGTCCTCCTTCGAACCGTACCTCTCAGGGGCTAAAGCCCCGGCCCTATTCGGCTCTTTACGGCGCGGCTTGAAGCCGCGCCCTTTCAAGACAAGACAGAATCGTGAGTTTTTCCGCAGCCTCTGAAGCCGCGCCCTTTCAATACTGCCGCCCTTCCCAATCCGACTGCTCGCTACGCGTAAATGCCGCGCTGGCGAATGGTGTAAGCCACGCGGTCGATCGCCAGCATGTAGGCGGCGATGCGGTTGTTGACCTTGTGCGTCTCGGCATAGCGGACGACGTCTTCGAACGACGACTTCATGATGGCGTCCAGTTGCTCGTTGACCACCGACTCTTTCCAGAAGTAGCCCTGGCGGTCTTGCACCCATTCGAAGTAGGAAGTGGTGACGCCGCCGGCGTTGGCCAGAATGTCGGGGATGACGAAGACACCTTTGTCGGTGAGGATATCGTCGGCGGCAGAGGTTGTAGGACCGTTCGCTCCCTCCGCCAGGATGCGGCACTTCACGCGGTCGGCGTTGCGGCTGGTGATGACGTTCTCGGTCGCGGCGGGAATAAGGATTTCACAGTCTTCGACGAGCAGGTCGGAGGTCTCGCATTTTTCCGCGCCGGGGAATCCGTGGACGGTGCCGTTTTTCTGGCGGAAGTCCACCAGCGCTTTCAGGTCGATGCCATTCTTGTTGTGCAGGCCGCCACCAACCTCGGCGATACCGATGATCTTGTAGCCTGCCTGATGCATCAGCAGAGCGGCATTGGAGCCCACGTTGCCGAAGCCCTGCACGATGACGCGGGTGCTTTCACGGCTGAGGCCCAGCTTCTGGCAGGCTTCGTCGCAAACGATCATCACGCCGCGTCCGGTGGCTTCGCGGCGTCCGCGGGAACCGCCAATGTTGATCGGCTTCCCGGTCACGCATGCCGTGACGGTCTGGCGCATGTGCATGGAGTAGGTGTCCATCATCCACGCCATTATTTGTTCGTTGGTATTCACGTCGGGCTCGGGGACATCTTTTCGGGGCCGATGAACTCGATGAGTTCCGAGGTGTAGCGGCGCGTCATGCGCTCGACTTCGCCCA
>DATFNP010000093.1:0-35092 GCA_035266345.1 Candidatus Sulfotelmatobacter sp.
CGTGTTGACCAGCACAGTCACCCCTGATGTGGACTGCTGCGTGGTCTCCGAGCGCTGCAGGCCGATCATGATTTCATAGGAGAGTTTTCCGCCCGGAACCTTTTTCCAGGGCAGATCAATGTAGCCACCCGAGGCAAAGCCTGTGTTGTCTTTGTACGGATTGGTCGCACCGCCTACGAAGAACCCCAGTTCGGCCCCGATGTGGCCGATGTCGGGCAGCAACTCGCGCGGCGTAGAGCCGCTGTTGGCCACCACTGGCGCCGGAGCCGGTGAGGGCGCGGGAGAACCCGACGGCGCACCAATCGCAGGCAGGAAGCCAACGCTCGAGTTGGGAAGAATGGGTTGCGTGGAAGCAATGGGCTGGAGCGTGGCTTGCAGTCTCTCGACCAGGGCGCTCAGTCGGTTGATCTCCTGCTGCTGAGCGTCAATGCGGGCCTGCAACGCCCCGGTTGAAGGAGCAAGTTCCCCGGCTGCCTTTGACGCAGCTGGCGAAGTGGTGTTGGCGGCGAGTTGTATGGGCTCCGTCGTTTGTCCAAATACTGCGACGGAGGTGGTTGCTGCGATCACGAGCGTCAGGCTCACGATCAAGAGTCTGTTCCCTTGCCTACCTGTCATGAGTTCCCTCCTTTTATAAGTTCCAGGCGATCTCTTTGCGAAACCTCTGGCGTTTCTTGTACTGCTCACGATGAAACAAAGAGGAGCGATCTGCCTCATCGTGAATCTTTCGATGGCGTGATGAACGTTTCTTCCACTGCCTCTTTCTCGTTTCCCACCCGGCTGACGAGAAGGAAATGATTAACTCCGGGGATGAGTGGCGCCGACGGCGGACCGGCGATCTCGACCTCGCGCTCCGCGGTTTGGCCGGCATTGACCACCATCGCGTTCTCAAAGTCCACAAAACTTGTTCCCGGCAATCCTTCAATCGAGAATTGAGCTATCGCCTGCTCGTGTCCGCGATTGGCCACCTGCAGGCGGAAACGGTTGTATACAGTTCCGTCCTTGCCCAGGCGGTACATGGTGGTGCGATCGGGCGCAATGCGGACCAGCACGGCGCGACGCATGGAGAGCGCGGTGAAGAGACCCGCCGCATAGAAGAGGATGATGAGCAAAACGACCACCCGCTTGCCATTGCGCAATCCGATCTTCTGATACCAGGACTTGTCACCGGTTCCGAGCACTTCGCCCTGTTCTCCCCAAACGTAGTGAATCAGCCCCTGCTTACCCAACCGCCCCAGCACGTCCACGCAGGCGTCAATGCACTCTCCACAGTGGATGCATTCAATCTGGTAGGGCGACGTGCGGATATCAATGCCCATGTGGCAGACGCGCACGCACTTTTTGCACTCGATGCATTCGCGGCCCTCGTCGCGATACTGAACGATCAGGGTGTCGCCATCGCCCAGCATTCCCTGCAGGTATCCGTAGGGACAGACCGTCGTGCAGAAGCGCTGGCGGAGAAAAAGGAAGTCGAGCAGGGCAAGCAGCGTGGTGGTTGCGCCCGCAACCCCGCCGGCCGTCTTGATGTCGAACGCCAGCAGGCGGTGAAGCAGGTCGCGCGGCTCCACAAAGTAAGAAATAAAGACGAACGCCAGAATGACCGAGGCCAGCGTGGCGATCGAATAAAACAGGAACTGGCTGAGCAGCTTGCGCGGGCGGGCGCTCCAGCGGACGTGCTTGTTTACCATGCGGGTCAGCTTGCTCTCGAGCGCAAGCGAGGCCTCGCTGAAGATCATCTGCGGGCACAGGTATCCGCAATACACGCGGCCGTAGAGCATGGCCATGGCGGCCACAATGAACATGAGAAACATCAGCGAGAAGAAGATGATGGAAAACTCGCTGATCCAAAGTTCGTAGCCGAAGAAATAGAAGCGCTGGTGCGGAATGTCGGCACGCATCAGGTTGCCGAAGGGCAAAGCAAAGAAGACAACCACGCAGCCCAGATGAATCGCCTTGCGGAAACGGTGATACGCAGACGCGTTCTGCGGCGGCGGCAAGGGAGGCTTGCGGTCGCATTTTGGCAGCGGCCCGGTGGACACCGAAATGTCGGGATTGCCCGTCTGGGCTTCAGTGGTGGCCATGCATGTGGCCTCCCATCATGAGCATCCCGGGCATGGTGCCGCGCCAGACAAGGACAACGCCCATCAGTGTTACGCCGGCCGCCGCCAGTTGACTTCCCCAGCGGTTCAGCCGCATGCGGATGGCGGAGGAAAACATTCCCAGTGCGAGCAGAGCGCCGGCGGTGCCCAGTCCAAAAGCAAGCATAGTGACTGCGCCTGTGAGCGCAGAGCCGGTGGCCATGGCCTTGAGCAAGGCCGCGTAGATCAATCCGCAGGGCAGCAAGCCCAGCGCCAGGCCGAGAAGAAACCGGTTGCCCGCTCCGGCGGCCGAAAGCAGCCTGCCCACCCGCCGCAGGAACGTTGCCGAAATTCGAAAGAGATGATTCCCCAACAGGCTTGCGGGAATGACACCCAGCATGGAGATCCCCACGACGATCATCAGGCCGCCCGCAACGATGGCCAGCACGTGAGTGAGTCCCGCCAGCCTTCCCACCAGACCCAGCGTTCCGCCGGCAACGCCGGCAACGGCGCCGAGCACGGAATATGTGAGGATTCGCCCCGCGTTATAAGAAAGATGGTTCTGCAGTAGAAGAGGAACGGCGGACCCGCGGGCAGCATTCTTCTGCAAAGACTCAAGGGCCACGGAATAAGAAAGAACGATGGGGCCGCACATCTGCACACAATGCAAACTGCTGACCAGCCCGAGCGCGAACATGACGCCAAACTCAAGCGGAGTCACGACGTCCCCTGTGCGGCGGCGGGCTGCGCCACGCTGCCTTGGTACTGAATTTTGGCGTTGGGCGTCGGTACGGTGACACATTCGCGGTAGAACTCGAACTTCTTCATGGTGACGGCGTGGGTAGGGCAGCGGGACGCGCACAGGCCGCAGCGGATGCATGTGGTCTCGTCCTTCAGCATGACGCCGCCAAGAGCGTCGAGTGCGCGCGGGTCCATGGACCGCAACTCGTCACGGCTGACGCCCAGCGTGCCCGCCACCATGTCGTGCCATTGTTCGTCTTTGCAGAGTTCACTGAGGCCGACCAGACGGATAACGTTCTGCGGACAAACGTCAACGCAGCCATTGCACGCGATGCAGGTGGACGTGTCGAAGACCGTGTTGACGTTGCAGCGCAGGCAGCGCGAGGCCTGGCGGTGTGCATCTTCGGCGGGAAAATTCTCTTCGATGATGGCGAGCGAGGTCGAACGCTGCGCCGCTTCGAGCACCGGTGGAGTGGCCCGCGGCAGGCGTTCCCAGCCCTCAGCCATGGTGTAGACGGCGGGGGCCCAGTGGCTGCGAACCACAACATCGGTGCGAGTGCCGCGCAGAAAATCGTGCATGGAGCGCGCCGCGATCTGCGCCGACGCAATGGCATCAATGAAGAGCCTCGGGCCGTGCGCGATATCGCCGCAGGCGAAGACGTCGGGAGCAGTGGTCTGATAGGTCTCGCGATTGACTTTGATCAGGCCGCGCTCGCTCTCGACTCCGTCCTCCGGCTTCAGAAAAGAAAGATCCGAGGTCTGGCCGATGGCATAAATCACCGTATCCGCGGGAATGTCCTCGATGTCAGTTTCGTCAAAACTCGGGTTGAAGCGGCCGCTGGCGTCGAATACGGAAGTGCAGCGGATGGTCCGCAGCCCGGTCACGGTCCCGTTGTCGCCGACAATCGCTTTCGGGCCTCGCGAACTGTGCAGTCTGAGACCTTCTTCTTCGCCCTCGACGATCTCGGCCTCGTCGGCGGGCATCTCTTCGCGCTTTTCCAGGCACACGACGTGAACTTCCTTGTCGCCGCTCATGCGCAACGCAGACCGGGCGACGTCGTAGGCCACCTGTTCGCCGCGCCCCATGTCGGCGATGGCCTCGCCGCGGGTCAACGCTCCCGCAGGGCGCACGGCGGACCGGGCCACATCGTAGGCGACGTTGCCGCCGCCAATGACCACGATCCGCCGGCCCAGGGGAAGAGGTTTGCCTTCGTTGAAGGCGCGCAGGAAATCCATGCCGTCGTAAACCATCTCGCGCTCGGAGCCGGGCAGGGACAGCTTGCGGCCTTTGGGAAGGCCGATGCCGAGAAAGATCGCCTTGTAGCCTTCGCGGCGCAGATCGGCGATGGAGAAGTCGCGTCCCAAGCGCATGCTGCACTTGAGTTCGACGCCGAGCGACAAGATGGCCTGGATCTCCTGCTTTACCAGATCGCGCGGCAGGCGGAAGACCGGCACACCAACCATCAGCATTCCGCCGGGCTCGGAATTGGCTTCAAAGACGGTGACTTTGTAGCCGATCTGGCTGAGATCGTGCGCAACTGTGAGTCCGGAGACACCTCCGCCCACGATTGCGATCTTTTCGTAGCTGCCGCGGTTGGGCGGCAGCATGCGCTGGTCGCAGGCTTCGCGATGAAGGCGGAACTCGCCGGATTCGGGGCCGAACTGCGTGGTGACAAAGCGTTTCAGCGAGCGAATAGAAACCGGCGCGTCCACGTCGCCGCGCCGGCAGTTCAACTCGCAGGGCGCGCCACACACCCGGCCACAAATCGAGGCGAAGGGATTGGTGGCGCGGGCGATGCGGTAGGCGTCTTCGTAGCGGCCTTCGCCAATGGCCGTTACATAGCCGCACGCATTCGTGTGCACGGGGCAGGCGTGCTGGCACTTGACCATCTTGATCCAGTAGTCTGCCCCTTCAATCGCTTCGAACTGTGCCCATTCGCTCATTGGTCTTTGTCGTCAGTCTCTGTTGTCAGTCCTTGTGAACGGCCTTGAATGCGAACGCCACCACCACAATCGCGAAAATCACGACCATAGCGATGACCGCGTACATGAGGGCAGGCGACGACTGCGTCACCGAATTGAACTGGCGCACCAGCGCGCCGCGATCGGAATGGTTCACTTCACCGTTCATGTAAAGGAAGAAATAGCCGAGGACTCCCGCCACAATCACGATGTACGCAAACTTGAGGAACGTGGGTACGCCTGTGCCCTTGCGTTCGGTGATCCAGCCGTCGGCGTATTGCTGGAGTTCAGTTTCAGGTTCTTTGGCAACTTTGGTTTCCGCCATGTCTTGTCTCCCTTATTTCTTCTTGGAGTCCGCAGAGCCGCCGCTCTCATCGTCGGCCAGCATGCGGTACTTCGGCTCTTCACTCTGGCTTCCCCAGTACCCGCCGTGGCGGGAGCGGACCAGAAAGAAGATGGCTCCCGCCAGGCATAGAAAGAACATGAGGTACGCGAGAAAAACGCTCGGGTAAGTGTAGTCACTCATCTGTTTCTCACTTTTCGTAATCGTTATCCGGACGCCAGTTCTTGGCCCGGCCGAGTGTTTGAATGTAGGCAACGAGCGCGTTGAACGCCTCGTCATCGTTGGCAATCCACGGGAAAGGAGGCATGACCGAGCCCGGCGTCAGATCGCGGGGATTGCGGAAGTGCGTGCGGTGCCACTGCCGGTCATACTTGCCGCCGACGCGGGAAAGGTCCGGCCCCGTACGCTTGGTGCCGAACATGTGCGGGCTGTCGTAAACGAACTCGTCGGGCGTCGAGATCGGCGAGTCCACACCCTTCCAGCCGGAACGCTTGGTATCGGCCAGAAGCGTGCGGGTCTGCTGCGTGTGGCAATACCAGCAGCCCTCGCGCACGTAGATGGCGCGCCCCTTGAGTTCAAGCTCGGTGTAGGGACGCAGCTTGCCCGTCGGTCCCTTCGCAGGGTCATCGTTGTCGAAAGGCTTCGACCAGCTTTTGTCAATCAGCGGCGGGACGACCGTAGTGAGCAGGCCGCCGATGAAGAAAAACACCAGCGCGGCGATCACGAAGCCAACGGCACTCTTGTCAGTTTTTCCTAGCATTGCATCCTCCTTAAGCCGTGACGGCCGGCGCCGTTTGTGCGGTGGACTGGCCGCGGCCAACCACCGTAGCCAATATGTTGAATAGGAACGTGGCGATGCCGCAGAACATGAGCACGCCCGAGAAGAAGCGAACGGTCCAGACCGGCTTTAGCGCTTTGACCGTGTCAATGAAAGGAATGGACGGATTGTTCCACTGCCAGCCCTGCCAGAAACCGCCCAGCCAGAGCGTCACGAAGAACCCGAGGCCGCCGATCATGAAGAACCAGAAGGTCCAGTTGGCCAGCGCGTCGGAGTGCAGCTGGGTCTTGAACATCCGCGGGATCACGTAGTAGCAGCCGGCGATGGCGAAGAACGAGAAGCAGCCAAGCAGCGCCATGTGGGCGTGACCGGGAATCCAGTCGGTCTTCGAGACGATGGCGTTTACCGAGCGCAGGCTGTGCATCGGTCCCTGGAAGCAGGTCAGGAGATAGAAGACGACGCCCGACATCAGGAACTTCAGCGGAATGTTGTCGCGCAGTTGATGCCATTGCCCTTTCATCGTGGCGAAGAAGTTGTAAACCACCGTCCACACCGGGATCAGCAGCATGAGTGAGAAAGCGATGGCAATGGTCTGCAGCCACTGCGAGATCGGCCCGTGGATCATGTGGTGCGCACCGGTCCAGACATAGACGAAGGCCAGCGACCAGAAGCCGATCATCGAAAGTTTGTGGCTATAGAGTGGAGTGTTCGAGGCCTTGGGAATGAAGTAGTACGCCATCGCCAGACCGATCGGCGTGAAGATCAATCCGACCGCGTTGTGGACGTACATCCAGTTCAGGTTCGCCTGGTTGGTTCCGGTCGTGAAGAGAACGGCGATGTTGCCGGTGCTGTAGACGAACGTGGTCCACAGGATGGTGGCCATCGTGTACCAGAGGCTCAC
The DNA here is from genome assembly GCA_035266345.1 of Candidatus Sulfotelmatobacter sp. GTDB lineage: Bacteria > Acidobacteriota > Terriglobia > Terriglobales > Acidobacteriaceae > Sulfotelmatobacter. The sequence goes on from DATFNP010000093.1 coordinate 6,801, forward strand.
GTACATCTGCTCATACTTGCGCGTGGCGACGGTGGCGAAAATGTTGATCCCGAACATCACCCAGGCCACGACCACCAGTGCGACCAGCGGCAGCGGCAGTTCGGCGTACTCCCAGCCTTTGTTGAATCCGGCAGGCAGGGAGTACACCGCGCCGAGAACGATTACGTTCCACAAAGCGGCAGTCGCCACCCCAAGCTTCTCGCTCCACAGCTTGACGCCACACAGCCGGGGGACGACGTAATACGCCAGCCCCAGATCCGCCGGGAGAAGCCAGCCGAAGAGCATGCCGTTGACGTGCAGCGGGCGCAGGCGGCCATACGAGAGATAGGCCACGCTGCCCAGCAGTTGGGGCCAGACGAATTTGGCTGCGATGGTTAAGGCGATGATTCCGACAATGAAAAAATAAGTGATGGAACTGAGTAAGAACCATTTCGCCGTCGTGTCTTCATGAATCGAATCGGCCAACGGTACGGCGCCGATCGGTGTAGAGCGTGTCACTTGCACTTCTCGTTGCCCTGGTCCTGGCATACCACCTCCTGATTTCACCTGAGAGGGCTCACCTGCGATGTGAGCGCTGGAGATTTCTCACTTTGAGGTGAACCCGTCTGGGAATTCATACTGCGAATGAAATTAATAAGATCGCCGACATCGTTCTGGGTGAGACCGTAGTCAATCCACGACGGCATGGCCGTTCCCTGCACGCCGTAGAGAATGGAGTCGAGCAGCCTCCGGTCAGCCACGTTGTTGATGAAGAAAGAATTGCGCAGATTGCGCGGACGCGGGCTGATATCCAGCGAGTTCGGGCCCTTGCCGTCGGCTTTGCGGCCGTGGCAGCCAGTGCAGCGCTGCAGGAAGATTCCCTCGCCGCGGTGGATCGAATCTGCGTTGGACGCGACCGGATTCTGCTCGGGAACCTTGTGTTCCTTCAGTTGCCCGCGCGGTTCTTTGACGAACGTCTGGAATACGTAGGTCAGCACAGCGCGGCGCTGGTCGTCGGTCAAGACCCGCTCCCACGGCGGCATGGAAGTGCCGGGGACGCCGCTCTTCAGCGACTGCAGAAAGCGGTTTTCCGGCTTGCTGTTCATGAAGGCCTCTTTGGTGAGATCGCGCGGCGCGGGATCCAGATACAGGTAAGTGACGCCCTTGCCGTCACCTTTCTCGCCGTGGCAGCGGGCGCAGAGGCCCTTATAGATCTCCTCCCCGGTCTTGAACGAAGGCGGCATGCTGCGCGTCTTCAGATAGGCCGAGATGGAATGGAAATCCGCCTCGGGCAGGCCAAACACCGGCATGATGGAGTCGGGAATCTTCGACTTCGGCTCTTTGAAGTGACCCATCATCCAGTCTTCGTCGCGAATCAGACCCTCATAAGAAAGGTCAGGCGCGATGTGGCCGTCCTTGTCGCCCAACCTGTGGCAGGCTGTGCAAGAGCGCTCGGCAACGAGTTGCTCGCCCCGGCCCGGCGATGGCGCCGCGGTCGTTTGCGGCTTGGCGGTTTCTTCCAGCTTCGTCTGCTGCAACCGGGCGCGGTATTGTCCTAGAGAGGTTTCGGCGAAGTTGATCCCGCGGCGGCTTTTCAAAAAGACTGTTAGAGCTTTAATTTCGTCGTCGGTCAGATCAAACTTCGGCATGAACGACGTCGGTTGGAACGCACGCGGATTGACCGTGTGCTCCCACAGATAATTGACCTTGTATTTCCTGCCCACGTCGCTGAGATCAGCTCCCAGCGTTCCGTTGGAGAGTCCCTCGATGCGATGGCAGCCGTAGCAGGCCTTTTCGAAGAAGAGCTGGCGTCCGCGCTGCACCAGCGCTGTGCCGGCGAAATTCTCTTCCGTGTGGCACTGGGCGCAGGCCGCCTGCATGTACTCTTTGCCGGTCAATTTCGGTTTGTATTCGGCGTGCCAGTTCACCTGGGTTACATACCCGAGCATGGGACTGGGCCAGAACACATCTTCACCATGGGCATCGAAGGTTTCGAGGCCGCGTCCCTGGCCGTCGTGGCAGATGGTGCAGCCGAAGTCGGTGAACTTGTGCCGACGTTCCCAGCGTCCGTTGCGCTGCGTATCGCCCAGCGCCGCGGAATACGGATGGGTGCGCAGCGGTTCGGCGTGACCCTGAAAGCGCGGATCGTCGCTGGCGATGTGGCAGGTCGTGCAGCGGTCCACATGCGATCCGCCGAATTGCGTGACGATGATCTGCTCGATGCGCGGGCTCCGTTCATCGAGCGCGCGCCGTTCGGCATCCGTTTTCGCCAGGCTGCGGGCCTGCTCGAAATAGGCGGTCTGGTGTTTCTCCCAGCGGTTGAAGAACTGATCGTAGAAGACGATGCCGTGCACGATCAGAACCACGAAACTCACAACGGCCAGCGTTACACGCGTGCTCACAAAGCTCTCCTCGCGTTCTCCTGATGTCTCCTCACCATGGCGAAACGAACTCCCAGTTCGGACCCCGGAAGAAGGTGCCGATGATGATCAAAATGATGTTCGTGATGACGAACGTCAGGAAAAGAAAATTGGCCAGCAGACGTTCGCGCGCGAACCACTTGCCGACACCTGCGATTTTGCGATCAATATAGGGAACCAGCAGAAGCAGCACCACTTCGATGGTGGGAATGCCGACGCCTCCCCAGAACGCGGAGTAGCTGACCTGCTCCTGCAGGCCCAGGAAATACCACGGGGCCTTCGCCGGGTTCGGCGGATGCATCACGTTCACCGGCTCTTCCAGCGGCGCATTAAAGAACAGCGACACCAGCAGCACTCCGGCCACCGTAATCAAAAACACCACCAACTCCGCCATGAACAAGTTGGGCCAGGCGAACACCGAGCGGTCGGGGACATTGCCCACCTTGGTGAAGGGACCGCGCACCAGTCCTTGAATACCGTACTGGCGCTTCTGCAAAACGGGCTTGACCGCAGCAGCAGCCGCGGCAGATGTAGCCATAACGACTGCCGGACCCTGAACAACTTCAACCTGGGTCGCGGGCGCTTCGACGGGAAGCGCATCTTCTTCCGCCGGGCGTGACAGGCCACCGTCCTTGCGGATTCGCCAGAAGTGAATTGCGACCAGCAGCGACAGCACCGCCGGCAGCACCGCTACGTGCAGCACGTAGAAGCGAAGCAGCGCTTCCTGGCCAACCGTGGAGTCACCGAGCAACAGGAACTTCACCTGGCTGCCTACCAGCGGCGCGTAGCTCGCGATTGACGTCCCGACCGTGATCGCCCAGAAGGCAAGCTGGTCCCAGGGCAGCAGGTAGCCGGTGAAACTCAGGAACAGGGTGAGCAGCAGCAACAGAACTCCGAGCACCCAGTTGAACTCCCGCGGCGGCTTGTAGGAGCCGGTCAGGAAGACACGGCACATGTGCAGAAAAACGGCGGCCACCATGCCATGAGCGGCCCAGCGGTGCATGTTGCGCAGGAAAATGCCGAAGGCGACCGTTCCGCGCAGGTCGAGCATGCGGTCGTAGGCCTGGGTGGTCGAAGGCACGTAATAAAACATCAGCAGAATTCCGGTCACCACCAGAATCATGAACAGGAAAAATGAGATCAGTCCCAGGCCCAGCGTGAACGCGGCCCGCAGACTGTTGCGGTGAATTTTGACCGGATGCAGATGCAGAAAGAAGTTGGTGAAGCTGGTCGAAGCGCGGCCCAGATCCGAGGATGGAAGCGGGTTGCGAAAGACCGACCGCCAGATATTCTCTGGCAACTCAATCAGCGACTTCCAGGGGCGAGTTGTCGTGTGGTTGCTCATACGCGCAAATAATTCCCCGCTTCAATCTCTGAATCTTTGTCCACTTCGATTTCGCCATTCGGCGCCAGGCTGACCTGAAACCATGGCAGTGCTCTGGGGGCGGGACCGCCAGTCACGTTGCCGTCCTGGTCATAGTGAGAACCATGACAAGGACAGGAAAAACCGGTTTCCGCGACGGAGACGATGCATCCCAGATGGGTACAGGTGGTCGAGATGGCCGCGATCTTGTCGCCGTCGCGAACGATGCAAACGCGGCGCTCGTCGAGCGAAACCCGCGCGCCCGAAGGAAAATCATCAGGCCTGCCGATAGAAAAGCGATTGGGCTGGCCGTAGGTGGCGCGCGGCTTGATGAAGATCAGGTTGGAGAAAACAGTAATGATCAGCGAGCCGAACAGGCCGAAGCCGCTCAACCAGGACAGAGCTCTCCGCCGGGTCATCGCGTCTCCGCCTTCTTCAATCGCGGGCTTCACCGGGGTCTTCATCCTCTTCCTCCTCGTTCTCGTTTTTCTCTTTCGTCGGAGCGTCCACCAGTTCTTCCACGTCCGACCAGAAGACCTGGTACTTGGCGTCTTCCAGATTCCGGAAGTAGTCCCTCTTTACCGCAAACACAAACACCAGGACCGCCCCGATTCCCATGCACAAGCTGGCGATGATGGCGAGCCACGTAAGTTCCATTTGCCACGCCTAGCCACCATGGGTCCGCCGAATGCCTTTCCCACGGTTTTTTCTGGGAACTCCGGAGATCCAGATCGGTCTCTCATGCAAGCGATAAAGCCCTGCCAGGTTCGCCTTCGCTTGCGCAGCAAGGCTTGCAATGGAAGCTGAGCCCAGGACATTGCCGACCGCGGCTTGTGCCTCCGCCCAGACCTGGTGAGCCGGACACCACGACTTCTTGTCGCACGAAGGACCTTCTTCCAAACACTGGTTCAAACGAACCGGTCCTTCCATCGCCTCGACCACATCGAGCAGGGAAACGCTGTTGGGGGCAAGCGCCAAGACATATCCACCTCCCGAGCCGCGCTGCGAACGGATCAGGCCCGAGCGCACCAACTGCTGCAGCACCTTCGAAAGAAAGTGCCCCGAAACGTCGGTGGCCTTGGACAACTCGGATTGGCGCACGGTGGAACCTGGTGGCAACCCTGCCAGATGGATCATCACCCGGACTGCATAATCCGTAGCGCGAGTGATCTGCATACAATTCCCAAATTGGGTCGAACAGAATTCCCAAATTGGACCTACTTGGTCCGATTTCGCGTCGAAGTTAAATGGGATTGCGGGAAGGTGTCTGTGATTTCCGGCACCGGAGTTTGTGACTCATGTCACGCCTCCGGGAGGAAGCACTTGCGGATCGCTAACCGAAACAAACTATCGGATGCGTGCCATGGCGGCACGCTGCGACATTTGGGATGGTACAAGAAAATCGCGGGCGCAGATTTTCTAATTCGCCGGCGCTTGCAGCGTTTTCACCAACCAGGGAATGATCACTTCCTTGAAGATCCTGGGATCGGGCCAGACTCCGACTTGCCGGCCGAGATGGCCGCCTTGCGGATTGATCCAGGCTTCTTTGGGCAGGTCGCCTTGATTCAGTAGCAAATACTCATCCTCGATCGGAACCTGCGTGTCGTGCACCCCCGCGAGGATGAGCATGGGCGCCATGGGCTTGCCCAGCAGGCCCTGGTGCACCAGCGACATCTTAGGCAGGTACTCTCCCATCTCATCGAGTGTGTGAACGCCCTCAAGAATGTTCATGAGCGCGGGCACCTGATCGAAAAGATATTCGCGATTGCCCAGCAGCGAGTTCATCAGGAAATCTTTGGTGAAGGATTTGTCGATCATGGGCGACTGCGCGCTTGCCCCGCGCAACCGGACATGCTCGACGATTGCCATCTTCACGGCCCAGTACCCTCCCCAGCTCACGCCGTGGAAGGCGATGCGGCTCTTGTCAACCTCGGGACGGGATAGTGCGTAATCAATCACGCGCGAGAGCATGCGCTCGGAAGTCTCGCTAGCCTTGATCGGGGCCTGGCCGGTGCCTGGGCCGTCAACCGCCAAGACGCCGATGCCGAATGGAAGAATCGCGCCGAAGCTCTCCGTCAGGTCTTCTTTTCGGCTGTCGAGGCCGTTGACAGCAATGACGAGTGGCACGGGGCCTTTGGCATCTTTGGGCAGGCGCAGGTAGCCGATGATTTCTTTGCCCTCGAATGGAATACGTACCACTTCGAAGGGCGAATCGAAAAACTTCGCGTGCGCCAGAAACGCCTCAATCGCTTTTTCGTACGAACGCTGCTTGCCCGGGGACGCCGGAATTGGCCAGCGCCCAAAGGAATAAATGCGCCAGGCGCGGATGTAGTCGGCGTTGGCCTTGGTGGGATCAGACTTCTCCAGCGACTTGGCCTCGTTAAAGTAGCGGTCGCCGACGTGCATGAAGCCGGCGGCCCACTCGTCTTTGTCGCCCGTATGAATGCTCTCGAACGCTTCCTTCACATCGGCGGGATCGAGCCCAATCAGCGGATACTGGCCGACCTCGGCGCGATGAATGGCCTCGGTCTTGATCTCGTCAATGGTGCGCTCGCGGCGTTCCTGTGAGAAAGCCGTCACAGAAACCACGATCAAGCCTCCCAGCAACAAGGCGAAGAGAGTGCATTGCGTTCTAGTTTTCATGATTTGTAATCCCATTTTGCGTGGCTCGCGCGGAGCTAGCGAGGTGAATGAAAAAAGGGCCGGACGGAATTCGTTCCGGCCCCGAGACTGCCCGTCGCCGGGCTAGAACATGAACTTCAGCCCTAATTGGATGGACCGCGGACCGCCGGAGCCGATGGCGGGGTTCGCCGCTGCAACGTCCGGTGTGGCGCATCCGCAACCGAAAGCTCCGATTGCCGCCGGATCATTCAGACCGAAACCGTTCTGTCCGCCATATGGATTGGCAAAACTCGCATGGTTGAAAATGTTAAAGAACTCCGCCCGGAACTGGGCCCGCAACCGCTCGCCGAAGTGGAAGTTCTTGGCCAGCGAGAAATCCAGGTTGCGGAAACCCGAGTCCGGAAACAGATTGCGCCCCATGGTTCCAAAGGTGCCGAAAAGCGGGGGAATCATGGCCGAATTGCCTTTGGCATAGCAACCAGGAAATGAGCTGATGCCGAGTTTCGTGGCCGCAGCCGTACACACCGCCGGAATGGTGGGGTTACAGGCGGGGTTTCCGAAGCCAAAACAGGGTATCGGCGTTGGCCCAGACTTGAAGTCCTTGGGATTGCCCACGAAGTCCCACCGCATGGGTGTGGCTTGCGGCGGGCTAACCGGCAGACCACCCAGGCCGGTCAGATCGCTCGACAAATCAATTGGGCCCCAGGGCTGCGCGCTTTCGATGGTTGCGATGGTATTGATCTCCCAACCTTCGAGCATCTGTCCAACGCCCTTCTTCCCCGGGAGGACATAGGTCAGCGAAACCGTCAGGCGATGGCGAATGTCGAAATCGCTGCTGGCGTACTCCCGGGCAACATTGGTGGAGTCCTGCGGCAGCCCGTATCCGGCTCCGAAATCCCAGTTGGCGGCGACGTCATCCAGCGAATGCGAGTACGTGTAGCCCACCACGGTGTTCAGCCCGTGATAGTTTCGCGATGTCAGAGTCGCCTGCAAGCCGTTGTAGTTCGATCGGTAGAAGTTCCCCATCTGGAAGATATTGCTCAGGAAGGGGAACTGTAGATTGTAGGGGCGGGTGGCCTGCCCGGGACCCGCGTCGGCTCCCAGAGTTTCCTGGTTGGCATCTCGTATGCCTATGAGATTCGAGCCGTGATTGCCGACGTAGCCGAGTTCCAGGGAAACATTCGGAGTAAACGAACGCTGCACGTTCAAGCTCCAATTCCAAACGTACGGAGTCCTCAGATTCTGAACAACACTCATGATGGGGCAGGGACCGGACGCGTTGGGATCGCAGTTGATGTTGCTGGCGCTCAGCGTTCCATACAGGTGCTTACCGCTGTCCCACTGCGGCAGAATGGGAGGGATTGCCAAATTTCCCGCCGTGATCGTGCCTCCGGCGGTTTGCTGATTGGCCAGTCCCGTATTCGCGATAACAGCTCCGGTGGGAATATTGGTGAGACCGAAGCTATTGTTGAAGGCCAGGAATGATTCCCAATTCACGCTCTCATACATCAGCCCGGCTCCCCCACGAAGCACGGTGCTGCCCTTGCCCGTGACATCCCAGGCAAAGCCGAAACGTGGGCCATAATTATTGGCATCGGCGTTGTAAGGCCTCTTTACGCCGTTGATCCCGACCTGAATTAATCCGAGGGGTGTATTGGGATCAAAATTGCCCAGCCGGTTGTGGGCTTCCTGAATCACCGAACTGAACTCATAGCGCATACCATAGTTGAGAGTCAGGTTCTTGCTGACCCGCCAGTCGTCCTGAACGAACGCGCCATAGGACCAGTTGTGAATCTGCCGCGTGGGATCGCCGACCTGCACCGACGCTTTGAAAGGATCTCCCGCAAGAAAATCTTCCAATGCCGTGGACCCGGCTCCCGCCGTAAGGGCCACGCCACCCAGGAAAGTAATGCTTCCGCGCGCGTTGCCAAAAGCTCCTCCGCTGACGCCATTGCGGCGCACTTCGCCGCCAAGCTTGAAGGAGTGTTTGCCCGCGCTATACGACACGTGGTCAATGAACTGGGTGAGCGTGTCCGGCCCCTGGAATTTCGGCCACTTGAAGGCACCCAGGCCGGGGACGAAGGCGCCCGCGAAACCGATGCGCGGCAACCCCCCCGTGTTCGGACCACTGACCCCGGTATCGAGACCGTAACTCGACGCGGGGGTGTTGAGGTCCCCCGGTAACGTGGGCTGGTAGAGGCGGCTGTAGCCGAATCGAGCCTCATTCACCCAACGGGCATTCGGAGTCCAAATCCAGTTCCCTCCCGCCACTTGGGCCCGAGTGTGTATTTTCGACCGCCATTGCGTTTGCAGCTCCGGGAAGTCCTCGACCGTTCCAGAATTGTTGCCGAAGAAATACGTGCCGCTGATGGTGTGCCGGTCGCTGAAGTTGTAGTCAACTTTAGCCACTATATTGTCCGTATTCGCCACGTTGGGGAATCCCTGGACGAAGTTGGAACTGAGATTGTTGTTGATGGGAAACCCCGAACCCGTGCAGGTGGGCAGCCCGGTCGCCGCCCAGGTGCAGCCGGAAATCTGCTGGCTGGCGTTGCTGGGTCCGACAAGGACGCCATTAAGGCCTACAGCGCCCAGCGCAATCCCGGCCTGCAAGTCGGCGACCGCGTCTGGAATGCTGTTGGCACAGTCGCCCACGGGAATGTAGATGCAGTTTGTTGTGGGATTCGTGCCAATGGATTGCATGGACGGCGTAGTGACACTGTAGGTGTTTCCAATGTTGTAGCGCTGGCCCTCATAAGCTCCGAAGAAGAAGGCCTTGTTCTTGATAAAAGCCCCGCCCACACTTCCGCCAAACTGCTCCAGAGTTCTGTCGGTCTTGGCTGCGGGAGCCACATTGAAGTAATTCCGCGCGTCCAGGTTGCCATCGCGCCCGAACCCAAATGCGCTGCCGTGCAATTTGTTGGTGCCCGATTTCAATCCCACGTTGACGATGGCGCCGGGCTTCCAGCCATATTCTGCCGGCGGATTCTGCAACAGGTTGAATTCCTGAATGGCGTCAATCGGCAGAATCGTGGCCGAGTCTCCCACGATCCCGGCGCCGTTGAGGATGCCCTGTCCAGAAAAAGGTTCGCTGTTATACAGGCCGTCAATCAGGTAGGCGTTGTCTTCCGCGCGCAGACCGTTGGCGCTGGTGGTTGAGAACCCGCCCCCGGGATATCGCATGACGCCGGGTCGAAGCTGTAGAAGGTTCTGGTAATTGCGCCCGCTGAGCGGCAGGTCATTGATTTCCTGATTGCTGAGGGTGCCGCCCAGCGTGGCGGAGGTGGTGTTCACGAGCGGAACCTCTTCGTTGATCGTGACGGTCTCGTTCACCTGGCCGGGCTGCAGCGCGAAATCGGCGCGCACGTCGGTGGCAACCTCAATCTGGATGTTGGGGCGCTCCACCGCCTTGAAGCCCTTGGATTCGACACGGACCTTGTAAGTGCCGGGTGGCAGGTTGGCTGCGACGAATGCTCCGGTCTCGTCCGTGGCCACCGTGCGCGAGGTGCCGCGCTGCACGTCCGTGACGACCACGTTGGCGCCAGCGACCGCGGCTCCGCTCTGGTCCGTAACGGTCCCCAGAACGCGTCCGGCCGTGGATTGGCCCAGCGCGCCAACAGAGAGCAGAAGCAGCGTGAGCACTGCGAGGAACCACCGTGTAGTTGCAGGCATCCAGCCGTCACAGAATGTGGCGGCACGTACCGAGCGCGATTGCATAGAACCCCTCCATGCATTTCTAGTCCGAGCGTTTCTGGTCCGACAGCCATACCACTATCGGAGAAACAGTGTCAAGCAAATTCCTTCTTCGAATGAGCTTGGAGAAGCTTATCCCCTCCCCCATAGGATGGGGAGTCCCCCAGGCGGTAACCCAGAAGTTCTTGACAAAGAAGGAAATTTTGCCCAGACGTTGCAGAACCGGGAGGCAATGTAGTACATTGATCTTGGTCATACCACCATACCTGTATACCATACCAATATCGCTAGGATCTCTCGTTGCCTCTCACCCAACAAACCCGCCAACGCGCAGTGGATATGCGGTATAGTAGCCGGACCATAACTGGCGTCTCGGCTGCTTTCGAGCCGTTCCGTGCGGGGGACAGGGTTGTGTACAAGCTGGTTCGTACTTCGCGGCTCTACGAGCAAATCGTTCAGCAAATCGAAGAATCCATCGTCAAAGGCGATCTGAAGGCGGGCGACCAACTGCCCGCGGAGCGCGATTTGGCTCAGCGCTTTGGCGTCAGCCGCACCGCGGTGCGCGAGGCGGTGAAGGCGCTCCGCGAAAAAGGTCTGGTGGAGGCCTATTCCGGCCGTGGCACTTTTATCACCGACGGCACTACCCAGGCTGTGCGCCAGTCGCTCGACCTGATGGTAAAGATCGGGCAGCCGGAAGGCTCGACTCATCTCGCGGAGGTGCGCGCCATTCTGGAACCGGAAATCGCATCCCTCGCCGCCGTCCGCATTCAGGAACCGGAGCTGGCGACCATGCGCGAGGCGGTCGCCGTAATGGATCGTGCCGGGTCGGATCCGGACGCTTACATCGAGGCCGATCTGGATTTCCATCTCGCCCTGGCCGAAGGCGCGGCCAACCCGCTCATCCTTTCTCTGCTCGACTCCATTGTGGGACTGCTGCGCGAACAGCGCTTGCGCATCTTCCGCGTGCCGGGTGGACCCGAACGCGGACAGGTTCACCACAAACGCATCCTTGAAGCAGTGGAGAAACATGACTCGGAGAAGGCGCGCCAGGCCATGCGCGCGCATCTGGATCAGGTGCGCGACGATGGCCAGGCGCCGGCGGTAAAACGCGCTCCGGGCAAGCACGCGCATTAGTTGGGGAACTGGAATTGGGGAACTGGCTATCAGTTTTGTTGGCAGGGGCCGTGCCGGCTGGACAAGCTCTTGGGAAGGGCCCGGCTTTAGCCCCTGAGGGGCTGGCACTCGCAAGATCTATCGATTGGCCAGCTTGAGATGTGGAGAAAGTTCGCAATGGCGAAACTTGGATTCATCGGCCTGGGAGTAATGGGCAGCCAGATGGTGAACCGGCTGCTGGACAAAGGTCACACCGTGACCGGGTACAACCGCACCCGCACGAAGGCGCAGTGGCTCGTGAACAAAGGCATGCACTGGGCCGACTCGCCGCGCGCCGTGGCCAGCGCCTCCGACTACACCTTCGCGATGGTCACCAATGCCGCCGCGATTCAGGCCATCACCGAAGGCCCTGATGGTCTGCTGGCCGGCTTGACCGCCGGCAAGACTTTCATTGATATGAGCACCGTGAGTCCCGCCGTCAGCCGGGCCCTGGCCGCAAAAGTACGCGCTCTCGGCGCCGACATGGTGGATTCTCCAGTCTCCGGCAGCGTCATCACCCTGCAGGAAGGCAAATTGTCGGTGATGGTCGGTGGGCGCAAAGAAACGTTCGACAAGATCAAGCCGCTGCTGCTCGACATCGGACCGAAAGTCACTCACGTCGGCGACAACGGCCTGGCGCTCTCTATGAAGATCGCCACCAACCTGAGCCTAGCCGTGCAGATGCTGGCGTTTTCCGAAGGAGTGCTGCTGGCCGAGAAAAGCGGCATTGCCCGCGAGGTCGCCGTGGACGTGCTCGTCAACAGCGCCATTGCTTCCCCAATGATCAAGTACCGCGGTCCCTTCGTGCTGCAGCAACCGGAGGAAGCCTGGTTCGACGTAAACATGATGCAGAAAGACATGGTGCTGGCCATGGACCTGGGCCGGCAGCTCGACGTTCCCCTGCCCACCACGGCCGCGAGCAACGAGTTTCTGACCGCGGCCCGCGGCATGGGCTGGACGAAATACGATTTCGCCTGCGTGTTTGATGTGCTGGCCGCCATGTCGGGTGTGACCACACCGGTCAACGCGGGAGGCAAGAAGTGACCACCGCTACTTCCAATCCGGAAGCCAGACGCGAAATGGCCACGGAGAAGGACCTCTGGATTCGCGCCTACCGGCAGATGGTCCGCATCCGCCTTTTTGAAGAACAGGTCAACGAACTCTACACCCGCGCGCTGATGCCCGGCCTGGCGCATCTCTACAGCGGGGAAGAAGCCGTCGCTGTAGGCATTTGCGAAGCGCTGCGCACCGATGACTACATCACCAGCACGCACCGCGGCCACGGACACTGCCTGGCCAAAGGCGCTTCCCCGGATCGCATGTTCGCCGAGTTGCTGGGCAAGGAAGCCGGCTACTGCCGGGGCAAAGGCGGTTCGATGCACATCGCCGACCCCGCCACCGGCAACCTGGGCGCGAACGCAATAGTGGGCGGCAGCGTCGGAATCGCCACCGGCGCCGCATTCGCCGCCAAGCGCCTGGGCAACAGCCGCGTCGCCATCTGCTTTTTCGGCGAGGGCGCACTCGGCCAGGGTTCTCTGTATGAAGTCATGAACCTGGCGCAGCTCTGGAAGCTGCCCGTGATCTACGTTTGCGAAAACAATCTGTACAACGAGTACACCCACTACACCGAGACCACGGCCGGCACCATCCTCGGGCGCGCCACGGCATTCGGACTCGAAGCCGCGCTGGTGGATGGGCAGGACGTGCGCGCGGTGAACGACGTTGCCACACGGCTGGTCAAGCGCGCCCGGGCGGGCGAAGGCCCCGCGTTCGTGCAAGCCGACACCTACCGTTACAGCGGGCATCACGTCGGCGACATCAACCGCGAATACTACCGCTCCAAGCAGGAAGAACAGTTCTGGAAGACGCAACGCGATCCCCTCAAGTTGCACGCGAACTGGCTGGTCGCGCAGGGATACGCGGATCCGCCGTCGCTCGAGCGGATCACTGCGGAAGTTCGTGCCGAGATGGAAGCCGCGGTGAAGTTTGCCGTTGCCGCGCCCTATCCCAGCGTGGACCAGGTGGAACAGGACGTTTATGCCTGAGAGTTTCTATGCCAGAGCGTGAGATCACATTTGCCCAGGCGGTGCGGGAAGCGCTGGCCGAGGAGATGCGCCGCGACTCGCGCGTCTGCATTTTCGGCGAAGACGTGGCCGAAGCAGGCACGCCGTTCAAAGTGCTCTCCGGACTCGTGGAAGAGTTCGGCGCCGAGCGCGTGATTGACACGCCGATCTCCGAGGCCGGCTTTACCGGAATCGGCGTGGGCGCGGCCATGGCCGGCCTGCGCCCCGTGGTGGATATCATGTTCGGCGACTTCCTGACCTTGACCATGGATCAAATGGTGAACCAGGCCGCCAAAGCCCACTACATGTCGGGCGGGCACTGGCGGGTGCCCATGGTGGTGCGCACCACGCTGGGCGCGACCCGGCGCTCGGCGGCGCAGCACTCGCAATCGCTGCACGCCTGGTTCAGCCATGTGCCCGGACTGAAAGTCGTGCTGCCTTCGACGCCTTATGACGCCAAGGGTCTGCTCAAGACCGCGATCCGCGATGAGAACCCGGTCGTCTTTTTCGAAGACAAAATGATGTACAAGCTGAAGGGTCCGGTTCCGGCCGACGACTACACGATCCCGTTCGGCGTGGCCGACGTGAAGCGTGCAGGCGAAGACATCACCTTGGTCGCTACCAGCAGCATGGTGCAGGTGGCGCTGGGCGCGGCCAACATGCTGGAAAGAGAAGGCATCAGCGCCGAGGTAGTGGACCCGCGCACGACCTGGCCGCTCGACGAAAAGACTATCATTGAGTCGGCGAAGAAAACTTCGCGCGTGATCGTGCTCGATGAAGGCTACGGCCGGTACGGCGTCGCTTCCGAACTTGCCGCCGTGATCGCCGAAGGCGCGTTCTACGATCTCGACGCGCCGGTGAAGCGCATGGCCGCGATGCACGTCCCGATTCCATTTTCGCCGCCGCTGGAAGACGTGACGGTCCCGACGGAAGAAACGGTATTCGAAGCAGCCAGGTCGATGTGCAAGCCAGCGTAGGTTATGAAGCACCTAAAGAGCGAACTGGATTTAGCGGAGATGTTGGGCGCGGAGAATGCCGCTCTCTTCGTGTTTGTGGATTGGTCCGAATACGCCCGACGCGGGAAAGAGATTTTCGAAGAGGCTGAGGCGAAGCTTACCGCAACATCATCGAATAGCTTCATCTCATGCTGGCTTGTCGATATTAGTTCCGTAGATGCGCCCCCCCATCCATCCTTGCATCAGTGGCTTAAGGCCCAGGAGCGGAAAGTCAACGTGCGCGTCTTCCCCAATATTGCGATGGGGAACGGTTCTGTTGTTTGGATGAAGAGCGGAGAGATAGTTGGATTTGAGCCGAATGCTCTACGTTCCGGGCCGGGAGGACTGGTACACCGCACCGAGGAAATTCTGGCTGAATTGTAGAGCAGAGGGCAGGAGGCTTTTATGGGACTCAAAACTCACGGAACGATGGCTGTAGATTGGGAGAACCGGATTGACTTCGACCGGCTCCGCCGCGAGCGCCTGCAAAAGGCCAAAGATCTGCTCGCGAAATCATCCATGGGATCGTTGCTCTGTTTCGACATGAACAACGTGCGCTATCTCACGTCCACGCACATCGGCACGTGGGCGCAGGACAAAGCCAACCGCTTCACCCTGCTGCCGCAAAACGACGAGCCCATCCTGTGGGACTTCGGCTCCGCCGCCAAGCACCATCAACTGAATTGTCCCTGGCTCGACGGGCGCTCGCGCCCTGGCATTTCGATGCTGCGCGGCGCCATGACACCCGAGATGGGCCGCGCCGAAGATGTCGCCAAGAAGATCCGCATCGAACTCGAAATGCGCGGACTGCACAAAGAACCGGTCGGCATTGACATCGTCGAACTCCCAGTCCTTTTTGCCCTGCAGAAAGAAGGACTCGAGGTGGTGGACGGACAGCAACTCATGTCCGAGGCCCGCGTCATTAAAACGCAGGACGAAATCGCGCTGCTCAACACTTCCGCGATGATGGTGGACGCCGCTTACGACGAACTCTACCGCGCCATGAAGCCCGGCCTGCGCGAGAACGAAGCGGTCGGTCTGGTCAGCAAAGTTCTCTACGACCTCGGCTCGGAGTACGTCGAGGCCGTGAATGCGATTTCGGGCGAGCGCTGCAACCCGCATCCGCACGTGTTTTCCGATCGCGTACTGCGCCCGGGCGATCCCGTGTATTACGACATTCTTCATTCCTACATGGGATACCGCACCTGCTACTACCGCTGCTTCACCGTAGGCTACGCTTCGCATGCCATGGTGGATGCCTACAAGCGCTGCCGCGATTATCTGGACGCCGCGATCGAACTGGTCCGTCCCGGCCGCACCACCGCCGAGATTGCCGCGGTCTGGCCCAAGGCCGAGGAATTCGGTTTCCCCAACGAAGAGGCGTGCTTCGCCCTGCAGTACGGCCACGGCATCGGCCTCGCCATCTGGGAGAAGCCGGTGATCAGCCGCCTGGTTTCTTTCGAGCATCCGGTTGAGATCAAGCCCGGCATGGTTTTCGCGCTGGAAACGTTCTGGCCCTCCACCGACGGCTGGAGCGCGGCGCGCATTGAAGAAGAGATCGTGGTCACACCGACGGGGCACGAAGTCATTACCCGGTTTCCGGCGGAAGAACTTCTGGTGGCAGGCGCGCACTATTTCACGGTCAATGGTCCGCTGCCCACCACACGCGAGAGTGAAGCTCCGCCCAGCGAGCGCGTCATCGAGATGATCGAGGCCAGCGCCAAAACCGAGCGGGTCGGAGTTTCCAGCTGAAGGCCATAGCACGCCTTCCCCTAACGTAACGACTATGGCCTTCAGCGTTGTCATGCCCGCCCTCGAGATGGCGCAGGAAACCGGCAAGCTCATCGCCTGGCGGAAGCAGGAGGGCGACCGCGTCATCAAGGGCGAGCCGCTGCTCGAAATCGAAACCGACAAAGCCGTCGTCGAAGTGGAAGCTCCCGCCGACGGCATTCTCGCTGGAATCAAAGCGACCGCCGGGGCCGACATCCCGGTCGGACAGACCATCGCGTGGATCGTCGCGCCCGGCGAAGCGGCGCCCGCAGAGAGTGAACCGGCTGCCCCTGCGGCGCGAGCCAGTTCGCACGCCCGGGTCGAACAGCCTCACCCCGCCGCAAGCGCAACCACCGCTTCCGCGCCGCCACCCACCGCAAAGCTCTCTCCCAAGGCCCGCCGTCTCGCCAAAGAACTCGGCGTGGACATCGCGACGATCCGCGGTTCCGGTCCCGGCGGAGAGGTTCTCGCCTCGGACGTGCAAGCCGCCGCTGCCGCGCCAGCCACGTCCTCAACCGGCGTAGCGCAGAAGGCCTCCGGTAATCTGGAAGTCCCCACCTCGCTCGGCCGCATCATGGCCGAGCGCACCACGCAGAGTTGGACCACCGTCCCGCACTTCTTCGTCAGCCGCGACATTGACGCCACCGCCCTGAACGCATACCGCGAAAGCGTCGTCGCCGGCATCGAGCGCACGCACCAGGTCCGCGTCACCCACACCGATCTTCTAGTGGCGCTGGTGGCGCGTGTTCTGCTGAAGCATCCGCGGCTGAACGCAAGCTGGACCGCCGAAGGCATCCGCCTGCACGATCACGTCAACATGGGAGTGGCTATCGCGGTAAACGACGGCGTCGTCGCAGCCGTCATCCCAAATGCTCACACCGCGGCTCTCAGTGAAATCGCAATCCAGCGCCGTGACATCTCCGAGCGCGCCCGTGCCGGAAAGCTGCGCCCGGCCGACATCAGCGACGCCACCTTCACCATCAGCAATCTCGGCATGTATCAGGTGGACCAATTCAGCGCCATCATCACCCCACCGCAGGCCGCGATTCTCGCCGTGGGCGCGATCGCGGATCGTGTTGCAGCCGTGAACGGCAAACCCGCGGTTCTCCCCATGCTGACCTTGACCGTCTCCTGCGACCACCGTGTCGCCGACGGCGCGCGCGCCGCCATGTTCCTGAAAGACCTGGCCGAAGCCGCGCGGGAACCGGTGACGATATTGGCCTAGCTGTTGGTGGCCAAACCCAACCGCCAGAATTCCGCGGTGCAGGTATAATCGGCGCCACGCATGGCACTGACCTCCGGAACCAAACTCGGGCCCTACGAAATCCAGTCCCTGCTGGGCGCGGGTGGCATGGGCGAAGTGTATCGCGCGCACGATTCCCGCCTGGACCGCACAGTAGCTATTAAAGTTCTGCCCGCTTCTTTCTCAGCCGATCGGGAACGTCTGCAGCGCTTCGCCCAGGAAGCCCGCGCCGCCGCGGCGCTCAATCATCCCAACATTCTTTCCATCTTCGACATCGGCGAGGCGCAGGGTGCGCCTTATGTCGTCTCCGAACTTCTGGAGGGCGAGACGCTGCGCGAACGGCTGAGAAACGGCGCCCTGCCTACCCGGAGAGTGATTGACTATGCCGTGCAGGTGGCGCGCGGCCTGGCGGCAGCGCACGAAAAAGGCATCGTGCATCGCGACCTGAAACCGGAAAACCTGTTCCTGACCAACGATGGCCGGGTCAAGATCCTCGATTTCGGTCTGGCGAAGTTAATCCGGCCGGAAGCGCAGGATAAGAGCGGAGATGCGCCCACCGTCCAGGTGGCGACCGAAACCGGGCTGGTCATGGGGACGGCGGGCTACATGTCGCCGGAGCAGGTCCGCGGAAAACCGGCCGACAGCCGGTCCGATCTTTTTGCCTTCGGCGCGATTCTCTACGAAATGATTTCCGGCAAGCGCGCGTTTCACGGCGAGACCCCGGCCGACACCATGAGCGCGATCCTGAAAGAAGAGACGCCGGAACTTTCCGAAACCGCGCGCAATGTTCCGCCGGGCCTGGAACGAATTGTCCGGCGCTGCCTGGAAAAGCATCCGGCGCAACGTTTCCAGTCGGCGGGAGACCTGGCCTTCGACCTGGAAGCGCTAACGGAGATTTCCGCCAGCAGCAAATCAGGCGCGCAGGCAGCGGTGCAACAAACCGAGTCCGGTAGTTCGCGTCGTCAACTGGCACTTGCGGCCGGCGTGGTCGTACTGGCGGCGGCGATGCTCGCTCTGGGCTGGTGGCTGGGCCACGGCAGCGGCCCCGCGCCTCCGCCTGAGTACCAGCAAATCACGTTTCGCACGGGTTCCATCGGCAACGCCCGCTTCACGCCCGACGGCAGCATCGTCTACAGCGCGACCTGGGAAGGCAGCAACGAACAGCTTTACCTGGCCCGCACTGATGACACTGGCTCGCGCGAATTGGGACTGAAGAACGCGGAGTTGCTTGCCATCTCGAAGAGCGGAGAACTGGCCATCCGGCTCACCACTGTGTTCCTCGGCGGATATGCGCGAATTGGCACACTGGCCCGGGTTTCGCTGGGCGGCGGCACGCCGCGGGAAGTGCTCGAGAACGTGCAGGACGCCGACTGGTCTGCAAGCGGCGAGAGCATGGCGGTGGTCCGTTTCGTGCCGGAGAACCATCACTGGCGGCTGGAATACCCGATTGGTCGCGTGCTGTTTGACAGCATCAACTGGATCAGCCTTCCGAAAATTTCCCCGGACGGCAAGCGGGTGGCATTTGCGGACCACGAGAATCCCGGAGGCGACGACGAAGGTTCGGTTGCGGTCCTCGACCTGGATGGGCACGAGAAAAAACTCTCGGCGGGCTGGTCTTCGATCGAGGGCGTCCAATGGTCCCCGGCGGGCGATGAGATCTGGTTCACTTCCTCAGACACCGGCAGTGCAGAGAATCTGCGTGGGGTAACTCTGGCGGGCAAGCTGCGGACGATCACCAACGTCCCAGGAGGCATGTGGCTGCAGGACATGCGCAACGGCGTGGCGCTGGCGATTAAACATCAGATTCGTCTCGGCATCCGGGGCACGGCGCCCGGCGGTAAAGAGGAGCATGAACTGGGCTGGCTGGGATGGTCCATCCCGAGAGACATCAGCCGGAATGGCGGAAAAATTCTGTTCGAGGAAGAAGCGGATGGAGGCGGCCCGAATTACACAGTGTTCTTGCGCGCCACGGACGGATCGCCTCCAGTGCGGATCGGCGAAGGCGGGGGCGAGGCCATTTCTCCCGATGGCAAGTGGGTGATCACGAAACCGGCCAAGGGGGGCGCGCTGAGCCTGGTGCCGACCGGCGCGGGCGAGGCCCGGCAGTTGACCCATGACAACATCAGCTACAACGCGGTTCACTACCTTCCGGATGGCAAACAGTTGGTCGCCGCTGGAATTGAGTCCGGACATGGAGCGCGCGATTATCTGATTGATGTGATCAGCGGCGATGCCAAGCCCATCACGCCCGAGGGCATTGCAGGGACGATCCTTTCTTCCGACGGCCGCAATGTAGCAGTGACTGGACCGGATGGAAAATGGGCGGTTTGGCCTCTGGATGGAAGCGGCCTGCGCCCCATCCCGGGGCTTGACTCGATGTTCTTCGTGACCGGTTGGTCGCCGGATGGAGCCTCCGTGTATGCGCTCTCCAGCCAGCGCCAGGAAAGAACTGCGAAGGTCTCCCGCGTGAATACAGCGTCTGGGAAGATGGAATTCTGGAAAAGCTTCGGGGACGGGCTGCCGGCAGGAGCCGGCGCCGGCAGGCTGCTGTTTTCCAGCGATGGCAGCGCCTACGCCTATGTCTACGACCAGACCCTGTCGGAAGCCTACGTGGTCAAGGGATTGAAGTAGACGATAAGCGCCGACGGAAACGAAAGATTGGTCGGGACGGGCAGATTTGAACTGCCGACCCCTCGCACCCCAAGCGAGTGCTCTACCAGGCTGAGCCACGTCCCGACTCGGAAGGATTCCGCCGATCTGACGCCCGCCCTGCGGCAACCCGTCAGCCTCCAGCGGAGGGGTTCACTTGGCAATTTTACACTACAACCGGCCACAGATGGTTTGGGAAGGGCACGGCTTTCAGCCGTGCCGCTCGAGTCCAAGCAAAAACTATCGGCTTTAGCCTCTGAGGGACTTCGCACTTGGCCCTCGAACTCGCTCTGCCCTTCCCCGCCTGAGTCTCTCTGCAGAAGCTACTCCAAATCTCTCCAATTGGAGCCCACGCCCATATCCACCTGCAGCGGCACGGCCAGCGCGTGGGCTTTCTCCATGTGTTCCCGCACCAGCGGCTGCATGGTCTCGACTTCGCCCTCAGGAATTTCGAACACCAGTTCGTCATGAACCTGCAGCGTCATTCTCGACTTCAGCCCGCGTTCTTGCACCGCCGCATCAATGCGGATCATCGCAATCTTGATCAGATCCGCGGCCGTCCCTTGCAGCGGCGTATTGACGGCGGTGCGCTCGGCGAATCCGCGCTGGTTCGCGTTCTTGCTGTTGATGTCTGGGATAGGCCGCACCCGCCCGAACAACGTTCTCACTTTCATCTCGCGGCGCGCTTCCTCCAAAGTCTTGTCAATGAACGCCCGCACGCCCTTGTACTTCTCAAAATAATTCGTGATGAACTGCTTGGCCTCGCCGGTCTCGATGCCCAGCTGCTGTGAGAGCCCGAACGCCGAGAGTCCATACACAATGCCGAAGTTCACGACCTTCGCCTGCCGCCGGTGCTCGGGCGTGACCATCAGCGGCGGAACTCCAAACACCTGCGATGCCGTCAAGGTGTGAATGTCGTCCCCGCGACGGTACGCCTCCACCAGCAGCGGATCGCGGGAAAAGTGCGCCAGCAGCCGCAACTCGATCTGCGAATAGTCGGCCGTCAGCAGCACGTGCCCAGGCTCGGCAATGAACGCCGCGCGGATGCCGCGGCCCAGTTCGGTGCGGATGGGAATGTTCTGCAGGTTCGGATTCGCCGAAGAAAGCCGCCCCGTGGCCGTTCCCGTCTGATCGAACGTGGTGTGCAGCCGCCCCGTCGCCGGATTGATGAGCGCCGGCAGCGCATCCACGTACGTGGACTTGAGCTTGGTCAGTTGCCGGTAATCGAGCACCATGCGCGCAATGGGATGATCCTCGGCAAGTTCCTCCAGCACATCCACCGCGGTCGAAATCGTCCGCCCCTTGCCGTATTTCACCGGCTTGGGCAAATTCATGCGGTTGAACAGAACGTCGCCCAGTTGCTTGGGCGAGCCAACGTTGAATTCCATTCCCGCGGCTTCGTAAACTTCCTTCGCCTTGGCGGCGATCTCCCGCTCCATTTCGTCCGACATCTGCGAGAGAGCGCCCGTGTCAATTTTCACTCCCGCTTCTTCCATGCGAGCGAGCACGGGCACAAGCGGCAGATCCATTTCTTCGTAGAGCTTGCTCAGTCCGGCCTGTTCGACCTCGCTACGCAGTTCGCTGGCCAACCGGCCCGTAATGTCCGCCGACTCGGCCAACTCGCCCGCCAGCTTCCAGTTGAAGCGGCGCAGTGCCACCTCCGCCAGTCCATGCGACGAATACGTCGGATCGAGCAGATACGAATACAGCATGGGATCGTGGTGCACGCCTCCCAACGTCATCCCCAGCGGCTCCAGCGCGTGGATCGCCGCCTTGTAATCGTGGACTGATTTCGCGACGCCCGAGTCCATCAGAATGGAGCGCAGCTTTTCGTCGGCGGCCCCCGAGTCGAGCTTGACCACCGTAGCCGAGCCTGCCGCTGCCGAAATGGCCACTCGCCGGATCGCAGGCGCGGGCGCTCCCCCCACCATCAGAGAAAGTTGCAGTTCCGCCGATTCCCCTTCTTGCTCCTCTTCCTGCGGCACCGCTGCTTCTTCTTGCTCAACCGCCACTGCTAGCGCGCCTCCCGCAGGCACGGATTTCACCACGCGCTCGACATCAGCCGACGATTTCGCTTCGCCGTACTGCGTCCCCGTCGCTTCGACTACGGGCAGAACTTCCTTAAGTAGTGAAGTGAACTCGAGTTCGGTAAACAGCGCGCGCAGCGCCTCCACATCGGGATCGCCCACCCGCATCGCCTCGAGGTCCAGTTCCATCGGGACGTTCGTGTCAATCGTCGCCATGCTCTTGCTGAACAGAATCGTGTCGCGATTGTTCAGCAGGGATTCGCGGTAGGTTTTCTTCTCCACTTCCGCCGCATGCTCCAGGGCCTGCTCCACCGTGCCGAAACGCTTAATAATCTCCACCGAGCCTTTTTCGCCGATGCCCGGCGCTCCGGGAATGTTGTCCACCGAATCCCCGCGCAGCGCCATCACGTCCACCACACGCTCGGGAGGCACGCCCAGGATTTCTTCCACCTTGGCCGCGTCGCAGATCAGATTGTCTTTCGGCGGATTCAGAATCTCGACCTTGTCGTTCACCAGCTGCATCATGTCCTTGTCGCTCGACACCACGTACACCGGATGCGAGGCCTCCGCCGCCTTGCGCGCCAGCGTTCCGATCACGTCGTCGGCCTCGAAGCGGGCCGCTTCCAGAATCGGAATGCGGTAAGCCTCCAGCGCCCGCCGAATATAGGGCACCTGCTGCGCCAGATCCTCTGGCATGGCGGCGCGGTTCGCCTTGTATCCTTTGTATTCCACCTCGGTGAAAGTTTGCGTCTTGATATCGAACTTGCGGATGCTGGTCACGGCCTCCGCCTGCTCGTCGCGAAACGTCGGCCCGGCCACGTCGAAGACTGCAGCCAGATATTCCGGCGAGAAATCCTCCCGCAGTTTGCGCAGCATGTTCACGAAAACGTAGATCGCCGCCGTGGGTAGCCCGCTCTTTGTGGACATGGGCCGCTGCCGCGCCATGGCGTGATAGGCGCGGAAAATAAACGACATGGTGTCCATCAGGAAGATGCGCCCGCGCGCGCGCGAGGAAGACGCGGAAGCCGGCTTGCGGTCAGCACCGTCGGGCGCAGCCGTCACCGACTCGGATTGCGGCGATGTCTTACGCGGGGGCAACCCGCCCAGTGTAGCAGCGTCTGGCAGCGCCGCTAGAAGTCCACCCTGAAGCCCGCCTCCACCACCCGGCTGCCCCTGCTGCCGTCGGAACTGCGGAAGACCAGGTAGTATTTCGCTGGTTGATTCATCGACGCGGGAAGATCGCAATTGATCTCCTGGTTGTGGGATCCCTCCACGCTGAACAGAGCCTCGCTGGGCCGGTTGCTGGCAAAGGCGGCCTGCTGTTCTTCGTTCAGGACCTGGAAGTCAATGTTGGCCGTTTCGTCGGACGCCCCGTGGACCTCGCGCACAAAGGATTGAAAGCTCCCGTGGAGGTGAGGCTGCGCGGCATGCGCTGGAATTTCGAACGGAAATGTCGCCGTGCCTTTCAGGGCAAAGGTCTTCTGCAAAACGATTTGATTCGTGCCTACCGGTGAGGGCGCGACGCGGTCCGACGGGAAAGTCGTTGGCGCAGGCACCGGCTGTTCCTTGGTACACGCCACACTTCCCAACAAGAGAGCGCCCAACAGAGCGAGCGCAGGTGCGAAGCGGCACACAGCAGGGCTCATGGCTCGGCAGTCTTTCCGAACAAAGTATGAAAGTGCAGCTTAATTTCTCCGCACGTACCTTGCTCCGGCGAGTACACCACGCAGGTATCGAAAGGACGCGAATACACGTGCAGACTGACCGCGCGCTGGTTGAATTCCCGGGGATTCACCACCCGATGCACGGGGTCGGCGGGATCCACCGCGCAGGGATGGGAAATATTCATCTCGACCGTGTTCAGCGGCTCCAGCCGGCAGCGGCCGGTCTGCAGGTCCTGCTGGACCAGGTGAAAGTTCTCCACCTGCAGGCGCCCGATCGGGACCGCCATCCAGCAATTCTGGTCGCGGTGATTGTGCACCGAACTTGCCTGCCCCACTTCCCAGCAGATCGCCATCAACTCATATACCGGAGTCCGGTCAATAAGGTTGCGCGTATAGTGCTGCCGGTCCCAGGTCAGGTAGGAAGCGAGAGAGTCGGCGTCAACCGGAGTGTCCTGCAGAAAGCGACGAACCGGATCGGTGTGGTCGAACGCCGCCTCGGGCAACTGCCGCAGCCCTTCCACAAGCTTCTGTATGGGAACCAGCTTCGCGGCGGTAATCACGTTGCGCTCCGGAGATAGAGTATAGCGCAGCGATGACACCCGGTTCAGATTCTGACCAAAGCGATCCCCGCGTTCCGTGCTGCCTGCCGGAGCTGGACATCGAGAGTGCAGAGCGGCAAACCCTCGCGCATCGCCAGTTCCAGATAGGCAGCGTCGTATTCGGTGAGCTTCTGTTCCCGGGCGACCGCTACGACCTGTTCGAAGGCCTGATCCACTCGTATGGGATCCACCTCGATGGGCAGCTTGGCGATGCGCTGCAACACCGATGTCACTTGAGCCGTTGTGATGCGTTTACGCCGCTCCGCTACCAGCAAAGCGTTCGCCACTTCGAAAGGCCAGATGGCCGGGGCAACCGCCTGTGCGCCGGCCGCGAGCCGGTCCAGCACTGCTTCGGTGTAGGCGGTGCTTTCCTCGGGGAAACACCACGCCAGCGTCACCGACGCGTCGAGTACAAGATGTTTAGTAGCGGCGGCCTTCATCAATCAACTCGCGCAGGCTGAGCCCGCGAAGGTTGGCTCCTTTGCGGATCTCGCGGATCTCCCGAACGGTTTGCTTCAGATCTTTCGTTTGCCCTTCCCCAGACGGAACTAACTTAGCAATGGGGATTCCGCGCAGCGTGATCCCTATGGTCTCCCCTTGGGAAACCTGCTTGAGTAACTTGTTCAAGTGTGTCTTGGCTTCAAATGCCCCAACGGTCTTCATGCAACTAGTCTATCAACTAGTCTGCTACGGAGCAAGCCCTATGCGGGGCGCTCACGGCTGCGTACCCGCCCCTAGAATCTCCTTGCTCTCTCCCTCCGCCACCGACGGATATACCGCGCCCTTGCGCCGCCGCAATTCTCCCGGCAGTTCCGAGCGCAGCAGCCATAGCCCCGCCGCCACTGCCGCCGCCCACGTGACCGACACCAGCGCCAGTTGTGTCACGTCCGCGCTGCGACTGCCGTGCCCCGCGGTCGCCAACGGCACGACCTTCGCCACTTCAAAGCTGATCCCGCCCGCAACGAACGCCGTCAGCGCCGCCTTTCCCAACTCGCCCCAGCGCAACTCGCCCAGCGAAACCAGTTTCCGGTAATGCAGCAGCCACGCCAGCGCCAGCAGATTCGCTCCAATCCCAATATCCGACGCCCATGCCAGACCGACCACTCCGAACGTGTGGAACAGAATCGAGTACAGCGGCAGCGACGCCACTGTAATCACGCTGACCGCCGCCATGGGCGTGAGCGTATCGCCCGCCGCGTAAAACGCGCGCGCATAGAGTCCCTGCGCCGACCACAGCGCCAGCGACAGCGAAAACCAGAAGAAATAAACTGAGCTCGTCTGCGCGTCCACGAACAGAAACTTCCCGCGCCGGTATACCAGATCAATCAAAGGCAGCGCCGCCGCCATCATCCATGCCGTCGCCAGAAACGACGCCGCCGAAACCCGGTACACCGAATCATTCACCGTTCCGGCAAATTCCTTCATCTTCTTCTCGTTGAACAGGCGGGCAAAAAACGGCAGCGACGCCTGCCCCGTCGCCTGCCCCAGCACCGCAATCGGCACCGCGAACAGGCGCTTGGCAAAAGTCAGCCGCGTAATATCGCCGATCCCGCTCGCCGCATAGTGCCGCAGAATCCAGTCATCGGCCGTCACCAGCGACACGCCCAGCATCAGCGGCACCGACAGCTTCACCCATTCCCGAAACGCCGGATTCATCACGTCAAACGACGGCCGGTATCCGGTCCCAATGCGGGCCGCGCCGATTACACTGGCCAGAAACGGACCGGCAAAGCTCCCCACCAGCGCGCCATAGGCCAGCGACGCAATGCCAAAATGCCGTCCGCCCAGCACCCCGCCCAGAATGATGAACACGTTGTAAATCAGCGGCCCAAACGCCGGAAACAGGAACAGCCGGTGTGACAGCAGGACGGCCGACACCACCCCGCCCACATAAAAGAAAATCTGCGCCGGCAGCAGAATCCGCGTGAGGTAAACGCACAATTCCACTTGCTCCGGCGAAAATCCTTTCACGAACCAGCGCACAAACTGCGGCGCGAAAATTTCCGTCAGAATCGTGCCTACAATCATCACCGCGGTCATCACCGTGATGATGATGGAAAACGTCTTCTGCGCGTCCGCGTCGCGCTTCTCCGCCAGAAACCGCGTGTAGATCGAAATGAAGGTGATCGAAGCCGCGCCCCCGGCCACGATGTAGTTGAGGAAGTCCGGCAGCGTGAACGCTGCCACGTACGCATCGGTCTGCCCGCCCGCGCCGTAGGCCCAAGCGATGTACGCATCCCGCGCATACCCGATCACGCGCGACAGCATCACCGCCGAAATCAGCAGCAGGGTCGCCGAAAATGCCGTGTGCTGGTGCGATGGCCGAAAAAAGCGCAGCAGTTTCGTCATGGCCGGGCCGGAATCACAATCTTATAGGAAGCCCGCGCCGATCCCTGTTGACCATTCGGAATCGGCGGGCCGGTCGTCCCAGTTCGATACCGGCCTCACCGGCCGCTTGATGTCTGCCTCGATGCCTTGTGTTTTCAATCGCTTGCCGCTTGATCTTCGTTTGATCCCGGCTTGAGCCCCGGTGCATTGCCGCCCGTGCGCCTATGCGCGAGATTGAGCGGGAGTCATGAAGCGCAAACCATCGGAGGCAGATATGGCAAGCATCGGTTCCCAGACCATGACCGAGTTCTGTGAGCAGGTCAACCCGCGTGTGTTGCTGGAAATGCGCCGCAGGCGTCCCTTTCCTGACATGCTGCGCGTGCAGGAAAGCTGGGTGGCGGCGGCGGAGAAGCGTGCCCTGCTCTGGCTGGCCGCGCGCACTCCCGACCGCATCGGCCCCGACCACCTGACGGCCCTGGGCCTGGTCGCGCAAATCGGAGCAGGAGTGTGCTACGCGCTCACGCCCTGGAGCCGCTATGCCCTTCTCGGTGTGATCGCCTGCCTTGCCCTCAACTGGCTCGGTGACTCGCTCGACGGCACGCTCGCGCGAGTTCGGCAACGCCTTCGCCCACGCTACGGCTTCTATGTGGACCACATGGTGGATAGCTTCGGCGCTCTTGCCCTTATGGGCGGCCTCGCACTGTCCGGCTGCATGCGCCCGTGGATCGCAATCGGGCTGCTCATCGCGTTTCTGATGCTTTCGATCCAGTCCTATCTGGCCACGCACGCCTTGGGCGAGTTCCGCATCTCGTTCTGGCGCTTCGGTCCCACGGAACTTCGCCTCCTGCTGGCCGTGGGAAGCCTGGCTTTGTTCTGGAAACCGAACGCGCACCTGTTCGGCACGCATTACCGCCTGTTCGACGTCGGTGGAGCGATCGGTCTCGCCGGCATGGCATTGATGTGTATCGTCTTCACTTTGCAAAATACGATCCGGCTCTACCGCGAAGAAAGGATCGCGTAATGACGCCGCCCTCCACGCTCGTGCGCTGGTGCAAGTTCAACTTCGTCGGCGGAATTGGCATCGGCGTGCAATTCGCTGCACTGTTCTTGCTGAAAACTGTGCTGCACTTCCATTACCTTGCCGCGACCGCCATCGCAGTGGAGGCCGCCGTGGTGCACAACTTCGTCTGGCATGAACAATTCACCTGGGCTGAGCGCGTGCAACCGTCGTGGCGCGGCTCCCTGCAGCGGCTTGTGCGCTTCCATCTCTCTAACGGAGCCGTCTCCATCCTCGGCAACCTGGCCCTGATGAAAGTGATGGTGGGCCAGGGACACATGAACTACTTGTTGGCCAACGCGATCGCCATCGCGATGTGCTCGCTGGCGAATTTCCTGGTGAGCGAGGAGTGGGTGTTCGAAGAATGAAGAATAGTGGGTGCCCCATTTCTCGCGCGTTCTTTGCGCGAGAAGTGGGGATTTTCGACAAAGCGAAACCGAAGTCGCCCCCCCGCCTCTCTGCGGGATGACGGAAGCCGCGAGAATTCCGCATCCACGCCAAACTAGCAAATTACACCCACGCCCAATCCGCGCTAGTGTAGTGCGTCAAGCAGATTGACGTTTATTCAGGGTGCGGCGAGCGCGTTTCACTTTTTCCAGGATGTCGGCGGCTCGCGCGGTCCAGATGAATGGTTTCGGGCTTTCGTTGTGGCGGTCGATGTAGGTGCCGAT
>DATFNP010000094.1:0-99231 GCA_035266345.1 Candidatus Sulfotelmatobacter sp.
CCGCTGCAGTGCTAATCTTCTTCATTGCCGGTCTCCTTTATCTCTTGCGCTTCAAGCGCGTCGATAACTTGGGAGCGTACAGCATCCCGTCGGAGACCGGCCTTCTCATCCCATCTGTTAACAACAGTCACTTCCGGTTTGCCCGTCGCTCGGGCACAATCGCCACGGTTGCCCACTTCTCCGTTCTGTCCTTGTCAATTCTTATTAACTATGGTTAACTAATAAGAATTATCGCTGGTTAATGGGTCAAAGCAGGGGAAATATTGCCGCTTCAAGGCAAATGAGTGGGGAATTCATGGCGCGGGCAGTTTACGTTGCTCTTCTTATGATGACTGCGGCATGCTTTTTTCCAGCGGAAGCTCTGGCACAAGGCGAAACCACCAGTGCCATCATTGGCGAAGTAAGGGATACAACTAACGCGGTTGTGCCAGACGCCAACGTGACGATCACAAACCACGAGACCGGTCTAAAGCGTAGCGCCCAAACCGATCACGCAGGCCGGTTCAATTTCCCACAGTTAAAGCCGGGCACCTATTCCGTCAGAGTAGAAGCGCGAGGCTTCGATCCAAAGCAAAATGACAACGTCATGTCGGGCCTGGGTCAAAAGCAAACCGTGGATTTCACGCTTAAGGTGGCCCGATCCAATGAAGTGGTTGAGGTAAGCAGCGAGGCTCCGCTCATCAACCCGGAAAACGCAAACACGTCTACCACTTTGAATGCACCGGCACTGGAGGATCTGCCAAATCCGGGCGGTGACCTAACCTACCCTCTGCAGTTTGCGCCTGGGGCCCTCATCAACACGGCGGGCAGCAGCAACGATTTCGTCGGGGGCAGCAACGGGTATGGCAACGTGGAATTCAACGGACTCCCCGCTCTCTCAAATGGTTACATCGTTGACGGACTGGAAACGAACGATCCGCTCACCAATCTCAACAGTGGTCTTTCAACCAACCTCGTCCTGGGATTGAACTCGATTTCAGAAGTGACCGTCAACACTCTTTCCTATTCCGTGGACCAGGGACGGTATGGAGCATCACAAGTCGACTACGTCACCAAGTCTGGCACGAATCAGTTTCACGGGAATCTCTATGAGCTGTGGAATGGTTCGCTGTTGAACGCAGCGGATTACTTTACCAACGCTACCTCGGGGAATCATAAGCCCAGATCAACCGTGAATCACTTTGGGGGGAGTTTGGGCGGCGCCATTGTGCGCAACAAGCTCTTTTTCTTCTTCGACAGCGAATGGGTGCGGATCGCACTGCCCATCGTCACTCCCACGATCGTTCCCAGTTCCAACAATGATGGGCTGTTCCAAACATACGTCTTGGGGCAACTTAAATCAGGTCAAACAACCGGCTGCGTGTCTAGCGGGCCTAAGAAAAATTGCTACCCCGCCGCGCCACGGGAGATTCCGTTTTATCAGCAGATTTTCAGTCTCTATGGAAATACCAGCGGCACACCCACGCAGGTACTCTGGTGTCCTTTCAATTCGGACGGTACTGTGGCACCGGGCAATCCGGCGAATGGAGACGGCTGCGCCAACCGCAAGAGCGTTTCGCATTCCAGCGACGACCACGAGCAGGTACAGACGGCCCGCGCCGACTACAACGTCAACGAGAAAGACACGGTCTGGTTTCGTCTTCAGGCTGATACCGGGCTGCAAGCGGCGTGGACGGACTCCATCAACCCGGTGTTCAATGCCTTTTCGCCGCAGCCTCTCTATTCTTTCGCGGCAGGACACACGCACGTCTTCTCACAGAACCTGGTGAACTACTTCAATCCGGCGTTCTCCTGGTACGAGAGCTTGTTTGGGCCAAGCAATTTCCAGAAGACACTTTCGGCTTTTCCGATCGTGTTACAGGGCACCGGTGCGAATCCGTTCACGCCCATTGGAGGGCTTGATAACACCTGGGTTCAGGGTCGCCGCGCCTCGCGGTTTTTCATCAACGACAACCTGGCCTGGAGCCGCGGTGCGCACGAACTCAGGTTCGGAACCAATACCCGAATCTTCCGATTGAACGACTTTGACTTCGGGGAAGGAACGGTTCCCACTGTGACCTATGCGAACTTGCAGCAATTTATCTATGGAGTGGCGAACACCGCGTCGGAGACGTTCCCGTCGAACGCAAACGAGCCCTTCAACTTTCTCAATCTGGATGTCTATGCGCAAGACACCTGGAAAGTAACTCGCAAACTGACCTGGACGTTTGGTCTGCGTGACACCTTCAACTCCAATCCGCTGAATCCGCATGATCAAGTCGCCCGTCTTCGCGGCTCGTTCAGTTCCATCTCGCATAATGCAGGTCAGCCGCTAAACGCTGTCATTCAAACTCATCTCAGCAATCTGTTTTCGTCCACACCGGTGGCCATTCTGCAACCGAGAACGGCGATTGCGTGGCAATTCAAGCCGAAATCGGTACTTCGCACCGGATTCGGAATGTTCAGCGATATTTTGCCGGGCACTGTCGCCGACCTGATCGGCGCCAATCCTCCGTACGATAAGACGTTTCAGGGAGGACTGCTCGGCACTGTGGGCCAAGCCGGATCCGCGGGCTGCGACCCGGTAGTCGGCTGCGCAGGCCTCGCGCCCGGAGTAACGAACAGCGCAGTGGACGCAATCGTTGCTGCAAATGGGAGTTTTGCTTCAGGATTTCCCCAGAGCCAGCCTTTTCTTCCGCCCGTTGCGATCACAGCCATCCCCGATGGCAAACTGCACGCGCCGTACTTCATGGAGTGGAGTCTGGGCCTGGAACACCAGTTCGGAACTACGGCTAGCATAAAGGCGCAATACGTTGGCACGCGGGCCGTGAATCAGCCGTATTCAACACAGGTCAATGGATACCAGACTGTTAAAACAGCCACAGGGACACCTTGCCAGGGATGTTTTGCTCCCTTCCCCACGAAGCCTACCGATCCACGATTCGGCGCAGTGACGCAGTTCTCCACCGGCGCGAACAGTCACTACAACGGTCTTCAACTCACCGCCATGAAACGCCTGGGACATGGCCTGCAAGGGCAGGTTAACTATACCTGGAGCCGTTGCATGGATACAGTCTCGAACGGAGGATTCCTGCAATTCTCTGCGGGAGGGATTCTTTCGCCTCTGCCGGGAGAGTTGGCCCGCGATTATGGTCCTTGCGACTATGACATCCGGCACAATCTCAATGGGCAATATGTGTATCAGTTGCCGATCAGGGTAGCGAATCATTCCTTGGCCTACGCGCTCAATGGCTGGCAGATTTCCGGAACCATGTTTTGGCATAGCGGAGTTCCGTTCTCTGTGCTGAGCACGGCTTATTCAGCGAACGGAAACGGCATCGTGCAGGGCAGTGGGCCGCAGTTCGCCAGCGTCGTTCCGGGCGTGCCGCTGTATGAACATCATTCGATTCCAGGCGTTACCCAGTCGGGAACCCTTCAGTGGCTCAATCCGGATGCTTTCGTCTCGACCGTCGATCCAGGTACAGGGCAGTGTTACTACCCTGGCGGTGACCAGGATAGTGTTCAGACCTGCCAATTCGGAAACCTCGGCCGCAGCTCACTGCGCGGCCCTAATTTCCTATGGAGCGACTTCTACCTGACAAAATGGTTCCCCTTGACCGAGCATGTGAAACTGCGGTTTGAGGGTCAGTTCTTTAATGTCTTCAACCATCCGAATTTTGGCCTTCCCAGCGGGGCGCAGGCCGGCATTCCAGGAAATCCATCCACGCAAGCTGGTTTTGGAGCGCTCACTTACACCACTTCTCCGCCAACCGGCTTGCTGGGCGTGGGCTTGGGGGGCGATAGCAGTCCACGCATGATCGCCTTTCAGGCGCGGCTTGAGTTCTAATCATTCTCAAGGCCAAACGGAAGCTATCGAAGCAGCCACCGTTCGGGCGGTCGTCTCAATTGGCGATAAATTACACTCATTGACTGAGTTTGAGGTCGTGTTCAGATTCAATCCAAAACATCTTTCCATTTCAGCTTACAGAACGTAATCGCCGCGCTAGATATTGGGGCTAGGTCTCTTCCTGGACGACAGCTTCTCTCAGGGTTCGCTCGCGCAGGCGTTGCACTTCCTCGGCCATCGCGTACTTCAGCTCCTCAATCCCTTTGCCCGTGACTGCCGAGATTTCGTACAGCTTCCACTTTTTCTTCTTGCAGTACTTTTTCAGCGCGGCCAGCTTGTCCTTGTTCACGACGTCTATCTTCGACGCCACCATCATCATCGGCTTCTCGTCCAGATGCGCCCCAAAGCTGCCCAGTTCGCCGAGGATCACTTCCACATCCTTGGTCACATCAGGGCGACCGCTTGAATCCGAAACGTCCACCAGATGCACCAGCAGCCGCGTGCGTTCAATGTGCCGCAGAAACTGCGTGCCCAGCCCGGCCCCGGCGTGCGCGCCCTCGATCAGTCCGGGAATATCGGCCACCACAAAGCTGACTTCATTTTTCGCGTCGCCCACAGCCACCACGCCCAGGTTCGGTTGAAGCGTGGTAAACGGATAATCCGCAATCTTCGGCCGCGCCGCCGAAATGCGCGAGATCAGCGTGGACTTGCCCACATTCGGATATCCCACCAGCCCCACGTCGGCCAGCAGCTTCAATTCCAGCCGGTACGTGTGCTCCTCGCCCGGCCGCCCGGCCTCGTGCTCGCGCGGCGCCTGATGCACCGACGTTGCGAACCGCGCATTCCCGCGTCCGCCGCGCCCGCCGCGGGCAATCGCGAAGCTCTGGTCGGCCTGCGTAAACTCGAAAGCCTTCTCCCCGGTGTCGTCGTCGTAGACAATCGTCCCTACCGGAACCTTCAGAACCACGTCGCTGCCGTCGCGCCCGGTCTTGTTCGAACCCTCGCCGTGTCGTCCACGCTGGGCCTGGTGCTCGGGATTGAACCGGAAATGCACCAGCGTATTGTGGCGCTGGCTCGATTCCATGATGACGTCGCCGCCCTTGCCCCCGTCGCCTCCGGACGGCCCGCCGCGCGGGACAAACTTCTCCCGCCGGAACGCCATGCAGCCGTTCCCGCCGTCCCCGGCCTTCACGCGAATTTTGGCTTCATCAATGAACATTGCTGTCGTTGGTCGTTAGTCGTTGGCTGGTTCGTTGGGCTTCGGCAACGACCAACGACCAACCGCCGAAAAGAAAAAGCCTCGTCCCGAAGGCGAGGCCTCTGTGGCGCGGGCGCCCCCGCCCGCGAGCTTCGAAAAATTCGACAGCCTACTTCGCTTCGACCGGCTCGACCATCACGAACTTGCCCATCGAGCCCTTGTTCAGGAACTTGATGCGTCCGGTGATCTTGGCGAAAAGAGTGTCGTCTTTGCCGCGGCCCACGTTCAGCCCCGGTTTCACGCGAGTGCCGCGCTGCCGCACGATGATGGTGCCGCCGGGCACGACCTGCCCGCCGAATGCCTTAAACCCAAGCCGCTGCGCGTTCGAGTCGCGGCCGTTTCGTGAAGTGCCTTGCCCTTTTTTATGTGCCATAAGTCAGTTCTCAGTAAGATCGTGTGGCGACGGGCGCCTCGCCCGTCCGGTTTTACTTCTTCTTCGAAGGCGGCTTTTTCGCCGACTTCTTCGGCGCCGCTTTCTTCTGGGCCGCACCCTTCGCCGCTTTCGCTTCTGCCGTCGGCTCCGCCGCTTCCGCCTTCACTTTCTTCGGCTTCGCTTCCTTCTTGGGCAGCTCGGGAGCTTTGAAGCTCTGCCCTCCCGCAGCGATCTCGGTGATGCGCACCGCCGTGTACCCCTGCCGGTGCCCGCGCAGCTTCTTGTACTGCTTCTTGCGCTTGTAATGGAACACCAGGATTTTCGCGCCGCGGCCTTCTTCCACCACCTGGCCGACCACGCGCGCATCCGCCTGTTTCGACACTTGGCCTTCTTCGCTCGAAACCGCCAGCACCGGGAACTCCACCTGGCCGTCGGTGCCGGTGCCCAGACTCTCCACTCGAATTACATCGCCGGGCGCCACCCGGTATTGCTTGCCACCGGCGCGGATAACCGCGTACATAAGTCTGCCTCCATCCAATGTCGTGAAATTCAGCCCGCAAGAAAGGACCGAGGGCGCACACGGGCGCAACCAGGGGCCTTGCTGATTTCCTGTGCTTGCTGTGTTTTGCCCCGGCGCGTCAGCAGCCAAGGCAGGCGTCCCCAGAACGGGTCGGCGAGTACAGGCAAACTCAACTATTCTATCGTGGCCCGTCGAAGCCGGTCAAACGGAATTGACTCGCTTCCGGTCGGCCTTTTGTGCTTTCCCTCCATCTGTGCGAAAATTCCGCCGGACCCCCGGAGGAAACCCAATGCTGAAGCGCCTTTTCACCATTTTGTTCTGCCTGCTCGCCTTTACTCTCGCCAGCTCTGCCCAAATGAAGAAGTCTCCCATGAAGAAAGCCGCCGGCCCCGCGCCCGACAAGGCCTATATGCAACAAATCTGGGACGGCTGGAGCACCCTCGACCCCGCCAACGTGGCCAAGTACTACGCCACCGGACCGCACACCTTCTTCGACATCGCCCCTTTGAAATATGGCAGCTGGGACGAGTACGAGAAGGGCGTCAAGGGTGTCCTCGCCGGCTACCAGAGCGGGAAGTGCACAGTGAACGACGACGCCGAGGTGCATGCCCACGGCGACCTGGTCTGGGGCACGGCAACCATCAAGGAACAGCTGACCACCAAGGCCGGGAAGGTCGAGATGGGCAGCTTCCGCTGGACGGTGATCTGGGAAAATGTTGACGGCAAGTGGCTGATCGTCCACGAACACGTCTCGGAGCCGATTCAGTAGAGCAGGGGGCAGGGGCCAGAGGTCAGGGATCAGAGAGCGCCATGCGTGCTCTTGCTGACCCCTGACCCCTGCCTTTCAGTACGACTTCCAGAAGAAGTACACCGTCATCCCCGCGCCCACCAACACCACGAACGTGCGAATCCAGACCTGCGGCATCTTCTGCGCGTAGTGGGCGCCCAGGTATCCACCCACAATTCCGCCGACGATCATCACGGTCCCCTGCTTCCAGTACACCGCGCCTGCCACGATAAACGTGACCACCGCGACTCCATTGATCACGGAGCCCATCACACTCTTCAGCGCGTTCATGGCGTGAATATTGGTCATGCCCAGCACGGCCAGCATGGCCAGCATCACAATGCCCATGCCCCCGCCGAAGTAGCCACCATAGATGGCGACGCCCAACTGAAACAAAGTTGTTCCGGCCAGCGCCGCGCCCGATGCCTCATGTGCAATTGCGGATTTCCTGCCTCCAGCCAGTTTCCTGCCGAAGGCAAAAAGCAGGGTCGCGCCCAGAGTCAGCCAGGGCAGCACGCGCATGAAGGTGTGAGCCGGCGTATGCAGCAGCAGAACGGCTCCCGCCAGCCCACCGATCAGGCTGGCCGCCAGCAGCGGAATCAGCACGCGCCGCGGCACGTCCAGCCGTTTGCGATAGGCCCCGCCGCTGGCTGCTGCCCCTGTCCACAACGCGATGGTGTTGGTCGCGTTGGCGGGGATCGGCGGCACGCCAGTAAACAGCAGAGCTGGAAACGCGATGAAGCTGCCCCCTCCGGCCACGGAGTTCAAAGCGCCGCCCAGCGCGCCCGCAAAAAAAAGAAAAATGATGGATGCCAGCGTCAAGCAGCTAGGTGTATCAGAAACCGAGCCGCGCCGCCATGTGTAGCGCGGACCTAAGCCGCCGCCCCAGCCTGCATCGGCCGCTGCAGCCGGCTGCTGATCGCGGTCAACATCACGCCGATCACGCCAGTTTGCAACGCCAGCCCGGCATAAGTCTCCGCCGGAAATATCGCGCCTCTCACATTGGAATCAAAAACCTGCACCGGAGTGAGCAAGGCCAGCATCCACCGCCCAGCCTCTTGTGATGAGACGGCCGCAATCGTCGTCAGCACTGTCGCCGCCGCGTAATACAGGCAGAGGAACAGAAATCCCTTCACCACCGGCTGCCGCAGCCGCGTCAGCACGCACCATTGCAGGAACAGCACATCGCGCGTCACAAACACCAGCACCAGCAGCAACTGGATCGCCGCCGCCTGCAGCGTGCTCATTTCCAGCGGCAGGATGTGATCCCACGCCAGCAATCCCCAGATCACCAGCCCGTAGGCCACCAGCGCGGAGATTCCCAGCCATGGCCAGGGCAGCCCGTCGTCGGCGAAGAGAGCCGATTCGCCCGCCGCCCGTTTGCGCTGCCACACTTTCAGCCGTTCCTGCGGAGTCAGCGTGGCCAGCCCCATCAGGAACAGAATCAGGCCATTCATCGCCACCGCAAACAGCGCCACGCTCTTGGCGTCAGGGAACCAACCGTGCGCCTCAGAGGTGCCCCAGCCTGGTTTCAGCAGTGCATAAATCAGAAAGTTCAAGAACGCTGCGCAGCCCACGGCCTGCCAGCGCGACAACGGACGAATCTCGGGATAGTCCCGCTTCAAATTGCGCACCAGCATCACCGCCAGCCATGCGCTGAATGAGCCACAGAGCAGCACGTTCATCAGCAGCCAGGGAATCTCGTGGCCAAAAAGGACTGCCGGGAAACGGCGCAACGCAGAATCCGGGCTGTGGCCGAGCAGATCCACGAACCCGGCAAGCGGGCTCATTGCCGCCAGTCCCGGCAAACCGGTCTCGTGCATGCCAAAACTTCCGAGCGTGAATCCGTACAGCGCCAGGGCACCGATCAGGCCCACGCCGCGCGTGCGGCTTTCCAGCAACGTCGAAAGCCACATCCCGCCCAGACCGAGAAACACGGAAGTCATGGCCAGGAAAACGAACACTGAAATTACCGCCCCAAACGAAATCCCTCCCGCTAACCCGGCTATCAAAGTGATAGGAGCGGCGCACAGAACTGCAAAATACACCAGAATCGGCTCGCCCAGAAGTTTTCCAATCAGAATCTCAGCCGGCGTGAGCCGCGTCGTCCGCTGAAAATCCCACGTCTTGCGGTCGCGCTCGCCCGACACCGACTGCGCGCACGAAAACAGCGTCCAGAACGTCAGCGCCACGCCCTGCAGTCCGACCAGCCATCGGTAAAACAGCAGCCACGTTCTTTGCGCGAACTCCGCCTGGATGGACTCCGCCCGCCGCTTCCACGCCTCGGTCGCGAACGTTTCCATGCCGCGCTGGGCATTCTCCAGCAAATTCTGCTGATAGCTCCAGCACGCCATTCCCAGCAGCACGCACATCACGGCCACCACCACGGCCACCGTGATGGCCCGCACCGGACGCAATTCCGCCCGCCGGTGACGCACAAATTCAGGATTATTCCAGAAAAGGTTCGCCCAAAAACGCGGCATCACATTACCTCGTGGGTCGAGAGCTTCATGTAGAGTTCTTCGACCGTCTGCTTCACTTCCCCAAACGACGTCACTGGAATGTTCGCGGCGACCAGCGCGGCGAGAACCGGCGCCAGATCTTCCTCCGCTCCGCTGAAGCGGAAAGTCCCCGCTCCCGCCGTGAGGTTCACATCCGAGACGCGCGGATCACCCTGCAGTTTTTCCTGAATCGCCGCCAGCGCGTCTCCCGCCCAGCTCAACCGCACCAACCGCGTGGAGGTCGCCGCCGCCGTGACTTCTTCAATGCTTCCGCTGCGCACCATGCGGCCCTTCTCCATAATGCCGATGGATGTGCAAAAGCCTTCCAGCTCAGTCAGAATGTGCGACGAAATCAAAATGGTGGCGCCTTGATCGCGCAGCGAACGCAGCAGGTTGCGCAACTCCAGCCGCGCCTTGGGATCGAGCCCCGAAGCCGGCTCATCCAGCAGCATCACGGTTGGGCGGTGAATGATCGCGCGCGCAATGCCCAGCCGCTGCTTCATTCCGCGCGACAGCCCGCCAATCATGGCATCGCGCTTCACTTCCAGATTCACCTGAGCGATCACCTCCGTGATCCGTCCCGCAATCTCCCCCTCCGGCATCTTGTAGGCATGCGCGAAGTAGTCGAGATATTCCCAGACCTTCAGATCCTCATAGACCGCGAAGAAGTCCGAGAGATATCCGATATATTGCTGCGCCCGTTCGGGCTCCTGCGCCACGTCCACTCCGGCAATCAACGCCCGCCCCAGCGTCGGCGCCAGCAGTCCGCACGCCATGCGGATGGTCGTCGTTTTGCCCGCGCCGTTCGGTCCAATCAGTCCAAAAATTTCTCCCTGTGGAATGGTCAGGCTCAAGTCGTCCACGGCTAATACGGTGTCGTATTCCTTGCGGAGATTCACCAGTTCAATCATCGGCTCGTACGCTGGGAAGCGCCTCCCGAGCGCCCGCTTCGGCGCGAGCGTCAATCGGACATGCTCGGCCCGCCACTGCGCTCATAACACACTACAACCACTGACACCAGAAGGTACGCAAAAGATGTCCCGCGTGTTCCTCATGAATTGCTGGACTTGCCACGGGCTCACAAAACACGCCCGCGATGTCCGCATCCGAAGAACGGCCGAGTGGAACTTTCTTGCTATCGGAACCTCCTGCGCTGCGTCCAAGAAAATACCAACGCGCATCGCAAAGAAGGGAACTTCAGGCGCGGTGGGTGCGTACTAGAGCAAAGTGAACCGGAAGCCAGGGCAGAGGTGACTCTGGCCGGGTTCCAACAGCGAGATCTTAGCGGGGTCTGGGGATTTCCTCACACTCGGTTTGGCGGCCCAGGTGAGAAAACCCCCATCGTGGCAGGGCAAGCTTGTGACTTGCCTGCGTAACCCCGGCGGCAGCATTGTAGGCGATTCGCGGGGAAACACAACTGTTTTTTCGCGCTGGTCGTGAACCGGGCCGCCCCAACCGCTTCCCGACGTACTCTCGGGAAAGAAAAAGGAGCAGCTATGAAGTTCGCGACAGTTTCGAAGACTCTGGTCATGGGGTTGGCTCTACTGCTGGCCTCGAGCGCGTTTGCAGGCACGAAAGGCGACTTGCAGTTGGCGAGCACAGTCACCGTCAATGGAACCACTCTCAAGCCTGGCGACTACAAGCTCCAGTGGGACGGCAGCGGCCCCAACCTGGAAGTCAGCATCATGCAAGGGAAGAACGTCGTGGCCAAGACCCCGGCCACGATAGTGGAAATGAGCGCCCCATCGGCCAATAATGCCGCCGTGGTTCGCAAGAATGACGACGGCACCAGTTCTCTCACCGGCGCCCGCTTCGAAGGCAAGAAATTTGCCCTCGAACTCGGCGCGTCCGGCGACGCCGCCGGATCCGCCAAGTAGCTTCTGCATTGGACAAAAAACAGGGGAGCACATGGCTGCTCCCCTTTTCCAATCCCGTTGTTTTTCGCTTCCTCCCGGCCTGATCCTCCAGCCTGAAACTTTCCCCCTTTTCAACACTCCAATCTGGTAGCCCAGGTTAACTCGTACTTGGAATGGGGAAACGACTATGACTTTACCTTCCATGCGCCTCGCTCTGATTCTTCTGGGATCGCTCCTAGCTGCTACGGCCTGCAACGCCCGGGCAGGTACTGCCGCCCCGGTTCCGGCGCCGGTACTGGACGCCCCTCGCGCCTCCGCGCCCGCCCGCCAGACAGCGGTCGTCTCCGGCGGATGTTTCTGGGGCATTCAGGCGGTCTTTCAGCACGTGAAAGGCGTGATCAGCGCCACTTCCGGCTACTCGGGAGGCTCGGCCAAGACCGCCGAGTATGAAATCGTCAGCACCGGCGAAACCGGACACGCCGAGTCGGTGCAGATCGTCTACGATCCCTCGCAGATCACCTACGGAGAACTGCTGCGCGTTTTCTTTTCCGTCGCGCACGACCCCACGCAACTCAACCGCCAGGGGCCCGACGAAGGCACACAGTACCGATCTTCAATTTTCTACCGCAACGACGAGCAGAAGCGCATCGCCGAGGCCTACATCGCTCAACTCAACAGCGCCCGCGTCTTCCCGCGCCCGATCGTGACTCAGGTCGTACCGCTGCAAGCCTTTTACCCGGCGGAGGCCTATCACCAGAACTACGCGGCCCTGCATCCCAATCAGCCCTACATCGTGTACAACGACGCTCCCAAGGTCGAGCACTTGCGCCAGGAGTTCCCCGACCTCTACACCGGAAAGTAAAAGGCAGATGCGTCTATATAAATATGTGTCTGAAAGATGACAGAGGTAACAGGATCCAAGCCGCGGAGCGGCGGAAGAGTACAGCCCACGGCGTAAGCCGTGGGTGTCGAGTAGGGAATTCGGTAAGCCCCAGAGGGGCAAGAGAAGTCACGCCATAAGCTTCAAGGAGACAAACGATGTTCGATTCCGATCGCAAAGCAGGGCTTGAAGACGCTACGGATGTACGGCGCCGCGCATTCTTAGTGAGCGCGGCAGCAGGCATCGCCGGCCTGGCCTTGTGGCAGTGGAGAAAGCCCGCGGTGCTGGAAGCTGCGTCCGCTCCCGCCGAGCCGAAAGAAGTCACGGTCGTTCTCTTCTCCGACGCCGGCCAGCGCCTGAAGAAAGTCCGCATCGCCAAGGTGATCAAGACCCGCGACGAATGGCACAAACAACTTCCCGATGGAGTCTTCGATATCACCCGCAATGCCGACACCGAACTTGCCTTCTCCGGCAAGTACTGGAACCTGCACGACAAGGGACTCTACCGCTGCATCTGCTGCGACAACGCCCTGTTCGACTCCGCCACCAAGTTCGAATCCGGCACCGGCTGGCCCAGCTTCTGGGCCCCAATCGCCGCCGAGAATGTCACGGAGATTCGGGACACGACCCTCGGCATGGTCCGCGCTGCCATCGCCTGCACGGAGTGCGACGCCCACCTCGGCCACGTCTTCGACGATGGCCCCGCGCCCACCGGGCTGCGCTATTGCATGAACTCGGCCTCGCTGCGTTTCGTTAAGCAAACCTAAAGCGCGCTGTTGCTCGCAGTAAGAAACACAAAGGGAGAACGGGCAGTTGCCCGTTCTCCCCTCGTGCGTTGCAACAGGAGGAAATCAGGAGATTACTTGCTGTCGCCGTCGTGGTCCGCGTCGCCAGCACTTTTCAGCTTGACGGTGTCTTGTGGCAACGAATTCTTCGATGGCGGTGGAGCCTTCGGAAGCGCCGGTTGGGCTGCCGGATCTGCCTGGCTGGTGTGCGCACTGCTGATTGGATTAATCATCAAAGACTATATCGGCGGTAGGACGGAATTCTTTAACTCCTCCAGAGTCCTGACAGGAACTTCGGCCACGTTACCGACGCCTGTTAACCGCCGTTAATAAGCAACCTCGTCACGCCCCCGTCACCAGGAACTTTTCCTCGGGCTTGGCTTCAACCTTATCGGGGACCACGGCTGCCGTCACATCCTGCACGAATTCCCGCCGCCGCTCCGGACCCTTGCGCTCCACCACGCGCACCCGGCGCGTCGGCATGGTGCTGGGCTCCAGGCTGACAATCCGTCCCTCCCGCACCTGAATCTGCGAGCGGAACCAGTCCGTGCGGTACATTCGGCCCGCCGCGTAAAACGTCATCGCCGCTGCGATCGGTCCGTCGAATTCTGTTCCCGTGCAGGCCAGAATGCGGCGCCCCATTTCCTGCGTCCACGTCAGCCCTCCCACCAGAGGATCGTTCAACCGGCAGCGCTCAAATGGTGTGGCATGCGACAACTTCCGCAACTGCAACAACTGCAGCAGAACGGAAGTCTTGGCCAGATTCGTCACGATCACTCGCGCCTCGGTGGCCGACACGCGCTCCAGTTTAATGTGCAGATCCGGCGACCACTCCCGCTCAAATTCCTCGCGCGCCAACGCCAGGCCCTTGTCGGTGGCCTCCACGTAACGCAGCGTGGCGCGGGCCAGAATCACGCTGAACAACGTGGTTACGATCGTGGCCACGATGGGGATGTAGCTGAGCAACGCAGACAACGGAATACGGTAGGCGTTCATCCATTGCATATGCATAGGCCCGCGGCTCTCCTTCAGGACGTGTCGCGAAGCGATTCTCAACCATCAAGACAGCAGGTTTTCCTGACAGGGATGAGTCTAGACAGGCCCCGACCGCCGCTCCAGATACACACAGTGCGTGTGGTTGAGCGCCACGGGTGCTGGGACTTTGGTAACTACTGGGTGCGGTTGAAAGGCAGTCGAAAGCCCGGTCGAAAGCCCGCTTGAAAGCCAGTACGGCGGCTACTCCAGAACGCTGTCGTCCAGCCTTTTCCGGCCCCAATCGGCCGCGGCCTGCACGAAGGCCAGCACGACCGGATGCGGCTTCTTTTCCGTGGACGACAACTGCGGCTGGAACAGCGTGGCCACAAAAAAGCGGTGGGTCGGCGATTCAACGGCTCGAATTTCGCCTTCCGGGCCGCGCGCTACCACCGGGAATCCCGCTTCCATGGCCGCCCATTCAAAGTCCGGATTGATCTCGAAGTTGCAGAAAAACTCTTCCTTTACGGTCTCCCGGTCTTTGCCATAAAAAGACTGCAAATACGAGCCCGGCCGCAGGCGAATTTCCGGAATCGTACCGGAAAGTTTGGGCGCGTCGCCCTTGCGCCCGGGCACCGCACAGGCCACCGGATAAATCACAATATTCTTCGCTCCCGAATTATTTTCCGCGCTGTCGGCATCCTTGATGCCAAGCACGTTGCGGGTGAATTCGAGGAAGGCGTACTGGAATCCGCCGCACGTGCCCAGAAACGGCCAGTCGCGCCGGCGGGCGAATTCAATCCCCCGGAGCATCCCGTCGAAACTCCTGTAAGGGCTGCCCGGCGAGGCCCACAGGCCGTCAAACGATTCCAGCAGCTTTTCCGCGTCCGGCGCCACCAGCGACGGCGTCGCCACCCACTCCGACTCCACTTTCACCTGCAGTTTCCCTGCGGCGTGTTGCAGCGCATCGTTGGTGGCGTGGTGCGAGCGAAATTCGGCGTTGAAGTCACCCAGGATTCCTATGCGGACCGCGTCGCTCACGGTTTGATTGTACTAGAGGCAAAGCGGCGAACCAGCGAGGGCAGAATTAGAGCCGAGGTGCACCCGAGGCTGCTCAGAGCAGGTGCTCGACGCCCAGAAAGAAATACAGGCTGACCAGCGCCAGCGCCGGGCCGCCCCAGATCATCAGCGTGCACTTCCATGCCAGCGAGCGGGCGACTTCCCGTTGGCTGCGCCACGAGATTAAGAACGTCTTATTGTTCACGCCCTTTCCCAGCACGGTTGGAGGACGCACTTCAAAACCGTTCGTGGCTTCCGCGCCGGAACCCTGGCCGTTACCTGCGCCAGCGACAGACGCGTCTGCGATCACCGTGCCCAGCCCGGCCGCGCTCCATGCCGCGGGGTTCGAAATGCCCGCCTTCATCAAGGCCGCGGCAATTTTTTGTTGCTGTGTCATGTCCGTCGTCTTGGCGGGGCCTGCCTCCGGAGACAGGCGGATTACCTGCGGCGGCGTCCCCACCTTGGCGGCGAACCGCTGGCTAAACGAGGTCGCATCGAAATCGTTTTCTGCGGAGCCTGCAGCGAGCGCTAACGCATTCACCGATAACGCACTCGTGGACAACGTACTCAGCGCCCGCAAGAGTCCGCCGGATCGAACCGGGTCAACCGGTTCTTCGTCCACCACCGCTTGCGCCGTGACTTCCACTCCCGGATTTTCCGACAGCGTTCCCAGGATAAACAGCGAGTTCTTGGGCTTGATGCAGTACTCTTCCACCTTGATACGGTTCATGGTAGCCACGCCGTGGCGCGACAGAAAGCTGTTTACGTTGCCGGGCGCTTCGTCCCGCGTGGAAAAGAAGGATCCATTGAACTGTTCCTGAAAGTCGCGGTGCAAGTCGAGATCGGCCCCGCGCGGGTCCACCAGCAGCCGGCCCGTATTGTCGTCCACAAAGAAGGGCACGTGCATGCACTCGCCCGCAACCCTGACCCATTGTTTGTTCTTGCCCTGCTGCTTGTACTCCGAGACCAGCGTGCGGTAGTAGTAGCAGGGGCGCCCGGTGATGGGCGCGATCACGTTAT
Source organism: Candidatus Sulfotelmatobacter sp. (assembly GCA_035266345.1). GTDB lineage: Bacteria > Acidobacteriota > Terriglobia > Terriglobales > Acidobacteriaceae > Sulfotelmatobacter. The sequence continues at coordinate 15,838 of DATFNP010000094.1, forward strand.
AGGGACCGACAGCAAGCCCGCTGACTTCCACCGTGCCCATCGAAGCGCTGCGAATCTTCGAGAAAGGTGTGTCCAGAATCAGTCGCCGCCGCTGCAACAGCCGGAATCCGCGAAAGAACAGCCAAATCCCGCCGGCGAAGCCGATCGCGCACCAGATCAGCAGCCCGGCAGGGCTCGCCGTGCTCAATAGCAGAATAGGAAAGATCATGACTTGTGTCCGCGGGACCGGCGCCACACACGCATCCCGTGGTCAGGCTAGCGAATGGCAGAACGCCGTGGCAGTAGAAAACGTCGCGGCCGCTTACGTTGGTAATGCGCCCCGCGCACGCAGCGTTGGCGCATCCGAACCTGGATCGTCGATTCAAATCTTCCCCATTCGAAACTTTTGTCGAATTCTTTACGCCTTCCTTACGACTGCGCAGATAACTTGCAAACTCGAAGCCAGCTGCGGCGCTGTTTATTGCGGATGCTGCAAATGACTTCAGAGGAGGCAGGTGTAGTGACTCGACCCTGGATTACGCCCGCAGTGCTCGCGGTTCTCTTGTTGTGGAACGCTTCCGTCAGTGCCCAGTCCACGTTCGGTTCGATCGTCGGTGTAGTCAAAGATCCTAACGGCCTGGTAATCCCGGGAACCAAGATCACGCTCACCAGTCTTGACAATCAATCCGCGCGCGACGCGATTTCCGATGCGGATGGCTCCTTCCAGTTCATGAACGTCAAGCCCGGCCGCTACGAAATCACGGCATTGGCCGAGGGTTTCGCCGTTTTCAAGCTGCAGTCTCTGGAGCTCGAGATCCGGCAAACCTTGCGGGCTGACCTGTCGCTGAAGGTGAAGGCTGCGTCCGAGACGGTGGAAGTGGGCGACTCCGCGCCCATGATCAACACCGAGAGTGCCACGCTGGCCGACACCAAAGACTTTTTGCAGGTCTCGCAGCTGCCGGTCAACTATCGCGGGGCCACCACCAGTTCGATGGCCGTACTCGACACGGTGCCGGGCACGCAACAGGATGCCAACGGCAACGTCTCGGTGGGCGGCGGATTGCCCTCGCAGGTCCAGTATTCCGTGGACGGCGCTTCGACGGTCAACATCCGCCAGAATGGCGCGCTGGCCAATATGAATCCTTCGTCGGAACTGATCAGCGAGTTCAGGGTGTCGCAGTTCAACAACAACGCGGAATTCGCCCAACTGGGCGACATTACCATCTCCACGAAGAGCGGCACGGACCGCTTTCATGGCAGTTTGTTTGAGTACATGCAGAACAGCCTGCTCGATGCGACCCCATTCAATCTTCCGCTGAAGCCCCACAAGGCTTTCAACACCTTTGGCGGAAGCCTGGGCGGACCGGTGAAGATTCCCTGGCTGCAGATGGAAGCGCCGCACACCTATTTTTTTGCCGCTTATGAAGGAAACCGACGCCGTCTGACTACGCCGTTATTCCTGAGCGTCCCAACCGCGGCGATGCGCGGCGGCAATCTCAACGACCCGAATTTCATTGGCGCAAACAGTCTGGTAGTCAATCCGCTCACGGGCCAGCAACTCCCCAACAACACGGTGGGATGCAACCCCAATTGCATCAACCCCGTGGCCACGGCGCTGCTCGGCGTGATTCCGCTACCCACTTCTCCCAGCGCCAGTGTGAATTACCTGCAACAGAGTCCCACCCCCAGCAACACCGATGGATTCGACATTCGCCTCGACCACACCCTCAGCGGGAAACAGTCGCTGTATCTGCGCTGGAGTTCGAAGAGCATCTCAAGCAGCGTGGCGAATGCCCTGCTGCCCAGCGACTCCGACCAGGAGTCGGACCGCAACCTGATCTTCTCTCACAACTATGCCATCACCAACTCGGTCGTGAATGAAGCGAGATTTGGCCTGTCGCTGTTCCGGATTGGAGTAAATTTTCCCATCGAAGGAGCCACCGCGATTCAGCAGTTGGGTCTGGTTGGCCTGGACATCAGCGATCACCCGACGGCGGACGCGTTTCCAACTTTCAACTTCAGCGATACCGGCCTCACTCCGATTGGCCGCGACAAGGCGGGAGTGACGAAGTCGCAGACCGTCCAGTTCACCGACAACCTGGGCTGGGCGCGGGGCAAGCACAGCATGAAGTTCGGGGTGGACGTGCGCCACGTTGCCTATGCCGACATCGAGAGCTTTGGGGGTTCTGACGATTTCGGGGCCTTTACATTCTCCGGAGGAGCGCTCACGGGACTGCCGGCTTGTTCGCCGAGTCTTGCTTCACCCACCTTGTGTGAATCCTCCTATGCCGACCTGTTGCTGGGACTTCCGGCGAAGACTTATGTGGCGCAATCCGGCCCTGATGTTCTCGCCCACGCCATCCAGACCGGCGTGTACGCGCAGGACGAATGGCGCGTGAACCGCCGCCTCACGCTGACTCTCGGCCTGCGCTGGCAAGCCTTGCCGCCATTCGTGAGCCCGCTCAACAACCTCACCGCCTTCGACAAACGCAATGGTGGAGTGATCGTTCCCGATCACAACATTCCGGTGCAGGGGTTTCTGGAATCGATCAACGCCTGCGCCGGACCCTACAACCCGTACGGCGTTGCCAATCCAGCGCTTCCGTGCGGGCCGGTGGAGTCCGCCAGTGCGCAGGGCCTGGGGCCGGGTGTGCGCGAGCTCTACAAGAAGAATTTTCAGCCCCGCTTCGGATTTGCCTACCGTCCCTTCGGGGATGACAAGACCGTGATTCGCGGCGGCTTCGGCATTTTTACCATGACGAATCTGGGTCAACTCTCGTTCAATACCACCAACATCAGCGTTGGCGTGGTGCGCACCACCGCGAACGCGGTGCAGAACGGGCAACCCGCTTATCAGTTCCCCAACGTCACTACTCCGGTGAGCCCGGCGGCTATCGCCGGTACCGGCGATTTCTACCAGAACACGCCCGTCAGCTATCGCGATCCGCAGTCGGCGCAATGGAATTTCACGGTGGAACGGGAACTGGTGCGCGACACCACGTTGCGCGTCAGCTATGTGGGTACGAACTCGTATCGCATGAGCCAGACCGTGGATCTGAATCAGGTCCAGCCCAGCTCCATCTCGCCCAATCCCAATCCCCGGCCGTATTTGAACTGGGGACGCATTTTGTCTTCTGAGAATGAGGCCTCGGTGAACTACGAAGGACTGCAGTCCGAACTGAACCATCGCAGCCGGGGCGGCCTGACCCTGCAGGCCAGTCACGTGTGGGCCAAGAGTCTGGGCAATGTCGGCGGCGACGCCCCAACCGCCTTCTCTCCGGAAGTGATCTACGGAACTCCCGTAGCCAACCGCTTCGATCTGGCCGCCAATCGGGGCAATATCGCGGCCGTGCGCCGGCAGCGCGTGCTGGTTTCCTCCATCTACGAACTGCCGTTTGGCAACGGCCGCAGCTTCCTGGGACACATGTCTTCGGTCCCGCAGTCCTTGTTCGGCGGATGGTCGGTCAGCACCATTGCCCTGTGGCAGACGGGTCCGTATCTGACTCCGATCACCAGCTCCAGCTACGATCCAGGGAATCTGAATCTCGTCTATCGCGGGGCCTTCCAGCGCCCGGACTGCATCGGGGACGGCAATCTGTCGAACCCGACTGTGTCCCAATACTTTAATGCCGCTGCGTTCGTCGTCCAACCTGCCGGGCCGGTCGGGAACTGCCGGGTCGGCAGTCTACTGGGACCGGGGACGGTGGCGATTGCCGGAGGACTATCGAAGACCTTTGCCTTGGGAGAACGGTGGCGCGTGAAGTTCGAGAGCACCTTTACCAACCTGATCAATCACTCGAACTATGCGCCGCCGTCAACCGACGTCACCTCTTCCACATTTGGACAGATTACCAGCGTGCAGACCTCGGAAAATGCGGGCAATCGTACGGGGCAGGTGGCGCTGAGAATCGAGTTCTAGTGCACGCGCGCGGACAGGTGAGGCGGAAACACGGACGGCTCTTCTACCCCCCGGCTTTGAGTTCCGTCAGCACCTGCTTGGCGATTTCCTTCAGGGTTTCGAACACGCCGGCGCCCTGGAAGGCGACGGCTTCCACCACGGGTTCGTTCTTCTTGCGCAGTTCGGTAGTCAGCAGGTCCACGGGCAGAATGTTGGGCAGGTCGCGCTTGTTGAGCTGCAGCACGTAGGGGATTTTGTTGAAGTCGTAGCCGTGTTCTTTCAGGTTCGCCATGAGATTGTCGAGGGCTTCGACGTTGGCGTCCTGGCGCTGCTCCTGCGAGTCGGCAACGAACACAATGCCGTCCACGCCGCGCAGAATCAGCTTGCGGCTGGCGTCGTAGAAAACCTGTCCGGGCACGGTGTAGAGATGGATGCGGGTCTTGAAGCCCCGCACCGAGCCCAAATCGAGCGGCAAGAAATCAAAGAACAAAGTTCGCTCGGTTTCCGTGGCCAGCGAGATCATCTTGCCCTTCTGCTGGTCCGCGGTTTTCTGGTAAATCATTTGCAGGTTCGTGGTCTTGCCGCCCAGTCCGGCGCCGTAGTACACGATCTTGCAGTTGATCTCGCGGGCTGCGAAGTTGATGAAACTCAAGGCTTTCCTCGAAATGCGGGTACACCCTCAGGGGTGCTCCCGCGCACACAAATGTCTTTATGTGGGCTCGCGGCTTTTATATCATACGGGGCCTGCCCCAGGCAGGTTACTCAGGTGACCCCCTAGGCTCGGGGGCAGGGTCGCGCTCCATCCCTGTTGCATCGTGCGACAAGGCTACTGCGCCGACGGGATCGCATAGTACCCATCCTTGGCGTAGATCTTCAGCCCCTTCTTGTCCACCAGAACCTCGATGCTGCGATAGGCCTTGCTGGCCCCGGTCTTGGGCGTGTATCCCAGCGTGTACTGGTTGCGCGCCTCGGAGGTGACTTGCGCGTACGCCTCTTCGATCGAATTGCGGGAGAGCTCGAACGACACCTGCCCGCCTCCGGTCGCGGAGCAGTACTTCGGCAGGATGTCGCTGTGGCCCTGTCCCGGCAGATGAAGCTTTTCGACTTGGCGGAACAGAGGCAAAGCCCCGCTGTCCACCACCACTGCCTTCACCTGGATGCCCTGGGTCTCCAGCAGTTTCAGCACGTCGCTGTAGCTGGCCTTGCTGCCCAGGTCCCGCCCGTCGCTGATCACGAAGATCACTTTGCGGCGGGTGCGGGGGCGTTTGCTCAAATCCAGCGCCGCGCGCAGGATCGCGTCGTTCAACACGTGCGCTTCCCGGGGCGGAGTGCTGACCGGAGCGATCGTGGGCCCGCCCACTGGAGCTCCGTTGACGATTGGAGAACCGCCAGACAGAGGTCCGCCCAGCACCGGCGGGCCATTGGCGTGGCCGCGCACCAGCTTGATCTGGTTCAGCTCGGCCGTCAGCTTCTCGCTTCTTCCCGTAAAGTCGGTGACCTGGCTCACCGTGCTGCTGTAGGTGTAAAGCGCAACTTCGTCATAAGGGCTGAAGGCGCCCACCAGGGCCGAATAGGTCTGGTTGACCTTTTGCACCGCCACGTCGGCCATCCCGATGTCGAGCAATACGGCCACCGATAACTGGAACGGGTCGCTGGTAAAGAAGGACAGCGTCTGCTTCTTTCCGTTTTCCAGTACGGTGAAATCCTTGGGCCCAAGGCCGTCCACGGGGCGCCCGTCCGTGAATTTCACGGTCACGGGTACCTGCACAAAATGGACCTTCACCACCAGCTTGTAGAGTTCGTCTTTGCTGTCCACCTGGTTTTTCGGGCCGCTTCCCGGCGGGATCGTCTCGATCGGCGGCATGGGAGGCGGAGGCTGTTTTGCCTCTTCCTGCGGTTGCGCGGCATCGCGGCTCCCAGCCTGCGCGGGCGCCGTGTCCTTGCCCTCCGCGTCAGCCGCAGCGTCCGGAACTGGAAACGCCGGTTTCGGCGGCGGTGGAGGTTGCACGGCGGATGGCGCGTCGGGAATATCCTGCGGCGGTTTGGGTTTCTCCGCGGGTTGAGACGGGTTTTGGCCGGCGCCGGACTGCGTTTGCTGTCCGCGCGCAGCCACCAGACCAAACGTCGCTACCGCAAAAACCAGAATCCCGACACGCAGCCACCCGCCCAGCCCGACCGCCCGTTGCGTTCTCGTCTGTTCCACAACACTGCTTGAGTTGCCACTCCGCTCCGACGGCTTCATGCCTGCCTCGCCCGCGAAAAAATTACGCTTCGCAGCCCATGGGATGCAAATCCCTCCCACTTGGTGCATCTAAGCTACAGGATTAGACTAACAAAGAATCGCGAGAGAATCCCCTATGCCCAGATTTCCCGTTCCCGTGTCTGGAATCCTGCCCGCACTGACCCTGGCTGCCCTGTTTTCCGTGGCCCAGCTTGGCCTTGCCCAGCAATCCACCGCCCAACCGCCCACGGCGCAGCAGCCCGCACCGGACCAGAAGGCCGGAGACGCCCAGCAACCGGCTGAGACCATCAAAACCAGCGTCAACGTGGTCCAGTTGTTCTTCAACGTCAAGGACAAGCACGGGGCGCTGATCCCCGGCCTTACCAAAGATGACTTCGAAGTGTACGAAGACGGCAAACTGCAGACGGTCAAGTACTTCACCGCCGAGACCAACCTGCCGCTTACGCTCGGCATCATGATTGACGCCAGCGGCAGCCAACTCCGCGTCCTGGATATGGAGAAACAGGCCGGAGGAGCGTTTGTGAAGCAGGTTCTGACCGACAAGGACGAAGCCTACGTCATCAGCTTCGACATCACCGTGGATTTGCTGCAGGATTTTACCCGCGATGTCCGCCGTCTGCAGAACGCCCTGAACAAAGTCAAGATCAGCTCGGACTTCACCAGCGGAATCCCGGGCCTCGGCGGCGGACCCGTTCCTCAGCACAACTCGCCCGGGACGCTGCTGTTTGACGCCGTCTACCTCTCCGCCCACGACATGCTGGCGAAAGAAATTGGGCGCAAAGCCATGATCCTGCTGACCGACGGCCAGGACGAAGGCAGCAGGCTCAAGCTCAAGGACGCCGTCGAAGCTGCGCAGAAGGCCGACGCCATCGTGTACGTGCTGCTCTGCGCCGACCGCGGCTCGTACTTCAGTTCGGGCATGGCCTACTATGGCGAGGCCGACATGAAGAAACTCACCGAGCAGACCGGAGGCCGCGTCATCAACGTGGGCAACAAGTTCGACAAGCTCAAAGAGGCCTTCGATCAGATCGCCGCCGAACTGCGCAGCCAGTACAACGTCGGCTACACTCCCCTGAATACGTCGCTCGATGGCAGCTTCCGTAAGCTCGAGATCAAGAACAAGCAGAGCTACAAGATCCAGGCCCGTGCCGGCTATTACGCCGGCCACCAGGACTAATCGGAGGGACGCGGACGCTGCAAAATTCTGCACCTTGACAGCGCGCTGCGGACTGGCGACACTCTACCGAGCCTCTCCCGCTTCTCTCCTGGAGGTCCGCCTTGCCCAAGAAGTGTTTGAGCACTATTTGCGCCCTTGTGCTTGCCCTGCTGTTCTTCCCGGCGGTTACGGCGCAAGCGCAGGAAATCCACCGCGGCCTCTACCGGGGCATGCCGGTGACCTACGTCATCAAGAACGGCAAAGCCATCTTCCAGGGAGATATCATTCTCGAAAAAGTCGAACCCATGGACCCGCAGCGCCTGGTGCCTTCTTACGGAATCGCCTATTCGCAGTATCTCTGGCCGAAGGTCGGCAGCCAGTACCAAATTCCCTACGTGATCGCCGCCGGATCGGGAGACCTCACGAACCTCAACGCGGCCATCGCCCAGTTCAACAACACCTTCTCCAACATCCAGTTCGTCGCCCTTACCACCCAGACCGACTATGTGAACTTCTATTTCAATCCCGGCAATTTCAGCGGAGAATGTGAAGCGATCGTGGGTCGCGCCGGAGGTGAGCAGCAAGTCGGCGGCTCCGCGACCTGCACGCTCGCCACCATCCTTCACGAAATGGGTCACACTGTCGGCCTCTGGCACGAACAGTCGCGCCCCGACCGCAATACCTACGTCTCGGTCAATTACGGCAACCTGATCAAGGGATCCATCGGGAACTTCAACCAGATCTACGATAACGCTCAGACCTTCGGCACGTTCTTCGACTACGCCTCGATCATGGAGTATCCGGCGTTCGCCTTCTCCCGAAATGGGGGACCAGCCATCGAATCCATTCCCGCCGGTATCCCGCTTTCCAACCAGACCGGCTACAGCGCGGCCGACATTGACGGCATTGAACGCCTCTACGGCAACGCGCCCACCTCGGTCACCGTTACCAGCAACCCTCCGGGATTGCAGGTCATCGTGGACGGCGGGACCGTGACCACGCCGCAAGTCTTCAGTTGGGCGCTGAATTCGATCCACACGCTCGACATTCCCTCCGGAGTGCAGAGCCTGGCCGGCGTCATCGAAAACAGCACCACGCCAACGACTTTCTATTACACCTACGGACGCTGGAACAACGCAACGGCTACCCCGAACACCATCACGGTGCTGCCCGGCAACGGGGAAGCAGCCACGCCCGCGACTTCTCCGGCGGTGACCACGTACACCGCGAACTTCATCCAGCTTGTTCCCTACGCAGCGGCGATTTACCCCACCGGCACGGGAACGGTGACGCCGTCGCCCGCGGCGCAGAGTTATTCCGGATCTGCGCTCGTCTTCTACACCGCGCGCCAGCAAGTTACGCTGACTGCGGCTCCGAACGCGGGGCAGAATTTCTACGAATTCAACAACGCGCCCTACTGGCTGCCGGGAGGTCTGGGTGCAAATCCCAAGACCTTCTACGCGCCCGATACCGGACTCACTGTCAACACCACGGTCGAGTTCTCGCCCGATCCGGTCTACACCGTGAATGTGAGCCCGAATCCCTTCAGCTCGAACCTGTACATTTACGGGGACAGCAATTTTTCTTACGCGCCCAAGAATTTTTCTTCGTTCTACGATTCGACCTGGACTTCCGGCAGCATGCACACACTGAGTGTGGATGCGATCGAGCAGCCCTACAGTTCGAACAGCCGCTATAACTTCTCCAGTTGGAGCGACGGCACCCTCACGACCGCGGACAGCGTGACCCTGCCCGCGACCAGCATGGCCTACACGGCGAATCTGACGCCCGAGTTCTACGTCACCGACTATGTCAACGAGTCCTGCGGCGGTTCGATCAACGTCACTCCGCCCTCGCCCACGGGAGACGGATTTTATCCGTCCGGAGACGGACTGACTTTCACTGAAACTCCCAACACGGGCTGGCTCTTCACCGGCTGGCAGTACGATCTGACGGGAACTTCCTCATCCGAGCCGTTAACGGTGACGGACGAGGTCCTTGTGGTTGCCGACTACAACACCACAGCCACACCGCTCACGCTGACCAGCCTGAGCCCGGCGGCCGCGGTTGCCGGAGGCCCCAGCTTCACGCTCACGCTGAACGGAACTGGATTTAACCCGCAGACGCTGGTGTCGGTGGCCGGAACTTTTCCAGTGGTCAAGTTCATCAGTTCGACGCAACTCAGCGTGACCGTGACCGCCGCGCAGATCGCGACGCCCGGAGCCTTCCAGGTCTACGTCGAAGACTTCCCCAGCGGAGCGAGCTGTGCCGCGTTCGGAGCGTTGCCGCTCACGGTGGCCAACGCTCCCATCGTTACGCCTACGCCGCTCAGTTTGGCGTTCAACCCGCAGCTCGTCGGCACTACCAGCGCGGCCAAGGGCATTACCTTGAAGAATACGAGTGCGTCTCCAGTTACCCTGAACTCGATTGCGGCGACCGGGAACTATACGCTCGCCAGCAATACTTGCGGATCGAGCCTGGCCTCCGGCAAGACTTGCAAGTTGACCGTAACCTTCACGCCTTCGGTCGGCGGCGCCCTCAACGGTTCGCTCGCGATCAGCGACACCGCGCCCGATTCTCCGCAGACCGTGGCCCTCACCGGCACCGGCGCATTGCCGCTTTCCATTGCTCCGACGGCGCTGGCCTTCGGCACGGAGGGGGTCGGTACGACCTCTGCGGCCAAGACGGTCTCCCTCACCAATAATCAGTCCACGACGCTGAACTACTCGCTTGCCGCCAGCGGCAACTATGCCATCAATTCGGGGGGAACCACCTGCTCCGGCTCGCTGGCGTCGAAGGCGAAGTGCAACATTGCCGTGACGTTCTCGCCAACCGCGGCCGGCGCGGTCAACGGATCGGTCGCCATCACCGACGGCACGACGTTCAGTCCGCAGCTCGTTCCGCTGTCGGGAACAGGCTCCGGAGGAGGCACCCCGCCGCTCACGTTCACGCCCACCACGCTCACCTTCGCCGCCCAGGACGTAGGCACGACCAGTACCGGCAAAACAGTGACGGTAAAGAACACCAGCGCCAGCGCCGTCATGCTCAGCTCGATTGCCGCCAGCGGCGAATTTTCCGCGGTGGGCAACGGTGCGACTCCCTGCGCTGCCAGTCTCAACCTCAACGCTGGCGCCAGTTGCACCATGAGCGTTACTTTCTCACCCGCATCCGGAACCAGCGGCGCGGTCAACGGCGCGGTGGTGATCAGCGACAATGCGGCCGTTGGGCAGCAGGTCCTCGATGTGAAAGGCACGGCCGCCCTGCCGCTTTCCTTCACCCCGGCGGCGTTGACTTTCGCTGCGCAAACCGTGGCTACCACCAGCGCCGCTCAGACGGTGACGGTGGCCAACAACCTGACCACGTCGGTAACCCTGGCCATCGCGGGCAGCGGCGACTTCGCGGCTGCCTCGGGCGGAACGACTCCCTGCGGCGCAAGTCTGGCGGCTCACGCCAAGTGCACCTTCACGGTGACCTTTACGCCCAGCGCGATAGGAACGCGCGCCAGTGCGGTGACCGTCACGGACTCGGCCAGCCCAAGCGTGCAGATCCTGGGTGCGACCGGGACCGGCCAGTAGGTTATGTGGAGCGGGCACCACTTCGGCTGCGCTCAGGGCAGGTGATGCCCGCCGCTGTGATTTTGCTTTTGTTTCCGCTTTTGACTCTGATTTTGGATGTTCCAAATCAGAAAGTTGAATCCACGCGCAGTGTCCGCTTCCCGCACTCCTCCTGCTACACTCGTGGGCTGGAGGTCTCCATGCCCCGTTTCTCCCGGCGTTCGTTTCTGCATCTGACAGTGGCTGCTTCGGCCGCGGCTGTGTTGCGCGGCATGGGCGAGGCCCAGATGGCGGCGGTATCGCGGCCCACGTCTCTCGGCGCCAATGCGGTGTTTATTGACTCCAACGAGAATCCTCTCGGCCCCAGCCAGGCCGCGCGCGAGGCGGTTGCCGCCATCATCCCGCGAGGGGGACGCTACTCCTTCAATCTCGCCAACGACCTCACCACTACCTTCGCGCAGGCCGAGGGCCTGAATCCCGAATGGGTCATGGCTACCGTAGGTTCAACTCCTCCGCTGGGTCTAACCGTTCTGGCTTTTACTTCTCCCAAGCGGAGCTACGTAACGGCCGATCCCGGCTACGAGTACGGCATGAATACGGCGGAGAGCATGGGCGTGCGCGTGGTCAAAGTTCCGCTGACGTCAACCTACGCCCACGATGTGAAAGCCATGCTGGCCGCCGCCCCGGACGCGGGACTTTTCTACATCTGCACTCCGAACAACCCCACGGGCACGCTGACTCCGCACTCAGATATCGAGTTTCTCGTCGCCAACAAACCGAAAGACTCGATCATTCTGGTGGACGAGGCCTATATCCACTTCAGCGAGGCGACGTCGGCGCTCGATCTGGTCAAGGCCGGCAAGGATGTGATCCTGCTGCGCACCTTCTCGAAAATCTATGGCATGGCCGGCTTGCGCTGCGGATTCATAATTGCCCGCCCCGATCTCATGGAAAAAGTGATGATGCACGGCGGATGGAACCCGATGCCCATCACCGCCGTCGTCGCCGCCACCGCCAGCCTGAAGGACCCGCAACTGATTCCCGAACGCCGCCGCATCAACGCCGGCATTCGCCAACAGACCTTCCAGTGGCTGGAGCGCAACGGTTACTCCTACATTCCTTCCCAATCGAATTGCTTCATGCTGGACGTCAAGCGTCCGGGAAAAGAAGTACGCGAGGCCATGGCGAAGGAGGACGTTTCGGTCGGCCGCATCTGGCCGGTCTGGCCGAACCACGTCCGCATCACTGTAGGCACGGCGGAAGAGATGGAGCGATTCCAGGCGGCGTTGCAGAAAGTGATGAAGGCAAGCTAGGAAATCGAACCGCTGGTCACTTCAGGGAATGCCCCGCGCGGCGGTCCTCGCCCTCGCAGGCGGGCGCGATCGGGTCGAGCCGAGTTTGAGGACGGGTGCCGTTTCGAGTCCCTCTACCGGCGAGTTAAATCGGTTTAACTCACGGAATTAAGTGCCCTGTTTTCAATAGTTTAGAAGGAATTTCTTGCACAGGGTGTGCTCCCCGTAAGCTTGTGGAAAATCAGCAAGATGGCGGCGATTGCACCGTTCTCGATGCACGCGGCTGCGTGAGCCGGCCGACAAGCCGGGCATCATTCCGGTGCTTCGGTCCACTGCGCCGTCCGCCGTTCGCGGCTGCTCTTGTGCGCCAGCAGGAGAGCCCGCATGGTGCGCAGTGCCTGCTCGGGAGTCACGTCGAGCGGAGACCCTTTCTCGATCGCATCCCTGACGTTTGCATAGAACCCACGATAGTCCCCGCGCTCGGTTGGCACTTTGCGCGGCGCTTCGCCGACGCGGCTCAGGGTGCCCCACCGGTCTTCCGGCTCCAGGCCCCAGTCCGCGCCCCAGTCAAGGCCGTCAGGACAATTCGGGCCGCGCAGAATTTCCTCCTGCGGATCCATGCCGTATTTCACAAACGATCCTTCGGTGCCGTGAATCAGCAGGTGCGGACCGGGGGCATAGGCGACGATGCGTGCGCGCAGAGTTGCCCGCAGAGTTGCCCGCAGACCAGCCCTCGACCGGGGATAGTCCAGGCACACGTCAAAGGCGTCGTCCACCTGGGAAGTGGGGCGCTGGTGGAGCGCGGCGGCCGTGATCCCTTCCGGCTCGCCAAACAGGACCAGCGCCTGATCAATCAGGTGCGGGCCCAGGTCCCAGAGCACGCCGGCCGCGGGAGCATCCGGGCGCTCGCGCCACGCGTCCGGCTTGGGCTGCAGGCGGAACCGGTCAAAGCGCGCCTCGTATTCGGCGATGGCGCCCAGCGCGCCGGAGGACACCAGTTGCTTCACCGTCAGGAAAACGCCGTCCCAGCGCCGGTCCTGGTAGACCGTAAGCAGTCGGCCGCGCCCGGCAGCGAGGCCGACCAGTTGCTCCGCTTCGGCCATGGTCGGGGTGAAGGGCTTGTCCACAACTACGTCGCGGCCAGCTTCGAGGCAGGCCTTGGTGTAGGAGAAGTGCGAATCGTTGGGCGTGGCTACCACGCACAGGCCAATCGTTTTGTCGGACAGCAGTTCGTCGAGCGTCCGCGCCACGCGGACTTCGGGATACTTCTCTTTCGTCAGAGAAGTGTGGCGTTCGAGGACGCAGGCCAATTCCATCCCTGAAACGCCGCGGATCACGGGCGCGTGAAACGCCTGTCCCGCCAGGCCGAATCCGATTAATCCCACGCGAACCATTTCTGCTTCTCCTGATCCGGGATCGTCTTAACGGTCTTTTCTCAACGATCCTTCAGCCGGCGCACGAACTTCAATCCCGACCAGACTTCGGTCACGGCGCACACTTTCACATCCACGAGCCCGGCTGCCAGGCCGATTTCGCGCACGATGTTCTCGTCGAGATCGGTGGCCACGCCTGAACTTTTCTTGGGCCAGCTGACCCAGAGCATCCCGGCCGGTGCCAACTGCCTGGAGACTCGGCGGAATTCTTTGGTCAACTCGGCCTTCGATTTCGTGAAAACCATGGCGAAGTCGAGCGGTGTTTTGCCGTCGCTAACCCGCGTGCAACCGGTCACGGCATCCTTCAACTCCGACAGGACATCCAGCGGCGCGGCCACGAAACACACACGGAAGCCATCCTTGATCCCTAGCTTCTTTGGAAGTGGTGCACCCGAATATCCGGGCATGAGGGCGACCGTTTTCACTTTTGGGGCGGCTGCATCCAAGGCGTCAATTCCGTGTTGTGCATGATCGTCACCAGCCACTCCCCGCCTGACTTCGTGAACACGCAGTTGGCCAGACCGGTGCGGTAAGGCACGGTTTGCCCGTGTTATCGGTGGCGCCGGTCATCTCCCAGCGGAGGTCGACGGCGGCAAGGTCCGGCCGGAGGAAGCGAATCCTGGTAACCTCCCCGGTTTGATGGCTGTGTTTGAAAAACCGTTCAAAGGCTTCGGCGTGAAACTTCTCAATGTCTGCCCGTCCTGAGGCGCTTTGTCCACGGACGTTGGTGAAGTCGGCATCTTCGGAGAACATGGAAGCAAACTGATGCACATTGTGGGCATTCCATCCCGCCATCCATCGATCGGCAACGACAGCCTTAATCGCGGCTTCATCAGCGGTATGACCGGTGTTCTCCGGCTGCTGCGCGCCGGCCGCGATGGTGAAAGCTGCCGGGACCAGAAGAGCTAAAGAGAGTGTGAACGTGAGGGGATGGGACACAATTCCTCCTGAGTGTTGCCGCAGATTGTACGCTGTGTCGAGAGAAAGTACAGCCCGGTCTCGCCCTGCCGGATAGTGGGCCAGGGGCTATCCGGGGCCGGGAGCGGAGGTGAGCTACTGCGCCGGCGCGTAGTATCCGCGCCGCGACCGGACACGCAGATCTTTCCCTTTGTTGGCCACGATTTCGATGGTGCGATAGTGTCCGTCGGTCTTGAAGTCGGCCGGCTTGTAGGAAATGGCGTACTGACTGCGCAGCTCTTCCTGAATCTCGGCAAAGGCGTTGGCCACGTCGCGGATCTGGAAGGGGAAGAAGGCACGGCCGCCGGTGGCGTCGGCGATGCGCTCCATCACCTTGTCGCCCGCGCCCTTGGTTCCGCTGACGTTGGTGCTGATGGCGTAGATAACGGCCTCGGCGCGCTGCGCCATCTCGATGGCCTCTTCGCGGGAAACGTGACTCAAGTTGTCTTCGCCGTCGCTGAGCAGAATGATGGCGCGCCGCACCGTTGTGCTTTTTGGCGCTTTCAAGAGTTTGTCGCGGCAGGTGAAATAGACGGCATCGTAGAGCGCCGTGCCGCCGCCGGGACGCAGTTCATGCACCCCGTGGGCCAGGGCCTCTGTGTTGTCGGTGAAATCCTGGGTGACTTCGGGCGTTGCGTCAAAACCCACCACGAAGGCGCGATCGTAGCGCGGCCGCACCGTCTGGTTCAGAAACTCGATGGCCGATTCCTGCTCGAACTTGAAGCGGTCGCGCACCGAGTTGCTGGCGTCAATGAGCAGAGCGACCTGCAGCGGCAGGTTGGTTTCGGCGTGGAAGCTGCGGACTTCCTCCGGGGGCTTGTTGTCGTCCACGACGCGGAAATCGTTCTGCTTGAGGTCGGTGATGCGCTTGCCGTGCTTGTCGGTCACGGTGAACACCACGTTGACTTCGTTGCTCTTCAGCACGATCGTGGTGAGCGGTTCGTCGGCCGGGGCGTTTGGATCGGCGGGTTTCTGCGCCTGGTCGGCCGCCGCTGGCGCGGGTTGAGAAGCGGCGGGCGCCGGCGACTGCGCTGCGGCGCCGAACGCGAAAAGCGCCAGCAGAACCAGCGCGCCTGCCCTGAGCAACATTCTTGTCCCCAAAGTTTCCACCTGACTTGACATTATATCCGGCAACGGAGCGCAGGCTCCAACTCACCCCGTAGAGACGTTGCTGGCAACGTCTCCCTCGACCGCAGCCAGAAATGCCTGCAACTCGGGCGGCAGCGGACTCTTGAGCGCGATCGGTTTCCCGGTTCGCGGATGCGCCAGCTCCAGTTCAGCGGCATGCAGAAAATTCCGCGGCAGTGAGATGGCCGGAACGCTCTCGCACTTTCCGCGTGGTGTCCCATCCTTCGGGCTTTTTGCGGAGGGTGGGCTATAGCGCAACTCGGTGGGCGCCCCATAGAGCTTGTCGCCCACGATGGGATGCCCCAGCGAGGCCATGTGCACGCGAATCTGGTGAGTTCTGCCGGTGTCAATCTTCACTTCGAGCAGCGAAAACTTGCCATAGGGCGAGGCCAGCCGGCGGACCACTTTGTAGTGCGAGACGGCGTCGCGGCCGCCCGTTCCGCGCGTGGTCATGCGGATGCGGCGGACGCGGTCGCGGCTGATGCTGGCCGCGATTGTGCCTTGATCTTTCTTCACCCAGCCATGCACCAGCGCGAGGTAAGTTTTTTTGACCTCACGGCGGGCAAACTGCGCGGCCAGCTTGCGGTGGGCCTCGTCATTTTTCGCGACCACGATCAGGCCGCTGGTTTCCTTGTCGAGGCGGTGCACGATGCCGGGGCGCATCTCGCCGCCCACGGCCGACAGGCTGGCGAAGTGATGCAGCAGGGCATTGACCAGCGTTCCGCGATTGCGCTGGTCTTCGGTGGCGCCAGCGCCGGCATGGACCATCATTCCGGCGGGCTTGTTGATGATGGCCAGGTCGTCGTCTTCGTAGAGAATGTCGAGGGGAATCTCTTCAGCGATGGCGCGCAAGGGCGGACGCGCGGCCGGGCCGAGCACGGTGATGCGCTCGCCTCCGCGGAGTTTGACGGAAGCCTTGGCGGGAGCGTCGTTCAGCAGAATTTTTTCAGCGCGGATGAGTTCCTGCACCCGAGCGCGGCTCACGTCGAGCTGGGCCGCTAGAAACTGGTCGAGGCGCTGGCCGGCATCCTGCGATGCTGTCGTGAACTGCGCGGGAAAGGAGGGCGCCATGGATGGTTTCAAGCATCCCTACGGGACGCGATTGGAGCGAACACCAGTCTACCCGGCGTTGAAACGCCGGGCTACTGTCAGGCGTCCTCCGGACGCATGTAGTTGCTGGATTTGCGGGATGCGTCTTCTACCAACGGCCTGCGCTAGAGCCTACCGCGTCGCGCTGACCGTTTGTGCTGGGACTGACTTCGATCCGGGGCGTAGCCACCAGATCAGGCCGCCGCCCAGCACCAGCCCGATGGCGATCAACTGCGTGCCGGTCATGGCTCCGCCGAAGACCGAGCCGCGGCCGGGATCGTCGCGCAGATATTCGAGGAAGAATCGGGCGACGCCGTAGATGAACATGAACGCGCCCATGATCTGGCCGTCGAACTTTCTGCGCTTCAGCAGCCACATCAGGAAGAAGAAATTGGCCAATTCCACGGCCGATTCGAACAGCTGCGTCGGTTCCAGCGGAATATTCAGCGGCGTGCCTGTGATTTGATTGGCCAGCGGGTTCGTGAAGGTCACACCCCAGAAATGATGCGTTGGTTTGCCGAAGCAACATCCGGCAGCGAAGCAACCGAGGCGGCCGATGGTGTGGCCCAGGGCGAGGCCGGGGGCAAAGGCGTCGGTAGTGCCGAGCGGCGGCATGTGATGCTTCCAGACGTACCACGCGGCGGCGGCGAAGGCTGCCAGCAGGCCTCCCGAGAAGACTCCGCCCGCCTGCAGCGTGGCAATGCTGAAAATTTCGCCCGGGTGCGACGAGTAGAACGACCATTCATTGACGATGTAGAGCACCTTCGCGCCCACGATGCCGCAGAGCACCACGAGAATGCCCAGGTTCCAGGCATTGTCGCCGTTATATCCCAGGCGCTCGGAGTTGCGCACGCTGATCCAGAGGCCGAGCAGGACGCCCAGGGAGACCAGAAATCCATAGGTCGGAAGAAAGAAGCGGCCGAAATGAAAGAGTTGGGGAAACACTGTTCAGTTAGATGCGCGAAGCAGGGAATTCGCTACGAAGCCAGTCTAGCAGGAAAGCTGGCGCTAACACCGGACGGCCGAGGCGGCCGTCGCCACATGAGTGTCTTGCTACAAGGAAAAATCAAGCCGACCCACTGTGCCGTGTGGCGGGGCCGAGAATGAACCCGTCGGTAGACGTTGGGCGCCCGCCGAGACCCTTTAGGCATCTGCGCATGGCGCAGCGTCGCTCACCGGATCTTAGTTCGAGTCGAGCTCCCGTTCATTCAGCATTGGTTCAAAAATCGGTTACCCGCCATCACCAACCCGGCAGGCCGGCTTTCAACTTGGATGCTAGGCAAATCCCGTGCGCTTGGCAAGTGGAAGACTGCAAAAAGATGGCAGGCCGCTTGCAACTAAAGTAACGCGGGAGTCACACACTTTCCTTGCGCCGGGTCTCATGCCCAATCTGGGCCCCGTTCGCGGAGCCTTTGTTTTGGGGGCGACGGAATGGCTCCCGAGGCTGCGCGGGGCGCAGAAGCGAAGTAGAGGCGCGGTCCGATTTTGTGCACCTCTATTTTGTGCCTTCGGCCCAATAGCTGCTTCTCGCCAGTACGGCGCTGCTCCCCGCATCCTTGAGGCGGACTCGAATCTGGTGCAGGCCGGGGTGCGGATTTACGGGAGCAATGCTCAGCAGATAACGGCTGTGCAGGTGGTTGGTGAAGTCGTTCATCCGCACTTCGAACTTCCTGCGCGTGGCGAACAGTTCGTATTCGCCGCCGGTCATGGCCGCGACCGCGCTGGGAACGTTTTTTCGCAGGGCCTGAGCGGTCCGGTACATGAGGTCGAGGAAGTTGATGCCGTTGTGCATCTCGTCCTTGTTGGTGCCGCGGCCGGTGTCGAGGATGTTGGAAAGCGCGGGTGAAAAGGCGAGCGCGTAAACCGAAGTATTGCTTTGCCCGATCACGGCCACAGCGTCTTCAACTCGGGCGTGGCTGCCGTGATCGCGGGTTTCACTGATCAGCAGCAGGACGCGCTGCCGCTCCTCCGGTTCCTGTTTGAGCATGTGGATCGCGTAGTCCACGGCGTCGAGGATGGCGGCTCCGCCATCTCCCGGCTGCAGGTTCTTCAGGTCGGCGGCAATCAGGCTGGCGTCTTTGGTGAAGTCCCGGGTGACCTCCGCGTGGCTGTCGAACTCGACCAGCGCGACTCTGGCCGTTCCCTGACTGAACAGGGGGTCGAGCATGGAGTTCAACCCCTGCATACGCGGGAACTCGTAGTAGGCGCGGCGGCCGCGCTGAATGACCACCACCAGCGAAACGGGCTGACCTTCCGGAGCTTCGTCGAGCCGCACGGGCTGCTCCACGCCGTCGTCTTCGATGATGAAATCTTTGGCCTCGAGGCCGTAGACGATGCCGCCTTGCTGGTCTTTCACCAAGGCTGGAATCAGGACGACGTTGGCCTGGGAACGAAGAGTGGTTTCCTGCGAAACGGCGTGGTGGGATAGCAGTGCGAGAACGAGGAAGGAGAATACGGCGGCGCGCAGACTAGCCCGCCTTGCGGTCGTCGCCCAGCACTTCGTCCAGCGCATCTGCTAATAGATGCGCGCGCTTCTGGTAGTCGGTTGCCCCGTGCTCCTGTCTTTTCTTGAGCAGGTGATACTCGTCGGCAATGTTCAGCGCGGCCAGGACGGCCAGCCGCACCGTGTCAATCGTATTGGTCGCCTCGGCCACGGCGCGCATTTTGGAGTCCACGTATTCGGCGAGCTTCAGAATGTATTCCGGGTCGGACCCGCGCAGGTTGTACGCCTGGTCAAAAATCTCCACCCGGACGCTGGCATTCTGTGCGTCCTTCACCGCCTGATTTTTTGTGGCTGTGGCCATAACTCTCCGTAGAGACGTAGCTGGCTACGTCTCCTCCTGCGATAGAGCTCTGCGCAATCGAACCTCCGCGCGATCAGTCCCTAGCTGGCTTCCGCGATGGACTCGATCTGCTCCAGCATCTTCTCGACACGCCCGCGGATGACTTCCCGCTCTTTGCGCAACTGCACGGCTTCGCGGCGCAGCGCAGCCAGCTCTTCGTCGCGCTCCTGCATCTGCTGCCGCACCCGCTGGGTTTCGCGCTCCGCAACGGTTTGGGCCTGGCGCGCGGCCTTGTACATCTCTATGGTGCGATAAACCTTGTGTTCGAGCGCTTCAAAATCGTCCGCTGGAACCTTCTCTGTAACATGGTCGGTCGCTGGTTCGACTGCATTCAGCCCCATGATTGCGCATACCTCTTGAGAATTTCGGAAACTTCTTCGCAGTATACTCCACATCGTTGTGGACAAATCGTCCCATCGGGCCAGCCTGTTGGAGGCGGGGCCGGGTGGGCTATAATCCCGCTACTGCCTGCAGGCTCACACCGGAGGTTTCCCAATATGAAACGCGTTTTGTATTTCGCCCTCGGATTGTTCTTTGCGCTTGTGGTTATGTCGTCCCGCAGCGCGGCCAAGACCAACGTGGAACTGAAGGATGCTCAGGGGAAATCGGTCGGCAACGTAATCATCTGGGACCAGGGCCCGGGGGTCGGGCTCGAACTCCACCTGCACGACCTCACTCCGGGAGAGCACGCCATTCACTTTCACCAGGTGCCGAAGTGTGAAGGTCCGGACTTCAAGTCGGCGGGCGGACACTTCAATCCCGACACCAAGAAGCACGGCTTTGATAGTCCTGACGGCCACCACGCCGGCGATATGAAAAACTTCACGGTGGATGCGCAAGGCAAGGCTGAGGGGAGAATGGAAGACAAAGACGTAACCCTCATGGACGGCCCGCATTCGCTGCTCACAAACGGAGCGGCGATCGTGGTCCACGCCAAGGCGGACGATTATAAAACTGATCCGTCAGGGAATTCCGGGGACCGCGTCGCCTGCGGCGTGATCACGAAGTAGCAGCTCGTAGAGACGTAGCTTGCTACGTCTCTGCCGGCGTCACCGGGCGCAGCTTGCGCAGGCGGGCTGCCGCAGCGTCCAGAGTCTCCGGTTTCTTGCAGAAGGCGAACCGCACCTGCCGCGCGCCGTCGCGCGGATCGCGATAGAAACTCGACCCCGGCACGGTGGCCACGCCGATTTCCTGCACCAGATGCCTGGCGAAGGCGACATCGTCGTCATAGCCGAACGCGGAAATGTCGGTCATCACGTAATAAGCGCCCCGCGGACGGAAACACTTAAACCCGGCCGCGGTCAGGGCGGGCATCAGATGGTCGCGCCGCACCCGGTAGCCCTCGGCCAGTTTCGCGTAGTACTGGGCGGGCAAACTCAGGGCCACGGCGCCGGCCTCCTGCAGCGGCGCGGGCGCACCCACGGTCAGAAAATCGTGCACCTTGCGGATGGCGTTGGTGATCTTTTCCGGCGCAACCGCCCATCCCACGCGCCATCCGGTCACGCTGTAGGTCTTCGACATGCCATTGATGGTGACCGTGCGCTCGCGCATGCCGTCGAGCGACGCCATGGAAATGTGCTCGGTGCCGTCGTAAAGAATGTGCTCGTAGATTTCGTCGGTGATGGCCAGCACGTCGAATTCGAGGCACAGGTCGCGAATCAGTTCGAGTTCGGCGCGCGTGAAGACCTTGCCGGTGGGATTGTTGGGGGTGTTCAGAATGATCGCCTTGGTATGCCGGTCGAAGGCGCGGCGGAGTTCTTTTTCCTCGAACGTCCATTCGCCGTTTTCTTCCTTCGGTGGGCGCAGCTTCACGAACTTCGGCTTGGCGCCGCTCAGCACCGCGTCCGGACCGTAGTTTTCATAGAACGGCTCGAAGACCACGACCTCGTCACCCGTGTTGCAGACGGCGAGCAGGGTTGAAATCATCGCCTCGGTCGAGCCGCAGCACACGGTGATTTCTTTTTCTGGATCAACCGTCATTCCCTGCCACGCGCCCATCTGGCGGGCGATCGCGTTGCGCAGGTTCTTGGCGCCCCAGGTGATGGCGTATTGATTGACGTCCGCGGCGACGGCTTGCTGGGCGGCCTGCTTGATTTCCGCCGGAGCGGGGAAGTCGGGAAATCCCTGGGCCAGATTGACCGCGCCGTGCAACATGGCCTGCCGCGTCATCTCGCGGATGACTGACTCGGTGAAGTGCTCGACCTTGTCGCTGAGAAAATGCTTGCGATGCGCGGCGCCGTCGGTCATAGGAGGCAGACTAGCATAGCGTGGGCGGAGCGGTTTCAAATCGGACAGGTCGCAGGAAGTGGCCTTTGGGGGGCGCGGCGCTCTGGGGTCGAGCTGCGCTTTTGGGTGGCGCAGGCCTTTAGGTCTGCGATAAGGCTTGCAGGAAGGATGGGGTTCAGCCCCTGAGGTACCTCAGCGGCTAAAGCCGCTCATCCTTGGGTGCTTGAATCGCAGCGCTGAAGCGCTGCGCCACCCAAAAGCCTACTACCCAAAATCCTACGGCTTGAAGCCGACACTCTGCCAGAGTTCCGCGGCGTGATACATGGCGCCGTTGGTGATCACATACTCCACGTTACGCGTGTTGTGGATGTCTTCCAGAGGATTGCCTTTGATCAGAATCAGGTCGGCGCGCTTACCCTTCTCGACTGTGCCGGTTTCCTTGTCGAGGCCCATGGCCCGTGCGGGCACGATGGTGGCGGCCTGGATCGCTTCCATGGGCGTGAATCCCGCCTGCACGTACAACTCGATTTCGCGGTGCAGGCTGTGGCCGGGGACGGTCTGGTCGGTGCCGGCGACCACGGGAATGCCCGCGCGGTGAAGCGCGCCGACGATTGCCAACTCCTTCTGGAAAACCTTTTCGCCGATTTCGGAGCGCTCCGACGGCGGTCCCACGTCGGTGAGTTGTTCCGCGAGTTCGGGGGCGATTTTGGCGACTCCCGGCTCAAAGCTGGCCGGAGGTTTGGCGGTGGTTGCGGTGAAAAATTCAAACAGCGCAATGGTGGGATCAACCACCGTGTGGTGATCTTTGAGAAACGCCAGCGCCTTCAGCGCCTCGGGGGAATCGAGATCGAGGTCCGCCAGCGCTTTGGCGCGGTCGAGGCGACTCGTCCCCTCAGGAAGCGGCGCATGCATGATGTCGGCGATGTAGCCGATGTGGTTGATCTGATCCTGTCCGGCTTCGATGACCTGATAGGCGGTCAGGCCTTCGGGCACGTGCCCGGTGACGGTCATGCCGAGGCGGTGGGCTTCGTCGGCGACGGCTTTCACTTCCTCCAGTTTGACCGAGCTGTAAATCTTCATCTGCTGGAAGCCGGCCGCGTGGTAGCGGTCGGTCCACTCGCGGGCTTGCTCGGGCGTATCCACGCGCTCCACGCCGATGGTGAGCTTGCCGGTGCCGTCCACAATGCCCGCTATCAGCAGGCGCGGACCAAGGCCGCGGCGCTGTGCGATGGCGTCGCGGACGGCAGTGATGAATTCGAATTCGTTGCCGCAGTCGCGCACTGTGGTGACTCCGGCGGCGAGATAGATCGGTCCCCACTCCACTTGTTCGAAGTGAGCGTGCATGTCCCAGAGGCCGGGGAGAATGGTCAGGCCGTGCGCATCTACCACGTGGGCGCGCCGGGGAATCTTCACCTGGGCCCGCGGTCCAGCGGCGACGATGCGCCCGTTGTGAATCACGACCGCGGCGTCGGGAACGGGAGCGGCGCCGGTGCCGTCAATCAGTGTGCCGCCGACGATGGCGAGGGTGGAGGCGCGGCTGCCGGCGATGGTTTTGGAAATGTCCGACAAAGCGCTCATGCCGTCGGCGCCGGAGCGGCCCACAAAATCTCCAAGAGCGCTCTCGTAACCGTTGCGAATGGCTTCGAAGTGGTCGAATTCGGCGTCGGTGGTGACGGCCGCGACCAGATTGCGATTGGCGTCGAACCAGAGTGTCTCGCGTCCCCAGATCAGGCCCTCGATGGTGTAGCGGTCGAGTTTCTGGGCAATCGCCCCGAGGTGAATCGTGTCCTGGCCGCGCGGCTCGACTTTCACGGTGCCGCTCGGAAGCGTGGCCAGTTGCGCGGGGGAGCCGTGCGTGGCCCAGTAGCGGACCATCAGCATCTGCATGGTGGTGGGGGCGTATCCCGCGATGGTGAAGAACGGCCCGGCGGGCGCGGCGGTGTCACTCAGCTTGTCACGAGTGCGGAGGTGAACCTTGCCCGCTTCGATGGTGACGGCTTCGTCAATCGAAACCGGGCGGGCCGTTTGTCCTTTGATTTCGAAGGCCTGCGGGGTCAGATCCTGGGCGGCGCGAAAGGTCGCGGAGAGAGGAACCGGTGCTCCGCGGTCGGTGAACTTGAAGTCCATCTTCACGGCGAGCGAATCGCCATCGCGGCGGATTTCGTAAGTTTCCTCTCCGATCGCCTGCTCGAACTTGTGCAGGATGAACTTGCCCTGCTCGAGGATGGGGGCGGCGTCGGCAGCTTGTGGGGCGGCGAGGGCAGGCGAGGCAACTGTTAGAAGAACGCCGATAATAGCGGCGAGGACAACAAGAATCTGGATGTGTTTGCGCATGTTTGCAGAATCCCCATCGCAGCGCTGAAAGCGCTGCGCCACTCCAGAAGCCTACTTCTTGATCTGAATCCCCAACTCTTTCAACTGCCGCTCACTGACCGGAGTCGGCGCGTCCACCATCAAGTCCACGGCGCGGGCGGTCTTGGGGAACGGGATTACCTCGCGCAGGCTGTCGGCGCCGGCCAGAATCATGACGATGCGGTCAAGTCCCAGCGCAATTCCTCCATGCGGCGGAGTCCCATATTCCAGCGCCTCCAGGAAAAATCCGAAGCGCGACCTGGCTTCTTCCTCGGTCATGCCCAGGGCGCGGAATATTTTGCTCTGGATGTCCTGACGGTGGATACGAATCGAGCCGGAGCCCAGCTCCGTGCCGTTCAGCACCACGTCATAGGCCAAAGCGCGCACTGCGCTCAGCGGCGACTGCGGATCGTTGACCGATTCCACGCCCGCCTCGAGCAGGGCCATGTCTTCTTCATGTGGCGAGGTGAAGGGATGGTGTGCTGCCATCCACTGCTTCTCGCCTTCGTCCCATTCGAACATGGGGAAGTTCGTAACCCACAGGAAACGGAAGTCTCCGCGCTGGAAACATTGGTGACGATCGGCATACTTCTGCGCCAGGGCCAGGCGCAGCAGGCCGGCCGAGGCGTAGATCGCCAGTTCCGCGGGCGTGACTTTACGGTGGGAGGGCATGGCGGTCTGCGGGCCGGCCTGCGCCGATCCGGCCACCAGCACGATGAGATCGCCCTCTTCCACTCCCGCCTTCTTCGCGATCGCGGCGGCTGCTTCGGGGTACTTGTTGCCAATGCGCTTGAAGTCTTCGAAAATTTTGGCGCCGCCCTTGGCGTGGAACATCGGCTTGATGTCGTCGCGCTCCTTGCGCGAAAGCTCGCCGACTGTGGGCGTGCGGATCGCAATCAGCGGCAGATTGGAATTGATCGCCAGTTCCTGCAGATTCGCGGCCGTGAAGCAATCCCGCACATCGGTGAACGCAGGCAGGCGCAGGTCAGGCTTGTCAATGCCGTAAAGGCGGATGGCCTCGTCGTAGTCCATGCGCGGGAACGGCGTTTTGATGTCGAAGTGCGCCGCCTTGAAGGCCGCGATCAGGAATCCCTCGACCACTTCCCAGACGCGCTCCGGCTGGGGGTAGGAAATCTCCAGATCAATCTGGGTGAACTCGGGCTGGCGGTCGGCGCGCAGGTCCTCATCGCGGAAGCAGCGCACGATCTGGAAGTACTTGTCGAAGCCGGAGATCATCAGAATCTGCTTGAACAGTTGCGGCGACTGGGGCAGGGCGTAGAACGTGCCCGGCTGCACCCGGCTGGGGACGAGATAGTCGCGCGCGCCTTCGGGTGTGGAGCGCGTCATGAAGGGCGTTTCGATCTCGAAAAATCCCTGCGCCGAAAGATAATCGCGAATGGCCTTGGCGACGTGGTGGCGGGTTTCGATGTTGAACTGCATGACCTCGCGGCGCAGGTCAATGTAACGGTACTTCAGCCGCGTTTCTTCGTTGGTCAGGGCCGTGTCCGAGGGTAGGAATGGCGGCAGCTTCGACTCGTTGAGAATGCGAATCTCGTCGGCGACCAGTTCCACCTCGCCGGTGGGAATGTTCTTGTTCACCGTGTCGGAGTCGCGCAGCTTGACCGTGCCGATGGCGGCAATGACGAATTCGTTGCGCAGAACTTCCGCTTTGTCATGCGCGGTGGAGTTCTGTTCGCGGTTGAAGACAACCTGGGTGATGCCGGTGCGGTCGCGCAAATCTATGAAAACAATGTTGCCCAGGTCGCGGCGGCGGTTCACCCATCCCATGAGCACGGCTTTCTTGCCGGCGTCGGAAGGGCGGACAGTGCCGCACATGTGAGTGCGTCGCAAATCGCCTAGGAAATCGAGCAAGTTGAGTCCTTACTGTCAGGAATGCGTTGGAATGCCGAACTGAGGATTATAAACGGTATGAGGGAAACCGGGCTGAGCACGCAGTCGAGCTTCGCTCGACCGGACAGCCGGGGGCGGCTGTCCCCACATGACTTTACTTCTCACTTCTTCTTTACGGCTTTCCCCTCCATGAAGGTGACCCAGGTTGCGCCGTCGTAGGAGAGTTCGAGCTTCAGGGTGTAACTGGTGGGTGAGAGGACTTGCATCGTCATCTTCTGCTGGACCGGCTGCATTTTCCCCTGGACAGGCTGGATGGATTCGCTGGTCCAGGTCCAGGTGTTGCCGCTGACCGTGCCCCTGGATACCTGGTGCAGGCCCTGGCTGCTGAAGGCGTCAAAGGTGTAGACGTTCTGGCGCGCGTCATAGCCCATGACGAAAATTTCTTCGCCGTCGCCTCCTAGGGCGGCCGGCATTTTGAAGTCCCAGCGCCCGATTACGAAGAAACGGCCCTTCATCCATTTGGTGGTTTCGGTCCAGCTGAATTTTCCGCCTTGCCCCCAGGGCCCGGGCAGGATTGTTCCTTTCGTGGCCCATTTGCCAACAAAGTAGCTGAGTTTTTTCACCTCGGAGTGGGGCTTGACGCTGGTTTTCATTCACGCCTTCCTGAAGTATTCGATTTTCATTCGCCTCTATGAGATACTCCTGCGAGTGGAGCCTGTCAAGCGGCTGGATGTTTTCTGATTTGCGGGCAGTTGGGGGCAAGTGGAGCATGCATGCACTTCGGTATCCGAAAAAATTGTATTGCGAGAAGGTTTTCCGCAGGGCTTCACGAATTTCACAAGGCATTGCACGCTAGTATGACCCGCACACCAGCAAAACAAATTTCAAGGGAGCCGGGATGCTGACTCGGAGGGTCGAGTCGCGATTCCCGCGGGGCGCAGGCAACTTGGCAACTTCCGACTACACCATCAGCTCGCTTCCGGCCAACGTAGAGGCCGAGCGCTCGATTCTGGGCGCGATCCTGCTCGATAACTTCGCCTATAACCAGGCCGCCGAGCACCTGCGCACCGAGGATTTCTCGCTCGACTCGCACCGGCGGATTTACGCCCGCATGATGGACCTGGCCGAGTCCTCGCGGCCGATTGACATGATCACGCTGATCGAGGAACTCGACCGGCACAAGGATCTGCAGGCCATCGGCGACGTGGCCTATGTATCGAGCCTGGTGGAGGGCGTGCCCGACCGCCCGAGCATCGAGCACTACGTCAAGATTGTGCGCGACAAGGCCATGCTGCGCGGGCTGATTTCCGCCGCCAACACGGCGATCGCGCGCGCCAGCGACCAGTCGGATGCGGCCGAAGACGTGCTCAGCGACGCCGAGGCCGCCATCTTCCAGCTCTCGGAGAAGCGCATTGGGCGCGGCTTTCTGAGCGTGCCGGAGATTGTCCGCGAATCGTTTGGTTCGGTGGACGCGCTGCTGCAGCGCGGCCAGCGCATCACCGGGCTGGCCACGCACTACAGCGATCTGGACGAGATGACCAGCGGCCTGCAACGGTCCGATCTGGTGATCATCGCGGCCCGCCCTTCCATGGGCAAGACCGCCTTCGCCATGAACATTGCGGAGAACGCCGCGATCAACGATCAGAAGGTGGTGGGAGTGTTTTCCCTGGAAATGTCGCGCGAGGCGCTGCTGATGCGCCTGCTGTGTTCCCAGGCGCGAGTGGACGCGCACAAGCTGCGGACCGGCTCGCTGTGGCAGGACGACACCAGGAAAGTGATTGGCGCCATGGAGCAATTGGCGCACGCCCATATTTACATTGACGATACTCCCGGAATCTCCCTGAGCGAGATGCGGGCCAAGGCGCGCCGCTTGAAGCAGGCGCGGAGCGGGCTGGATCTGCTGATCGTGGACTACCTGCAGTTGATGTCGGGCGGCGGGAAGCGCTTCGAGAATCGCACCCAGGAAGTTTCGGCGATCTCGCGCGGGCTGAAGGCGCTGGCCAAAGAACTCCAGGTGCCGGTAGTGGCGCTTTCACAGCTGAGCCGCGCTCCGGAAAGCCGCGGCGGAGATCACCGCCCCCAACTGGCCGACCTGCGCGAGTCGGGTTCGATCGAGCAGGACGCCGACGTGGTGATGTTCATCTTCCGCGAAGAAGTCTATAAGCAGGACGATCCAGGATTACAGGGCAAGGCCGAAATCATCATCGCCAAGCAGCGCAATGGTCCTACCGGGAAGGTCAGAATGGCGTTCCTCAAGCCCTGCACTCGATTCGAAACCATGGTGGAAGGCGGAGGAGAGCCCGAGGAATAGGGCTGATGTGGGGGCAGGAAGGCACTAGACCCGCCGCGCTACCCGCCTGCGGACTTAGGCTTACGATTCCGGCCTTTCCGGGCGGTTCTCCCTGTGGAAAAGCTTGTGGAATTGAAAACCCTGTTCAGAATGCCGATTAGCAAAGACCCACCGGCCCATTTTGGCACCGGGCCCGGCAGACCCTTAAACCGATGATTAGTAACCAGTTATGCAATTCATCGGGGATTAACATCGGCCCCTCTGAAATAAACCGGCCAAGCTTCCGCTTTTGAGATTTGCACATTCTGGGTTGTTGTCCGGTTGAGTCGCGTGCCGAGTTTTCCCCGCCAAAACCGCGCCCGGAGCGCGTATTTTCCGCCCCTGCTACCAGAACGTCGGCACAGCTTTCGAGCGGTGAATCTCCTAGTCCGCATCGCCCTTTTGCGGTCAAAGCTTTGACCGCCGAGGACGCGAACGACCGCGGAGAGCGCAAAGGAAGGCTCTTAGCTTTGCCGATCGAAGATGAGGGCGCTGACAGGGACTGGCTAGGAGACTGACTCAATGGGCCAACTGGCGCCGGCCGCCGCCTGAATGCGGTCCGCGAGACTGCCGCTGATCACCAGCGGTATCTGCTCCTCTCGTCCCAATAGCAGCCGGACTCGCCTGATAAACCAAAAATTCTGCCGCTTCGCAACTGATATCTCGCTCCAGGGCACGAACAAAGGCGGGTGGCCGGGCCGGAAGAGAAAGAGCACGGAGAGCATAAGTCCCGTCGCGTCGGCGCCGACACCGAGGCAACTGCCGTAGTGGGAGGTCCAGCGCATGCGAGCGCTCTGGAACCCCCAGGTTGGCCCCGTGAAGGTCGAGGTCAGGCGGAACCGTTCCGCCAGGTCCATCCAGCCACTGAGCGCCGCGATCAGAAACACAATGGCGCACCACAAAAGAACGAAAAGGAGCGAAATGAAAACAAGCGGATATTTGTTTAGCAAGTCCTGCAAGACGCTTCCTCTAGTTGCTGTCCTCGCCGACCTTGAGCACAGCCAGGAAGGCTTCCTGGGGGATATCTACCCGCCCGATGCGCTTCATGCGCTTTTTGCCTTCCTTCTGCTTTTCCAGGAGTTTGCGTTTGCGGCTGATGTCGCCGCCGTAGCATTTGGCGAGCACGTTCTTGCGCATGGCGTGGACCGTCTCGCGGGCGATGATCTTGGCGCCGATGGACGCCTGAATGGGAACCTCGAACATCTGGCGGGGGATCAGTTCCCTCATTTTGGAAACCAGGGCCTTGCCCCGTTCGTATGCGAAATCGCGGTGCACGATGATGGAGAGCGCATCTACGGGTTCGCCCGCCACCAGGATATCCAGCTTTACCATGGGCGATTCCCAGTAGTCGGCAAGGTGATAGTCGAGCGAAGCGTAGCCGCGAGACACCGACTTGAGGCGGTCATAGAAGTCCAGAACGATCTCGTTCAGCGGTAATTCGTAATGGAGCATCACCCGCGAGGAACTGACGTATTCGAAAGTCTTCTGCTTTCCCCGCTTTTCTTCCACCAGCGCGAGAATGCCGCCGACGTATTCTTCGTTGGTGAGAATCGTGGCCAGGATGACCGGTTCTTCGATCTTCTCGATCTCGCTCGGATCGAGCCAGCGCGAAGGATTATCAATCTCGACCATTACGCCGTCGGTCCTGGTGATCTTGTAGCGCACGCCGGGCGCGGTGGTGATCAGTTCGAGATTGAACTCGCGTTCCAGGCGCTCCTGGATGATCTCCATGTGGAGCAGGCCCAGGAAGCCGCAGCGGAAGCCGAAACCGAGCGCCACGGAACTTTCCGGCTCGAAGAAAAACGACGAGTCGTTGAGCCGCAGTTTATCGAGGGCTTCGCGTAGCTGTGTGTGCTCGTGCGCGTCCACGGTGTAGAGCCCGGCGAAAACCATGGGCTTGATTTCTTCAAAGCCCGGCAGAGGTTCGATCGCGGGATTGGCGTCGTCAGTGATGGTGTCGCCGATTTTCGTGTCGGCGACGTTTTTGATATTGGCGATGAGAAACCCGACTTCGCCCGCCACAAGCTGGTCAATTTCCACCGGCTTGGGCGTGAGCACGCCGAGAGTTTCCGCGTCGAAGGTGGTTCCGTTCCACATGAGACGGATTCTCTGACCCTTGCGCAGCGTGCCTTGAAATACACGGGCCAGCACGACGACGCCGCGGTAGGCGTCGAACCAGGAATCGAAAATCAGCGCCTGCAGCCGGTTTTCGGGGTTGCCCTTGGGCGGCGGGACGCGCTTCACGATGGCTTCCAGCACGTCGGGCACGCCCTGTCCGGTCTTGGCGCTGATGAGCACGGCGTGGGAAGCGTCGAGCCCGACCGCGCCCTCGATCATTTCTTTCGTGCGCGGGATGTCGGCGCTCTGCAGATCAATCTTGTTGATGACGGGAATGATCTCGAGCCCGTGATTGATCGCGAGATAGGAATTGGCCAGCGTTTGCGCTTCCACGCCCTGCGACGCGTCCACCACCAGCAGCGCGCCTTCGCACGAAGCCAGCGAGCGCGACACTTCATACGAAAAGTCCACATGGCCGGGCGTGTCAATCAGATTGAGCTGGTAGGTTTGCCCGTCCTGCGCGGTGTACGCCATGCGGACGGCGTGGGCCTTGATGGTGATGCCGCGCTCCCGCTCCAGGTCCATGGAATCGAGCACCTGGGCCTGCATTTCACGCGCGGTCAGCGATCCGGTCAACTCCAGCAGGCGGTCGGCCAGCGTGGATTTGCCGTGGTCAATGTGCGCGATGATCGCAAAGTTACGGATGAAGGCGGCGTCCATGAGTAGTGGTTAATCTCTGATTCTAACAGGGGCAGATAGCACCGAGTTCCGTGTACCGAGTAGCGAGACTTGGGGACTGCTCGGTACTCGCAACTCGGTACTCGGTACTTCTTCGACTAAAATCAGAGCCCATGATCATTCTCGCTTCCGCATCTCCGCGTCGTCAGGAACTTCTGCGCAATGCGGGCATCTCGTTTACCGTGCAGCCGGCCGACGTGGATGAGACGCCGCTGGCGGGAGAATCGCCGCGCGACTGCGCGGAGCGATTGGCGCGCGAAAAAGCGCTGGCCGTGTGGCAGACGCGCCCGCAGGATTTGGTGCTGGGAGCGGACACGATCGTGGTCGTGGATCAAACTATCCTCGGCAAGCCGGTTGATGCGGAGGACGCGGCCCGCATGTTGCGGTTGCTCTCCGGGCGCGTGCATCGGGTGATTACGGGAGTCTGTCTCGTTGGACCAGGGGTCAGGGGCCAGGGGCCAGTGGCCAGTGGCACCGCGCCGCGCCAGGGGCAGCCTTCGGGGACCGCGCAGGAGCCGACTGGGGACCGGGAACTGAACGCTGCTTCGGAGACCACGCTCGTCACCATGAGCGAACTTTCCGACGAAGAGATCCGCGCTTACATCGCGACCGGCGAACCCATGGATAAAGCGGGAGCATACGCGATCCAGGGTATGGCTTCGCGCTGGATTCCTCGCATTGAAGGCGATTACAGCAATGTGGTGGGACTGCCAGTGGCGCTGGTGTGCCGCATGCTGCACAACTCCGGGCAGCATGCGATTCCACGCGCTGTTAAGTGATCATCAGGCGACAGGCGTGGAGGGCGGTGTTCCGCCAGCTTGGCGAATGTTATGATTTCGCAGCTCATCTGCGGCTACGGGAGATTTCGTCATGCGATATACGCACGGAGTGACACACAACCTAACCGGTATACTCGCCCTGATTCTTATACTGATTGCTCCGGTGGGGATTGCGTTTGCGGAGAAGACGCCCAAGACCTATCCGCTGGAAGGCAAAATCGTGGCTACCGGCCTCGATGAATACTCCATCAACGGGTCAAAGAGGTTCACCCATACCTACACGGTGGTGACCGACACCAAGTTGTACCTGCTGGATTGCGGCAAGAGGTCGTTCTTCGGTTCTACGGGAGAGGAATGCGGAGGCGACAAGAAACTGCAGATCGGCGATGTGATTCACTTCCGGGTGGAGAAGGGGACGGCCTACATCCCCATTACTGAGGCCCTCAGTCCCGTCGGACCTGCCAAACAGAGTGAACAGAAGCTGCGCATTCTGAGCGAGGAATTGAAGCCGGAGAAGACCGACAAGCCCTAGACCAAGCAGCCAAAGAAATCCGACACGAAACCACAGGAGGCCAAGCGGTAAGAAGCTGACTTGAAGTTATTCGGAAGGCTACACCGCAACTACGATTTCTTCTCCTCGGTGGGCTTTTCCTCTTTCTTTTCTTCCCCCTCTTTCAGAGCCGATTTGAAGTTGCGGATGCCCTCGCCCAATCCCTTGCCCAGCGAGGCCAACTTCGACGGGCCGAACAGAAGCAGGGCGATCGCGATCACCAACAACCAATGCCAAATTGATAACTCACCCATGAGGCCTCCATCGGCAGGTCGTGGAGTTGCACAAGCAACCGAAACCCCAACTCTACGGAAAGTCTAGGCCTCTCCAGTCGGCGAGTCAAAGCGGGCGCGCCGCCGGGTAAGGCGACAAGGCGGACTACTTCCTCGTGTTACCGCAAGACAGTGACTTCTTCCATCACCGACCAGGTCGTGCGGGTCAAATCGGCAAACGCGGGAAGGTCGGCATCGGACGCGGCGCCCTGCGGGCTGGCCCACGCCGCCTCCATCGCCGCCCGATCGTCGAAGTAGAGTTCGACGATCGCGTCCCATCCTGGATGCTTCCGCTTGGAATCGCTGCAGACGTAATTCTGCGAGTATTTTCTCAGCCCAGGGAGATTCATCGCCAGCGGTCCGTGGACTTGCTCCAGATGCCGCCGGAATTCTTCGGGAGTCAAATCCGGCCGCCGGTAAAGGACAACCATGAACTTAAGCATGCGATCATCCTAATGAATCATCCTGATCAAATGTTCTCGATCATGCCCGCCAGCAGCAGCGCGCGCCGGGGCAGTTCGGAGAGCACAATATGCTCGTGAAGTGCGTGTGCTCCCAGGCCAGCGCCGCCCATGCCATCGAGAGTGGAGATCCCGAGGTTGGCTGTGAAATTTGCGTCGGAGCCTCCACCGACCGCAGCTTCCTCGAGCCTCCAATCAATCTGGCGCGCGATCATTTTCGCTTTCTTGTAAAGCGCGGCCACGCCGGGGCTGCGCTCCATGGGCATGCGGTTGACGCCGCCCTCGAGGCTGAGCTTGCAGTGTTTGTCGAAGGGTTTCAGGGCGCGGAGTTTGCGGTCGAGCGCGGCGGCCTGCTTCGCCTGCTTGATGCGGACGTCAATCTCCACGGTGGCTTCGGCGGCGATCACGTTGGTGCGGGTTCCGCCGCGAATCACGCCCGGGTTTACCGATATGCCACGCCGCAAGTCATTCAGCTTCGAGATTTTGGTGATTTGCCGCGCCAGTTCGAGGATGGCGCTGTGTCCCTTGCCTGGATCGAGTCCGGCATGTGCGGCGACGCCTTTGACCGTCAGGGTGTAATCCCCGACGCCCTTGCGCGCGGTTTTCACAGCGCCACGCGGGCCCGCGGGTTCGAGTACGAGCACCGCCGCAGATTCTCTGGCCAATGACTCGGTAATGCTGCGTGACGAACTGCTGCCCACCTCTTCGTCAGAGACAAGCAGCACCGTGACCGGACGCGGCAATCCGGCGTGCCAGGCCTGCAAGGCCTCGATGGCATACCACATCAGCGCAATGCCCGACTTCATGTCGAACACGCCCGGGCCGTACAGGCGTCCGTCGGCGGCGTGGCAGGGCATGGTCGCGAGCGTGCCCAGCGGGTAGACGGTGTCGAAATGGCCAAGCAGCAGCACGGGCTTGACCTGTTCCCGCCCGGGGAAGTCAATCTGCAGGTTGTTGCCGAAATTTTCGGCGGGGTGTACGCGGGTGCGCCCGCCGAGGGCGCTGAACTTCGCGGCGAGAACCGCCCCCATGCGATCGCCTGCGGCCTTGTCGTCACTGGGGGACTCAATCTCTACCCACTCGCGGATCGTTTCT
The DNA here is from genome assembly GCA_035266345.1 of Candidatus Sulfotelmatobacter sp. Classification (GTDB taxonomy): domain Bacteria; phylum Acidobacteriota; class Terriglobia; order Terriglobales; family Acidobacteriaceae; genus Sulfotelmatobacter. The sequence continues at coordinate 50,120 of DATFNP010000094.1, forward strand.
ACCAGCGCGTCCTGGTTGGCTTCGAAGTAGCGGAGGCGATCGCGCCAGACTGTGTCTGGTTGGCCTTTTGTCGTGTGTGGTTTTCTTTTGCCGGGCATTTGTGGCGTTGCTGCGACCCGAAAATGCGGTAGTGGGCTGTTTTCAAATTCTCCCATAGATAGTACCCTTCCGGGGTCGGATTCCCTCCCGACTTCGCGGGGGTGTACGTTTGATTGCTTTCCTTACGATATTACTGGGGGTTCTGACCGTAGTGATGGCCGTTCACGGAGGCATCTTAACCTCTAGTGATCCTCGCCAGAGGAAAGCCTTTGTCACCTATGGAATCATCGGCGTCGTGTTGGTCCTGGCGCAGGGATATTTCTTATATCAGGACAACAAACACACCGACACTCGGATGGGTGGCCTTGAATATGAAGTCCGCCAGCTTAAAGAACAGGGCCAATCTCTCCTGAATACTGTAAAGCTCCAAGCCACCCTCGATGATATTAAGGGTATCGAGGCTGCGATCAGCGATGGATTCGCTCACTTGGAGGCGGTCATTAAGGGGAAGAGGGTTCCGCCGCAACAACCAAAGCAACAGCTTCCGCCACCAGTCGTTGAACACATTCGTTTTGTTCAGCGGCGCACCGCATCGACTAGAGACGATGCGCCTTATGGAATCCAGGTATTCATTCAAGCGGACACGACGATTCAGCCAGTGGCGCTTAAGATAAATTGTGATCAGCCCATACTTGACGGCAAATTTTTCATCGCTGGCCAAGCTGTATATATCACGGCAGCGGACGGCTACTCAGATGATCACAAATCGTATCTGTTTAGCTTTAGAAATCCGCCGCTTACCCCGGAGTCGCCTCTCGTGGTTACGCTGCTATCCAAGGAGGATATACGAGTCATCAGCATCGAGCGAATAGCCCCACTTTACTAGGCTGCTGCCACTATTTTTGACCGTCCCAAAAGGGGAAAACCAGTTCTTCCGCCGTGCACAGATGACCGGCAAGGCCCACTAGCGGAAATGCAGAGGAAGCCCGTCGGGCGCAAGGCGTACAGTATAATCTTCAAGCCGTTTGAGACGAATCCATGACTGAGAGCGCACCTGTGACGGAAACTTCGCCTGCGGGGACGAAGACCGTGCTCGACATCCACGACATTCTGAAGATTCTGCCGCACCGCTATCCCTTCCTGCTGATTGACCGCGTGCTCGAACTGAAGCGGAAAGAGCGCATCGTCGCCATCAAGAACGTGACCATCAACGAGCCTTTCTTTGCCGGACACTTTCCCGGGCTGCCCATCATGCCGGGCGTGCTGATCGTGGAGGCCATCGCGCAGGCTGGCGGCGCCCTGCTGCTGACCGAAGTCGAAGACCGCCGCGACAAAGTCATGGTCTTCACCGGAATCGAGCGCGCGAAGTTTCGCCGGCCCGTGAGCCCGGGCGACCAGTTACGCCTGGAAGTGGAAGTGAAGGGCTGGCGCGCTGTCCCGGGCATGACCGCCGCCAAGATGCAAGGCTACGCCTACGTTGGTTCCAGACGCGTGGCCGAGGCCGGGGTGTCATGCCAGCTCATTGACAGCTCGCGAGGCCGGGCGTCGAACGATGACAGCGGGAACGGCGAAGCAGAATAGGAAACGCCTTGCTTTCTAAGTCGGTTGCGGCGCGCTCACGAGCCGTCATCTCCCGAAACCAGCTTTCTTGAAAGATGAACATACATCCCACGGCGATCATTGATCCGGGCGCGAAGGTTCCGGCTTCATGCAAGATTGGCCCTTACTGCGTGATCGGCGCTGGCGTTGAACTGGGCGAAAACTGCAGATTGCTGTCGCATGTCTCCATCGAAGGGCCGACCAGGATCGGCGCCGACAACACGTTCTTTCCTTTTGCCGCGATTGGCATGGCCCCGCAGGATGTCACTTACCGGGGCGAGCCGACGCGGCTTGAAATCGGCGATCACAACGAGATTCGCGAGTACGTGACCATCAATCGAGGTACGGTGAAGGGCGGCGGCCTGACCAAAGTTGGCAGTCATCTCCTGATCATGGCCTACACGCACATCGGGCACGATTGCGTGATCGGCGATCACGCCATGCTGGTGAATGGCGCGACGCTGGGCGGGCACGTGACCGTGGAAGACTGGGCGGTGGTCGGCGCGCTGTGCCCGGTGCACCAGTTTGTGCGCATCGGCGCGCACTCTTACATCGGCGGCGGCACCACGATCACGCAGGATGTTCTGCCCTTCTCCATGACCTCGGCCGCGCGCGACACGCACGCGTATGGGATGAACAAAGTTGGCCTGGAACGCCGCGGATTCTCGAAGGAGCGCATCGCCAAGATTCACCACGCCTACAAGATTCTGCTGGCCTCGAAAATGAACACGTCGCAGGCGCTGGAAAACCTGAAGTCGGAAGCCGATCGCGGGGAAGACGTGGACATGCTCATCCGATTCATCGAGGAGTCGGAACGTGGGATTATCAAGTGAGCCGTGATCAGTGAAATAACGATGGCTTGCCAACGGAATCTCCACATCCCGAATTCCTTCCAGGAAGGCTAAAGTTCAGATGACGCCAACGCGGGATGCGAGGACTGCGAAACAGTTAGGTGCCTTGGCGATTTTGCTGGTTCTCCTTTTTCTAGCAATCCTTCGCCCCACTGTAGGGCTGGGGTTCGGAGCACTACATTCACGCAAGGTCCAATTGGGAGCTACGGAGCTGACTGTTCCCCAAGGCTGGACGCTATCGTACGCGTCCGGGAAAATGGCGATATCGAAACCGTGTTACACAATATTCTGCGGGTCACCACGAGCAGGATTCGTCGTTGAAACGAATAAACTGCCTGCCAACTCCGACGAAGTGTGGGCGCGTGGCGCCGAGAAAGTCCTTCAACGCCTGTATCCTGATGCGAGCATAAGAACGGTCGCCGTTGATTCCGGTCGCGTGAAATGCGTCGAACTTGACGCGACAGCCGACGGTAAAGTTGCGGCGTCTTGCTTGAATTCGAATTTGCGCCTGACGTCAACGTTTAAAGGGGAATCCGAACTGAAGCCCGTTTTCTACCAAGTCCTGACAGCCGCGCACAGAGTGGAGTGAGTGCTAGACTGGCTCCGCGTCGGTCTGTTGATGACTTGCTCCATGCCTGCTCAAACTGAAAAGCTCGGCCTTATCGCCGGCAACGGCAAGTTTCCCTTTCTCGTGCTCGAGGCGGCGCGCGCGCAGGGCTATGAAGTGGTGGTGGCCGCGATCAAGGAAGAGACTTCTCCGGAAATCGAATCGTGCGGCGCGGCTGCGGTGCACTGGCTGTCTCTCGGGGAACTGTCGAAGCTGATCGAGATTTTTCAGCGGGCTGGCGCGCGGCGCGCGGTGATGGCCGGACAGGTCAGGCACAAGCAGATTTTTTCCAGCATCCAGCCGGATTGGCGTTTGGCCAAGCTCCTGCTCTCGCTGGCCACGCGGAACACCGACTCGCTGCTGGGCGCGGTGGCCAAGGTTTTGGCCGATGAGGGGATTACGCTGGAAAAATCCACCTGGCTGCTGGAACCGCTGCTGGTCAAGCCGGGCGTGCTGACCAAACGCGAGCCCACCGAGCAGGAACGCAAGAACATCGAATACGGCCGCACCGTCGCCCGGCAACTGGCGCAGCACGATATCGGACAGACGGTGGTGATCGCCGAATCGGCCTGCGTGGCCGTCGAGGCCATGGAGGGCACAGACGCGACCATCGAACGCGCCGGGCAGATCATGCGGTCTTTGGGCAGCGACGCCTCGACTCTCAGTCGCGCCTTAACCGTGGTGAAGATCGCGAAGCCGAATCAGGACATGCGCTTCGATGTGCCTGTGGTCGGAGTGAAGACGATCGAAGTGATGAAAGCGGCGGGCGCGAGCTGTCTCGCTTTGGATGCGGGCAAGTGCCTGCTGCTGGATGGGCAGAAGGTGATTGACGCGGCGGATGCTTTCGAGATCGCGATCGTGGCGGAAGCTGGGTGAGGAGCGCGTTCGATGAGCACAAAGAATCCGAAATCAGTGTCCGAAGCCACCCGCATTGCAGATCAGCTTCGCCGCGCCTTTGATGGCAGCGCGTGGCATGGGCCGGCCCTGCTCGAACTGCTGGCCGACGTAGATGCTGCGACTGCAGCAGCCAAGCCCGTGCCCGGCGTTCACAGCATCTGGGAACTGGTGCTGCACATAGCAGCCTGGGACCGAGCCGGTTCGCGCCGACTGGCGGGCGAAAAGTGCCAGCTCAAAGCGCGGGCGAACTTTCCGCCAGTTCCCCCACCGACGGAAGCGGCATGGAGCGAGGCTGTGAACGCCGCCAAGCGCACACACGAGACTCTGGTCAACACCGTCGCCGCGTTGACTGACAAGCGCCTGCGCGGCCGCGTCCCGGGCAAACGCTACGACTTCTATCACATGCTGCATGGCATTGCGCAGCATGAGCTTTACCACGCCGGGCAGATTGCCATTCTGAAGAAAGCGCAGGAACGTGGGTAGTAGGCCGGCATCAATCCCAAGACCTCAGACCTCAGACCTCAGACCTCAGGCCCAACACCTAAATCCACATGCTCTTTCCTCCGATTCCGTTTACAATTTCTTTCCGGCAACCAGCCATAGGAATTTCTCCTGCCTTCTCAAAATCCGATTCACGTCGCCGTGGTGGGTGTGGGAGTTTTTGGACGCAATCACGCCCGCGTTTATAAGGAACTGGAGCGGCAAGGCGAAGGCGTCCGCCTGCTGGGAGTGGTGGATCCGGACGTAAATCGCGCCGACGCCGTGGCGCGCGAGTTTGGATGCAAAGCCTTCGGCTCCGTGCTGCAGATGCTGACCACGCACAGCGAAGTGCAAGCCGCTTCGGTGGCGGTTCCCACGGTGCAGCACACAGCGGTCGCTCGCGACTTGATGAAAGCGGGAGTGGACGTGCTGATCGAAAAGCCGCTGGCCGCCACGCTGGCGGAGGCGGACGAACTGGTGGCGCTGGCGGCCGCGCATAAACGAATCGCCCAGGCCGGGCACCTGGAGCGCTTCAATCCCGCGGTACGGGCCACGCTGCCGTTGCTGACCCAGCCCATGTTTTTTGAGGTGCACCGGCTCAGCGTGTTTACTCCGCGTTCGCTCGATGTGGACGTGGTGCTCGACCTGATGATCCACGATCTCGACATCGTGCTGGCTTTTGCCCGGTCGCCGGTGCGGGAAGTTCGCGCGGTGGGGCTGCCGATTCTCTCGGGGAAAGTGGACATCGCGAACGTGCGCCTGGAGCTGGAATCCGGATGCATCGCGAACCTGACGGCCAGCCGTGTTTCCACCGAGCGGGTGCGCAAGCTGCGCTTCTTTCAGCCGCGGCAGTATGTTTCCCTCGACTACGGACGCCAGGAGGTTCTGGTCTTCACCGTTGGGCAAAATGGGGAGGTCCCGGGAACGCCTTCCGTGAATCCGCAGATCGGTGTCACCAAGCCTCCGGTAGCTTCCGAAGAACCGCTGCACGCGGAGCTGAAGTCGTTTCTGCATGCGGTGCGGGAACGATCAATGCCAGTTGTGCCGCTGGAAGACGGGCGCCGCGCACTGGCGCTGGCGTTTGAAATTGTGTCGGCCATTCGCAAGCACGACAAGCGGCTGGACGTTGCAGGGATTGCGAAACGCTGAATGCAGACCGCCCGTACTCTCCTGAATTTACATATGTTTACACACCGAAGTCACAGCCCCGTCGTGGGTGAGCGGAATCAGGCGAAAGATGCGAAAATACAATTAACTTGGTTGTAACGCGCGCTGCGCAGCTTGCATCAGTTCCAGAGAAGGCCGGATGCAACGCCGCGGGTGCATTTCGTGTCTAACGACAGGCGTATACAGCCGAGCCCAGCGCATGCCCATCACACAAATTCCATTCCAGGATCCGGCGCCCCCGAAGGAGCGGCCGCAGGCGGAACAACTGGGTCTCTACGATGCGCGCGGCTGGGAGACGGCCTACAGGGATCTCGATGAGCGTGTTCCGCACCTGCTGATCCAGTTGCAGGACGATCTGGCGCGCTCGCGCCGGCGCGAGGCCGCCTGGATTTCCATCATCGTGCACCTGGTCGTGTTGATGTTCCTGTGGAAGCTTGACGTGATTCAGAAATTCATTCCCTGGCACACCGCGGTCGTCGTCCACGTGGATCCGAGCAAAGACAAGGATTTTACCTTCCTGGCTCTGCCGCCCGACGCGCAGAAGCTCGCGCGCAAGCCCAACACCAATATCGCCTCCGATAAAGACCGCATCGCGACTTCGCGCCACCCGGAGCTTGATCCCAAGGAATTGCGGAAAATTCTGGCGACGCCGCCTCCGGGTGCGCCCGGGATGACCGGTCCGCGCACCGAGGCCCCGGGGATGGCGCAGAACGCGCCACCGTCGCAGCAGCCGCAGGGACAGCCGCCCGCGCCTCGTCCCCAGTACGACAGCAATCAGACCGCGCAGTTGCAGCTGCCCCCCCGGCAAAATACGTTCAGCAAGTATGCGTCTGGGATGAGCGCCGGTTCAGCTATCCAGGCGGCGACGCAGGCGGCAGCCGCCAACCGGGCCGCTGGCGGGGGTGGTCAGGGAGGCGATTTCGGCCTGGGCACGGGAGCCCACGGCCGCCAGTTGGGCGCGCTCGAGATTCTGAGTGACACCCAGGGTGTGGATTTCGGTCCGTACCTGCAGCGCATCCTGGAGGACGTTCGGGAAAATTGGTATCGCCTCATTCCGGAATCCGCCGAGATGAAGAAGGGTAAGCTCGCAATTGAATTCGCCATCACGAAAGATGGCAAAGTTGCCGACATGCGCCTGGTAGCCACCTCAAATGACACCGCTCTGGACCGTGCGGCGTGGGGCGGCATCACCGCGTCAGATCCGTTCCCCCCGTTACCCCGCGATTTCACCGGGCAGTATCTGGCGCTGCGCTTCCGCTTTTTCTACAACCCCGACAAGGCCGACCTGGAATAGGCGCACCTTCGAACCCGCCCTCAGGTACTACCCTCGAGTATGACTTCGGTCATCTGATCCCGCGATCAACGGCCCGTTACTATGACAGTGGACCGGCCTGCCCCGGCCTGACTGATCGGGAGCCGTCATGAAACTGAAACTCGACCGCATTATCAGCATCGCCACGCTGGTAGCGTCGCTGGTGGCCATCGTTCTGGTCTTGAAAAGGCCTACGCCGGTAGCGCAGCCGCAGACTCCCACAGCCATTGCGGAACATGCCCAGTCGTTTGACCAGAAGATGGCGCAATTCGAGCAGGCGACGCAAAAGCCCTCGGCTGGCAGCGGGTCAGAAACTCCCCAGTCCCAGACAACTGAGCCTCAGCCGGGCCAGGCTGCGTCCTCTCCGGCCGCATCGTCCCCGGCGCAGGGCCCGAAGGCTGAGGTCCACATCAACTCCGATGAAATCAGCGCCGTGCTGGCGCAGTCGCTGGGTACGGCCGGAACCGCAAGTCTTACACCGGACGCCAATGTGGGCGCCGCCCCGACGATTAAAGACCAGCAGGTCAGCTTCGACGGCGATCTCGTGCACGGCCAGTTCCTCACCGAAGTCGCGGGCAAAGACGTGTGGATCACGGTCTCCGGCCACATCGGAGAGAAGGATGGCTATGCGACGTTTGAGCCAACCGAATTCAAGGTGGGAGATTTGAACGTTCCGGTCTCGTTGGTGAATCCAGCCCTGCAGAAGAAACTCGCCGAGGAGCGCGACCGGCTCAAGCTCCCCGACAATGTGGGCGCCGTGAAAGTGGAAAAGGGCGAGCTGGTTATGCAGCAGAAATAACCGCAGCCCGCCGGATGAATAGCAAACTGGCAGGCGCGGTTTTGAATCTGAAATCTGCAATCTACAATCTGAAATCTCTACCGCCCCACCCGATTCTCCGCCGCCACCTTCGCATACCAGCGCCCTGAGTCCTTGATCGTGCGCTTCTGCGTTTTGAAATCCACATAGGCGAGGCCAAAGCGCTGGCCGAAACCCTCCGCCCACTCGAAATTGTCCATCAGGGTCCAGGCGTGATAGCCGCGCACGTCGGCGCCATCAGCCATGGAGCGGGCCAGAGCCGCCAGATAGGCGCGGTGGTAAGCGATGCGCCGCGTGTCATGAATCGCTCCGGTCGCGTCGGGCCCGTCATTGTACGAGCATCCGCTTTCGGTAATTTCAATCACCGGCCGGTTGTAGTCGCGCGTGATGCGCACCACCATGTCATAGAGAGCCTTGGGCCAGACTTCCCAATCGTGATCGGTTTTTGGGCCCTGTTTCCCGCCTTCCATCTTCACCGGGAACAGCCACTCCTGGGCGTGCGCAGCACGCTCCATGGCGCCCGGCGCCGAAGCGATGGTGCGGTAATAGAGATTGACGCCGACGAAATCCAGCGGCGCGCGCGTTTTCTCCATGTCGCCCGACTTGATGCCCATGGCCGCTTCCGGCAGAAAGGTCAGCGCCTCCGGATAGCGCCCGCGCAGCGCCGGTTCCAGGAACCAGATATTGGTGATGGCATGCGCGCGTTCCGCGGCCAGTTTGTCATCCTCGGAGTTGCTGGCCGGCTCGCACGGCGACATGCTGAAGGCAGTGCCTACGCGGGCCCCGGGCCGGGCCGCCTTGAGCGCGTGAAAACCCGCGCCCTGCGCCAGATTGACCACGTGTGTTGCGCTCAGAAAATCAAGCAGGCTCTTGTGTCCCGGGGCGTGCCTGCCTTCCAGGTATCCAAGATCTACGAAAGCGGCGGGCTCGTTGAACAGCATCCAATCTGTAACGCGATCGCCCAGCGCCTGCGCCACCAGTTGCACATAATCGGCGAAGCGGCCTGCCGTATCGCGATTGGGCCAGCCGCCGGCATCGTCAAGCGCCTGCGGCAGGTCCCAGTGATAGAGCGTGACAAAAGGCCGGATGCGCGCTTCCAGCAGGGCGTCCACCAGCCGGCTGTAGTAATCGAGACCCTTGGAATTCGCAGCGCCCGATCCGGAGGGCTGAACCCGCGGCCAGGAAATCGAAAAGCGGTGGCTGTTCAGATTCATGGCCCGCATCAGCGCGATGTCTTCGCGCCAGCGATGGTAGGAATCGCAAGCCAGGTCGCCGGTATCGCCGTTCTTGATTCTTCCCGCCGTATGCGTGAAGCGGTCCCAGATGGATTCGCCCTTGCCGTCTTCGTTCCATGCGCCTTCGATCTGGTAGGCTGCGGTGGCCGTGCCCCAGAAGAACCCCTTGGGAAATGTAATTTGTGAGGATGAGAACGCGTTAAATTGAGCCGCCGCCGCCGCCCCGGTTCCCGCTTTCGAAGAAACGCTGCATCCGGAAAACATCGCCGGCAGCGCGGCAACCGATCCTGCCCCGAGCGCAGATCGCACGAACTGGCGGCGTGTCAGACGCAAACGAAACTGGGCTCCTTGCAGAAATTGCGACGGCCGCGGCCAACCAAGGCCGTCAGTTGTGCTTGATGAACTTGCCGGTCTTCTGCCCGGTAAGCGAATTGTAGAGCGTCTCCAGAAACGCGTCTTGGTTGATGAAGTCTCCGGAATACTTCTTCCAGGGGTCGAGAATCTTGGCCTGCTTCATCTGATCGAGCGTCTTGCCCTCTTTCAGGGCCTGGGCGGTCACGTCCCGCGTTGCCTTCAGCATGGTCAGATACGCCCGCACGTCATCGAGACTGGAAATCGGCCCGTGACCGGGAATCACCTTCACATCCGGCGGCAACTGCGCGATCACCTTTTCCACCGCATCAATCATGCCGTTGATGCTGCCGCCCGCTTCCACGTCAATAAAAGGAAAACCGTAGGTCACGAAGTCGTCGCCCATGTGCACCACATTGGACTTGGGAAAGAAAATGATGGAATCGCCGTCGGTGTGCCCGGCGGGAAAGTAAAGCGCGCGGATGTCTTCACCGTTCAGGTGTACGGTCACGTCATGATCGAAGGTGATGATGGGCAGCGCTTCCTTGGCCGCGGGTTTGGCGTCGAAATGCACGGAGCCGCCATTACCCGCCCCGCCGCCGGCTTCCAGCCGCTTGCGCACATTGTCGTGCGCGATGATCGGCGCCTGCTTCTGGAAATAGGCGTTCCCACCCGTGTGGTCGGGGTGGTAGTGGGTGTTGATGACGAACCGCACCGGCTTGTCGGTAATGCCCTTCAGTGCGGCCTGAATCTTGTCGGCCAGCGGGGCGTACTGATCGTCCACGATTACGATGCCGTCGTCGCCCACCGATGCGCCGATGTTTCCGCCGGCGCCTTCCAGCATGTAGACGTTGCCGGCCACCTTGCTGACCTTCATTTGCACCTTGCTGAAGTCCTGATCCTGGGCCGCGGCCAGGCTTAACGCGAGCCATAGTCCAGCGAGAAAAAACGGAGTCTTACGCATGCTTGTCCTCATTGTTCTCGGTCTTGACCACGGGCTGATTCTAAACTGGAACGGAAGAAAAATGGAGTTGCAGCCTGAAGTACACGTCAGTACAGATGGAAATCCGTCTCTACCGCGATCCTCACGGGCACGGGCTTGCCGTCCTTTTTCCCGGGCTCAAATTTCCACGTGCTCACTGCCCCCACCGCCTTCTCGTCCAGACCCAGACCCAACGGGTTTACGACCTCGATATCCCTGGTAGAACCGGATTCGTCTACCACGAGAGACAGGACCGTCGTGCCCTGATATTTCGCTCTGCGCGCCTCTTCGGAGAACTCGGGATTTGGCTGGTGGGTTACACGGGGCGCCGAAACTTCGCCCCGCTTAAAGGTGTACACCGGGTCGCTGGAATGGCGAACGGTCTTCGGCTGACCTTCGACCTGATCGAAATAGTCCTGCCAGAAGTCGGGCACGAAATCGCGCATGGATTCGCCGGACTTCAGGAACACCGCATTCATGGCCGATAAGACTTGGTCCAGGTCCGGCCTCTCCGACGCGAATTCGATTTCAATCTCCACGTCGTTGGCCCGAAAGGGCTCTGCCAGCTTATCCCGGTCCTTGGCGTTGGACTCCGCCAGCGAAGTCAGAACGTCGCGAGGCGGCTTCCCCTTCGCATCGAACACCAGGCAGACGCGTCGGCCCCGGATTTGGACTGTGCGGTCGTGGACCCTAATACGCTTGACCGAAACTTGCCCATCCAGGGTCCAGGGACCGACCTCCGCAAAACCGACCAGCGCACCGTCGGATTGAAAGTGCAGATGGTTTCCTTTGTAGAAATGCCGGAGGGTTAGGACTTTGTCCGCATAGTCGGACTTCAGTTGGTCTTCAACATCGTCCCCGGCCCGGGCCAGCGGTGCTCCGAGCAGAATCGAAAGCAGCAGCAGCGCGAATAGAACAGCGGTTCTTCGTTTCATACGTGCCTGACCTTCACTCCGGATTCCAGCTGTCATACATCTTCCACAGCTTGTCGGCGGTGGCGCGGTAAATTAGCCAGCCGCTGCCAAGATCGGAAGTTTCTTTGAAGAGCAGTTCGGCGCGGCCATCGCCGTCGGCATCTACCGCGTCAATCAGATCCAAACGCGGCGTGACGTCGAGATGGTGCGGGTCGGTCACTCCCACGTACAGCTTGTGTAGATTGTTGTAGATGTCGGGGTAGGTCACCAACACGATCGAGTACTGCAGATCTGCCGCGGATCCCGGCGCGCTCGCTGGTCCCGGAGGCACATGAGCTTCCGCGCTGAAGATGATGACCGGCTGGTTGTTGGTCCACAAATCGTAGGCAATCATCTGCACCGTGCCAAAAAACGGTTCTGGCGGTTTAGCGGCGGGCTTATGCCGCGCCGGCGGGGTCGTGAGCGGCGTTATCTTCGCCTTGGCCTGAGCGTCCACATAGGCAAGGAGTTCCTGCTTAGCCAGGGCCATGACCTGCGCGCGGCGTTCGCCTTCCTCGTCCTTCAGCCACTCGAAGGTGAACGAATGTGGCTCGGGACCGGCAGCGTCAGAAATCGCCGGAATCAACTGCACCGGTCCCGTAGCTGTCGCGGACGCGACAATTTTCCCTGCGTTCGCCGCGGGCTTTGTGCCGAGCTTGCTGTAGCCGGGAATCTCGTCCTCGGAAAACGGCTCCGCAGGTTTTCCCCGGCGCAGGCGAGGACGGTCGCCCGCATTGGCTCCGCTGTCGGATTCCGGCGCTTTGGGGCGATCGAGGGGCTTGGATTCAGCCGGTTTCGACTCCGGCGGTTTGGATTCCGGCGGTTTGGTTTCTCCTGTCGTGGGCGCTGCTGCAGGCGGCGTGGTGCTGGCCGTTGGCGCCGGCTTGGCGGGGTTCTTGGTGAGCCGCGGTGGTTCGTCGCTGGTGTCAATTCCCACCGGCTCGGCCTCCGCCTTTAGCGTTGTCTGTGGCGTTTCGGTGCCCGCTGGAAGCCACGCACCGGTCCCGATCCATGGGCTCTGGGCATTCGCGGTGTTGCTGTGCAGTGCGCTGCCCACCGTAAACAGGCCCAGGGAATTGCCCGTGCGCAAGGCTTCGTAAACGGTCCCTGTCTCCAGAGCCATGGGAATCGGGTCAGCCTTGTACGCCGTTGCGTCCCAGAACTTGCCGTTGATCAGGATGCAGATCGGGACCAGTGACGCCTTGCCATTGGCCGCGAGCTGCAGCACGGCCAGCGCCCGCGGCCCTGCGTCTTTCTTTCGCTGGACTCTCCGCGGAAAGGTAGTAACCTGGGTGCGATCCTCCTGTGCCGTCACCGCTGCCGGCCAACATGCCACACAGGCCAGCAGCGCCACCAGAAACCACCTCCGGTATAGAATCTTCAGCGAGGCCCGGCTGGACCCCGCTTTGGTGGCGCACCCGGCCGCCGGCTTCCATTGCCCTTGAGAGATTCCCATGAATATCAATGATAAGGCTCCCGAGTTCACTTTGCAGGACGAGAACGGAAAAGAAGTTTCCCTGAAAGAATTGCGCGGCAAGACCGTGATTCTCTACTTCTACCCTCGCGCCGACACTCCCGGATGCACGATCGAAGCCTGCGAGTTCCGCGACACTTACAAGAAGATTCAGAAAACCGGCGCCGTGTTGCTTGGCATCTCGCCCGACACACCGAAAGCGCAGAAAAACTTCGCGGACAAGTTCGATCTACCCTTCACCCTGCTCGCCGATGCCGACAAAACAGTCGCCGAGGCTTTCGGTGTGATGAAGGAAAAGAACATGTACGGCAAGAAGGTGATCGGTGTCGCGCGCACGACCTTCGTGATCGGTCCCGACGGCAAGATTCAGCACGTCTTCGAAAAGGTGAAGGCAGAGGGCCACGCCGAAGAAGTGCTGGCCTACCTGAAAGAATCGGCCAAGGGGGCTGCCTAGAGCCGCGGTCGCGGCATCCCGGAGCATGAGCAAGCAGCGGAATCCGGTCTCCATCCGTCCTCTTGACCGGGCGTTTTTCGCCCGCGATCCCCGCCGCGTGGCTCGCGGACTACTGGGGAAAATCCTGGTGCGCCGGGACGCCAGAAAGCAACTCGCCGCCCGCATCGTCGAAGTTGAGGCCTACCTCGGAGAAAACGATCCCGCCGCTCACGCCTTCTCCGGCCGGACCGCGCGCAACGCCGTCCTCTTCGGTCCGCCGGGACACGCCTACGTCTATTTCATCTACGGAAACCACTACTGCCTCAACGTCTCCTGCCAAGCGGAAGGCAAGGCCGGATGCGTCCTTTTCCGCGCCCTGGAGCCGCTCAACGGCCTGGAAGACATGGCTCGCGCCCGCGGCATCGCCCTTGACGGCCCGAAAGCCGAGCTCAAGCTCACCAGCGGGCCGGGCCGGCTAGCGCAGGCTTTCGGCATCACCCGCGCCCGCGACAACGGCTACGACCTCACCTCCAACGCCGGCAGTTTGTGGATCGGCGACGACGGCTATCGCGCCCCAGGGGTCCGCGTGACTCGCCGCATCGGGATTACCAAAGCCTCCGACAAGCCCCTGCGCTACCTTCTCGAAGGCAACCGGTTCGTCTCCGGGCGAAAAATCGCTGCGTAACCCCGTTCGGTCACCGGCAATTCCCCAACGAATCTTTGACAATCGGGTGTAGACTATCCAGGGTTCGAACAGGCTAAAAGCCTTGCTGGACAAGGCTTTTCGCCCTCCACGCCGGAGCGCAGCGGCAGCTCGACGGAACTGCCTGAATTTTGCCGCATCTCCGCGCTGGCGGTCGTCATCTCACTGCATAGGGGAGGCGCATGTTCCGGTGCGCGCGATTTCGGGTTCTGGCCGCCGTCCTCGCGATGTCGGCAGCAGCGCGGGCGCTCCCAGCCGACGGCGCCGTCGTCGCCCACCCGCAGGCGACCCCAGAATCTATTGTTGTGGGGTTTGTCGGAGGTTTCGTAAGCCACGACAATCCGCATCACGGTTCGGTGCTGCTTGCCCGGCGCATCCAGGGCTCCGCCCCGAAAAGCACTTTCGTCCAGGTCTTCGAGAATCGCCGCCGGAAAACCGCCTACAAAACAATTCTCCGCCTGCTCGACCGCAATCACGACGGCGTCCTCGCCGAAGACGAAAAAGCGCAGGCACGGATTATCCTTTTCGGCCAGAGCTGGGGCGCGGCTGCCGTGGTGATGCTGGCTCGTGATTTGAATCGCGCCGGCATTCCGGTGCTGCTGACCGTGCAGGTGGATAGCGTGGCCAAGTTCTGGCAGAACGATCGCGTCATCCCGGAAAATGTCGTCGTCGCCGCGAATTTCTACCAGACCCACGGCATCGTCCATGGCCGGCCTGAGATCACCGCCGCAGATCCGGCGCGGACTCAAATCCTCGGCAACTACCGCTTCGACTACAAGAAAGAGCCGGCGCACTGCGATGAAGGTTCGTGGTACGACCGTTTCTTCACGCCCAGCCATGCCCAAACCGAATGCGATCCTCGGCTCTGGTCGCATGTCGAGGACCTGGTGCTTCAGCGCCTGGTGCTCCAGAGTCTGGTACTGCAGAATCTGGAGCCGCAGCCCAGCGTGGCGGCCACCGCTCCCCAACCTTAGCGAACAGCCTTTCCCAGCAGAAGGTTGTCAATCAACCGCGTAGTCCCCACAAACGCCGCGACCGCCGCCAGCGCTCCGCCGGAAACATCCTCCACCAGGTCCAGCGTGTCGGGATTCACGATTTCGAAGTAGTCGAGCCGCACTGAGCTTTCCCCGGCAAATTCTGCCCTTCCCGCGTCCGCCAACTTCGCCGCGCTTCGCTCGCCCGCATCCGCCAGTTGCTTTACCCGCATCAGCGAACGATGCAGCGCCAGCGCCTGCTTCCGCTGCTCGGGACTGAGGTAGTCATTGCGGGAACTCATGGCCAGCCCGTCGGGTTCGCGCACAATCGGACACACAGCAATCTCCACCGGCAGGTTCAGATCGCGCACCATGCGGCGGATGATCGCCACCTGCGCCGCATCCTTTTGCCCGAAGAATGCCGCATCGGGCTCAACGATATGAAACAGCTTGGCCACCACGGTGGTGACCCCGCGGAAATGTCCCGGCCGGGAACGCCCGTCGAGCTTGCCGCTTAGTTCTTCCACCGTCACCCACGTCACCGCGCCCGCGGGATACATTTCGTCCACCGAGGGCGCAAACAGCAGCGCTACGCCTTCGCGCTCCAGCAGTTCGCGGTCGCGCTCAAACGAGCGCGGATATTTCGCCAGATCTTCCGAGGGCCCAAACTGGGTTGGATTCACGAAGATGGACGCCGCTACCACATCGCACGAAGCCCGCGCCGCCCGCACCAAAGAAAGATGCCCCTCATGAAGCGCTCCCATGGTGGGCACAAATCCCAGCCGCTGGCCCGCGCGCCGCACGGCGCGAGAGGCGGCACGCATTTCGTCAATCGTAGCGTAGATTTTCAAAGCAGACTTCCAAGATCGTTTCCAGGATCGCTGAGTCGGAAAGAATATTAACCCGACGGCACCCACTTCACCGTAACGTGCGCACCTTCCAGCATGCCGCCTACAATGCCCTTATTACGCCGGATGGCCACGCCGTCCTGCTCCGAGGCGCGAACGCCATTCTCCGCGGCCGCTACCACCCGGCCGTAAGGCCAGTTCGTCGGGGGTAGCCGTGCCAGCGCCGGCAGCACCTCATCCACTTTCAGGATAATCTCCGCGCTGTCGGCAGAATCAAACAGGGCCACGCCATCCGCACGGATGATCAAGTACGGGTTGCGCCACTTCTTCATGTCCTGGAGGCGCGCATACTGCGCAGAATCGGCGGGAGGGATGGCCTGCAAGACGGCACTGGGGTCAGGTGCGGGCGCACTCGGCTGGTTCGAACAGGCGAGGGCAACCATACCCAGGCCCAGCGCTGCCGTCACCCGCAAGCGCAGAGAGATCACTGGCCCGGGCTACCTCGCCACCGCGGGCACGTCGTTCTTCGCGGCCCAGATCAGCGCGACGATCCACCCGATCACGGTCCATCCCAGAAAAAAGTTCAGCAGGAAGATCGCCAAGGTGTCGCGCTTGCTGCGGGCCAGGGCAATGATGGACGGCAGGAAATACATCACGAAGCCAAAGCCGAAAAACGGAAGGAAAAACAAAGCAAAGAGGTGCATAATCCAACCTCCCTCAGCACTAGCCTAGCACCATCGCAGGCCCGTAGAAAGATACGCGAACGGGGGCCGGTTAGTTCCCTCGCCGCGCCACGCCGCGCTAATCCGTCTAAATCCGCGAAGATCCGTGGCCCAGTCTTTACCGCCGCATCGCCCGCTTCCGCGCCAGCACCGTATCGAGGCCCGCCTTGGTCTCCTTCGGCAGATGATACGACTCCTCGTCCGCCGGATACTGGTGCGATTTCACATCCGCGCGAAATGCCTGCACGGCGTTCATGATCAGAGCCGCCGCGTCTCCGTAGCGCCGCACGAATTTCGCCGGAGGCCCAAACGTCAGGTTCAGAATGTCGTGAAACACCAGCACCTGCCCGTCGCATTCCGGACCCGCGCCGATGCCGATCGTAGGCGCGCTGACTTCCGCCGTGATCATGGCCGCGACTTCCCGCGGAATGCCTTCCAGATAAAGACAGGCGACGCCGGCCCGGTCCAGCGCCACCGCATCCCGCATGAGCGTTTCGATTCCGCTCAGGTTCTTGCCCTGCACTTTGTAGCCGCCCATCACGTTCACCGATTGCGGCGTCAGCCCAATGTGCCCGGCGACCGGAATCTCGGCGTCAATGATGCGGCGAATCAGATCTGCCCGCCGCTCTCCGCCTTCCAACTTCACCACCTCGGCGCCGCCTTCTTTCACGAAACGCATGGCATTGTTGACGGCGGTTTGCGAGTCAATCTGATAAGCCCCGTACGGCATGTCGGCCACCAGCAGCGCGTTCTTCACGCCGCGCCGCACCGCCTTCACGTGATGCAGCATCTCGTCCATCGTGACCGAGAGCGTATTCTCGTAGCCCAGCATGGTTTGGGCCAGCGAATCGCCCACCAGCACCATGTCAATGCCGGCCTCATCCACCAGGCGCGCGGAGGCATAGTCGTAGGCGGTCAGGCAGGTGATCGGTTCGTGTCGGAGTTTCTGTTCCCGCAGAGACGCAGTGGTGATTTTCGGGCGGGACTCGTCAAGCATCCGCCCGCTGATCGGGGTGAGACTCATGATGTCCTCCAGTGCCCCTCCGCCTCGGGCGGATAGAGCCTGTACCCATCTTCAAGTTTCTACAACTTTAGATGAACCTCGGCTATTGTAGTTGCAACCTAGGGGTCTTGGCTAGAGCTAGAAATCACGTCATAACCATATTTAAATCAATGGGTTGCCGGTTCGACGTTCCGTTCACCGCCGTCTTTATCCGCCAATAACCTCTGACGAGCCACCTTCAGTTCCGTTCTCTCATCTCCCGAAGCCACCTCGATTAGCCTGCGGAAATAGCTGCTGGCGGTGCTGGCGTCCCCCGCTGATTCTGCTGCACTCGCCGCGCCGTACAAGGCGTTGAAACGGTTCGGCGCGATCCTTAGCACGTTCTGATACTCGAGCAGCGACTCCTTCGGATGATGTTCCATCAGAAGCAGCTCCGCCAGCATTTCGCGGGCTGGCGTCACGGCTCCGGGCGTGACCGCGCTCTTATCCATGTTCTCTTCGAGTTCTGCGGCTGATCGCGCCAGTCGCAGGGCTTCCGAAGGATTTCCCCTTTGCTCCGCGATCCATGCGGCCACTTCGCGCCGCTGCACTTCCACCTGGTTCGACCAGTAGGAATTCCCCTGCTTCGCAATCGCGTGGCGCAGAGCGGCCAGTTCCTTTTCGGCCTGGCCCGCGCGTTCCAGATGCTTCGCGCGAGCGCTTCCCACACCGATCGCCACCCATGTAATGGCCTGCGCCCACGGCACGCCTTCTTCACGCACTCGAAGCTGACTGGCCTGCTCCCAGGTACCCAGTTCGAGAGTGCAGCGTGCTGGAATCGCAGCCAGCGCATAATCGCCCGTGAGTGTAAGCCCGGAAACTGGCGAGAGCGAGTGCATCTCCTCGAATACAGTCTTGGCCTTGCTCACGCGTCCACTCTGCAGGTACGCATACTCGAGGTAGTCCATGGCGTGCAACCGCTGATCCCGCGCCTCTCCATTCGTTGAGTCTGCCTCGGCCGCGGCAGCCAATTCCGCCGACCGGATGTTTGAGTTGATGGACTCATCCCACGACCCCACACGCGTGAACAAATGCGAAGGCATGTGATTTGCGTGAGCTGAGGCCGGAGCAATCTTGGCGTACACGCGGGCCGCGCCCAGACCTTGTTCGGCCAACACGGGATTGTCATAGCAGTGGATGATGTAGTGCGCGATGCCGGGATGATGCGGTTGCCTGGCGAAGAGGGGCTCGAGAATCTCGCCGCACTTCCGCTGGTTGGCAAAAGTCTTATCCGTCTTGGGCGCGGTGATCGCAAGGCTAAGTGCATGGAAGATCGCAGCCTCGTCGTCCTGGGGATAGGCCGCTTGCAACGCGGCCATCTTCTGCTCAAAGGCCGGGCCATGGGCGGATACGTCCCTGCCGTCTTCCCGGTAAATTTCGGCCAGCGCGCCGATGTAAGCTGCTTCCCGCGGAGTCGTTTGCGGGTTGTTGGCGGCGGTCTGTTGGGCCTTCTGGAGAGCCAAGCGGCCGGCAGCAGTATCGCCGTTGTCCCACATTCCGTGGTAATGAGACATAGCCACGCCCCATTGCGCCATCGCGCATTGCGGGTTTTTGTCCGAAATCTCCGTGAATCCTTGCCGTGCCTGTTCGTACTGAAACGAGTGCAGCAGCGCGACCGCGCGGTTGAAGTTACTCGCGAGATCAGCGCCGCATGAAGTCGCGAAATGAACCGAACCGACTTCCTCTTCGGTTACCGCGTGGTGATGGTCTTCCTGAGATACCGAAAGTGAAGGGAAAACCAGGAGCAGGAGAAGCACGGACAAGGAGCGCATGGCAGCCTCCGTTCAGCCGCCAATTGTAACGCGAACGGGCCGGGAGTGGCCTACGCGCTGGCCGCTTCCTGCCCGCCCAGCGGCAGAAAGTACTGCGTGCCCTTAATGGGTTCGGTGACTTTGCGCAGAAGTTCCTGCAGATCTTCGTTGCGGTCCACGAAATCAATCTCGGACGTGTTGACGATCAGCAGGTCCGACGACGTGTAGTGAAAAAAGAAGTGCTCGTAGGCCTTGATTACTTCCTCCAGATACTCGTCGCTCACCGCCCGCTCTCCGGGGGCATTCTTTTTCTTCAGCCGCTTTTTCAGCACCTCGGGCGTGGCCTGCAGGTAAATCACCAGGTCGGGCGTGGGCAGCATTTCGCGGAAATGGTTGTAGTAGCGGTTGTAGGTGTCGAGTTCCTGGTCGGTCAAATTGAGGCAGGCAAACAGCTTGTCTTTTTCGAAGATGAAATCAGCAACCACGATCCGCTGCGACCGAGAACCCAGGTCGAGCGCCTGCAACTGTTCGAACCGCCGCACCAGAAAGCTCAGCTGCGCCTGAAACGCCGCCCCCCGCTCGCCTTCGTAGAACGAACCGAGAAACGGATTCGCCTCCGGTTCCATCACCCGCTGCGCGTTCAACCGCTCGGCCAGAATGCCGGCCAGCGTGCTCTTGCCCACTCGGATGGGACCCTCCACTGCAATGTACCGGGGGAGTTCGAAAAGTTTGGCCATGTTTTCTTAGGACGTTTTCTTAGGACGCCGCTCGCGATGTTTCCGAAGTGGCAGGATATCTCGGTTGCGCCTCACTGGCAATTGCGGGAAGAGTTAACAGGAGCGATTGGGTAATTGTGGAATCGGGTGATTGGGTGATTGAACTTCCCGTGCTGCGGTTTTCAATTCCCCAATTACAAAATTCCCCAATTACTCAATCCATTACAATCCCATCATGCTTGGCCTTGCCCTGACCGGAGCCGCCTCGTTGACCGCCGCCGCCGTCGCCGCCGGATATCAGTCCATGGCGCCCACCGGACAGTGGTACGGCCGCACGTTCACAGGCCTGGCCCGAGGAACAAAGCAACTCGCGCTCACCTACGACGACGGTCCCAACGACCCGCACACCCTGCGCCTGCTCGAAGTGCTCGCCAAACACCAGGTGCATGCGACTTTTTTCCTCATCGGCCGCTACGTCAGCCAGCGCCCCGGCATCGCCCGCGACCTTGTCAAAGCAGGTCACATCGTCGGCAACCACACCACGACTCATCCGCTGCTGACCCTGTTGAGCGAAGCCCATATCCGCAGGGAACTCTCAGGCTGCCGGGTCGCGCTGCAGGAAACCGTGGGCGAGCATTCCAGTCTCTTCCGCCCACCGTACGGCGGACGCCGCCCCGCTGTCCTCCGCATCGCGCGCGAGCTGGGGTTTGAACCCGTGATGTGGAATGTGACCGGCTACGACTGGACCGCGCCGCCGGCGGCTGAGATTGAAAGAAAGGTCACCAGCCAGATCCGCGGAGGAGACGTGATCCTGCTGCATGATGGCGGCCACCGGCAGATCGGCGTCGATCGCTCACAAACCGTCCTGGCTACGGACCATCTGATCACCCGCTACAAATCGGAAGGCTACGAATTCGTTACCATCCCACAGATGATGGGACAAGCAGCCGTCAGCCAGCCCTCAGCCTTCAGCTAAGCTGGTCTGGCGCATCTATCCGCGCACCCCGGCGAACGCCTCTTTCGCCGCCGCAATCGTCTTCTCGACGTCCTGCTCCGTGTGGGCCGCGCCCAGAAACGCCGCTTCATACTGCGAAGGCGGCAGATACACGCCACGGTCCAGCATCCCGCGGAAGAACTTTCCAAACCCTGCCGTATCCGACTTCGCCGCCGAATCCCAATCCGTCACTGGACCCGGCTGGAAGAACCACGTGAACATGGAGCCCACGCGGTTATGGCACAACGCAACGCCCGCTTCTTTCGCCGCCGCGGCAACGCCCTCGACCAACTCTCCGCTCATCTTGTCGAGCCGCGGATAAATCTCTGCCTTGCGCTCCCGCAGATGCTTCAGCATGGCGCACCCCGCCGCCATGGCCAGCGGATTCCCCGAAAGCGTCCCGGCCTGGTACATGGGCCCCAGCGGCGCCACCAGGCACATGATCTCCTTGGGCCCGCCGTACCCGCCCACAGGCAGCCCTCCGCCAATAATTTTCCCCATGGTCGTCAGGTCGGGACGGATGTTGTACAACTCCTGGGCTCCGCCAAACGCCACGCGAAACCCGGTCATTACTTCGTCGAAGATCAGTACCGACCGTTCGCGCTCGGTCAACAGCCGCAGGCCCACCAGGTAGTCGTCTGCCGCCGGAACGCATCCCATGTTCCCCACCACCGGTTCCACAATCACGCAGGCAATCTGGTGCTTGAATTTCTGGAACGCGTGCTCGACTGCCGCAAGGTTATTGAAGGGCAGGGCCAGCGTGAATTGCGTGAACTCTTCGGGCACGCCTGCCGATCCCGGAATCCCCAGTGTGGCCACACCCGAGCCTGCCTTCACCAGCAGGCAATCCGCGTGGCCGTGATAGCAGCCTTCAAACTTCACAATGTACTTGCGTTTGGTATAGGCCCGCGCCAGCCGGATCGCCGACATGGTCGCTTCCGTGCCGGAGCTCACGAAGCGCACTTTCTCCATGTGCGGAAACGCACTCAGCACCAGCTCCGCCAGATCCGCCTCAGAGGGCGTGGACGCGCCGAAACTCGTGCCGTTGCACGCCGCCGCCACGATCGCGTCGAGCACGCCCGGTTCCGCGTGACCCAGAATCAACGGCCCCCAGGACCCGATGTAGTCAATGTATTCGTTCTCGTCGGCGTCCCAGATATGCGAACCTTTGCCGCGCACCATGAACGGAGGTTCTCCGCCGACCGGACCAAATGCCCGCACCGGCGAGTTCACGCCCCCCGGGATCATGCTTTCCGCGCGCTGCTGCAGACGCCGCGACTGCTCGACTTTGCGCGATGTGACGGACGGCATCGAATCCTCCCTCCGGAGAAACTAAAACGTCCAGAAAGATGTCAGAAGATGACGAGTGCAACCGACTACTATAGCAGCGCTCCCCGCGCCGCAAATTTATCAGATATTCATCATTCTGAAATCACTTCGCAACATCCCGGCGCTACCCTCAGTTCATCAAGTTGCCCTTCTAACCGGGAGGGTTTGAGGGACAGTCTCGGGGGCTCCGGGCTGTCCTTTTTGATTTTGGTGTAATGTGGCGCGAGCGCTTCGCCCGCGCACCCCAACCCTTCAGCAGGCATTCACTTCAGATACGCCCTTACCAGCGAAATCAAATCCTCCGTGAGTTCCTCCCGCGAGTCCGGCCCGCGATCCGGATGCGTGATGTGCAACCGGATGTGATCTTCGAGGATCTCCGCCATCAGGCTGTTCACGCCGCCGCGGATCGCCGCCAGCAGCATCAGGATGTCCGCGCATTCATCCCCGTCGGTCACCGCCCGCTCCACGGCTCCGATTTGTCCGCCCAGGCGGTTGATTCGCGAAAACAGCTTCTGCTTTTCTTTGGAAATTTCCGGGAGTTTGTCTTTCATATTGTTGACATTGCCTCGCATTTTTTGCTTGACAGGTACCCTAGGGGGGTATGATATAAAATTCCTGGGCGAGAGTCATCTCCCCCGCGTCCGGATTTTGTCAGAACCTTTGAATACTAGCAGTGCAGGAGATGTTCCCGGAAAGGTCCGGCGGCTCCCGGGCTTGGAAGCGGTGGATGTGACCCGATAGGAATTGCTCCCCCTATCGCCTCACCTCTGCTTCTTCTACCCGACAACCAATTTGGAATAAGGAAGTTGGGTCTTGCCAATCACCCAGCTTTCTGACGCCGCTCTTTTCGAAAAGAGTGAAGCTGCTGAAGGCGTGCGATTCCCGGCATTTGCGACAGGTTGGCTCAAATCCAAAGAAAGGAGGGAACGACAATGGCCTGCATCACTCTATTCGCGCAACCCATGGCGATGGCGACGACCCAGCTCGCGCGTGTAATCCGCTACGAAGATGCCTCTCCGTGGCAGAGGGAAAGCAGTACGCAACACAACTCTCTACGCATGAGCTGGGTCGTGGTCACCGGCAGCAACGGCCGGCGCCAGCTCCGGATGTGCTGGGCGGCGGCGGAGGACTGCTGATCCAGGCTGACGTGCCACGCAGCTGTAACATTCCTGTAACCAACGCTGCGTAGGCTCGTGGGACGAGCAGGGGTTCAATTGGGCGGCCGGAATTCCCAAGCGCAGATATTAACTGTAGTTAACGATTTCAGGTATACTGCCGTTAACCAAGAGTTCCGCCGATCGTGTTACAGAACTGGAATCGGCTTGTGCTGGCGGTCACTTGAGGCGTGCCGCGCCTCACGGAGCGAGGCCGGGCGCCCGATTACGGTGGGGGCATGCAATTGAAATTGAAATCCATTTTCAATACGGTGGGGCTTGTTCCCCTCGCCGGGCGCCCCCCGTGGCTCGCCCTTATCCTTGCCCTCGCCGTGGCCATTCCCGTCTGCGCGCAGCAGTCTGATCCGCAGTCTCCCGCGCAGCAGCCCGGCACGCCGCCGGTCAGCGCGACCGCCGCACCGGATCCTCCTGATCCGCCCCCGGACGACAGCACCCAGGCCATGTTCCCGCATTTCCGGAAC
This sequence comes from Candidatus Sulfotelmatobacter sp., assembly GCA_035266345.1. Lineage (GTDB taxonomy): Bacteria > Acidobacteriota > Terriglobia > Terriglobales > Acidobacteriaceae > Sulfotelmatobacter. The sequence goes on from DATFNP010000094.1 coordinate 74,032, forward strand.
ACGCGCTTCTGGCTGTCCGGCCAGGCCAACTTCATTTTCCAGACGCACCCTGACTTTCATGCGCTCTACAGCGGCCCGCACAGCCTCAGCCCGAACTACGAGAAAGCAACCTCCCGCGTGATGACGCTCTACACCGGAGTGCGCCTCGACAACTCCACCGAGTTCCTGGTGGACATTGAAGAAGCCGGCGGCGCCGCCCTCAGCACCGGTCTCGGGCTGGCCGGCGACACCGATCTCGACATCGTCCGCAACCCGCTGCTCAGCAAGGCGCCCTATCTGGGCCGAGGCATGATCCACAAAGTGTTCGCGCTGAGCCAGGACAAAGTCGAAAATCCGCGCAACTGGCTCTCTCTGTTTGACGAACTCCCGCGCCGCCGTCTCGAAATTCGCTTTGGCAAGTTCACCATGCCGGATTTCCTGGACCTCAACTCCGTCGGCTCTGACACCCACTTCCAGTTCACCAACTGGACCATTGACAACAACGGCGCCTGGGATTATGCCGCCGACACCCGCGGCTACACCGTCGGCTTCACCGCCGACTACGAAGACCGCAACTGGGGATTCCGCTTCGCCGAAGGCCTCATGCCCAAGGTCGCCAACGGCATTGATCTGGTTTGGAAGCCCTGGCAGGCTCACGCCGAAAACTTCGAATATGAGCTGCGCCATGGCGTGATCCCGAAGAAAGCCGGCGCGATCCGCCTCCTCGCCTTCACCAACTACGCCAACATGGGCATCTACCGCGATCAAATCCTCAAAGCGGAAGAGGCCGGAACCACTCCCGCAATTACCGACCACCCTTGGCACATCACGCGCAAGTACGGCTTTGGCATCAACGTCGAGCAAAATCTCACGCACTACCTGACTGCCTTCGGCCGCTTCGGATGGGACAACGGCAAGACCGAATCCTTCGCCTACACCGAAGTGGATCAAACCTTCGCCGAAGGTGTGGGTGCGAGCGGCGCATGGTGGCATCGCAAGCAGGATCGCGCCGGAATCGCCTTCGTCAGCAACGCCATCAGCAAAGATCACCAGAACTATCTCGCCGCCGGAGGCCTCGGCTTTCTCCTGGGCGATGGCAACCTGAACTACGGCCGCGAGAGCATTCTCGAGTCGTATTACACCGTCCATGTGTGGCGCGGCATCTACCTCGCGCCCGGCGTGCAGCACGTTAACAATCCCGGCTATAACCGCGACCGCGGTCCGGTTGTCGTGCCCGCCTTCCGCGCCCACATTGAGTTTTAGCGCGGTGTGGGGACAGCCGCCCCTTCGGCAAGCTCAGGGCAGGCTCTCGGCTGTCCAGTCCGCCGAAGGCAGGCGTTTCGAATGGACAGCACACGTCAAAATGCCATACAACAGAGTTGCTGTTTTCCATCTCGAGGCGACATGACGGAAACCGCTACCGCAGCTCAATTTAACGGCCATTCCATGGTCGGCCCGATCCAGCGCGTCCTGGTCTGTTCGCCGCGCACCGCAGGCTGGAACCAGCCCGAGCGTGCCGCTCGCTGGCGTGATCTGGGATTTCACCACGCCCCCAATTTCGAGACCGCCCAGTCACAGCACGACGCGCTCTGCCGCGAGCTTGCAACCGCCGGCGCCGATGTGGTCGAACTTACTCCCGCCGCCGATCTCTCTCTCGACGCCGTTTACGCCCACGATGCCTCTCTCGCCACCGACTTTGGCCTGATCGTCATGCGCCCCGGCAAAGCCAATCGCGTGGCGGAAGGCGCAAATCACGCGTCCTTCTGCACGCGGCTGGCAATTCCCACTCTCGCGAAGATCATCGCGCCCGGCGCCACCGAAGCCGGCGACATCCTCTGGCTCGACCCGACCACGCTGCTCATCGGCCACGGCTACCGCACCAATGCCGCCGGCATCGAGCAGGTGCGCGCCCTGCTTGCGCCCAAAGGAATCGAGGTTCTCTCAGCGCCGCTGCCTTTCGGCCCCGGCCCCTCCGCGTGTCTGCACCTGATGTCCCTGATCAGCCTGCTCGACGAAAAGACTGCCATCGTTGATCTTCCTTGGCTTGCAGTCGAGACGGTCGAACTGCTCAAGGCCCGCGGATTCACCTTCGTCGAGATTGACTACTCCGAACGCGACACGCTGGCCTGCAATGTGCTCGCCCTGGGAGGGAAGCGTCTGCTCGCCATCGCAGAAAATCGCAAAACCAACGACCGCCTTCGCCAGGCTGGATTCGATGTCCGCACGTTTCCTGCCAGCGAACTCTGCATTAACGGCAGCGGCGGCCCTACCTGCCTGACTCGCCCCCTGTTGCGGGGATGAATCTCGCTCGCGGAACTTCCCCTCCTTGTTTCTCGTACCGGGCTGTAGGTAGAATTCTGTCTCCCACGGAGGTACTCTCATGCGGCGTTTCCGCCTGTCCCGCGTTGTAGTTCTTTTTCTCCTGTTTGCCCTTCCTACACTCGCGCTCGCCCAAGCTGCGCTGATTCCCCGCGCCGTGCTCTTCGGCAATCCCGAGCGCACTTCGCCTCAGATTTCTCCCGACGGCTCCCTGCTCGCTTACCTGGCGCCCGACCAGGGTGTCTTGAATGTCTGGGTGCGCACGCTGGGCCAGACCGACGATCACGTCATCACCAACGACCGCAAGCGCGGCATCCGCAATTTTTTCTGGCAATTCGATTCCAAGAACATCCTTTACGCTCAGGATCAGGCCGGTGACGAGAATTGGCGCATCTACCAGACCAACCTGGCCAGCAAGCAGACCAAAGACCTTACTCCGTTCGAGAAGGCGCGCGCCGATATCCTGGCTCTCGAACCGAATCACCCCGACACGCTGCTGATCCAGCTCAACAAGCGCGATCCCAAGGTGTTCGACGTATACAGCGTGAATCTCAAGTCCGGTGAATTGACCCTCGACACCCAGAACCCGGGCGATGTTTTGGGATGGCAGGCGGATCACGATCTGCAGGTGCGCGGCGCCCAGATAACCACCGATGATGGCGGCACGCTGATCCGCGTGCGCAACGACGCCAAGTCTCCCTGGCGCGAACTGATCAAATGGGGCCCAGAGGAAACGCTGGGCAATACTGTCGGCTTCTCTCCGGACAACCAAGCCCTCTGGATTATCACCTCGCTCGATGCCAATGCCGCGCGGCTGCTCTCGGTAGAGATCGCAACGGGCAAGCGCACTGTGGTCGCCGAAGATCCGCAGTTCGATGTCTCGTTCGCTCTCACCCACCCGAAGAGCAACAAACTGCAGGCGGTGGTCTTCCTGCGCGAGCGCCGTGATTTCCAGATTCTCGACAAAGACATCCAGGCCGACTTCGACGCCCTGCGCAAGGTCCGCGACGCCGACATCAGCGACATCAGCCGCGATGTCAACGACGACAAATGGATCGTTGCCTTCGAGGGCGACGACTCGCCCGTGTATTACTACCTTTACGATCGCGCCTCAAAGCAAGCCACCATGCTGTTCAGCAACCGCCCTGACCTCGAAAAGTACAAGCTCGCCAAGGTCCGCCCCATCGAGTACAAGGCGCGTGACGGCATGACCATTTACGGCTACCTCACCACCTCTGCCGGCGCCGATCCCAAGAACCTGCCCATGGTCGTGTTTCCTCACGGCGGTCCGTGGGGCCGCGACCTCTGGGGATACGATCCCTGGGCCCAGTGGCTGGCCAACCGCGGCTATGCTGTCCTGCAGCCCAATTTCCGCGCTTCCACCGGATACGGCAAGCAGTACCTGAATGCCGGAGATCGCCAGTGGGCCGGCGCCATGCACACCGATTTGCTTGATGGCAAAGACTGGGTGGTGAAGCAGGGCGTTGCCGATCCCAACAAGATCTGCATCATGGGCGGCAGCTATGGCGGATACGCCACGCTCGCCGGGGTCGCCTTCTCGCCCGACGCATTCGCCTGTGGCGTGGACATCGTCGGTCCTTCGAATCTCAATACGCTGCTTAAGACGATTCCTCCCTACTGGTCCACCTTTGTCGCGATCTTTCACAAGCGCATGGGCGAGGACGAGGCCTTCCTGAAGACGCAATCTCCCTTATTTAAGGCCGACCAGATCAAAGCGCCGCTGCTGATCGGGCAGGGGGCCAACGATCCGCGCGTCAACAAAGCCGAAAGCGATCAGATCGTCGCCGCCATGCGCAAGAACAATAAGCCGGTGGAATACTACGTCTTCCCCGACGAAGGCCACGGCTTCGCGCGCCCGGAGAACCGCATGGCTTTCAACGCGGCGTCTGAAGTCTTCCTAGCCCGGTATCTCGGAGGAAGATTCGAGCCGCCCACCGACGCAGAGAAAAAACTGCTGGAGAGTGTTAAGCAGTAGCGGCGAGATTCCGAGCCGGGTGCCCCACGTCTCGCTCTTGAGACGTGGGGCACGGTTGAGAAGGAGCAGCTTTTACCTTCCCGCTCACTTTGTCATTCCGAGCGGAGCGAGGAATCTGCTGTTCCTACCCGCCCGCGATCGCTCCAATCACAATGAACGGCTCCCTCCCCGCCGCCACCGCCTCGGGCAGCGGCGCGTCGGGCGACTCATGCGACAGATCCTCCTCACAGGCAAAGAACCGCAGGAACGCCCGCCGTTGCAGCGTGACATGATCCCGGATCGTCCCGCGCAGCATGGGATAACTGGCTTCCAGCGCGTCCAGCACCGAGCGCTGCGTGACTGCACCTTCAATGTCGAGCGTCACTTCACTTCCAAGCTGCGCCAGGTTTCGCAAATGGGAAGGCAGGATGACTCGGATCATGGCATGCTCGCCCGTTTCGTGATGACGAAGTGCGTCACGCTGGGAGTGGAAACGTGTTTGGTGCATTGATATCCAAGCTTGGGCGCGTCCATGCCTTCCAGAAGGCATTCTCCGGAACCGAGCAGGATCGGCGACATGGCTAAGTGCATCTCATCAACAAGTCCGGCGCGAAGATACTGCCGGATGGTCGCCACCCCGCCGCCCAGCCGCACATCCTGACCTTTTGCCGCCTCAACCGCGCGTTCCAGCGCGGCGTGAATGCCATCGGTGACGAAGTGGAAAGTTGTGCCTCCGCTCATGTCGAACGATGCGCGGGCGTGGTTGGTGAGCACAAAAACCGGAGTATGGAACGGCGGATTGTCGCCCCACCATCCTTTCCAACGATCATCTGGCCAGGGTCCGCGGACCGGCCCGAACATGTTCCGGCCGATGATCCACGCTCCGATATTCTCAAAGCCCCGTGCGACAAAGTCATCATCAACCCCCGCAGCGCCGCCCTCCTGGCCATGCAACTGTCGAAAGGTGCGTGTTCCGAACACCCATTCGTGCAGCGCCATGCCGCCAACGCCGAGCGGATTGTCGAGATTCTGAGAGGGGCCGGCGCCGTAGCCCTCAAGGGAAATCCCAAAGCTGTGGACGCGAAGCCTGGACATATCTGGGAAAAATCTCCCCTATCGGCCGCCGAACGGCCAGTAGCACATCACCGCCGCAGCGAAACACCGGCTCACCCCAGCGTCTGTACTTCCACCGAAAGCACCGCCGGCAGGTCGCGCACAATCGGAGCCCACGAATCCCCGGCATCGGGCGAGCAGTAGACCTGCCCGCCGCTGGTCCCGAAATAAATCCCGCATTTGTCCAGCGAGTCCACCGCCATGGCGTCGCGCAGAACGTTCACGTAGCAGTCCTTTTGCGGCAGGCCCTTGGTCAGCGCTTCCCACTCGTTGCCGCCAGTGCGGCTGCGGTAGACCCGCAGCTTGCCGTCGGGCACAAAGTGCTCCCCGTCGCTCTTGATGGGGACCACGTAAATCGTCTCCGGCTCGTGCGCGTGCACATCAATCACAAATCCAAAGTCGGTCGGCAGATTTCCGCTGATTTCCTTCCACTGCTCGCCCGCATCATCGGAGCGCATCACGTCCCAATGTTTCTGCATGAACAGCACCCCCGGACGCGACGGGTTCATCGCGATGTGGTGCACGCAGTGCCCGACCTCGGCCGTGGGGTTGGGAATATATTGCGAGTACAGCCCCTTGTTGATCGGCTTCCAGCTCTTCCCGCCGTCGTCGGTGCGGAACGCGCCCGCCGCAGAAATCGCAATGTACATCCGCTGGGTTTCCGGAGTACGAGAGCTGGGATCAAGAATGATGGTGTGCAGGCACATTCCGCCCGCGCCCGGCTGCCACTGGGGGCCCGTATCGTGTCCACGCAGGCCCGAGAGTTCTTTCCAGTTCTTCCCGCCATCGCTCGAGCGAAAAATAGCGGCGTCCTCTACTCCCGCATAAACCGTGTCGGGATCGTTCAGCGACGGCTCCAGATGCCACACTCGCTTGAACTCCCACGGATGCTGCGTCCCGTCATACCACTGATGCGTGGTCAGCGGCTTGCCGCTTTCACCCGACGCATCGTAAACAAACTTGTTGCTCTCCGCCTTGGGAGGCCCCGCCGCGGGTGCCTGTCCGGCGGGCGTTCCCGGCTGATGCCACGTTTTTCCCCCATCGTCCGAGCGCTGAATGATCTGTCCGAACCATCCGCTCGACTGCGATGCATAAATGCGATTGGGATCGGCCGGCGATCCCTTGAGGTGATACAGTTCCCAGCCAGCAAAATGGGGCCCGCTTACTTGCCACGCTTCCCGCTTGCCGTCCGACTCCAGAATGAACGCGCCCTTTCGCGTGCCCACCAGAACTCGTACTCTGCTCATTCCTCTCCTCCTGATGTCACTGCACAGGAAATGCCGGCTGCCCCACCCTCCGCCATTTCTTCGAAGAGTGGGGCAATCCAGCTCCTCCTAAGCCGCCTTCTGAAGCTGCTCGCGCATCTTCTTCATGAACTCGCCCATGGCCGCGATATGGCCGGGGGAGCGGGTTTCACTCCAGGCCTCGTAGCGCTTGGCCGCCTTTTCCAGGTGGGCCAGGTACCCCTTCGCCACGTACAGTTCCCTCGCCTGCGGGACAATCGCCTTGACGCGGTCCCAAACTCCATAAAACTCGCCGCTGGTCTCGAAGAAGAGATCCTCGTGCAGCAGTCCATAGTTGAGCAGCGCGCAGGCTTGCTCCCAGTAGCCGAGCACCATCCCGACGAACGCGCCGTTTTCCGTGCCCGGCCCCGCCAGCCGCATGGTGTCCTCCATGTTGTTTACGAAGTAGTTCTTGAAGAACCAGTCCCGCCCTTGGCGCAAACGCGCCTCGCGCCGCATCTCATAAACCTGTAAATGGAGTTGTGCTTGTTCGTGCGTTGGTCTTGTTTCCATCTGCGTATCTCCTTAAAGTTGTGATTCGATCTTATGTTGTGATTCGATCTGTCTCACAGATCAGACTTCCTTACAGTCTAGTTCTTTGGGAAGTTCGCATCCGCCTTCACTTCCAGAATCTGCTTTGTGTGCCGCTCGCTGTGTGCTGCAATAAACAACAACCATTCGTAGGCATCCAGCGGCTGCCCCAGAGGGCTGTCCGCAACGTGCTGGCGCAGATCGGGTGTAGTTTGCAGGAATTCAATCGTCTTCGCCCGGCTTTTCAGAAAATGCTCTAGACTCTCCGTTTCTGTCCAGCGCCCGGTTGGGACCAGCGGCGGCGGCGCCTGCGCCTTATGGCTTCGGTCCGGTATCATGGCCAGGACCCCGGCATCAATCTTCGCCGTGTCTCGACTTGCAACCCCCGCCGGCGCCTTCATGATCTTGTCGGTGGTGTTCTGGAAAATAAAATCTTCGGCCAGGGCAATGTGTTCCAGCGTTTCCGCGACCGACCACCGGTCTGGCCCCGGTTTGAACTTCAGTTGAGCCTCGGACAAACCCTTGACGGCCTCAACCACGCCGTCGCGCGTTTGCTGCAGATACTGCACGCCCTTGTCTCGATCCGCCTGGGTGAGTGTCTGGCCGAATGCCAGGGCGGATGAGAACACCACGATGCTGCACAGCAACGAAACTCTCTTCATGATTTTTTCCCCCGTCAGAAGTTCGAACGCCCAAAATCCTGAGATCGCGGTTGGATAACACCTGGACGCAAGCATTCCCGTTCATCCCCAGTCGTTCGAAATGGAAAACCCGGTCCCCGCAGACAACCCCACAGAAACTGCAATCGTTTTACCTTGATGCCCGGTGAACGTCAAACTATTCAATATTTCCTGCATTCGAGGAAACTGAATAGCAAGCTCCCATGTACGGCCAGTCCGCTCCTGCTAAAATCAAAAGGCATGCTTCTTCCCTTCGTCCGCGAACTCTTCGCGGACGTGGAAATGCTTCCCGGCTTTGCGCGTGTAGCCTCCCACCTCAAGGAGGGCACGGGGCGGATTGGTGTTTCCGGACTCACTCCCACGGCCAAAGCCTTGCTGCTCGTGCTGTTGCGCCGCGCCGCCGACCGCCCCCTGATCCTCGTAGTCAACGACAACCGCGCGGTTGAGGACCTCGTCCCGCTGCTGCAGGGCTTCTGCGAACTCACCGCCGCCTGTGATCCCGAATCCGTTGTCGCCCTGCCGGCCCGCGACGTGCTCCCATTCCAGAATCTTTCGCCCCACCCCGAGCTCCAGGAAGAACGCGCCACCGCCCTGTGGAAAATTGCCACCGGCAAGGCCTCGATCGTGGTCTCTCCCATCGCGGCCACCGCTATCCGCCTGCGCTCCGCCGACTATTACGCCGACCTGGCCCGCACCCTGCGCCGCGGCGAGATCTTCGATCTCGACAACCTGCTCGCGCACCTGAACACCGTCGGCTACGGCGCCGCTGACGTCGTCGAAATGCCGGGACAGTATGCAGTCCGCGGCGGCATCCTCGATGTCTATTCTCCGGAAGCCGAGCGCCCGGTTCGCGTGGAATTCTTCGGCGATGAAGTGGATTCCATCCGCCGCTTTGATCCCGCTTCGCAGCGCTCCTCGAATCCGATAGACGAAGCGCTCTTGTTGCCGCTCACCGAAACCCCCGTCAGCGATCATCTGCTCGGCGCCATCCACACCCGCCTCTCCGGCAAACGCATCACCGGGTCGGAGGAGGTCATCGAAGCCGCCGTTCGCGCCGGTGGAGTCACCGTTTTCCCGGGCTGGGAGTTCTACGCTCCCGTCGCCGGAGCCGACCACAGCGTCTTCGATCTTCTGCCCCGCGCCGCCGTGCTGCTCGACGAACCCGACCTGATCCGCACCGAATTCGACCGCTTCTGGACCCGCGTTGCCGAAGCCCACGAACGCAGCGGTGTAGGCAATCTCGTCCGCCCCGAAGATTTGTATTTGCCCCCGGAAAAGTGGTGGCAGACAATTCAGTCGCTCACCGGAGCCGATGTCGAACATCTCGGCATTACTCGGGGTGAAGACGCAGATGCGGATGCCGACTCTGCCGTCGCCTTCCTCACCCAGCCCACTCCCCGCTTCCACGGCGCCGTTCCGACCATGCTCGAAGAAGTCCAGAAAATCACCCGCGACGGCAAGCAAGTGATGTTCGCCGTGCCCAACACCGGCGAAGTCGAGCGCCTCGCCGACATTTTCACCGAATACAACGTTTCCTTCCGCCTGGGAAGTCGCACCCGCGGCGGCGAAAGTTACGCCGACGAAACCAGTTACTTCGCCGGCGAAGTCCTGACCACCACTCTGGCCAAGGCCTATGTGCCCGATGGCGTGCTCCTGCCCGAAGCCAACCTGGCCATCTTCGGCGCCCGCGACCTGTTTGACGAATCCGACACCGTGGCCTCGCGCCCGCAGCGTCAGAAGTCAAAAGTCTCGGCCTTTCTTTCCGATTTCCGCGACCTGCAGGTCGGAGACTACGTGGTCCACGTCGAACACGGCATCGGCCAGTATCAGGGCCTGAAGGAAATCAATCAGGGCGATGGCAACGCCGAGTTCATGCTGCTCGAATATGCCGAGGCCGCCCGGCTCTACGTCCCGCTCACCCGCCTCGATCTGATTCAGAAGTACCGCTCTTCCGAAGGCGCAAAGCCCGCGCTCAGTCACCTGGGCACGCAGGCGTGGGCCAAGACCAAAGCGCGCGTGCGCAAGGCCATGAAAGACATGGCCGACGAACTCCTCAAGCTCTACGCCCAACGCAAGATAGCGCAAGGCCACGCTTTTCCCGAAGGCAACGAATTCGTCCGCGAGTTCGAAGACGCCTTCGAGTTCAGTGAGACCGAAGATCAGGCGCAGGCGATCAAAGACGTCATGCGCGACATGGAATCGTCCCTGCCCATGGATCGCCTGCTCTGCGGCGACGTCGGCTACGGCAAGACCGAAGTCGCCATGCGCGCGGCTTTCAAGGCCGTCGGCGACAATAAGCAGGTCGCCGTACTCGCTCCCACCACCGTGCTGGCCTTCCAGCACTACGAAACTTTCAAGCAGCGCTTCGGACCGTTCCCCGTCAACATCGAAATGATCAGCCGCTTTCGCAACCCGAAGCAGCAAAAAGAAATTCTGCAGAAAAGCGAAGCCGGCAAAATAGACATCCTCATCGGCACCCACCGCCTGCTCTCGAAAGACCTCAAGTTCGCCGATCTCGGCCTGCTCATCGTGGACGAGGAGCAGCGCTTCGGCGTTCGCCACAAAGAGCGCATCAAGCAGATGCGCAAGCAGGTGGACGTGCTCACCATGTCGGCCACTCCCATCCCGCGCACCCTGCACATGTCGCTGGTCGGTCTGCGCGACATGAGCGTGATCGAAACTCCGCCGAAAGACCGCATGGCGATTCAGACTGTGGTCGCCAGTTGGGACGACAAGCTCATCCAGTCCGCCCTCGAGCAGGAACTCGAGCGTGGCGGGCAGGTCTATTTCGTTCACAACCGCGTCGAAAGCATCTGGGAAATCGCCGCCAAGCTGCAGGAACTGGTTCCGAAGGCGCGCATCATCGTCGGCCACGGCCAGATGGGCGAAACCGAGCTCGAAAAAGTGATGCTGCAGTTCATGCACCACGAAGCCGACATCCTGGTCGCCACCACGATCATCGAAAACGGCCTCGACATCCCGCTCTGCAACACCATTCTGATCAACCGCGCCGACCGCCTTGGCCTTTCCGAGCTTTACCAGTTACGCGGACGAGTCGGCCGCTCCAACCGCCGCGCCTATGCCTACCTGATGATCCCGAAGGAAGTCGAACTGACGCCGATCGCGCGCCGCCGCCTGGCCGCTTTGAAAGAATTCTCCGACCTCGGCGCTGGATTCAAGATTGCCGCTCTCGACCTGGAACTCCGCGGCGCTGGCAACCTCCTCGGCGGCGAGCAGAGTGGACACATCGAGGCCATCGGCTTCGAACTCTACACCCAGATGCTCGAACGCGCCGTTCGCGAAATGAAGGGCGAAGCCGCCCCCGACGAGGCCGAGACCCAACTCAACCTCGGCCTGAACATCCGCATTCCCGCGGAATATATTCCAGAAGAAAATCAGCGCCTGCAGATGTACAAGCGTGTAGCCCGCGTGGAAACCGAATCGCAGCTGAGCGACGTTGGATCGGAGTTGCAGGACCGCTATGGTCCTCCCCCGTCCGCCGTGCGCAATCTGCTCGACTACGCGAGCCTGAAGTTGCTGTGCATGCGCGTCGGCGTGAATGCCATCGAGCGCCGGCGCGACTCCGTCACCTTCAAGTTCCGCCAGAACGCGGCCGTAGACCCGGAGCAACTCGCCCGCTTCGTCTCCGCACAAAAAGGCGCGCAATTCACCCCAGACGGCATGCTGAAATTTGTTCTGAAAGTTACAGCCGCCGGCGAAGTCCTCCGTGCCTTGCGCACAGTTCTGGAGCAACTAGCCGCAGAAGAATCAGCATCAGAAGTCGGTTCGGAAACAAGCGGCCCATCGCGTTCGTAAGCCGCGAAGCGCTCGCTGAGTGCAGGGACTGCGACGCTCCAGCCGCGAAGCGGTGAAAGAATGCAGCCCACGGCGCAAGCCGTGGGTGGAAAGCGGAAGATGTGCAAGCCCCGAAGGGGCGAAAGATACGGCTTAGCGACGATGCATGAACGTAAGCTCGTAGATGACGACATAGCCAAGGTAGCTGAGGGCAACCGCGTGCTTCGACAACCGGGACACTGCGCCATCCCCGACTCGCTCGCCCAGTTGATCTAGCTCCTGGAAAATCTTGCGACACCGGATCCAGATTGCCACGATGAATAAAGTTTTAGCCAAAGCCCGAAGGCCATTCTCACAATGAGGAAGACTCCCATCAAGGTGAGTACTTCGAAAGAAACTCTTCGTGACATACATCACCTTCGTGAGAAAGAGGCCAACCTGCGACATTCTAAACTAGGCCCTCTGGTCGCAAACGCCCAACGCGACCATTTACAATTGGTCGGCTCCGATTTGAACCGACGACCAACCACCCCCATGATGAAACTCCGCAAAGCCGTTTTTCCCGCCGCCGGACTGGGCACGCGCTTCCTGCCCGCCACCAAAGCTCAGCCCAAGGAAATGCTTCCCATCGTTGACAAGCCGATCATCCAATACGGCGTCGAAGAAGCGATGGCCTCGGGCTGCGACCAGATCATCATCATCACCGGCCGCGGCAAGCAGTCCATCGAGGACCACTTCGACGTCAGCTACGAACTGGAGCACATGCTGGAGGACCGCAAGAAGACCGATCTGCTCAAGATCGTCCGCAACATCTCCGACATGATGCACGTGGCTTACATTCGCCAGAAGGAAGCCCTCGGCCTCGGCCACGCCGTGCTCATGGCGCGCGAACTGGTAGGCAATGAGCCCTTCGCTGTGCTCCTGGCCGACGACGTCATTGACAATCCCGTCCCCGCGCTCAAGCAGATGGTGAATGTGTTCGATGAAAAGCAGTGCTCGGTGATCGCCGCTCAGGTCGTCGAAGGCAAGATGATCTCTTCCTACGGCGTGTTCGACGCCAAGCCTGCCGCCGGCTTCAACGGCCGCCTGTTCGAGATCAAGAACATGGTCGAAAAGCCCAAGCCCGAAGAGGCCCCGTCGAACCTGGCCATCATCGGCCGCTACATCCTCACGCCCGCAATCTTCGATTGTCTCGCCCACACGAAAACCGGCGCCGGCGGCGAACTCCAGCTCACCGATGGCATGAGAATGTTGCTGAAGAAAGAAAAGATGTACGCCTACGTCTACGAAGGCCGCCGCTACGATACCGGCGACAAGCTAGGCTTCCTGAAGGCCACGGTGGAATTCGCCCTCAAGCGCGACGACCTAGGCGCCCCATTCCGCGAATACTTGAAAGGCCTGAAGCTGTAGCTTCGAGCCCTACTGAGGATGCCCCACCCTTGTCGCGTTTTTGGCGACAGGGTGGGGGTTTTGACTTTGAGTCTAAGGCGGATCGTAAACTCTACTTTTCCTTCAACTTCTTCGACTTCTCCTCCACTCCCCGCGCCAGCTTCTCCTTGTGAACCGCCAGCTTCTTCGCCACCGCCGCATCCGCCAGCCCAATCATCTGCGCCGCAAGAATTCCCGCATTCGTGGCTCCGGGCTTCCCAATCGCGACAGTAGCCACCGGAATCCCCGCCGGCATCTGCACGGTAGCCAGCAGCGAATCCATCCCGTTCAGAGAAGTCGAAGGGATCGGCACTCCAATCACCGGCAGCGTAGTATGTGCCGCCATTACCCCCGCCAGATGCGCCGCCCCGCCCGCCCCTGCAATGATCACCTGAATTCCGCGCCCTGCGGCCTTGCGCGCGAACTCCGCCGTGCGATCCGGCGACCGGTGCGCCGAAGTCACATCCATCTCATACGCGATCCCGAACTCGTCCAGCGCCTTCCCCGCCTCGCGCATGATCTCCAGATCCGAATCACTCCCCATCACAATCGAAACCAAAATCCTGCTCATCTCTCTCCTCTGAACGTCCATACATTAACCGTTGTCATCCTGAGCGAGGTTGTGCTTCGCGCGGGTGCCCCATTTCTCGCGCGCTTTCTGCGCGAGAAGTGGGGCTTTTCGCTCACTTCTTCAGCGCCCTTCCCGCAATATCCTTCCGATAATGCGCCCCATCAAACCCAATCTTCCCGCAAGCCGCATAAGCCCGCTCCACCGCAGTCTTCAAATCCCCAGCCCGCGCCGTCACTCCCAGGACGCGCCCCCCTGCAGTGTAGTAAGCTCCGTCGCGCCGCGTTGTCCCCGCATGAAAAACCTTCACTCCTGAAACCGCGCCCGCCGCATCGAGCCCGTCAATCCGCTTCCCCACCTCAAACGTTCCCGGATATCCTCCCGAGGCCATCACCACGCACACCGACGCATCCTGCGACCACTTGAAATCTCCCTCGCTCACGCGTCCTTCAATCGAAGCCTCCAGCGCCTCGGTCAGATCGCTCTCCAGCCGCATCAGAATCGGCTGCGTCTCCGGATCGCCAAACCGGCAGTTGAACTCCAGCACCATCGGTCCCCGCGCTGTCATCATCAGCCCGCAATACAGTACGCCCCTGAACTCCGCACCCTCGGCCTTCATCCCCGCCACCACCGGCCGCGCAATGTGATGCACCAGCCAGTCGCGCATCTGCGAGTCCACAATGTCGGCCGTTGAGTAAGCTCCCATGCCGCCCGTGTTCGGACCGCTATCCCCATCGCCCACGCGTTTGTGGTCCTGTGCCGCCACCAGCGGCGCCACCCGCTCGCCGTCGCTGAACACCAGAAACGACAGCTCATCTCCCTTAAGGCATTCTTCCAGCACCACTCGCGCCCCAGCCTCGCCCAGCATCCTTCCGCTGAGCATCTCCGCCGCCACGCTGGCCGCTTCTTCCTTGCTCCTGGCAATGACCACGCCCTTACCTGCGGCCAGCCCGTCGGCCTTCACCACCACCGGCGCGTGGAAATGCCCCAGCGCCGAGCGCACCTGCTCGATCGAATCGCAAATCGCAAACGGCGCCGTCGGAATGTGATGCCGCTGCAGAAATTCCTTGGCGAAGCTCTTGCTCGACTCCAGCTGCGCCGCCGCCTGCGTCGGACCAAATACCGGCCAGCCGCGCCTTGTGAACTCATCCACCACGCCCAGAGTGAGCGGCAGCTCCGGTCCCACCACCGTCAGATCGGGCTGCAGGCGCGCCGCCAGCCCGGCAATTGCATCCAGGTTCTTCAGGTCCGCCGCCACACATTCCGCGTCGTCGGCAATCCCGCCGTTTCCCGGCGCGCAATATAGCTGCGTCACCCGCGGCGATTGCCGCAGCTTCCACACCAGCGCGTGCTCGCGCCCTCCGCTGCCTAGGACCAGAACTTTCATAGCCAGAGAAAATCAGGTTAGGGGTTCAGGAGGAACGCTGTCAAACCGGGAAACCAAATTGTTGATTTATCATTGTTGATTGTTGATTGAAAATCCATGGCTAGGGCAGCTCTCCATCGTGTGGACGGCTTTTCAATCAACAATCAAGAATCAACAATCATCAATTAACTGCGCTTAAGCCCCCCGAGTATAATCCCGGCAGTAATGATCACCGTCTCCAAAGAGGACTACCTCAAGTCCATTCTCGAAGCCGAAAGCGAGGGCGAAACCGTCATCTCCGCGCGCCTCGCCGACTGGCACAACGTTTCTCCGCCCGCCGTGACCACGGCCTTGCGCCGCCTCAAGAAAGACGGCCTGGTCCGCGTCGAGAGCGGAGGCGAAGTGCAACTCACCCCCGCCGGCCGCAAGATCGCCCGCAAGCTCACCCTCCGCCATCATCTGATCGAACGCATGCTCGCCGAATTGTTCGGCATGGAGTGGTGGAAGGTTCACGACGAGGCCGAGCGCCTGGAGCACGCCGTCTCGCCCGATTTTGAAGCCAAACTCCTGGCCAAACTTGGCCCCGGTGCTGCCTGCCCCCACGGCAACTTGAGTGAAATGGAAAGCCCCGCCAGTCGCCGCCGACGCGGCCTGGTTCTCCTCGCCGACGCCGAAAAAGACGTCATTTACACGGTCAGCGGAATTTATGAACGCGACCGGCGCCTGCTCGAATTTCTGGAGGCCCGCGGCGTTCGTCCCGGAGCCCGCCTCCGTCTGCTGGAGCGCAACTACGATCAAACCCTGACCCTGTCCACGCCAGCGGGAAAGGTTTCTCTTGGTCCCGCGGCTTCGGAACGAGTCTGGCTCTCCCCCGCCCCCCGCCCCAAACGCTGACACTGCTTTACCGGGTGCCCCATTTCTCGCGCGTTCTGTGCGCGAGAAGTGGGGGTTCGGCGACTTCCGAATATCTCCCGCAAAATAGTTAACCATGGTTTATCTTTTCCTATATACTGGCGCTAACACGCCGGCACGACGCGCCACGCGCCTGCTGCATCACCTTTCCCGTTGGCATGGACGGATTGAAGACAACATCGAAACCGCAGGGAAAATTCCTTCCCATCCGCGACGGCGAGGTGACCGCCCCCGGCGGCGTAGTAATCACGCACGAAGACATTGACCGCGCCCACGACCGCGAGCGCGTTCTCGAAACCCGCACCCATCATGGCCCGTGGTCGCGGGCACAGCTCCTCTGGCTGCTCATTGGCCCCGGCATCCTGGTCATGCTCGGCGAGAACGACGGCCCCAGCATGCTGTCCTATGCCGCCACCGGCGCCCGCTTCGGCGTCGGCTTCTTCCTCCCCTTTGTCGTGCTGACGTTCCTCATGGCCTGCGTCGTGCAGGAAATGACCGTCCGCCTGGGCGCCGCCACCCACCGCGGCCATGCCGAGCTCATCTTCGACCGCTTCGGCCCCTTCTGGGGATGGTTTTCCATGGTGGATCTCATGCTCGGCAACTTTCTCACTCTGGTCACCGAGTTCATTGCCATCCGTGCCGGCCTGGGATTCTTCGGCGTCCCGCCCGCGGTCGCCGTTCTCGGCGCGTGGCTGGTCCTGGTCGCGGCTCTCCTGGCTCACCGTTACTGGACCTGGGAGCGCGTCACCCTCACCGCCGCCGCCTTCAATCTCGTGTTTGTGCCCGTTGCTCTGCTGAGCCATCCCCATTGGAAAGAAATCACCGGCGCGATGGTTTCCTGGAAGCCGCTCCCCGGCGGCCTCACGCAGGAAACCATCCTGATCCTCCTGGCCGACATCGGCGCCACGGTCACCCCGTGGATGCTGTTCTTCCAGCAGAGCGCTATCGCCGATAAGGGCCTCACCACCCGCGACATCCGCTACGGCCGCGTGGATACCGTGCTGGGCGCGGCTTTGGCCGCCCTCGCTGCGCTTGCCACCATCGTCGCCACCGCTCCCCTGTTCGCCCACGGAATGTCCTCGGGCAATTTCGAAGCGGCCGAGTTCGCCCAGGCCCTGCGGCCCTTCGTCGGCCATTGGGGAGCTGCGCTGTTTGCCCTGGGAATGTTCGAGGCCGGCATGGTCGCCGCCGTCACCATTTCTACTTCCTCCGCCTACGCCTTCGGAGAAGTCGCCCACCGGCCCCACAGCCTGAATCTTCCCTTTCAGCAGGGGAAATCTTTTTATCTGGTTCTGCTCGTCGAGGCTGCCGCCGCCGCCGGACTCGTTTTAATCCCCGGCATTCCCCTCGTCTATATCGTGCTGGTGGTGAACGTGATCGCGGTTCTGGCCATGCCGCCCGCCTTGCTTTTCCTCTACCTGCTGGTCAACGATCGCGAAATCATGGGCGACCTGGTCAGTCCCTTGTGGGCCAACGTGCTCGCGCTCGGCGTGGTGGTCGTGCTCATCGCAGCCGGCCTGCTGTTCGGCGTCAGCGTCGTCGCGCCGCATGCCCTGTCACTAATTGGAGGCAGTTAGTTTTCTGGCGCAGGATCGGTTGGGAAGGGCACGGCTTCAGCCCTGCCGTTAACGAGCAATAAAGAAGCGGGGCTTTACAGTTTCTTGAGAAACTCGATTTTGGGTGGCGCAGCGCTTTAGCGCTGCGATAAAGCTTCTCTTTCTGTCAGGGCTTTAGCCCCTGAGGGACTTCGTTCGGAAGGACTTCTTAAATGGAAACTAAACTCGACTCCGCCAACGGCGATGAAGTCAGCCGCGTTACCGCCTCCGTCGTTGCCGCCCTCGAACCCGATCAGATCATCTCCGCCAAGGCTAAACACCGCATAGCCCGTCGCCAGCTCAATGGCACCGAGAGATTTCTCTTCTGGTTCCTCAGAATCTATTTGGTCTTCATGGTTGGAGTCGTGATCTACCAGGTCTGGACCGGCGCCCGTTAGGCGGTACCGAACCTAGAACGTCAGGTGCCGCAGCTCTTCCCCTATGGGAGGCGATGTGGCCGGGACCTGCGATGAAGCTAGTCGGCCCGCTGCGGGTGCCCCATTCTAAATTTCGCGTTCTTTGCGAAATTTAGAACCTGCCCTGAGCTTGTCGAAGGGGTGGGGATTTTCGCTTGGGCTTCGGTTTGCTCTTGCCCTTGAGATTGAGCGCCACTGCAGCGCGGATGAGATCCTTCAACGCCGCCTCATCGACCTTGTCCCCTTCGTGGATGTCAATGGCGCGCCTGACATTCCCCTCGAGGCTGGAGTTGAATAGACCGGAAGGGTCCTGCAACGCAGCTCCCTTGGCAAATGTCATCTTGACGACGTTCTTGTACGTCTCTCCCGTGCAGACGATGCCGCCATGGGAAAAGACGGGAGTCCCCGGCGATGTCCGCCTGACCCACTTCCGCTCTTCGACGATCTCAGGGTCTGCCTCGTGTATGATCTCGCGCACTTTCGCGAGCATCTTCCCGCGCCAGTCCCCAAGTTCCTTGATCTTCTCGTCAATGAATGCAGAGGCAGATTCCATCGGAACGCTCCTTTTCATGTACAAGCTCCAACTCTCGCACCTAATTTAACTGCGCTCATCGTAACCTGCAAGCTCCGCCAGTGGAAGGAGTCCGGGTGGCCCATTCTAAATTTCGCGTTCTTTGCGAAATTTGGAGTGGGAAGTGGATGATGATGCGGTATGTGGAGTATACTGTGGAATAGATTCCACATATGCAAATCGTTCAAATCGTGCTCGATAAAAAGCTGTTACACGCCGCCGACCAGGCCGCGAAGCGCACTCGGCGAAACCGTTCCGCTTTGGTGCGCGACGCCCTGCGGGAACATCTCCGTCGGCTAGAACTGCGAGCCAGTGAAGAGCGCGACCGTCAGGGCTACTCGCGACAGCCGCCAGCCGACGCGGAAGCGCGGGGTTGGGAATCGGAGGCCATGTGGCCGCAGGAATAGCCCGAGGAAGAATAGCCCGAGGCGAAGTTCGGCTCTACCAGTTTGCCGCGCCCGACAAAAAACGACCGGCCCTCGTGCTCACCCGCAACAGCGCCATCGCCTATTTATCCACGGTCACGGTTGCGCCTGTCACTTCCACAATTCGCGGCGTGCCATCGGAAGTCGTTCTGAACGAGGAAGACGGCATGAAGTCCCCTTGTGCAGTAAACGTCCACAACGCAGTGACTGTATCTCAACAGCGGTTAGGAAGACGCGTCGCCCAGCTTAGTGCCGCACGGATGAATGAAGTGTGTGCTGCCCTGCGGTTCTCTTTGGGGTGTGATGCAAACTAGTTGCTGGGAACGTCCCGTCTGTCCCCGAATTTCTACAAAAGGAGGACCTTCGGTGGCTAAATTTGTAACCGATCCAGAAGTAGAATTTGAGGAAGAACTACAGGCGTTCGATAACGATGTCGACGCAGCGACTCAGTGTTTTTACACGTGGCAGACTGTTCACGCCGCCGCGCGCAAAAACCGAAAAGTGTACGACCTGCTCAACCGGAACGCGGCATTCTGGGTAGTGGCGTTGGGTTCTATTCAAGCCAACTCTCTAATTGCTTTAGAAAACCGTGGAAAACCGTGGACAGACGGGACGTTCCCAATTTTTCCGAAGCGGGGAAAACCGGGGACAATGGTCAGTCCACCCCCCCACAAACTGCCGATGAACTGCTGCCCCCGCGCCCTTAGCCGTGCCGCCAGAGGCAATAACGAAGCGGGCTTTAGTCCCTGAGGGCCGGGCCACGTCGCCGCTCAGTAATGCGAGGGCAGATGCGTGTTTTTCTTGTCCTGCTTGACCATCTTGCGCTGCGCTTTGCGTTGCGCCTTCGCGGCCTTCTTCATTGCCTTTTGCTGCTTCTTCGCCGCTTTGCGGTCAGCTTTGGCTTGCGCCTTCGCGGACTTGGGGGTGGTGTGGTACTGAGCCTGGGCTGGAACGGAGAGGCCCACACTCAGCGTCGCGGCTAACAGGAAGACAGCTAGTCTTTTCATAAGGTCCCGACTCATAAGGTCCCGTCCCGGCAAAGGGCTCTACGAGCGATTCTACAATAAAGCTCCTGCCCGTCCGCCCAATGAGTGCCCGAAAAGTGCCAGATACTGCCGCCTGCGAACCCCACTACGCAATTTCCGCCCAAACGAATTACACTAATGAGGTTGGAATCTGCGTAATACCGCACGCCTGTGCGCGAAATCATTCCTTCCAAGGAAGGCCATCATGTCTGTGAACAGCTTCAACTCCCGCTCTACTCTCAAAGTCGGCAACAAGGAATACGAAATCTACCGCCTCGATGCCCTCGACAAGCAGGGGATCTCCACCAAACACCTGCCCTTTGCCCTGCGCATTTTGCTCGAAAACCTGCTGCGCACCGAAGACGGCCGCAACGTCACCAAAGAAGAAATCCGCGCTCTTGCGGCCTGGAACCGCAACTCCAAACCGGAAAAAGAAATCGCCTTCACGCCTAGCCGCGTCCTGCTGCAGGATTTCACCGGCGTCCCCTGCGTGGTGGACCTCGCCGCCATGCGCGACGCCATGCAGCAACTCGGCGGCGACCCGGCGCTCATCAACCCGCTCCAGCCGGTCGAGCTGGTGATCGATCACTCCGTCCAGGTGGACGAATTCGGCACCGCCAGCGCCCTCGACATGAACGCCCTGCTCGAATTCCAGCGTAACAAAGAGCGCTACTCCTTCCTTCGCTGGGGCCAGACCGGATTCCGCAATCTCGCCATCGTTCCCCCTGACACCGGCATCGTCCACCAGGTCAATCTCGAATACCTCGCCCGCGTTGTCTTCGTTCACGAATCACCCGGCAGACGCACCGCCTACCCCGACACCCTGGTAGGCACCGACAGTCACACCGTGATGGTGAATGGTTTGGGGGTGCTGGGGTGGGGCGTGGGAGGGATTGAGGCCGAGGCGGCCATGCTGGGACAGCCTGTTTCCATGCTGATTCCGCTGGTGGTTGGGGTGAAGTTGACTGGACGTTTGCGCGAAGGCGCGACCGCGACCGATCTGGTGCTGACCATCACCGAGATGCTGCGCAAGCATGGAGTCGTCGGCAAGTTCGTGGAATATTTTGGTCCCGGCCTCCGTGATCTGTCGCTGGCCGATCGTGCCACCATCGCCAACATGGCCCCGGAATATGGCGCAACTTGCGGTATTTTCCCGATTGATAAAGAGAGTCTGCGCTACCTGCGCCTCACCGGGCGCAGCGCGGAGCAGATTGCGCTGGTTGAAGCTTATGCGCGCGAGCAGGGCCTGTTCCACGACGAGAAGACTCCGGAAGCTGAATACTCCGAACTGCTCTCGCTCGATCTTGCCACCGTGGAGCCCAGTCTGGCGGGGCCGAAGCGCCCGCAGGATCGCGTCGTGCTGTCGCAGGCCGCGGAGTCGTTCCAGAAGGCGCTGCCTTCGCTGATCAAGCCGAAGTCGGGGACGAAGCCCGCGGCGCCGCACAACGGAGGCAGTCCGCTGAAGGATTCCCTCCAGCACGGCAGCGTCGTCATCGCCGCCATCACTTCCTGCACCAACACCTCGAATCCTTTTGTGCTGATCGGCGCCGGACTGCTGGCGAAAAAAGCGGTCGAGAAAGGCTTGACGGTTCCGCCCTGGGTCAAGACTTCGCTGGCGCCTGGTTCCAAGGTCGTGCGCGATTATCTTGAAGCCGCCGGGTTGATGCCCTATCTCGAAAAGCTGAAGTTCCATATCGTCGGCTACGGCTGCACCACCTGCATCGGCAACTCGGGGCCGCTGCCGGCCGAGGTGTCGCAGGCGATTGACGAAAAGGACCTCGTGGTCGCCTCCGTGCTCTCGGGCAATCGCAACTTCGAGGGCCGCATCAATTCCGAAGTCCGCGCCAACTACCTGATGTCGCCGCCGCTGGTGGTCGCCTTCGCGCTCGCCGGACGGATTGACATTGACCTGCGCAAAGACCCGCTCGGCAAGGGCAAAGACGGTCAAGCGGTGTACCTCGCCGATATCTGGCCGTCGCAGCGCGAGATTGAAGAAAGCATGCAGCACTCCATTACCTCCGAGATGTTCACGAAGTCGTACGCAGAGGTCTTTCAGGGCGACGAACGTTGGCGCGGCCTCGCCGTTCCCAAGGGCCAGACCTACGCCTGGGAAAAAGACTCCACCTACATCCGCCGCGCTCCCTACTTCGACGACATGGACGTGAAGCCTTCGCCCGTGCAGGAGATCAAGAATGCGCGCGCGCTGGCCGTGCTCGGCGACAGCGTCACCACCGACCACATTTCTCCCGCGGGCTCCATCAAGAAAGACGGCCCGGCGGGAAAGTATCTGCAGGAACATGGCGTCAAGCCGGCGGATTTCAACTCCTACGGCTCGCGGCGCGGCAATCATGAAGTCATGGTGCGCGGAACGTTCGCCAATGTCCGGCTGCGCAACAAACTGGTCGCAACCGAAGGCGGATTCACCCGCCACCTGCCCACCAACACCGAGATGTCCATCTTCGACGCGTCGGCAAAATACCGCGCCGAGGGCACGCCGCTCGTCATCCTTGCGGGCAAAGAATATGGCTCCGGTTCGTCGCGCGACTGGGCCGCCAAAGGCCCGGCGCTGCTGGGCGTGCGCGCCGTGATCGCTGAGAGCTACGAGCGCATTCACCGCTCCAACCTGGTCGGCATGGGCATTCTGCCCCTGCAGTTCCCGGCAGGCCAGAACGCCGAATCGCTCAAGCTGACGGGAGAGGAAGTGTTCGAGATCGCCGGCATCCACGACGTGGTCGAGCACTTCGCCGCGGGCCGCCAAGTAAAAGTGCGGGCAGGGAAGTCGGAGTTCGACGCGCTGGTACGCATTGATACGCCGCAGGAAGCGCTGTATTACGCGAATGGCGGAATCCTGCAGTATGTGCTAAGGCAGTTGCTGGCGACGAAACCGCAAGCGGTGGGAGTGTAAATGAAACGGGTGCCCCACGTCTCGCTTTTGAGACGTGGGGATTTTCACTCTCGCATTACGAGACCTTCGTCCGGATCTTTTCCTCCCACCAGGACCAGTCATTCACCCGTACCAACCCAACCTCCCCGCTTGCATAAGCGCGAAAACTGCTCCATAGCCAGTCCTCTGGCCGTTGGACTAGGCCGCGTACGACAGGATTCCGATGCATGTAGCGCAGTTTCTCCACCTCCTTACGCTGACTCCACACATTGAAGTCGTAAAACCGTTTCATCCAAAAATTCTGCGGGTGCCCCACTTCTCCCCGGTTTTGGGAGAAGTGAGGATTTTCGCCGGAACCACCCACCACCCTCCGTGCAAATCCCAGCTTGATTGCCTGCATCACGGTCGAAGGTGTCCCCTCCTGTGGCTCCGAGATCAGCAGGTGCACATGTTCGGGCATAACGACGTATCCGACTACGGTAAACCGATAACGGGCGCGCATGCGCTCCAGAACGCTGAGCAGCAGATTTCTGCGTTCCGGCGTGCCCAGAACAGGCATGCGGTCAAAGCAACTGCACGTAATGAAATGGAGGCCCCCGGTCTCGTAGTAGCGCTTCAGGCCCCAAGGCATGAAGAAAGCGTAAACGCACATCTTCGCGGTGTCGGTGCCCGCGCATTGAATTTTCCGTTTCAATTCCCGTATTGGGCTTCTCGATGTTACCGGGTGCCCCATTTCTCGCGTACTTTGCGAGAAGTGGGGACTTCGCCTTCAGCCCTCTGGACGTTCTCGATCCGTTTCCTAGTGAGCCCAACGGAAATCCCCACGTCTCAAAAGCGAGACGTGGGGCACCCGGCAGTACGTGTTGAGGCAGTTGCTGGCGACGAAGCGGGAAGCGGTGGGAGTGTAGCTCTCGGTTCTGGAACCCCCCGGCCCTCGCCGAATACATCTTTCTATAGCTGGCTGCTCAGCTCTGGAATTCCAAGTAACCGCATCTGTTTTCTGGATGCGGTGCTGCGGTGTAGCAGAAACTCATTGCTGTGCATGTATTCTGAGACCTCTTTACGTATGTAGCCGTCGAGGTCCAGATAGAGTTGGCGAACGTCAAACTCACGATAGCATTGGCCCCATCCGTTGATGGTGTTTCTCAGGCCCACTAGCGTCTCAAGTAGGCTCATCGCATGTACCGGATTTAGTCTGTCATGGATCTTCTGCTTGAATTTGTTAACCACCGATTCAGCCGGCGCGATTGTGCCGCCCTTAAACATTACGCCGAGAAATTTAAGTCCCCGGCTGAATTCTACGATTCGTGTTTTGGAATCTTTCTCTCCGAGAGTATGGATCCTCAGCTTCAGTCGAGCCTCTAACACCTTCTTTGCGAGGTTGTAGGCGGCGAGGGCCTCCTCTTCCGTCTTGCACATGACGACAAAGTCATCGGCGTATCTGACCAGGTTGAAACCTGAATCGGTCATCGCCTTATCGAACGGATACAGGTAAAAATTAGCTAGCATGGGCGACAGAACGCCGCCCTGGGGAATTCCCGAATCTGCGGCTGGGAATAATTGCCTCTCCTCGTCTGAGAATGCGTCCAAATTACCGACCTCCACGCGAAGAGCGTCTTGAATTAAGGCGTTTAGACTTGGGAGACCGACCCGGCGGAGGAACCTTGGAAAGAGAAGAGCGGTATTCACTTCATCGAAGAATTTGTGGATGTCCGCCTCTAGCACCACGCCATTGCCGTCCTTCGCCAGCGCTTGAACCTTGGCGACCGCACGTTTAACTCCCCCCTGTTTTACGTATCCGAAACTACAGGGAAGGTTGAAGTCGTCAAAGCGGTGCTCAATTAGCTGTGCTATTGCTTTGAGTACGACGCGGTCTCGGACTGCCGGTATTTTAATGGGGCGGCCGGGGGAGCCTGGTTTGGGCGCAAGCCAGCCGCGAGCCGGAGTGAATTTGTACGATCGATCCTTTAATTGTTCCTTGATCCAGCTGAGGTGTGAGTGGAGGTTTTCCCTAAACTCTTCAATCGAGACCTTGTCGAGTCCATGAGAACGCTCGTTCCTTTTCGAGATCGCTTTCCATGCACGAAGAAGGTTGTACGTGCTATTGAGCTGTTCTAGAGCGGAATGCTTCTTTGTTGACACGGCGGGAAACTTCTCCGTCGCCCGCTAGAAAGAGTATGGCGCGGGCGACGGCATGCCTTATGAACAGTACTGGTGCCATTGGTCTGTGTCAGCGACATTGTCGTGACTGACCAGCGCGTTCCTGCTCGTCCAAGCTGCGGTACCCAGCAAGCCGAGTACAAGTAAATACTTACCTGCACTCCGCCCGGCGGCG